>NC_015144.1:1350000-1950000 GCF_000189415.1 Weeksella virosa DSM 16922
ACACCAGCCTTCCCGACATCACCCACTACTCGTTCGTGGTCAGAATCATAACCGCGATGTGTAGCTAAATCAAAAGCAACGGATAGACCTTTTTGCCCAGCTGCTAAATTTCTTTTATAAAAAGCATTGGATTCTTCGGCTGTAGAAAATCCTGCATATTGACGTATTGTCCATGGCTGTCGTACGTACATAGTGGTATATGGTCCGCGTAAAAAAGGCGCTACACCCGATAGAAAACCGATTTGTTTTAAGTTTTTCACATCTTCATAGGTGTACAAATCTTTTACTTGTACGCTATCCAACTCTACTGTATTTGATGAGTGTTGGTTGAATATCAACTTTCTATCAAAATATAATTGAGAAAAATCTTTTTTTTGCTTCATGGGTCTAAGATAAAGAAAAGACACCTAATACTAAGTGTCTTCTGGTTCTATTTTTTCTTAGGATATCTTGATACAATAAATTTTCTGATATTAATAGCTAATATCGATTAGTGAGCTTAGCGGAATTAAAACTCCGTTTTTGATTTGTAAATATTTTTCGGTCACAGACCATACGGTGGTTTCTATTTTTTTGGGACCTTGATCGGTCTGAAACGTAATATATGATTTTGCTTTGAACTCATTTCCTAATCTTTGTGCACCGATTAATTTTTCCTGCAACACGTTTCTTTCTTCTTTTGAGGCGGTAAGAAACTTATAGTTTTGTACATCTTCCTTTGCAATTAATTCCACTTTCATAATTTTCCTTTTTCAAAAAATTTATAGATAAATATAAAACTATTGTGTTATTTATCAAGTAATAAAATGCAAAGATTAATCCAAAATCGAAAAATAATCATCAAACTTATCATCCTACTTCTATCAAAATACTAAAAAGTGTACCTTTGTGCAATGGGAAACAATGAAAACTTCAAGTCGGGATTTGTAAATATTATTGGTAATCCGAATGTTGGGAAATCGACCTTAATGAATTTACTAATGAAAGAGCGTTTGGTGATTGCAACACACAAAGCCCAGACGACGCGTCATCGTATAAAAGGAATTCTTACCGGAGAAAATTATCAGATAGTGTTTTCGGATACGCCAGGAGTTATAGATCCTGCGTATGAATTGCAAAATCTTATGATGGATTCTGTGAAAGAGTCTTTAATCGATGCAGATGTTTTGCTCTATGTAGTAGAAGTGGGTGAGAAACGAATGAAGAATGAAGAAATTTTCGAGAAAATTCAGCAAACCAATGTGCCGACTTTAATTTTGCTCAATAAAATAGATTTGGTTTCCCAGGAAAAACTTGATCAAGCGGTAGATCATTGGCATGCTTTATTACCCAACGCACAGATTTTACCAATTTCTGCCAAAGAAAATTTCAACATCGATTTGTTGATCAATAAAATCATAGAGCTACTACCCAACGGCCCAATGTATTATCCAGAAGATCAGTTGACTGATCGCTCGGAGAGATTTATAGTTAATGAAGTGATTCGAGAGAAAATTCTTTTGCATTATGAGAAAGAAATTCCGTACGCGGTAGAAGTGGTTACCGAGCGATTTAAAGAAGAGATGACCATGATTTATATAGAAGCTGATATTTATGTCGAGCGTGATTCGCAAAAAGGAATTATCATAGGACGCAAAGGAGAAGCTTTATCGAGAGTAGGAAAGGAAGCACGAGAAGAATTGGAAAAGTTTTTCGATAAAAAAGTCTTTCTTAAACTGTATGTAAAAGTGAAAAAAGACTGGCGTAAACGCGATATAGATCTTCGTCGATTTGGGTATTGATTCTATTTTTTGGTAGGATATAAATTGTTGCCAAAAAAATAACATAAATAAAATCTGTAAACTATCTGATATCTGAAGGTAATTGTCTAAATTTAGGCTATCAAATCAGCTTATTGATTAACCTATTCTACTAAAAATAAAAAAACAGGATATGAAAAAAATATTGTTTCCTACAGATTTTTCGGCAGCAGCAGATAATGCATTTCTTTATGCGTTGAATTTAGCAAAATTATACGACGTAGATATTGATGTACTGCACGTAACCTCGAATGTATATCTTGATACACAAGAAATCAACAGAGCAAAATTCAGTGATTATTTAGACTATCTTGAAACGATCAAAGATCATCAAAATGAACATTTCGAAATCAATCTTCAAGGCTATTTCGAGTCGGGTGATTTAATTATCAATATGCAAGAAATGCTCAGTAAACATGATTATTTGTATGTGGTAATGGGAACAGATGGTGCAAATACAATGAATGATAAGTGGTTGGGCACCAATACGATAAATGCTTTTAATGTAAGTTCTGTGCCGGTTTTGGCTATCCCGAAAAACATTAGTTTCAAACCCGAAAAACGATTAGGTTTTGCAAGCCGTTTATTAGAAAAAGAACGTCGCACATTAGAGAAATTAATTGTTTTAGCAAAACGAAACGGAGGACCACTAGAGCTGGTTCATATTGCCAAAGATAATATTTTGGATAGCGATGCAGCATTAGTAAAAAATTTTTGGGAAAGAGAATTTAAGGATGATGAACTAGAAATTACTGTACTCGTTAATAAAGATATCAACAAAGGTATTGCAGATTTTGTAACCCAAAAAAATATAGATGTATTGTGTCTCATTCATCGAGATATGAACAGTATCGAGCGAATTTTTAAAGGAAATTACAGTAAGAAACTATTGCAATCTCTTCAGATCCCTATTTTGGTTTATCCCGAAATAAATTAATTATTAAACAGAATTTAATTTATGATTTTCTAGATTCTGGATTGACTATTTTTACATGACAACCGACGAAAAAAAAAAACAATTACGCAAACATAAAGCCATCGCAACTGGACTTTTTGTACTGATGACCTTACTCTATTTATGGATGGTTTTTTTAGAACAAGAAACTCCGAAGCCTTGGATGGGATATGTGAAAGCTTTCTCAGAAGCAGCAATGGTAGGGGCTTTGGCAGATTGGTTTGCGGTAACTGCGCTTTTTCGTTATCCTTTGGGACTAAAAATTCCTCATACCAATCTTATCGAAAGAAGTAAAAATGCTATCGGCGACAATCTTGGTAATTTCGTGCAAACAAACTTCTTGACTCCGACAAATATTCGTCCCTATATAGAAAAGTTAGACGTTGTGAGCTTGGCAAATAATTGGCTGAAAAAACCAGACAATCAACATTTGTTAGAAGAGGAATTGATGAATATCTCATCGAAAATTGTTCGAGACCTTAATGACGAGGATGTTGTAAATTTTCTCAGTGATAAAGGAGCAGAAATGTTAAGACAGTTCGATTTACAAGCGCTTGTTGCTTCGTCGGTAAACTATATGCTCGACCGAAATAAACATACCGAAATCATTAATGCAATTTTACCAAAAGCTATTGATTATATGTACGATAGCAATGGAATAATCAAAGAAAAATTAGAAGAAAAACATCCGATAATTTCTATGTTTGTAGGTAAGCGCATCTCGAAAGGAGTGGTTGAAGGAGTGGTCACTTATTTAGAAGAAATACAACAAGATGAGCAGCACGAATTTCGACTAAACATAGAAAAAAGTTTAAGAGAGGTGGTTGATAAAATTTCTACTTCACCCGACTGGAAACATCGACTTTCGGTAATGCGAGATGATTTTATTACAGATGAACGAATGAAGTATTATACAGTCGATTTATGGAAAACTCTGAAGGAGAGTCTCACACAAAGTTTCGAAGAAGAAAATTCTACAATGCGAAATTATCTTCGCAAAAATATCGAAAAACTAGCTTTAACCCTAGAAACCGATAACGAATTACAACGTAAAATCAATGGTTGGATTCGCTTGTTCATTTACCGATTAATTCTTAGAAATGTTGGTGAGGTAGAATTATTGATAAGTAAAACAGTCGATAATTGGTCAGGTAGAGAATTAAGCAATAAATTAGAATTAGAGGTAGGGAAAGACCTTCAATATATTCGTGTCAATGGAACTTTGGTCGGGGGTTTGGTCGGATTGATTATCTACACAATCACCCAACTTATCACTAATTAGAATTGTAACTTTTCTCGCCTTTTCCTTTCTTCCTCTTGTTGTAGGATTTCTTGCTGTGTCTGTAAATATTTTTCCTTCTCTTCTTTTGGTAATTTATTGACAAGCTGATCTTTAGCGTTTTTTAGGATAGCTTTGTATAGGGTAGGATTAGAATTATAATATTCGTAACTAGCTTCGAAAGCTTCTAAAGTTATATTGTGATTTTTGAGTACCGCCAAAGCGTTTTGTGCATAACTTTTTATGTCCTGATTTTCATAGGCATTTTGCATCATCGTTTGGTGAAGGTACAAATCGCTCATCAGACTTGTCATTTCCTTTTTAGAAACCAAATTATTGGGTTTCGGAATATTCGCCTCCTCACATGCCAAGAAAACGAAGCTTAATAATACGATCGATAAGGTTTTTCTCATAGCTTACCAAAAATTTTACTCAACCGAAGAGCAATTACTCCAAAAACAGCTTCTCCCATAATATTAGAACTTATTTTCGACTCTCCTAAGACACGATTCGTAAAGATAATTGGTACTTCTATCAAACGATAACCTTTTACCCATGTACGGTATTTCATTTCTATCTGAAATCCATATCCTTTGAAACGAATTTTGCTCAAATCTAAATCTTTTAACACTTCTGAACGATATCCAACAAAACCTGCTGTGCTATCATGAATTGGTAAACGCGTAATGAAACGAACATATTTCGAAGCAAAATAAGACAACAAAACCCTGTTCATTGGCCAATTGACCACATTTACACCGGTTAAGTAACGCGACCCAATCACCATATCTGCTTTTGTCTGAAGGGTTTGTAATAATATAGGCAAATCATTCGGATTGTGAGAAAAGTCAGCATCCATCTCGAAAATAAAATCGTAATTGTTTTTTATTGCCCACTGAAAACCATGTACATACGCACGTCCCAAACCGTCTTTTACTTTTCTTACTTCTAAAAACAATCGATCTGGAAATTGTTTTTGCAACGAACGAACAATATCAGCAGTTTTGTCTGGTGAATTATCGTCTACAACCAAAACATCAAACTGAGGTTGCAGCACGAAAACACTTTTCAATATAGATTCGATATTCTCTTTTTCGTTATAAGTTGGGATGATGACCAAATTTTTGGGCATTGATTAGAAATTTGAGTGAACAAATATAAACAATACTTAAGTTCTTTGTTTATTTTTGTAAAAGATTATGCAACTAGTAGACTTAATACCAATTGCACGTTTTGCGCCTACACCAGACTGGGTTTTGTATGTCCTAGTAGGATGTTTGTTGATGATTTGTGCCGTAAAATTTTTATTTGCTAGCAACTTTCATGCGTTGAGTAACCGAAACGAATACATGAATTTTGCCGATGACAATACCTTTGTGTTTAGTATGGTGATTAATGTACTTAATGTTGTGTTGATAACTCTATTGATAATCAATTTTTTTGATATAAACTTTAGTCAAGACATTCAGCATTCATTTACAAAATTTCTCATAGTTTTAGGTGTTGTAATGGGAGTCATGTTCGTAAAGGTGATTCTAGAGTTGTTTTATCACAATGCTTTTTATGAAGAACAAGACTTTCGATTTTTTTTCAACTCATCGAGTTATGTCAATGCAAGAAATGTTTTGGTTTTAATGGTTTTGAGCTTTCTGTTTTTTTATAGTTCAATCCCGAAAGTATATATAATGTTATCGGCAACTATTTTTTTAGTAATTAACCGTTTGTG
Source organism: Weeksella virosa DSM 16922 (assembly GCF_000189415.1). Lineage (GTDB taxonomy): Bacteria > Bacteroidota > Bacteroidia > Flavobacteriales > Weeksellaceae > Weeksella > Weeksella virosa. The sequence continues at coordinate 1,355,760 of NC_015144.1, forward strand.
GGAGTTATTTTACCGGTATGTGTCGCAAAAAAACAACTTTTCTAAGATTTGGTATCATAATATTTTATACCTTTGCACTCTAGAAATTTTACCCATTTTAGTGCTAATAAAATTGCTTTTCACGGGTAAGGTAATCTAATTTTACTATGCGAGTTAAATCAATACTAGTTTCACAACCAAAACCTCAAAACGAATCTTCTCCTTATTATGAATTGGAGAAGAACAACAAAATCAAGATCGATTTTAGACCTTTTATTCAAGTAGAAGGCGTAGACGCAAAAGATGTCCGTCATCAAAAGATTGATTTTAATCGAATTACAGCCGTAATTTTCACAAGCCGTAATGCAATTGATCATTTTTTCCGTTTGGCAGAAGATTTGCGTTATACCGTACCCGATACAATGAAATATTTTTGCGAGTCAGAAGCTATTGCCTTTTATTTACAAAAATATATCGTTTACAGAAAACGAAAAGTTTTCACAGGAGGAAAAACATTTGCCGATTTGGTACCTTTGTTGAAAAAACATAAAGACGAAAAGTTTTTATTGCCATGCTCAGATGTGATGAAAGATGAAATTCCGAACACCTTAAATAATCTGAAAATAGATTGGCAAAAAGGAATTTTATTCCGAACCGTATCCAGCAACTTATCAGATTTAGAAGATGTGAAATACGATATTCTTGTGTTTTTCACCCCTTCTGGAATAAAATCTTTATTCGATAATTTTCCAGATTTTAAACAAGAAAACACACGAATTGCTGCATTTGGTAAATCGACGGTAGATATGGCAAAAGAATTAGGCTTACGAATCGATATCGAAGTCCCAACAAAAGAAACACCCTCCATGACAATGGCTCTAGAAAAATATGTGAAAGAAGTAAATAAGTAAATATGTAGAAAAAGGGAAATAAGAATTTCCCTTTTTTTATAAACTTTTCCTGCCTTATCTTTACCTATCAATAAAAAATCCTAATGAAAAACCGATGGCTTTTAGAACCTCAACCCAAGGAAGAGGATGTCCTACACATGGAGCAACTGATCAATGTGCCAGAAGCATTGGCCGTTATCTTGTTGCAACGTGGAATTAATACTTTCGATTTAGCCAAAGCGTATTTCAGACCATCTTTAGAGAAATTGCACGATCCATTCCTGATGAAAGATATGGATGTAGCTATAGATCGGTTACAGAAAGCAATCAGAAATCAAGAAAATATTTTGATTTATGGTGATTATGATGTTGATGGAACAACAGCTGTAACCTTAGTTTATGAATATTTATCCAACTATTATTCGAATTTAAGTTACTATATACCAGATCGTTATAAGGAAGGATATGGCGTTTCTGTTCAAAGCATCGATTTTGCTCATGATAATGATGTGAGTCTTATCATTGCATTAGATTGTGGTATTAAAGCATTGGATAAAATAGAATATGCCAAAACAAAAGGCATCGATTATATTATTTGTGATCACCATCTACCAGGAAAAGATATTCCGAATGCAGTAGCCGTTCTCGATCCCAAAAGAAAAGATTGTCCCTATCCGTACAAAGAGCTTTCGGGTTGTGGGGTTGGCTTTAAATTGATGCATGCATTTGCGATGCATAATCAATTACCTTTCGATACTTTAGAACCTTTGTTCGATTTGTTGGCTGTGAGTATTGCAGCTGATATTGTACCGATAACAGGCGAAAATAGAATTCTAGCATATTTTGGTCTGAAGAGAATCAATGAAAATCCTCGTCCAGGGTTTGCAAAAATGATTCCTGATAATATCCAGAAAAATCTCAATATTTCGAATTTAGTTTTTACAATTGCACCGAAAATTAATGCTGCAGGTAGGATAGAACATGCTTACGATGCGGTAAGGTTAATGTTGAGTAGTGATGATTACGAAGCTGTAAAGTATCTTAATAAAATAAAAAAACTAAACGAACGTCGACGTGATCTAGATTCGGATATTACCGATGGAGCAATCGAACAATTGAGCGAAATTGATCATAGTCTAAATTATACCACCGTTGTTTATGATCCAGAATGGAACAAGGGTGTGATTGGGATTGTAGCTTCTCGTTTGGTAGATTTATACTACAAACCTACTCTTGTTTTTACCAAAGGAAATGATGGCGAATTGGTGGCTTCTGCACGTTCTGTAAAAGGTTTTGATTTGTATCAAGCATTGAATTTGAACTCTCAGTTCCTCGAAAAATTTGGAGGACATATGGCAGCTGCAGGATTAACATTAAAAGAAGAGAACTTTTTAGCCTTCCGAGAAAGCTTCGAGGAAACAGTGAAAAACTCTATACAAGAATCACAAAGAATTCCTACCATAGAAATTGATAAAGAAATAAAACTAAAAGAAATCAGTTCTTCTTTTAAAAAGATATTACACCAGATGGGGCCTTTCGGACCCGAAAATATGAATCCTACTTTTTTGTCCAAAGATCTAGTAGCTACCGATGTACGTGCAATGGGGAAAGATGGAGAACATTTGCGTTTCCTAGTTCATCAAAGAAGTGAAAGAATGACTTTTACGGCAATTGGCTTCAAATTAGGTAATACAAAAGATAAACTTATTTTGGGCGTTCCTTTTGATGCAGTTTATACTTTAGAGCAAAATTATTGGCAAGGTAAAGCAACTTGGCAAATGAATATAAAAGATATCCGTTTCCATGAGTAATCAGATTTTATTTTTTGCCTTCTACAATCAATACCATTTCACCTTTTAGAGAGCGTTGCTCGGTGATTAGGATCAATTCGGCCAAAGTTCCACGCAAAGTTTCTTCGAACTTTTTAGAAATTTCTCTGGATAAGCTTGCATTTCTTTCTTTCCCGAAATAGTTTGCCAAATCGTGTAATGTTTTACCAATTTTATGAGGAGATTCATAAAAAACCAAGGTATTTTTTTCGTTGGCTAATAATTCTAGTTTTGCTTTTCTGCCTTTTTTAACCGGTAAAAATCCAACAAAAGTAAATTCATTATTGGGTAGACCAGAAACTACCAATGCGGGTACAAAAGCTGTTGCTCCAGGTAAACATTCCATAGAGATTTTGTGTTCTACACAAGCCTTTGCCAATAAAAATCCAGGGTCAGAGATACCTGGCGTTCCGGCGTCTGTAATCAAAGCGATTTGTTGACCTCTCTGCAATTGCTGGACAATATCTTCCGTTGCCCGATGTTCATTGTGCATATGATAGGCACGCATAGGAGTAGAAATGTTATAATGTTTCAATAAAACTCCACTATTTCGGGTATCCTCGGCCAAAATAATATCCACCGATTGCAAAACTTCCACAGCCCGAAAAGTCATGTCTTTTAAATTGCCTACAGGAGTAGGAACAAAATATAATTTTCCACTCATGGCACAAAGATAGTCGAAAAAAGACAGAATTTTTTGTTAGGATTGGATTTTTAGTTAACCAATAAATCCATCAAATCATCGATAAAATCATCATTGATTTCATTTAGTGCATTATGGATTGTTTCTTTCGGGATATCTACTTTTGATTGAATAACCAAAACCGTATTAAAACCACTTATACCCAAAATCATTCCCTTCACGCGGTTTTGATTTTCTTGTAAAGCAACTTCGATAGTTTTGCTGCCTTTTTTCAGGTGAATTGGTTGTTGATATCGCTCCCCTTGCACAGAAGATTTTAGGTCACGCATTACGCGATTCATTTTTCTGTCGGAAACTTCGGTCATTACGAAAATTTTAGAAGATTTCAGGTAATTGGTAAATTCTTGATTGTTACTCAATTTTCCTAGAGCTTTCACAGCAATTGCTGGTACAGAAACCAAAGTTCCTTGCTTGCTATATTTGTCATAAAATGCAGGCATACTCGTTACTGTACAAGAGCTCATCAATACAAAAATGCCAAAAAATAAAATAAGATTTTTCCTCATCATATGAACTTTATATCATGAAAGTCTTTGCAATTCTTATGCCTGAAATCGAGAAATCTTTCGGTTGGATGAGATTTGGAGTTAAAAGTTTAAATTTTCGAAAATTATTTTTTCTATATTAGTATCATCCAAACCGACTAATTCATTAAGTTCATCGATTGTCGCATGCTCAATGAAAGCATCCGGGTAACCGAAGTTTTCTATCTTTCCGTCAAAATCCAAAGCAATTAAATTCTCGAGAATTGTATGACCCATGCCACCGTTGAGGATTCCATCCTCGAATGTGAGAACCGTTCGGAAGTTCATTAAATCACTAAAAATATTGTCATTGATTGGTTTGATAAAAACAAAATCGATGAGTGTAACTTTTGTTTCTAGTTGGTGTCGGTGAATTATCTTTCGGATGCGGTCGGCAATTTTTCCACAGGCACAAATGGCAATTTCTGTCCCTTTAGTTCTTACTTTTGCCTCACCAATAATAAGTTTTTCTGGATGACGTTTTTCTTGGTAATAGCTGATTTCTTCTTTGGCAAAACGAATAGCAAAAGGTTGTTGTGTGAATTGTGCGGTGTACAAAATATCGATAAAATCTTTTACATTGCTCGCCGTTGCTACAATCGTATTCGGAATACTATTTAGAAAACTCAAATCAAAATAACCATGATGGGTGGCTCCATCAGTTCCTACAAAACCTGCTCTGTCAATACACAAAACCACTGGTAGGTTTTGCAAAGCAATATCATGGATCAATTGATCGTAAGCTCTTTGTAAAAAAGTAGAATAAATAGCCATATAGGGCAAACAGTTTTGGGTTGCTAAGCCAGCTGCAAAGGTAAGGGCGTGCTGTTCTGCAATACCGACATCGAAGACGCGTTGTGGGAATTTTTTTTTCAGTTCTATCAAATTACTTCCCGTAAGCATTGCAGGAGTAATAGCAACCAAATCTGTATTGTGTTCCATTAGTGTTTGCATGGTTTCTGCAAAAACTGTTTGATAAGTTGTTTGTGCAGCATGACTATGGATTTCACCAGTTGTTTTGTTGAATTTTCCAGGTGAATGCCATTTTACCTGATCTTCTTCTGCATTTTTATAACCTTTTCCTTTGGTGGTTTTCAGGTGAATTATTTTAGGACCATTGGTATTATCGGCCAAAGAAAAGGCATAGAAAAGATCATCGAAAGAATGACCATCGAAACTACCTAAATAGTGCAAATTAAGATTTTCGAAAATATTGGGGCGTTGTTGGTCAAGTTGTGCGAAGTGACTTTTCAGTGCTCCTACCGAAGGATCTATCCCGATAGAATTATCGTTGAGAATGATCAAAACATCCAGATCCGTATCTCCTAAATGATTCATGGCTTCTAGGGCCATCCCAGAGGCTATCGAGGCATCGCCAATAACTGCTATGTGTTTTCGGTTGCGATGATGCAAATTGTCGGCTGTTGCCATCCCAATTATAGCAGATAAAGAAGTAGAAGAGTGGCCAACACCAAAAGGGTCGAACATACTTTCGGTACGAACAGGAAAACCAGCGATTCCTTGTTTTTGACGCAAAGTGTAGAAGTTTTCTTTTCTGCCGGTCAATATTTTATGCGGGTAGGATTGGTGGCCTACATCCCAAATAAGCAAATCTTCCGGTGTTTGATAATGATAATGCAAGGCAATGCTAAGTTCTACAACGCCCAAACTTGCCCCCAAGTGTCCAGGTTTCACAGAAAGTGTGTCCAATATAAAATCACGAAGCTCATAGGCCAATTCTGGTAATTGTTGTATCGATAGTTTACGTAAATCGTCTACAGTTCGGATATTTTCTAAAAGTGTTTTCATTCTTCAAACCACAAAAATACATTAAAATCGCATAGAAAGTTGTATCTTTGCATGTTACAAAATAAGCAAAAATGTTTCAAATTGGTAAAACCCTTGTTTCAGAAGAATTGTTAAAAAAAGAGTTCGTTTGTAATTTATCCAAATGCAAAGGTATTTGCTGTGTAGAAGGTGATGCGGGTGCACCTTTGGATTTTGAAGAGTTGGATATTTTAGATGATATCTATGAAGATATCAAGCCTTTTTTACGTAAAGAAGGGATAGATGCCATCGAGCGAGAAGGGAAATATACGATAGACGAAGATGGTGAATGGACCACGCCTTTGGTCAATCATCAAGAATGTGCTTATTTGGTTTTTGAAGAAAATGGTTATTCTAAGTGCGGCATAGAAAAAGCATATGAGGCAGGTTTCATCGATTATAAGAAACCAATTTCTTGTCATTTATATCCGGTTCGTGTTAAGGAATATTCAAATTTTAGTGCGGTTAACTATGATGTTTGGGATATTTGTTCCGATGCTTGTACCTTAGGCAAAGAATTACAAGTAAACGTAGCACAATTTACCAAAGATGCTTTGATTAGAAAGTTTGGTCAGTCATGGTACGATGAACTCATGGAGATAAATGCAGCCTATAATAACCCTAAGAAATAAAATAATAATATGTCGATATCAAGAGCAAGAAGATCAACGAACGCGATCGAGCGAATTTATATATCTATGCGTCACTTATTTCATCGTGGCGTTTATCGAGTTTCTGGGAAACCAGGTAATATATTGCGAGGTTTATTGTACGAAATAAATCCGGAAATATATGGTACAATGACTGATCCAGAGAAAGTAGAACTCAATGGTTTGATATACGTTCTCGATCGATTACCAGAAGGAATCGTAGAAACACCATTTGTTAATTTCACAGCTGATGAAGGGTACGATCGTTCTATTTTTACACCGATAATCCCAAAGAAAAGAAGGCGTTTTTGTTATCGTATCGATGATGATCAGATGAATATCGAGATTACACGTGGCCGATCAGAGGTATACGATATTCTTACACATTTAACGTTTTTGTACAATGAAGCCGATAAAATTGCCAATCGTGCATTTAACAATACTTCGCTCAATAAGCATCGAATTTGGGAGCAAATAGAAAATATTGCTCTTAATAATGTAGAGCTTAATAGAAAAGAAAGAGAAATTTCTCTGATGCACTTAGCAACCATCTTAGGAAGAACATTCGAGGAAACACAAGCTGTACATAAATATTTTAGCGAACCAAACGATAAAGAAAAGTTTTTCAAGATTGTTTATTGGATGGGTAAAACCAGTCAGCAGGATGAGTTGGGAGTAAAAAAACGAGAGATTATTTTTACTTCAACTTTACGCGAATCAATCGGCCATCATATGATCGGAGAATCCTGGGCGAATGAAATCAAAAAAAACTTGCTAAAAAATAACCTTCACGAGAAAAACCTTCATATCATAAGTGCAAATATGCACTCTGTGATGAATACTCTATACGCATTCGATGCATTAGGAACAACTTATTCGCCAAAAACTGATTTGGATCTTTTCAAAGAAATTTCTGCTGAGAAGAACAAAATCATGCGTGAAGAAATAAATCGGTTCTCACAAGAAAATGGTCTTATCGCGATAAAAGATCAATCAGGGACCAATATCGATGTGCAAATTATCGATCTAGAGAAAGTAGATTTTAAGAATTCAGCTTTTTCATATGCTCAAGATACAAGTAAAGATGTGTTGATTGTGATGGATTATGCTTTTGGAGAGCAAGCCTTCGAAGCGATGGATGAATTACTTAAACCATATAAAACCGGAAAAACACATTTCAAGATGAATGTAAAATCGGTTTCGATTATGGGAAAAGCCGGAATTTTAGACGGCACAAAAGGAGATATAATGATTCCTACCGCCCATGTATTCGAAGGTACAACCGATAATTACCCATTTAAAAATGAATTGTCCCTAGAAGATTTTAAAGGAAGCAGATTAGGAGTGTATGAGGGTACGATGATTTCTGTTTTGGGAACCTCTCTACAAAATAAAGATGTTCTAGAATATTTCAAGAATTCATCTTGGGATGCAATCGGGCTAGAAATGGAAGGGGCACATTATCAAAAAGCTATTCAAATAGCTTCGAAAATACGTCACCATATCGATGAAGATGTAAAAGTGCAATATGCCTATTATGCATCCGATAACCCACTAGAGACCGGTAGCACTCTGGCTTCTGGAGGATTAGGCCTTACAGGAGTGAAGCCAACCTATCTCATTACACAAAAAATCTTAGAAAAAATAATTAAATAGAACTACCTTTTGTGGTAAAATAAAAAAATGATAAAATTTTCTATACTAGGATTCGGGCATATCGGTAAAGTTCATTATCAGGCAATTAAAGAAACCGTGGGTGCAAAATTAGTGGCAATTATCGATCTCGTAGAACCGATATTAGAAGAAAGCACAGCCAATATCGATTATTACACTTCTCTAGAACACTTTTTAGAGAACGATACCGAGACCAACGTCGTTGTAATTGCTACTCCCAACGGAATGCATCATATTCATGCAATTAGTTGTTTGCAAGCCGGGAAAAATGTACTAATAGAAAAGCCAATGGCGCTTGATATAGAAAATGCAAAAGCAATTTTAGCCACGGCAGAAGAAAACAATAAACGAGTTTTTTCATCCATGCAATTACGTTTTTCACCCGTTGTACAATATGTGAAAAATGCATTAGATCAGAAAGCTTTGGGTGAAATATATATGGTGAATATCCAATGCTTCTGGAATCGAAATAAAAACTATTATAAACTACGAGATTGGCACGGAAGTGAAGAGATGGACGGAGGCGTATTGTTTACACAATTTTCGCATTTTATAGATATCATGAATTTTTGGTTCGACGATGTAAAATGCCTAAGCTCTGTGCAATATAACTTTAATCATCAGGGAATTACAGAATTTGGTGATAGTGGTAAGCTAGAATTTAAGGCCGATTCTGCCCATGGTCATATGGTGTACACAACCGCAACTTTTAACAAAAACTTCGAAAGTACGATAACAATTATTGCCGAAAAAGGGACTATAAAGATAGGCGACCAATACCTTAATAAATTATTGTATGCAGATCTCAAACATTTGTGTTGTTCGGATAAACTAACTACCGAACAGAAGAATTTTCATCCCAATGCGATGAACGAAATTGTTGAAGCATTGACAGAAAATAAACCTTCTATTTTAGATGGGAAATACGCCCTAAATCTAGTACAGTTTATAACCGATGCAAACGAAATGGCCGCTAACGAAATAATAATAGAATAATGAAATTTCATACAAGAAAATGGGTGAAGCCCGAGGATTTGAATCCGAATAAATCTCTTTTCGGAGGTCGATTATTGGCTTGGATAGATGAAGAGGCTGCTTTGTATTCGATTATACAATTAGAGAATTCACATGTCGTAACCAAATACATGTCAGAAATCAACTTTCAGGCATCGGCTAAACAAGGTGATATTATCGAGATCGGATTAGAAGTGGTTAAGTTCGGGCGAACATCTCTGGTGCTGAAATGTGAGGTGAGAAATAAAATGACACATCAAACCATAATTACAGTAGAGAATATCACGATGGTAAATCTCGATGCTAACGGAAAACCGATTCCGCATGGTAAAACAAAAGTGGAATATGTTGTCGATCGTTTAGGGAAATCTAGATAATAAAAAAGGTAAAAAAAAGGATTGTTGAGACTAGCTCAACAATTCTTTTGGTATTTTTGCAATTGGGATTGGTTGAATTTTGTGCTGATTGATTCGGTTGAGTCGACTATAAATTTCGAAAACCTCTTTTTCTCTGCCGGTAAAATCATCTGCTTTTTTCGCTAAATCATGCATTTTCATTGCCCATTCTAATTCATCATAATTAGCCCCCAGTTGATCTTCATCAGAACGATCATCGCCAAAAAGCCCATCGGTAGGTTTTGCAATCCTAATGCTCTCATCAATACCTAGGAAAGCAGCAATTTCGTACACTTGTGACTTTAGTAAATCGGCAATCGGACTCACATCTACACCGCCATCACCATATTTTGTGAAAAATCCAACTCCGAAATCTTCTATTTTGTTACCCGTTCCTGCTACCAAATATCTGTTTAGACCAGCAAAATAATACAAAGTAGTCATGCGTAATCTTGCACGCGTATTGGCTAAGGTTAACGCTAATTGAGGATGATTTTCGTCTTGTGGAACCGCAGAACGAAATTCATCGAAAGTAGTAGTGAGATCTACCTTGAGAGAAGAAATTATATCAAATTTTTCTTTCAACCATTCGATATGGATGCTGGCCCGTTGAACTTGCGACTCTTCTTGATGGATAGGCATTTCTAGGCAGAGAAGTGGATAGCCAGTCATGGCACACAGCGAAGAAGTTACTGCAGAGTCTATCCCACCAGAAATACCAATTATATAACCTTCTTGATGAGAATTCTCTAAATAGGTTCTGAGCCAATCCACTAAATAATCGACTACTTTAGCAGTTTGCATAGTTTATCTTTTTTTCAAAGATAATCAAAAAGGAACCTTTTTATAGTTCGATATCATAAAAAAAGACTTATGTTTATCTCTAAAAAATAATCACTAACAATGAGGATATTCATTTTTTCAATCTTATTTATCGGTTTTTTAGTTGGATGTAAAGAAGCCAAAACAGTGGCAGTGGAGGAGCCTAGGACGGAAATAGAAACAACAACACAAATAACAACGTCTTCTACAGAAGTTGCCCTAAATCCTGAGCATGGACAACCGAACCACCGTTGCGATATTCCGGTAGGAGCACCTTTGGATATGCCGGTACAAAATACAAATACATCGACAACACCTCAATACAACCCCAACAATCCGTTTGCACCCAATTCTTCTGTAACCGTAGAGCCAGAAGGTGATACACGGATAAATCCTCCCCATGGTGAAGATGGTCATTTGTGCGAATATCCTGTCGGAGCAAGGATTCCTTTATAATTTTATGCAAATCTTTTTCCTACCAAGAAATGTCTTATTTTTGTAACTACAAGTAAAAGAAAATGGGACGAATAGTAGCAATTGGTTTTCTATGTTTGCTTCTTTTGGGATGCAAAAAAAATAATGTTAATCGTTGGAATATCACGCCTGATCATAAAGTTGAGGTAGTGATTCACGATATTAGCAAAAACTTTTTCAATGTTGAAATTCCTTTATCAACGTTAAAAGCAGATTACCCTTTTTTCTTCGATAATTCATCTGACTCTATTTGGGAAGCCCAACGCAGAGACCCAAAAGAGCTCTCGATTTATCACAAAAGTTTAGAAGCTTTTGGAGGTTTGCCAGAATTTGGTCGAGAAATCAATCCCTTATTCTCTCGTTATTTGCATTACTTCCCTCAAACGAAAGCTCCAACTGTTTTTGTATACTCATCAGGGTTGCAGGGTGTTTACGAGCCCGTAATATACAGTGAAGAAGCGCAAAAAATGTTTGTAGCAATGGATGGCTTTTTGGGTGAGAAAAGTCCACTATATGATAGTATAAAAGTATATTCTTATCTCCGCACTTCTATGGATAGAGGACATGTTCGTGCGCAAATTGTTCGTGCAATAGGAGAAAATATTGTACCATTCGATCCGAAAAAACAGACTTTTTTAGATCTAATGCTGTATGAAGGGAAAAAACTAATTTTGGCAGATGCACTGATTCCTGACGAAGCCGATGAATTCAAGATCGGTTATACACCTCAAGAAATTGAGTGGAGTATACAAAATGAAGGAAATATTTGGAATTTTTTTGTAGAACAAAACTTTGTTTTCAAGAATGATAAAACCTTGTATGATCGTTTCCTACAAGTAAGCCCTTTTTCGAAATTCAACAACGAGATAGAGCAAGAATCTCCTGGGAGGATTGGTGCTTGGATTGGCTGGCAGATTTTGAGAAAATACCTCCGCGAAAATCCTTCGATTACACTTCCCGAATTGATCAATGATATAGATAGTGAGAAAATTTTCAGACAATCAAAATACAAGCCTTCTAAAACAGAAGTTCAATCCTATCGAACCGAAAAAAAAGAAGGAGTTGATGAATTATACCATTATGCAGAATAGTAAATAAAATTATAAATAGAGAAATTATGAAGAAAACAAATATTAATATCGAAATAGAATTAGACGAGAATCACATCCCAGAACAAATGCATTGGACAGCGAAAGATGGAGGTATATCCAATGAAGAAACCAAGGCTGTTTTTTTGTCGGTTTGGGATGATAAAGCAAAAGAAGCTTTGCGTATTGATTTGTGGACAAAAGATATGACACAAGACGATATGAAACGTTTTTTTCACCAGATTTTTATTTCAATGGCAACTTCGTATGAGCGGGCTACTAGCGATCAAGATGTTTCGAACGCTATCATAGAATTTGCAGAAAATTATGCACATTTATCAAAAATAAAGGGATAATCCTTGAAGAAAATTATTGCAGTTTCAAACTCTCAAAGCAATTTATTTTTGTGAGAGTTTTGGAATCGCTTTATACTACATAAAAACCAAACTTGTAGAATGGCTTTATTATTACAGATAGAAACCTCTACCAAGAACTGCTCGGTTGCCTTATCCAAAGACGGGCATACGATTGCTTCGATCGATGAAAATAGTGACGGATATGTGCATGGCGAAAAATTGCATCAATTTATTCAATGGGCGATAGAAGGAACGCCATATACATTGCAAGAGATAGATGGAGTATGTGTATCGAAAGGGCCCGGTTCTTACACAGGATTACGAATAGGAGTTTCGGCAGCAAAAGGTCTTGCTTTTTCGTTAGGAGTTCCATTGATATCGATAAATTCTTTACAAGTTTTGGCCAATGCATTTCAGGGGGCAGATTGTGATCTTATAATTCCGATGATTGATGCTCGCCGTATGGAGGTTTACACCGCAATCTTTTCTTCAGATGCAAAAGCACTTACTCCTACAGAAGCCAAAATAATCGACGAAGACTCTTTTCGAGATCTATCCAATAAAAAACTTTTGCTAATAGGCGATGGAGCTATGAAAACAAAAGAGATATTACAGACTCTTAATGCAGACTTTGTGGAGGCTTTTCCAACAGCAAAAGCAATGAGTAAAATGGCTGCAGAAAAATTCAATCGTCAAGAGTTTGAAGATGTTGCATATTTTGAACCTTTTTATTTGAAGGATTTCGTAGCAGGTAAAAAGAAAGAATAAAACTAAAATAGAACAAAAATGAAACAAATTGTGTTGTTTATTGCCGCTGTTTATGGTCTGTCTTCGGTGATTTTGGGTGCCTTTGGTGCGCATGCCTTCAAGAAGTTGTTAACAGACGAGAAGCTAGCAAGCTTCGAGGTAGGAGTGAAATATCAAATGTATCACGCCTTAGCAATTTTAGCGGTTGGCCTATATTTCCAGATGAATTCTGGCTTGGAGAAAACAATCGTATGGTCGTGGATAGCCGGTACTTTTATTTTTTCGGTTAGTATTTATTTGCTGTCATTTGCAGATTATTGGGGAGTGAATTTAAGGTGGCTAGGACCGATAACCCCCTTGGGTGGTTTATTTATGATGATTGGTTGGGCAACTTTATGTTGGTATTTTCTGAAAGTAAAAACCGCATAAAATTTACATAAAAAAAATTCCACTAAGAATTTCTCTTAGCGGAATTTTTTATCAATATTAATTAAAAAAAATCATCATCTTCAAAATCAAAATCCTCGAACAGTGTTTGGATGACAAATTTCACGTCATCGTTTGTTTGCCCGGTATAATCTTGTACATAGCCCGTCCAGTTTAAAGATAAAATTCCTTGATTATTTTTGCTGAAAACTAGTTCATTCTTCACCGTTTCATATTCATCTTCCGAAGCATTGAGTGAAGTGTAATAAACCTCGTGTATTTCCCCATCTTCATCCTCAACCTCTTCAAAGCCAAAAGGAATTTCTACTTTTTTTCCGTTTAGTTGCTCGGCAGTGCTTACATTAATCGGAAAATCATCAATGAAGAGAGATAGTTGAGCAAAGTCGTTTTGCAAAGAATCGCCTTCTACATGTTCTAGATCATCGTTGGTATGAATCTCGATTAATAAACAAGTTTTATTGCCCTGATAGACAACTTTACAAAGGTTTTTGTTGATGTGGTAAACAAAAGTTTCTTCTGGATGGAAGACTTTGATGGTGTTCATGAGTTATTCTGAATAGTTTTATTGGTACGAATATAATTAAGACTTTGAAATTTTCATAACCTAAAACATGATTTTTATAAAAGAAAATAAAAAAGGCCGAAATTCTATATTTCGACCTTTCAATTATAAGTAATTGACAAAAAATTATTTCACTTGTGTCGCAACAATATCTGCTTGTAAAATTACTTCATCTTTGATGATTGATCCAGCACCACCTGTGAAAGTAATTCCGAAGTCTTGACGGTTGATTGCAAACTCTTCTGATTTGATTGTTACCTTATCTCCATCTACAGTAACATTCGCACGGAAAGTGATGTTTTTTGGAGTACCACGGAAATCCAAGTTTCCAGAAATCTCAGTATTGAAATCACCCTCTGTCAAAGGTTTAACGGTTGTAATCTCGAACGTTGCATTCGGGAATTTTTCTACATCTAAAAAATCAGCAGACTTCAAGTGGCCATCTAATTTTGCTTTGTCTTCTGGACTATCATTTAAATCGGTTGACTCGAATGTGTTGAAATCTGCAATAAATTTACCTGATTCTAGAACTCCATCCTTCATGTGAACCTCTCCCGAAGAAAGTTTTACAAAACCAACATGTCCTTCTTCTGGCTTGTTTATATCTTCGAATCTTTTTCCTCCTTTCCAGTTGATAGAACTTTCAGCATCTACCATATAATTTACCGAACCTTCAGTAGCTAATGCTGTTTCAGTTGGCTCATTTGCATCCACGGTTTCGGTTTTTCCTCCGCAAGATGTTAAGGCAAAAATTGATAGTAACGAGAAACTTAAAATTACTTTTTTCATGGATTTAAATAAATTTTATAAATTCTTTGCAAATTTACAATTATTAATTGTAAATATGTTTGATTTAAGTCAATATATTTATAATTATACTATATGACCGAATCAATAATTCAAAAAAATAGTGTCAAACTCGCTTATGTTAATCGTAGAGTCTCTATCCTATCAGTATCAAGAATCTGAAAAATTTTTTCTAAAAAATATAAACTTTCGTGTAGAGAAAGGTGAAACTTTAGCGATAATCGGAGAAAGTGGTAGTGGAAAATCGACATTAATCCGATTGATTTATGGTTTGTTGGATTATAACCATAAAATGCAAAAAATAGAATGGAATGGGGTATTACTCAAAGGGCCAAGTTACAATTTGATTCCCGGGCACTCAATGATGAAATATGTTGCTCAAGATTTTGATTTGATTGATTTTGTATCGGTAGGAGAAAATGTAGGGTACTATATCTCTAATTTCGATTTACCAAAAAAACATCAAATTATAGATCAAGCTTTGGAGGCTGTAGAAATGCAAGCCTATAAAGCAGTACACCCCAAGTATCTTAGCGGAGGTCAACGACAACGTGTCGCCATTGCGAGAGCTTTAGCTTTGCGTCCAGAATTGTTGCTACTCGATGAGCCTTTTTCCAATATCGATCAACACCTGAAAATAAAAATCAGAGAACGGATTTATGCTTTTTGCAAAGAACACAAAATGAGTCTTATTTTTACCACACATGATTTGAGTGATGCTTTCTATTCATCGGACCAGATTTTGGTTCTGAAAGACGGACAAATAGTACAAATAGGAGCAGTGAAGAATGTTCGTAACTTTCCGAAATCTGCTTATGTTGCTCAGCTTTTCGGGTATGTGGCGCTTATCCCAAAAGAAAAAGCTGCTGCGCTGATGATTGATGCAGAAAACGATTTGGTGATATATCCCGAAGAGGTGGTTTTGGATGATGCGAGCGATATATACGGAACCGTAACCAAGGTACATTATCAGGGTCGGGATTATATTTGTACAATGGAAGTTGATGAGGTAGAGATTTTGTTTTATTCTGAAACCGAAATTCTACCCAATCAATATTTACCAATCAAAATCATCAATTATCGAACGATTGAGTGAGGTTTTTTGATAAAAAAAAGCGACAAATCGTCGCTTTAAATTTATTTTTTGATGAATTTTTTTGAGTAAGATTTTCCCTTTTCGGTTTCGATCTTTATCAGATAAACTCCTTTGCTGAGCTGTTGAACGAACACCTTTTTTTGGGTCGTTTCGAGGATTTTTTTACCCGACAGCTCATAAATAGTAATTGATTTTATTTGCTCTTGGTTCGGCAAATCAATCAAAAATTCTTTTTCAACAGGATTTGGATAGAGTTTAAAAACTGCTGTTTTTGTATCAGAAGTAGAAAGTTTTTCTTCGTTGATTTTTATCAAATCATAATACGCATCACCACCAAAGTTGTCATGAACCATATTGAGCCCGACAATTTGTGTTTTGGAAAAGTTCTCTCCAGTGAAAATTAAACTATCATCTACCCAGTATTTTATAGTTTCTGGATCTATCTCTACACGCACCGAATACCATTTTTTTGGAGTCCAGCTAAAATTACTAATTCGGGTAGAGCGATAATCTTCTGTGGTATACACATATGCGGTACCATTGTTATCGAAAGCCAAACCGAATACAGCGACATACTCATCGTCTTTTATACCAAAGCCTGTAAATTCGAAATTAGACTTATTGCCCTCGGTAGGATAAACTTTATAAGAAATACTGAATCCATCGGTGAAATCATAAGGCGTATCAAATGTTTTGGTTGCTCCGAAAATCGGAAACCATTGAAAACCATATGCATCATCAAAACCATTTTTCAGTGCGTACTCACCATCGAATGCTAATTCATTACTAATGAGTTGATTGTTGATAGGTGTCCCGTCAGAATCAGTTACCTGCCATCCGTTTTGGTTGTGGAGGTTACCAAGTGTAAAACCTTCAGAGGACTCGAATGAAATGGTTTCTTGAGCGAAAATGTAGTTGGCTATAATGCAAAAAGCGATTGCGTAAATTTTCTTCATATACAAAAGTGTATTGATAAAAAACTTCTTTCACATTGTTTTTACCCGACAAAAAGGAAAGAAGTTGTATGGTTAGTATTTTAGATTATTTTAGTAAAAAAGTTAGTGTTTTTTGCATAAACTCTTTGGGGTTTTCGGCGTGTAACCAATGTCCAGCATTCGAAACATAATCAATCTCAGCGTGCGGAAATCTTTTTCGAATAATAAAATCATCTTCCGGTAAAATGTAATCGGATTTTTCGCCCCCTAAAAATAAGGTTGGCCCGTTAAATTCACCATCTGATAAATCTTTTCCTACCAAATTATTGTATTCGCGATACAAAGCGGGTAAGTTGAAACGAAAGGCATAGCCGTTCCCGTTATGGTAAACATTCTTCAAAAGGAATTGTCGAATACTCATTTCTGGTATATATGTTTTTAGCATTTCGTCGACATCTTGTCGAGTTTTTGCCTTAGAGAAATCTACCGAGTTGAGTGCTTTGAAAATCATGTTGTGATGCGGAGGATAAGCTTTCGGAGACATGTCGGCAACAATTAGTTTGTTGATTTTTGTTGCATAATTCATGGCCATATCGATTGCCAAACGTCCACCAAGTGAGTGCCCCAAAAGATGCACTTTTTCTATGTTATAATGAGCCATATAGGTAAGCAGGTCTTGTATCATGGCATCATAACTCATATCGGTCGAATGAAAACTTCTTCCGTGGTTTCTAAGGTCTATTAGATGCGTTGTATAGTATTTTGCATATTCTTTGCCAAGGGTGTTCCAGTTGTCTAATTGTCCGAAAAGTCCATGAATTATGAGTAGATGCTCTGGATGTTCTCCTATAATTCTACTGTTTAATATTTGCTCCATTTTTTTATTCTTTTTTGGTCGTTAATTGAGCTATTTCTATTTTTCTTAGATAACATTGTACTGTGTTTTCTAAGCCCATATATAAAGCTTCAGAAATCAAGGCATGCCCTATAGAAACTTCTTCGATTTGTGGTATTTGTTCTATAAAATATTGGATATTGTCCAAGCTCAAATCATGACCAGCATTTACTGCTAATCCGTTTTTTATGGCAAGAAGTGCAGTTTCTCTGTAAGGGTGGATACAATCTAAATTACCTTTTGCGTACTCCGTAGCAAATTCTTCGGTATACAATTCTATACGGTCTGTACCTGTTTTGGCTGCGCTATCGATAAGTTTTGGGTTGGGGTCTAAAAAAATAGAGGTTCGGATACCTGCTTTTTTCAAGACGTCTATCACTTCAGATAAATAATCAAAATGTTTTATCGTATCCCAGCCAGCATTAGAGGTTATCGCATCTTCAGCGTCTGGTACAAGCGTCACTTGTTCGGGTTTCACTTGCAGAACCAGATCCATAAACCTATCAATTGGTTTTCCTTCTATATTAAACTCTGTGGTGATAATTGGTTGCAGATCCAAAACATCTTGGTAGCGAATATGTCGTTCGTCTGGTCTTGGATGGACAGTAATTCCTTGTCCACCAAATTGTTGAATTTTTATAGCTGCTTCCACAACATTCGGCATGTTTCCGCCACGAGCATTACGAATCGTGGCTATTTTATTGATGTTTACACTTAATTTTGTCATGATGAAAGATTATTTTTTATATCGCCAAGCGTAATCGATTGCATTACTTCTAAATGAAATTTTCTGCATGCAGTGAGTAAATGATCAAATATATCGGCTTGGATATTTTCAAACTCTAAATTATCAGATGATTTTGCAAAACAATTGATCTCAAGCGGCATTCCGTGAGGGGTAACCGGTAATTGTTTCACTACAATAGGGTCGATTTGCGAAATGTTTGGGTTGTTGCGTAAATAATGTTCTACATATGCTCGAAAAACACCTATATTGGTTAATTGTCGGCCATTAATATCGATTTCGGTATGAGGAATAGCAATATTGTGTTGGCTGATTTGATTTCTTTTTTCGATTATAAAGTCTTTGATCAGATGAATTTTTTCAAACTCAGCAAGCATTTCCTCTTTGCAAAACTTAAAAGAATTGACATTGAAAGCAATAGAACGCTGGATTTTTCTGGTGCCAGAATTCATCATGGGCATATGATTTATCACCTGAGATAAGACCAAATCAGACGTAGGTACGGTAACAATTGATTTGTCGAACTTCTCAATTTTTACCAAGTTTATATTGATTTCTCGTACAATTCCATCAACTTTTCCCTTGTCAATCGTAATCCAATCACCTTCTTTTACCGAGCGAGAATATGAAATTTGCAAACCTGACACAAAGCCCAAAATCGCATCGCGAAAAATCAAAATTACCGCCGCAGTCATCGCCCCGAGAATGGTAATAATGGTCTTGGTTTCTACTGTAAAAAGAATCATGATACCCGAAATAATAGCAAAAAACGTAATGAACATTTTTATTAATTGCCCGAAAGTTCTTATCCCAACGGTGGTATAGCTATTTTCTTGACGATAAACGTCGGTTACGGTGTTGATAATCCGAAAGATGATTTGAGTAAAAAGGATTACAAAACACAACTTGATTACCTTCTCGCTAAAGTTGAAGAACGTAACTTGTTTTTCGAACAGAAGCATATTAAAATTAAAAGCTAAACTCAACGGAATTGTATACAAAACTGTAATAATAACCTTGTTGCGCATAAGAGCAGAGAGCCAAACGGTTTCTGTTTTGGATACGATTTTGTTCAATAACGGGATCACCGCTAGCTTCAGTAAATAAGCTACCAGGAAAAGAAGAGCAACTAAGAAAAAAACACGTAAGAAAGTGACAAGACTCACCGAAAAGTCTACCCGAAAATGTTCCGTAAAAAACAATTCTACCGCCTCTGTAAATTCTTGATAAAAAGATTTTTGATACAACAAATACTTCATATATTCGTCAAGTTACTTTTGGTAAAGTTACAAAGTGCTAAGTTAATACGAAATTATTTATCCAAATTATGGACGATTCAGTACTCAATATCATCAGTGGTATTTTGCTTTTTGTAGGACTGCTAGGGACAGTTTTACCAGTTTTGCCCGGCGCACCCTTAGCCCTGATTGGATTGTTGGTTTTCAAGTTTAGTGCAGATAGTACATTTGGATGGGGATTGCTAATAGTGGCAGGTCTTTTTGTTCTGATTGGTGCACTGCTCGATTATCTTTTACCCATCTATATGACCAAAAAAATGGGTGGTTCTAGATATGGCATATATGGATCAATTGTTGGTCTGGTTGCAGGATTATTTTTTCCGCCGTTTGGTTTCCTAATCGGTCCTTTTTTAGGAGCTTTCTTTGGGGAGCTTCTGTACAATATGCAAGATCAGAAAAGAGCTTTTAGAGCTGCTGTAGCTACTTTTATAGGATTTTTATTAACAACTGGCTACGATATTATTCTAACGCTAATTTTTATTGCAATCTATATCTTAGATATTACCAATGTCTATAGTTTTTAGTTTTTTTAAAAAAGTGTATATAATATAAAAAAGTTGTATATTTGCATTTATATTGAGTGAATCTAAAAGGAGGAGGGCTATATTAAGCTCTCTTTTTCGTTGTATATGGATATAGCAAAAGTAAAACGATTGATAGACGAGGCGATAGAAGAAAATCCGACTCTTTTTTTAGTAGATTGGAAGGTAACGCCCGACAATAAAATTTTCATTTTAGCCGATGGAGATCAAGGTTTGCCAATCGAAGAAATCGTACGGATTAGCCGACATGTAGAGCATAATCTAAACCGTGAAGAATGCGATTTTGCATTAGAGGTTTCCTCGCCTGGTTTGTCTACTCCATTATCAATGCCACGTCAATATAAAAAAAATATTGGTCGTCAAATCTCTATAACTCTCATAGATGGTAAGGTTCTTGAGGGGGAGATTGTAGAAGCCAATGAAGAAGCTGTAGAATTGTTTTGGGAAACGAGAGAGCCCAAGCCTGTAGGTAAAGGAAAAATAACCGTAGAACATCAAGAAGAGTTTCACTACGATACGATACAAAAAGCCGTAATCGTAGTAAACTTTCAATAAAATAAGAGCAATACAGAATGGATAATCTTGCATTAATTGAATCGTTTGGCGATTTTAAAGATGATAAAAAC
Source organism: Weeksella virosa DSM 16922 (assembly GCF_000189415.1). GTDB lineage: Bacteria > Bacteroidota > Bacteroidia > Flavobacteriales > Weeksellaceae > Weeksella > Weeksella virosa. Next base: position 1,376,685 of record NC_015144.1, read on the forward strand.
ATCGATCGTATCACCCTTATGGCTATCATAGAAGAAGCTTTGCAAGTGGTGTTGAGAAAAAAATATGGATCGGATGATAATTTTGATATTATTGTAAATCCAGACAAAGGAGATTTAGAAATCTGGCACAATAGAATTGTAGTAGAAGATGGTTTCTCTGAAGATGATAGTGCAGAAATCGAATTATCAGAAGCTCGAAAAATTGAGCCCGACTTCGAGATTGGGGAAGAGGTGTCAGAACTTATTCCTATCGAGAACCTAGGTCGACGTGCTATCCTAACATTGCGTCAGACTTTATCGGCCAAAATAATGGAGCATGATAACGCTAATTTATATGATAAATTCAAAGAATTAGAAGGTGAAATTGTTTCGGGAGAAGTTCATCATATTCGTCATAAGCATATTATTATTATGGATGACGAACAAAATGAAATGATTCTTCCTAAGGAAAATCAGATTCCATCAGACTTTTTCAGAAAAGGAGAAACCGTTCGTGCAATTGTTGATGAGGTGGTATTACGAGGAGCAAAACCTCAAATCGTTTTGTCTAGAACCGCACCGAAATTCTTAGAAAAATTATTCGAACAAGAGATTCCAGAAATTTTCGACGGTTTGATTACTATCAAGAAAGTTGTTCGTATCCCAGGAGAAAAAGCCAAAGTAGCTGTAGAGTCATACGATGACCGTATTGATCCAGTAGGAGCATGCGTGGGGATGAAAGGGTCGAGAATTCACTCAATTGTTCGCGAATTGCGTAACGAGAATATCGATGTAATTAACTACACTACAAACCTTAACTTGTATATAGCACGCGCATTGAGTCCAGCAAAAATCTCTAGCGCAGAAATTGATGAAGAAAACCATAAGATATTGGTTCACGTTAAGCCCGAAGAAGTTTCTAAAGCAATTGGGAAAGGTGGGTATAATGTGAAATTAGCCTCTCGTTTACTAGACATGGAGATCGATATATTCCGTGAAGGTATACAAGATGAAGATGTAGAGCTTACCGAGTTTTCAGACGAGATTGATCAGTGGGTAATCGAAGCTTTCAAAGCGATAGGATTAGACACAGCGAAGTCTGTACTCGAGCAAGATGTTAACGATTTAATTAAGAGAACTGACTTAGAAGAGGAAACCATCGAAGATGTGATTCGTATTCTAAAAGAAGAGTTTGAAGATTAGACAATAAGATTTTAAATAAAGATTTGTACATTTGCAAACGAAAAAAACAGACAGCTTTAATATGCCGGAAACAATTAGATTAAGTAAAGTATTAAAAGAATTGAATATCTCAATAGATCGTGCCATCGACTTTTTGGGAGAGAAAGGGATTTCTGTAGAGAAAAATCCCAATACCAAATTAGAGATGCCGGCCTACGATATTTTGGTCAATGAATTCCGGTCGGATGCAAAACAAAAAGCAGCATCCGAAGAAGTTGTCTTGAATAAAATTGCCGATAAAAAGCTGGTAGAAAAAAAACCTGTAGCCAAGCCTATCGCTAAAGCAGAAACCCCTAAAATGGGAAAAATCGCAACAAATAAAGTTGAGCTTTCTGGGCCAAAAGCAGTAGGGAAAATAGATTTGGATGCACTTCAGGTGAAAAAGCCAAAAACTGAGGAGACACCAAAAACAGAAGAAACACCGAAAGCAAAAGAAGAGGTTGTAGAAGAAAAACCAACCGCTAAAGTGGTGAGTGAAACTGTCGAGTTGCCTCAACCAAAAGTTATCAAAACGATTGATTTGGAACAATTCGAACCGAAATCTTCTAAGAAAAAAGAAGAACCTGCACCAGTGAAGAAAACAAAAGCAGAAGAACCGAAAAAAGAAGAAAAAAAGGTTGTGGAAGAAAAACCAAAAAAAGAAGAACCGAAAGTTCAGCAGGAAGTGCAAGAAACAACTGCAGCAGAAAGCCCAAAAACCGATAAAATTAAAACCGTTTATACGAAATTAGATGGTCCAAGTTTTACGGGACAGAAAATTGATTTATCGCAATTTGACCGTGAAAAGAGAAAAGACGATAAAAAAGGTGACACAAATAGTCGTCAGAAAAGAAAGCGAATCCGAAAAGGAGTAAGACCCGAAGATGTTAAAGCGACAGATAATAAAACTTCTGGAAATAGTAATAGCAATCGCACCAATCAAAATCGTACCAATCAAAACAATACTAACCGCGACAGTCGTCAGGCAGGTGGAAGTCGTTCGAATAACAGACGAAACGATAGAAACCGTGCACCACAAGTAGAGTTAAGCGAGGAAGAAGTTAAAAAACAAATTAAAGACACGCTCGATAAACTTACTAATAAAAGTAAAGGCTCACGAGGGGCAAAACATAGAAGAGATAAACGTAAAGAACGTCGTGAGCTTGCAGAACAACATGAAGAAGCAATGGCAACAGACAAGTCACTTCATGTAACCGAATTTGTAACGGTAAATGAATTGGCGTCGCTTATGGATGTTGCAGTAACAGAAGTTATTGCTGCCTGCATGTCTTTAGGAATCATGGTAACTATGAATCAGCGTTTAGAAGCTGATACCATACAATTAGTGGCAGATGATTTTGGTTTCGATGTAATCTTCACTACAGCAGAAGAAGAACTAAATCTCGAAGAAGAGATTGAAGACAATGAGGAAGATTTAGTAACTCGTGCTCCGATTGTAACGGTAATGGGACACGTAGACCATGGTAAAACTTCATTACTAGATTATGTTCGTAAGACCAATGTAATTGCAGGTGAATCTGGAGGTATTACTCAGCACATTGGAGCATATAATGTAAAGCTTAGTAACGGTAAACGTGTTACTTTCTTAGACACACCGGGTCACGAGGCCTTCACAGCCATGCGTGCACGTGGTGCTCAGGTAACCGATATTGCAATTATTGTAATTGCCGCAGATGATCAGGTGATGCCGCAAACGAAAGAAGCAATTTCGCATGCACAAGCTGCGGGAGTTCCGATTGTTTTCGCTATCAATAAAGTAGATAAACCTACAGCCAACCCCGAGAAAGTAAAAGAGCAATTGGCACAAATGAACTTATTGGTCGAAGATTGGGGAGGTAGCTTCCAATCCCAAGAAATCTCTGCAAAACAAGGGATCGGGATGGATGACTTATTAGAAAAAGTATTGCTAGAGGCAGAAATATTAGAACTTAAAGCAAACCCGAACCGTTTAGCATCAGGAACTGTAGTAGAAGCTTCCTTAGACAAAGGACGAGGCTATGTTACTACAATTCTAGTACAAACAGGTACATTGCGTGTTGGTGATTATATTTTAGCAGGTTACGATCACGGAAAAGTGAGAGCAATGCTCGATGAACGAGGACGTCCTGTTAAAGAAGCAGGCCCTTCTACACCAGTAACTATACTTGGTTTGTCCGGAGCACCGACCGCAGGTGATAAGTTTAGAGTTTATGAAGATGAGCGCGAAGCTAAACAAATCGCAAGCCGTAGAGAACAGCTACAAAGAGAGCTTGCTATCCGTACGCAAAAACGTGTTACTTTAGGAGATATCGGTAGACGAATTGCCTTGGGTGGATTCCAGCAATTAAATGTAATTCTTAAAGGTGATGTGGATGGATCTGTAGAAGCACTAACAGACTCATTGCAGAAACTTTCGACGGAAGAAATCGAAGTTAACATTATCTTAAAAGGAGTAGGGCAAATTACCGAATCGGATATTATGTTGGCAAGTGCATCAGATGCAATTATCATTGGTTTCAATGTTCGGCCAGCTGTTACTGCTCGTGAAATTGCTGATAGAGAAGAAATAGAAATTAGAACATATTCAATCATCTACGACGCAATTAACGATGTGAAAGAGGCAATGGAGGGAATGCTTTCTCCAGAACTAAAAGAACAAATTACCGGTAACGTAGAAGTTCGCGAGACTTTTAAAGTAACTAAAGTAGGAACTATTGCAGGATGTATGGTGTTGGATGGAAAAATCTATCGTACATCTAAAATTAGAGTTATCCGAGACGGTGTTGTAATCCATGAAGGAGAGTTAGCTTCACTGAAACGTTTCAAAGATGATGTGAAAGAAGTTTCGAAAGGATACGAGTGTGGTTTGAATATCAAGAATTTTAACGATATAGTGATCGGAGATATTATCGAAGCGTACGAAACCGTAGAAGTGAAAAAGAAATTGAAATAATCAATTGGTAGTATATAAATTAATAAAAAAGACATTGCAATTGCAATGTCTTTTTTTTAGCAAATCGCATACTCCATAATCAGAGTATATTGGCAGCACAAAAAAATCTCGAAGTCGAAACCCCGAGATTTTCTCTGTATCGTAACATCAATTATAATTTAAACAAAGGACGATCACTCATAAATTTGTTCACTTTATCAGCAATTACTTCTATTTTATCCTCGTCGTCCATATTCATCAAAACATCATCTATAAAACCAGCAACAACTTCCATGTCCCCCTCTTTTAGTCCTCTTGTTGTAATCGCAGCAGTGCCTAAACGGATACCCGATGTTATGAAGGGTGATTTGTCATCAAACGGAACCATATTTTTGTTGCACGTAATTTCTGCTTTTACCAAAGCATTTTCGGCTTGTTTACCAGTGATATTTTTATTGCGTAAGTCAATCAGCATACAGTGGTTGTCTGTTCCGTCAGAAACAATGTGATAATCACGTTTGAGTAATGCTTCTGCCAAAGCTTTTGCATTTTTTACTACTTGTACCACATAATCCATATATTCATCCGACAAGGCCTCTTCAAAAGCTACTGCTTTGGCAGCAATTACATGTTCTAGCGGCCCCCCTTGTGTACCAGGGAAAACAGCAGAATTCAAGATCTGAGACATCATTTTTATTTCTCCTTTAGGAGTTTTTTCACCCCATGGATTTTCGAAGTCTTTCCCCATAAGAATTATACCACCACGAGGTCCTCGTAGGGTTTTGTGTGTTGTTGTAGTTACAATATGGCAATGCGGCATTGGATCATTCAAAATCCCACGAGCAATTAACCCAGCCGGATGCGATATATCTGCCAAAAGTAAGGCGCCAACTTCATCTGCAGCTTCTCTAAATTTTGCATAATCGATATCTCGAGAATAAGCAGAAGCACCACAAATAATTAATTTTGGTTTATGTTCTCGAGCCTTTTCTAACATTGCATCATAATCGATTCTTCCGGTTTCTTTATCAACTCCATAAAATGCTGTTTGATAATTTATACCCGAAAAATTCACCGGGGAACCATGCGTCAAGTGTCCACCGTGCGATAAATCAAAGCCAAGAATTTTATCTCCAGGTTTCAAACATGCTAAATATACCGCAGCATTGGCTTGCGAACCAGAGTGCGGTTGAACATTTGCATAAGCTGCATTGAAAAGTTTTTTTATACGATCAATCGCCAATTGCTCTATTTGGTCCACCACTTCGCATCCTCCATAATATCGCTTTCCGGGATAACCTTCTGCATATTTATTGGTAAGCACAGAACCCATTGCTCTCATCACATTGTCCGAAACAAAATTTTCAGAAGCGATAAGCTCGAGTCCATTTAATTGTCTTTCTTTTTCTTCTTCGATCAAATCGAAAATAATATCTTTTGCCATGTTTGTGTTTGTAAATTTTCTCAAATATAATAAACTTTCGATGGAAAAAGATGGTTGCAGGTAGAAATATAATCAACGCTTTTGTAAGTTTTTTGTAGGAGGAAATACCAAAAAGATTGAAAAGAAATATTTGTAAATTTATTCGATGAAAAAGAAGGTTTTTGGGATTGGTCTAATGTCGGGTACTTCGTTAGACGGTTTGGATGTTTGCTATGTTCGATTTGATGATTATAAAACATTCGAGATTTTGTATGCACAAACAATTCTTTATGAGCAAGAAATGCAAGAACAACTAAAAAAGTGCAAGAACTTTTCTGCCGAAGATTTGCAGGCTTTTGATGTTGTTTACGGCTACTTTTTGGGAAATAAAATAAAGGAATTTATTCAGTTTCACGCTATCGAAGAGTTGGATTTTGTTGCCTCGCATGGGCACACAGTGTTTCATCAGCCCAATAGAAATTTTACCCTACAGATTGGTCACGGTGCTTCTATAAAATCTTTTCTCGATTGTCCGGTCGTATGCGATTTCCGCTCACAAGATGTAATTTTAGGTGGTCAAGGTGCACCTTTAGTGCCTTTCGGTGATATGAATTTATTTTCAGAATATGATGCTTGCCTCAACTTAGGTGGATTTTCGAATATCTCTTTTCAGAAAAATCAACAACGAGTTGCTTTCGATATTTCGCCCTTCAATACAGTTCTCAATTATTTTGCACAGCAATTGAATTACAATTTCGATGAAAATGGTCGTTTAGCCTCAACAGGTAAAATAGAACCGTCTATGTTATCAGAGCTCAATCAATTAGCCTATTATCAACAAACCTATCCAAAGTCCTTAGGCTACGAAAATCTTATTGCTTGGTATTTCCCAATCTTCGAGCGATATGCATTATCTGTTCCCGATTTTTTGCATACTTTTTCGGTTCACGTAGCAGAACAAATTGTACATATAACCCAAGAAAACTCTTTCTCTAGTGTATTGTTGACAGGAGGTGGAGCTTTGAATACTTTTTTTGTTGAGTTGTTACAAACTTCATCGTCTACTAATTTTATCTTACCAGAAAAAAAGATAATCGATTACAAAGAAGCGTTGATTTTTGCATATTTAGGTTGGATGAAATTAGAAGGGAAAGTGAATTGCTTGTCGAGCGTAACAGGAGCAAATATTGATCATTCGAGTGGTGTAATTTACTCTTGATCCTCCTCTGATACTAGAAAACATAAAGGCTTGTTTTCGTATATTTGTACGATGAAAAGAACAATAAAAATCGAATAAATAACTACAAAACCTTGTACTATAATGAAAAGAACCTATACCGAAGCTGTAGAATGGTTGTTTGCTAATTTACCAATGTTTCAACGTGTTGGGCAGTCTGCTTATAAGAAAGATCTAGGCAATATACGAACGCTTTGTTTAGCGTTGAATAACCCTCAAGAGAATTATAAAATAATTCATGTTGCAGGAACAAATGGTAAAGGAAGTACATGTCATATGTTGGCGTCTGTGTTGCAAGAATCAGGGTACAAGGTAGGACTTACGACTTCTCCTCATTTGAAAGATTTTCGAGAAAGAATTCGTGTCAACGGAGAAATATGCACCGAGCAATTTGTGGTAGATTTTATCGAACAAAATGAAGAGCTTATTACATCAATCAATGCTTCTTTTTTTGAGATTGCTATAGCGATGGCTTTTACTTATTTTGCACAAGAAAATGTGCATATTGCAGTGATAGAAACTGGTTTAGGAGGACGGTTAGACTCTACCAATATCGTTCAACCAATTTTATCTGTCATTACCAATATTGGTTTGGATCATACGCAATTCTTGGGGAGTACTTTGGCAAAAATTGCGGCAGAAAAAGCAGGGATTATTAAACCCAATACTCCTGTTGTAATCGGAGAATACGAGCCAGAAACGAAACCAATATTCGTTGAATTTGCCCAAAGAAACAATGCAGAAATTATCTTTGCACAAGAGCAAAAAGCACACGATTTTCAATCAGATTTGAAAGGAATTTATCAGCAAAAAAATATTCAGACCGTGGTAACTGTTTTTAATCAACTCAAGAAATTGGGTATTTCGGTATCAGATAGTGCGCTGGAAAGAGGCTTGTTGCATGTAAGAGAAAATACACATTTGCGTGGGCGCTGGGATGTTCTACAACTAAAAAATCCCATGATTGTTGCCGATACTGCCCATAATCCTCATGGCCTGAAAGAAGTTACTAAGCAACTACAGCAAACAAACTATAGTTCGTTACATTTGGTTATGGGTTTTGTGAGTGATAAAGATGTGAAAGAAATTTTACATTTTTTCCCTGCAAATGTTCAGTATTATTTTTCTCAACCCGATGTGCCCAGAAAACTACACATAGAAGAGCTAAAAAAAATTGTCCCCAAAAACTTATCAGCAAATTATTATCAAACTATTGCAGAAGCGCTGCAAGCAGCTAAAGAAAAAGCCAATGCAAAGGATCTTATATACATTGGTGGGAGTACGTTTGTTGTTGCCGAAGTAATCGATTATTAAACAAAGCTTGTTTTTTTCAAGTCTGATCTCTATTGTGCTTTGAGCCGAATTTCATACCTTTTTTTAGATCGTTAATTACACAAAACATTCAACAATCTTTTATGTCAAAATGGATTGTACTGTAGAAAACCTACATTTCTGTAGTGTTGCATGAGTAGAAACATTATAAAGTTTGCAATGACATCTAGAAAAAATAAAAACCCGTTAACCAAAGTTAACGGGTTCTAACCAACTAAATATAAACTATGAAAAAGAAACTTATTTATTGGTTCTAAAAACCAGCTTATTATCTCCCTGTTTTTCTTCGAAGTAATCAATCAATACCGCATCATTATCTTTTATTTCTCCTTTTAAGATTTCTTTCGATAATTCGTTGAGAACATCTTGTTGGATAACTCTTTTTAGAGGACGTGCACCAAACTGAGGATTATATCCTTTTTGCGCTAAATACGCAGTTGCTTCTGGTGTAATGTCTATGGTTATATCTCGCTGAGCGAGCTTTCTAGCTACGCTGTCCATGTATAAGCCAACAATTCCACTGATTTGATTTTCGCTTAGTGGTTTGAATAGGATGATTTCATCTATACGATTCAAGAATTCTGGTCGGAAACCTTGTTTCAACTCTTCAAAAACTACCTCTTTAGTTTCTTGATAAACAGTCGAAGCATTTTCGTCTGTAATATTTTCGAAACGCTCGAGAATCGTATGCGCACCAAAATTCGATGTCATGATGATAATTGTGTTTTTGAAGTTGATATAACGACCTTTATTATCGGTTAATCGTCCATCATCCAAGACTTGAAGTAAGATATTAAACACATCGGGATGTGCTTTTTCCATTTCATCCAACAAGATAACAGAGTACGGACGTCTACGTACGGCCTCGGTCAATTGTCCTCCTTCATCATACCCAACATATCCTGGAGGTGCACCTACCAAACGAGAAACCGAATGTCTTTCTTGGTACTCTGACATATCAATTCGGGTCATGGCATTTTCGTCATCGAACAGATATTCTGCCAAAGCTTTGGCTAATTCGGTTTTTCCAACTCCTGTTGATCCTAAGAATAAGAAAGATCCGATTGGTTTACCTTCGTCGCTTAATCCTGCTCTAGATCGACGAATTGCGTCGGCTACTGCTTCTATTGCTTCATCTTGTCCTATTACACGTTTGTGCAAATCAGCTTCTAGATGTAGTAATTTTTCTCGTTCACTTTGCATCATTTTTTGTGCAGGAACACCAGTCCATTTCGAAACTACTTCTGCAATATCATCTGCATCTACATATTCTTTTACCAGTTTATTGCTTTTATCTTTCGATAAGTTTTCTTCGGCTTGAGCCAAACGAACTTCTGCATTTTTTAGATCTTCGAATTGGATTTTAGATGCTTTGGCATAATCATATTCGCGTTTTGCACGTTCCATTTGGATTTTCAAGTCATCAATCTCTTTACGAATATTTTGTGCAGCGTCTGCTTTATCTTTTTCGTCTTGCCATTTAGCGTTTAATTGAGCTCTTTCGTCTTGCAAATTGCTCAATTCTTCTTTTAGCAAGTTGAGTTTTCGTTCGTCATTTTCTTTTTTTATAGCTTCAATCTCAATTTCTAGTTGGATGATTTTTCGGTCTAATTTATCCAGTTCTTCTGGTTTAGAATTCATTTCCATTCGAAGTTTAGAAGCTGCTTCATCCATCAAATCAATCGCTTTATCGGGTAAGAAACGATCAGTAATATAACGAGTAGATAGTTTTACTGCCGCAATAATCGCTTCGTCTTTGATGGCAATTTTGTGATGTTGTTCATATTTTTCTTTAATGCCTCGTAGGATAGAAATTGCAGACTCTTCATCGGGTTCATCTACCAAAACTTTCTGGAAGCGTCTTTCGAGTGCTTTATCTTTCTCGAAATATTTTTGGTATTCGTTGAGGGTTGTCGCACCAATAGCTCTTAACTCTCCACGGGCAAGAGCAGGTTTCAGGATGTTAGCAGCATCCATTGCACCTTCACCACCACCGGCACCAACCAATGTGTGAATCTCATCAATAAAAAGAATGATTTCTCCATCAGAAGAGGATACTTCTTTTACAACCGACTTAAGTCGTTCTTCGAATTCACCTTTGTATTTTGCACCGGCAACTAAAGCTCCCATATCTAACGAGAAAATATGTTTGTTGAGCAAGTTTTCGGGTACATCGCCATCGACAATTCTGTGAGCAATTCCCTCAGCAATTGCAGTTTTACCAACACCTGGTTCACCAATAAGAATAGGGTTGTTTTTGGTTCTACGAGACAAAATCTGCAACACTCGGCGTATTTCTTCATCACGACCAATCACAGGATCCATTTTTCCTTCTTTGGCTAATTCGGTTAAGTTTTTTGCGTACTTATTCAGTGCGTTGTACGTTCCTTCTGCGTTTTCTGATGTGATTCTTTCTCCTTTTCTCAATTCTATTGCAATTTTTTTACTGTTATCTAATGTAATTCCTTGATCTTTTAATAATTGACTCGTTGTCGAAATGTTTTCTAATAGAGCAAAAAGTAAATGTTCTACCGAGATATAATCATCGTTCATTTCTTTAGCAATACTTTGTGCGTTAATCAAAATCTGATTACTCTGATTAGATAAATGCATTCCCTGTACACCTTCTACACGAGGAAATTTTTTTATTTCTTCGTAGAGTAATTCGGTGATTCGAGTTACGTTGGCACTTTGTTTCTCGAGAATATAAGTAATAACATTCTCGTCTACATCAAGCATCCCTGCTAATAAATGTGCAGGTTCAATGGCTTGATTTTTATTTTGAGCAGCCAATTGTTGGGCGCTTTGTATTGCCTCCCTAGCTTTTATAGTAAATTGATTAAAATCCATAAGTAAAATGTTTTTGTGTTTTGTTGTTTGTTGTATTGCAAAGGAAATTCCAAAATAAAATTAATGCCAAATTGGCGTTTTTTCATGTTGTTTGTAAAGGATTTTTTTATAAGCATAAGATATTTTAAATATAAAGCATTGATTATCTGCTGCTTGACTCGTTACTTGATGTGTCAAAATGACATAAGAAGCATCTCGAAGGATGCTTTCAAATTTTTGTACATTTTGTTCTCTTGTGTAAAAAAAATCGATCAAAATAAATCATTGATGGATAAATATCGCTCTCCTGTATCGTAATTAAAAGTAAGAATTTTTGTGTTTTTAGGTAATTCTTCTGTTTTTTTTGATACTGCAGCTAAGCTCGCTCCTGTAGATATTCCACCTAATAAGCCTTCTTCTTTCGCTGCTCTTTTTGCAAACTCAAAAGCTTCTTCTTTAGAGACAGCTATTGTTCCGTCGAGTAAATCAACTTCTAGGGTATCCGGTATAAAACCTGCTCCAATTCCTTGCAGAGCATGTGGAGAAGGATTTCCTCCTGCAATCACCGTGGATAAGTCGGATTCTACTGCAAAAATTTGGGTGTTCGGATTTACCTCTTTCAACGCTTTTCCTACACCAGAAATATGTCCTCCTGTGCCGACGCCCGAAATAAAATAATCGAACCCGTCTGGAAAGTCTCGGATAATTTCTTGTGCAGTTGTATGGTAATGTATAGTAGGATTTGCTCTATTCTCGAATTGTTGTGGAATCCAAGCCTTGTCGATGGTTGCATGCAATTCGTGTGCTTTTTCTATTGCTCCGCTCATTCCAAGTTCGCGTGGTGTCAGCACTAATTTTGCACCAAATGCTTCCATAATTTTACGTCGTTCAATGGACATCGATTCGGGCATTGTGATAACCAAATTATACCCTTTTAAGCTTGCTGCAAGGGCCAACCCAACACCAGTGTTTCCAGATGTAGGTTCTATTATGGTGCTACCCGCACTGATAAGTCCTTTTTGCTCGGCGTCTTCTATCATGGCCAGTGCAATACGATCTTTTAGGCTTCCGCCCGGATTTTGACGCTCCAATTTTATCCATACCTCATGACTTGGGAAAAGATTTTTCAGTCGTAAGTGAGGGGTGTTTCCTATTAAATCTAATATATTTTCTGTTTTCATATAGAATAATTGTTGTTGTCGATCTTTTTATTCGGTTTGATGATAGTGGGTTTACTATTCTGATAAACACGATGATGCGGTGGAATGCTTTTCGTAATCCATACATTTCCTCCTATAGTGCAATGTTCACCAATGTGCGTTGTGCCTCCTAAAATTGTAGCTCCTGCATAAATCGTAACATTATCGCCAATGGTAGGATGACGTTTGGTGTTGGATAAATCTTTCGATACATAAAATGCACCCAACGTTACGCCTTGGTAAATTTTCACATTGTTCCCAATCTCTGTTGTCTCACCAATAACAATACCAGTTCCATGATCAATATAAAAATTATGACCAATTTTAGCAGCTGGATGAATATCAATTCCTGTTTGGGTATGGGCAATTTCTGATAATGTTCTCGGTAGGATAGGAATCGATTGATTGTGTAGAAAATGTGCCAAACGATGCACCAAAGTGGCATAATAACCAGGATATCCTAAAATAATTTCTATTTCAGATTGGGCAGCGGGATCATTTCTGTAATATTCATACACCAAAAGTTGTGCATCTTCTCGGATCGTAGGTAAGAAATTTTCATACGCTAGCCTTTGTTTTTCTAGGGTATTTTCTGGGATAATTTTTTCTAATAATGCTACAAAAATATCGATATGTTCTTTTACTTTTACGGCATCCAAACTTGTTGTCCAGAGAATATCTTCAAAAAAATGATCGAGAAAATCGTTAAGCTGTTGCCGACTAAAAGGGAGAGCGTATTTGAAGAAAGGCATGATTATGATAATTTATATTAAGTTAGTTAACAAATGTGAAGTCTTTTGATTGGATTTCTTATCAAAAAAATGTTAAAAATTTATAGTGTAAAGTTTTAAAATAATCTTAGAAAGATTTTCTTAACTCAAAAATTATCCTATATTAGTATTTCTAAAATTAAACACAATGATTAGAACAATCCTTTTTAGTATGCTATTAATGGTTTCGAGCATTTTGGTTGCACAATCCCCAATCGGGAAGTGGAAAACTATCGACGATGAAACCGGTGCAGCAAAATCAATCGTAGAAATTTTCGAGAATAACGGGAAATTATACGGGAAAGTAGTAGAAATACTAACACCAGGAAAACAAAACCTAACGTGTACAAAATGTAAAGGTAACCTGAAAGATAAACCGGTTGTTGGTCTGCAAATTATCCGTGGACTGAAAAAAGACGGGAAAGAGTGGGGCGATGGAGTAATCACAGACCCTGTAAGTGGGAAAGAATACAAAGCAAAATTATCTATGTCTGGAAATAATACTCTTAACGTTAGAGGATATGTAGGGATTTCTCTTATCGGTAGAACCCAAACTTGGACGCGTGTAAAATAACCTTTTTATCAAAAACACAACCACAAAATTAGCCCGTTGTTTATATAAAACAATGGGTTACTTTTTTATAATTTTGCGGTAAATTTACTTTTCTATGAGTTTAGTCAAAAGGGCGCTTGGATATATCAAACCCTATCGCAAAACCTTTATTATAGCTATATTCTTTAGCATTGTATATGCAGTATTTAATGTTATAGCAATGGCTTTTATTATGCCGGTGTTAGGGATTTTGTTTGGCGAAACCAATCAGGCTGTTCTGCAGCCACCTGTTTTTTCTGGTAACATATCCGATTTACAAGCCTATATTTCTCAATATTTTGCTTATTATTCTACCTATTTTGCAGAAGAAAAAGGACCTGTATTTGTGTTGATGCTTTCTTGTGTTGCCTTCATTGTCAGTTTTTTTCTTCGCAATGTGTTCAGCTATTTTGCCGAATATTTCTTGATCGATCTACGCTCGGGCGTAACGCGTGATTTTCGGATTCAGTTACATGATAAGATTTTGGCTTTACCTGTATCGTATTTCACCGAAAAAAGAAAGGGAGATATTCTTAATAGAATTTCGAACGATGTGAATGAGGTCGAAGGCAATATCCTCAATTCTTTGGTAGAAATCCTACGCGCTCCAGTGACGATAATTATTTCTCTAATTGCCTTGTTTACAGTAAGTTTCGAGTTGACTATTTTTGCTTTGCTTGTTTTTCCTATTATGGGAACCTTAATTTCTTTGGTAGGAAAAAGTCTGAAAAGAGCTGCAAGAAATGCACAAAATGAATTGAGTAATATTCTGACCTATGTAGACGAAACAGTAAGTTCTTTACGGATAATAAAAATCTTTAATGCAGAAGATCAAATCAAAAATAGATTCAATACCTCCATCAATCGTTATCGTCGTTATTTGCAAAAAGTAATGAGAAAAAGAGCACTTGCCTCACCTATGAGTGAGTTTTTAGGGGCTGTAACAATTGGTTTGATTGTTTTTTTTGGAGGTAAATTAAGCATCGAAGGAAATGGACTTTCTGGGTCAGAATTCATTTTTTATATTTCAATTTTTTATACCATGCTCGACCCGATAAAACGTTTTTCAAAATCTTTGTCCGATATCCAAAAAGGAGAAGTATCGGCCAAACGAATTTTCGAAGTTTTGGACGCAGATGTTAATATTAGAGACTTGCCTACTTCTATACACAAAGAGAGTTTTAATCACACAATCGAATTCAGAAACGTAACCTTTGGTTATGAGGCTGGTCGTCCGATAATCAAAAACTTTAATCTCACGATCGAAAAAGGTCAAAGTGTAGCAATTGTAGGACAGTCGGGTAGTGGTAAATCGACCATCGCTAGTTTGTTAACTCGTTTTTGGGATACCAATGAAGGAGAAATTTTGATGGATGGCGAAAACATAAAAAATATAAAATTATACGATTACCGTGCGCTTTTTGGTTTGGTGACACAAGATTCTATCTTGTTCAACGATTCGGTTGCCAATAATATTACCTTGGGATCGAATAATGCGAATGAACAACAATTGAGAAATGCAGCACAGGTTGCAAATGCCTTAGAGTTTATCGAAAAATTACCAGAAAAATTTGATGAAATTGTCGGGGAAGGTGGCGGAAAACTTTCGGGCGGACAAAAACAGCGCTTAAGTATAGCACGAGCAGTCTATAAAAATCCTCCGATTATGATACTCGACGAAGCGACCTCTGCACTCGATACAAAATCGGAAAAATTGGTGCAAAATGCCCTAGAAAACATGATGACAAACCGAACCTCTCTTATTATAGCGCATCGTTTATCGACCATTCAATCGGCTGATAAGATTGTGGTAATGGATGCAGGTAAGATAATAGAAGTTGGTACGCATGATAGTTTGCTAGCACAAAAAGGCGTGTATGCAAATCTAGTTGCGATGCAACAATTCGGATAGATTATTGTTGAGCAGTCCTGATAACGAAACCAATCGAAGTCCAATCAGACCAAAAATTTGGATAGGATTTTTTAACAACGTCTGGATCTTTGATAGAAAAAGAATGTAAAATTGCCAAAGGTGCAAAAGCCATTGCCATGCGATGGTCGTTGTAGGTTTCTACGATTAATTCCCTCGATAAATTATTTTCATTATAAGCTGTAATCGATAATTCTTGCTGTGTGATATTTACTTTTGCTCCAAATTTAGACAGTTCATTTTGCAATGCAACTAACCGATCGGTTTCTTTGATTTTCAAGGTTTCTAAACCCGTAAAATGACAGGGGATTTCCAAACCAAGACAAGTCACAGCAAGGGTTTGTGCAATGTCGGGAGTTTGATTTAGATCCAATAATATTTTGGTAGGAAGAGAAAAATCCTTTATCTTTTTTAGGGTCAAACAATTCTTTTCGAAACTAGATTCTACTCCGAAATTTTCCCGATAAATAGTTTGTAGGGCAGCGTCTCCTTGTAGGCTTTTCGCTCGATAATTTTGGATAGTAATTGTAGTTTCGGGTTCAGAAAGCGCTATAAAACTATAAAAATAGGAAGCAGAACTCCAATCCGATTCGATTTCGAAAACTTGAGGTAGAATATTTTTAGAATATGCAACAACTAGTTGATTGTTAGTGAATTCAACTTCGATGCCAACATTTTTCAACAGCTCAACACTCATCATAAGATAAGGAAGAGAAGTTATTTTTCCGATTAGATTAATCGTTAAACCGTTCACCAATTTCGTCCCGATTAAAAGAAGAGCCGTAATGTACTGGGAACTAATATTGGCCGGGATGTCTATTGTCGGTTGTGTGAGTTCTGTACCAGTAATTTTCAGCGGAGGAAAGCCGTCGTTTTCTAAATACTCTATCTCTGCACCTAATTCTTTCAGAGCATCAACAAGAATTTTTATCGGTCGTTCTTTCATTCGTTGAGAACCTGTAAGAATGTGCGTTTCTTTATTCTGTATCGCAAAATAGGCTGTCAAAAAACGCATCGCTGTTCCTGCATGATGAATATCAACTACCTCTTTTTTTTCTTTTAAGGCGTTCTGCATCAATTGTGTATCTTCTGCATTCGAAAGATTCTGAAGATCTAATGCATCATCGAAAAGCGCATTGAGAAGTAAAAGTCGATTGCTCTCACTTTTGGATCCAGTGATTTTTACGGGCGATAATTTGTTCTTTGGCTGGTAAGAAAGATGAATCATCGCTGCTTATTTTAGCTTTTCATTGTTTTTATGTCTATTGTGATCGCGTTTGGTTTTATCGTCTAATTTTTTGTAAAAAGCACTTTCCAAATCAACGCCAGTCTGATTGGCTAAACAAATCGCAACAAAAATTACATCGGCTAATTCCTCTCCTAAATCTTTGTTTTTATCCGATTCTTTTTCCGATTGTTCGCCGTATCTACGCGCAATAATTCGTGCAACTTCTCCTACTTCTTCTGTTAACTGC
The DNA here is from genome assembly GCF_000189415.1 of Weeksella virosa DSM 16922. Taxonomy (GTDB): domain Bacteria; phylum Bacteroidota; class Bacteroidia; order Flavobacteriales; family Weeksellaceae; genus Weeksella; species Weeksella virosa. Next base: position 1,393,604 of record NC_015144.1, read on the forward strand.
GCCATGTTGGTTAGCTCATTAAAATACCGAACACCATGTTCTTTTATCCATTGATCAACGTCTTGTTGGGCTTGTTTAAGGCTCATTTTTATTAATTTTTGTTAGAAAGTAAAGATAAAAAGAAAAAGTCGGAAGTTGGCTTCCGACTTTATTCTTTGACCAAAACTACGTGCTGAGAATTGATTAGGATTAGTTTATTTTTATAATCTTTGAAGTCTCGATAATATTTATTGGGCAAGGTTGCATAAGGCAATAATTCTTGTGTTTGGACCAAAATATAGTCATCTTTTTGTGCAATAGCATATATATAACTTGCGGCATTGTCCTTCACAAGTGAGGTGTCTTGGGTAGGAAGCGATTCTACTTTATAACCTGAAGGAATTTTGATTTTGATGGTTTTGGTAATCGTCGAAGGTGTTCCGAACTCTAACGGATGATTCCTCGTATTAAAAAACAGATTGCTTTTGGTTTCTGATAAAAATAAAAGTGGATTGAAAATGGGTTTGTATCCAATTTTTTCAACCTTCAGATTAGAGAAGTTAAAGGTCTGACGCATTAAACCTTCGTTGTTGTCTTGCACTCTAAAATTCTCAACCTTCATATCAAAACTATTTGTTTTATCTTCTTCAAAACCTTTTTGATTATCGTGATATGCTTCAGAATCTATTAAATAAAAATAATTATCTGCGGTGTCGGTATATCGACCAGAAAATTCTCCTGCATCGCTAAGATCTGCATCGACTGTGATTGTACGGTTACTCATTACATAGTTTTGTAAAGGGAATTCGGTTGTTCCGTTAGGTGCAATCAGCATTCCGCGGTAATTCAATGCTCGGATTGGTAGCAAATTGATATCAGAATGTGGCGAAGTGGCATCCATTAAATAATTTTTACCATTGTCGTAAACATGCGCAATAACATAATTTAATTTATGTTTTGATGGGAATGAAAAATCTAAAATCCCGTTGTCGGTCGAACTCAAAACAATCGGATTTGCCGTTAAATCTGCTTTTTGCAACATCGAAATCAAGAGAAGATTGATGTCAGTTACGCTTCCGGTTTGGTCGTTGAAGGTTTTTCTCACGCCATTATCCGTAGCAATCCCGTACACATTATTCCAGCGATAATTATTTTTTACGAAGTCGAAAATCGCTTTCATTTTTTCTGTAGGCGTAGATTTATTAGCGGTTAATTCTTTTACCTTTTTATCCAAAAATCCATTTCCATTTAGTTGTTCACCAAAGGTTTCCGATTTCATTAAATCTTTTCCTATCGTATTCCAGTCAGTTGTAAAAAACTGTGGATTACCATTTTTAGGGATATGTGCCGCAAGCTCGAACCGAATGGCACTAAACAAGTTTTTGGGGTTTAATACATACGCTTCTAAATATATTGGTGCTAAATTCTCATAAGAATAATTGTTGATATCCATCGTGTAACGATAGTTTTCGTAATTGGTTTTTGTATCAATAAGATTTCCACCTTGCATTCTATATCGTATTGTATTGCTCACAGAAGCTGTCTTTTCTTGTTTTTCTTTGGTGTTTGTTTTGGGTTCTAATTGTCCGGTAACGAAAGGCTGATAACGCAAACTTTCGTTTGTTTCTATCGAGAAATCACTTTTCACGACTGGGATATTTGTCTGGAAATACCACGGCTCGGTAAATTGATAAAAAGGAGAAATTATTTCGTAAGAAAACTCGATAACCGAACCATCTTTTACATTCGGGAAAGTAAAGGTTTCTAAATTATGATATTTAGAAGTTTTGTCCGAAACAATATCTTTTTTGTCTATTTTGGTTTCGACAATCTTACCGTTTTCTAAATTATAAGTAACGACTTTCAGGTCGGAAATTTTCTCAATATTCGCATTGTTTTTTCTGAGTTTTACTTGATGTACAAAAGCATTTCTGGGTGCCTGATTTTTGTTGTAAACTTTGATACGATAAAAGTCAACAACTTTTTTTTCTATATCACCTTTCTGAAAATTCCAATCAATAGTTACTTTTTCCGAAGAGTATAAGATTTCTGCTGAAGCATTGGGGGTAACGGTACTATTTGTTTTTTCTAATTCTTGAACAGATACTTTCCCGAATCGATAGTCTTGTGCTTGGACAAAATTAGAGAATACAAGGATAAGAAATAAAATTTGTTTCATATAAACGCGTGTTGATTTTTTGTTAAAATGTTGATGCTTCGAAGATAAACAGACTTTTTTTAGCGAAAGTTAAATCTTGTTTTTAGAATCTATAAAAATAGTGACCGGTCCATCGTTCAACAGTTCAACTTTCATATCGGCACCGAAAACACCGGTTTTCAAGGGTTTAGAAAAGTTCGCTTGCATAATTTCTAAGAATTTTTCGTACTGTTGTTTCGCCAATTCTGGTTTCGACGCAAGAATGTAAGATGGTCGATTTCCTTTCTTGGTCGAGGCATGTAGCGTAAACTGACTCACGATGAGCAATTCTCCATCTACCTGTTCTACATCCCAATTCATGATGTTGTTTTCATCGGTGAAAACTCTGAGTTGTTTTATTTTTTTGGCCATCCAGCCAAAATCCTCATCAGTATCTTCTGCTTCAAATCCTACCAAAACCAAAAGTCCTTTCTTTATCTGCCCGGTAACTTTTCCTTCTACGCGGACTTCTGCATGGGTAACTCGTTGTAAAATAATACGCATGGTTTATTCTGTGTAAATATCGTCTTGCAAGAAAGTTAAGTAATTTTCGTAACGCGATTTAGCGATTTCACCTTTTTCTACAGCTTCTCGCACGCCGCATTTCGGTTCGTTAACATGGATACAATTGTCGAATTTGCAATCATCACGGAATTTATAGAATTCAGGGAAATAGTTCTGGAGCTCTTGCTTTTCGAAATGTACCAAACCAAACTCTTTGATGCCTGGCGTATCGATAATGAAACCACCAAAAGGCCATGGATACATTTGGGCAAAAGTTGTAGTGTGTTGTCCTTTGCTATTGAAATCAGAAACTTGGTGCGTTTTCAGGTCCAAGGTTGGGTCTAAAGTGTTGAGCAAAGTCGATTTTCCCACCCCCGAGTGTCCAGAAACCATACTTACAGAGTCTTTCATTCGGTTTTTCACTTCTTCTAAACCAACCTCAGTTTCGGCAGAAATAGAAAAGCTCTCGTAACCAATTGGTTGATAAATAGATTTGTATCGTTCTAATTCTTGTAAATCTTCCTCAGTATATGCATCAATTTTGTTGAATAATAAAATAACGGGAATGTGGTAAGCTTCAGCCGTGACAAGGAATCGATCGATAAAGCCCAGCGAAGTTTTGGGATTGCTTAGCGTGATCATTAAAAAAGCCAAATCGATATTAGAGGCAATGATATGTGTTTTTTTTGATAGGTTTACCGATTTCCGAATGATGTAATTTTTGCGTTCATGTATATGTGTAATTACCGCAATTTCGTCTTTATCAACTTCAAAATCAACTTCATCACCCACAGCAATGGGATTGGTATGTTTGATATTTGCAATTCTAAATTTACCTCGCATTCGGGCTAGATATTCTTTGCCTTCTTCTGTAAGAAGATGGTACCAACTCCCTGTAGATTTCGTAACAATTCCCTTCAAATTATTTTATGTTTTTTTTGGTCATTATTTTGTTTTGATTCGTAACGGATTCTTGATGAATCGCTTGAAATAATTTATCTACAAAATCATCGGATAAGCCAAGATTAGAGGCGTGTTTCAATGAGTTTTGTTTGATTTGTGTCCATCGGTCGGGCTGAAAAACTGCAACATTGTGTTCTTTTTTTAGTTCACCAATTGCCAAGGCAACTTTCATGCGTTGAGCAACAGTGTCGAGAATAATATTATCTAACTCGTCTATCTGATGACGTAAATTGGCAATATTGTTTTTGTAAATCGCATCAGGATCATCGGATTGTCTAACTTCTAATTGCTGTAAGATTTCTAACAAACGAGCCGGTGTAATTTGCTGCGCCGCATCCGACCATGCTTCATCTGGATTATTGTGTGTCTCGATCATCAAACCATCGTACTCAAAATTGTAAGCTTGTTGGGCAACGTCAAACAACCCTGTTCGATTACCGCAAATATGCGACGGATCACAAAGTATAGGAATGTTAGGCAGTTGGTTTTTAAAATCCAAAGCAATTTGCCATTGAGGATTATTACGATATTTTGTTTTCTTATAGGTAGAAAAACCACGATGAATAGCCCCTAGATTTTTGATGTTTTGTGCTTCGAGTCTTTCCAAAGCTCCAATCCATAAATCCAGATCAGGATTGACGGGGTTTTTCACCAAAACTATTTTGTCTGTACCTTGCAAAGCCTCGGCAATTTCTTGTACCGTAAACGGATTTACGGTAGATCGGGCGCCAATCCAAAGGATATCTACATCATATTCTAATGCTAATTTGGCATGATTGGCATTGGCAATCTCTGTTGCAATCATCATCCCAAATTCATTTTTCACTTTCTTCAACCAGTTCAATCCGATCGCGCCTATTCCTTCGAAGCTATTGGGCTTGGTTCTAGGTTTCCATATTCCTGCGCGAAAGACTTGTGTGTATTCTTTTGGGAGTTGCTCGGCAATACTCAACATTTGTTCTTCACTTTCGGCACTGCATGGGCCAGCGATTATCAAAGGTTTATCGAATTTTTGTATCCAGTTGCTGTTGTTCATAACATTACAAATTTAAGGTTTTCTGAGGTCATAGGCTAAAAAAAGTCCCACAGAAGTGTGGGACTTTTTATCATTGTTAAAATTATTATTTCATAACTTATCTGCACACTCTTTCCACTTCTTTTGGTTTTGACCAAAAAAAGCATAAAAAGTAGTTTGGGATTAAAGTTATCTTCATTATTCTTTATTTAGATACGAACAAAGCTATTAATTAATTTGATTAATGTTTATTTTTAACCAAAAATTTTTTCATGGGTATAGAAATAAAGGCTTTAACCAAAAAATATCAAGAACAACTAGCGCTAAATCAAGTTTCTTTTAAGATAGATTTGGGTGAAGTGGTTGGGTTATTAGGACCAAATGGAGCGGGGAAATCAACATTGATGAAGTGTGTTACCAGTGCTATTTTACCAACTAGCGGTGATGTTTTGGTAGATTCTTATTCGGTTGTAGAGCAACCCGAAAAAACGAAGAAACGAATAGGTTTTTTACAAGAAAACAATCCGTTGTATCCAGAATTGTATGTCCAAGAATATCTGCAATTTGTGGCTAATATTCACTCTGCTACAAAAAGTCGTGTGCAAGAAGTGATAGAACTTGTTGGGTTAACGGCAGAAAAAAAGAAAAAAATTAATCAACTTTCTAAAGGTTATAAACAAAGAGTTGGTTTGGCTCAAGCAATTTTAGGCGACCCAGAAATTTTGATTCTTGATGAGCCTACCAATGGCTTGGATCCTAATCAGATAATAGAGATTCGCGAGTTGATTCGTTCTTTAGGAACGCATAAGACAGTGATTCTTTCTACGCATATTATGCAAGAAGTAGAAGCATTATGCACGCGTGTGTTGCTCTTGAATAAAGGAAAGATTATTGCCGATCAGCCGATAGAAGAGTTTAAAGGACAATATAAAAACTTGGAAGAGGCTTTTCAGGTACTTACAAAATAAGTTTTGCCATCAGAATAACTTTCGGGTACAAAAAAAGCTTCAACGAAGAGATGCGTTTGGTCGAGTATATTTTTAGGATGAATTATTTTTCGAAATGAAAACTTTTTGATTGTTTGGAAGGTTTTCTATCGAAAGCGTTGAGATTTTGTTTATCATTCTACCAGAATCCTAAAAGAAAAATAGGAAAGTTTTTTGGTGTAAAAAGTTTTAGACAAAATACTTATCTTTGCCCATATTTTTGTCGAAACGTGTTCGATTATACAATCCTAAAAAAAGAGATAACCAATTATGAAATGTGGAATTGTTGGTTTACCAAACGTTGGTAAATCTACCTTGTTTAACTGTTTGTCGAATGCCAAAGCACAATCGGCAAATTATCCGTTCTGTACGATAGAGCCTAATGTAGGAACCGTTTCTGTACCCGACAAACGCCTCAATAAATTAGAGGAATTGGTAAAACCAGAACGTGTATTGCCAGCAGTGGTAGAAATTGTTGACATTGCAGGATTGGTGAAGGGGGCGAGTAAAGGAGAAGGATTAGGGAATCAATTCTTAGGAAATATCCGCGAATGCCATGCAATTATTCATGTATTACGGTGTTTCGAGAATGAAAATATTACGCACGTTGATGGAAATATCGACCCGATTCGTGATAAGGAAACTATTGATTTGGAGTTGCAGTTGAAAGATTTAGATACTGTGACAAAACGCATCGAAAAATCCAAGAAAGCTGCAAAAGCAGGGAACAAAGACGAACAAAAAGTTGTAGAAGTACTCACCGATGTTATTACACATTTAGAATCCATGAAAAATGTTCGCGAAATGGATTTGGACGAAAAAGGATGGGAAATTGTAGGATCTTTGCAATTGATAACTGCTAAACCTGTTCTGTATTTATGCAACGTTGATGAAGCTTCTGCAAAAGATGGGAATGAGTTTGTAGACAAAGTAAAAGAAGCAGTAAAAGATGAACATGCAGAGGTGTTGGTTTTGGCAGCACAAATCGAAGCCGATATCAATGAGTTGGATACTTTCGAGGAGCGTCAAATCTTTTTAGAAGAATTAGGTTTAGAAGAGCCAGGAGTAAATCGCCTAATTCGGTCGGCTTATGCTTTGCTAAATTTAGAAACATATTTCACAGCTGGCGTAAAAGAGGTGCGCGCTTGGACGATCAAAAAAGGCTCAACAGCTCCACAGGCGGCAGGAGTAATCCATACCGATTTCGAGAAAGGCTTTATACGTGCAGAAGTTATCAAATACGAAGATTTTATTAAATACGGATCCGAATCTAAATGTAGAGAAGCCGGAAAACTAAATGTAGAAGGAAAAGCATATATCGTGCAAGATGGCGATATTATGCACTTCTTGTTTAATGTGTAAACGAAAATACATAAACTTTATACAAAGCTCAAGTCTGTTTAGATTGAGCTTTTTTTTGTGTTTTCACTTTCTTTTTTTACAAAAAATAGTGACTCTCAACAGAGCTTAAGAACTTTGATAGTTATAGAGGTAAATAACGCTAAGTTTGCGGTTTATTATCTACACTAATCAATAACAATTTGCTGATAATTTTCTGTTCTGTTGATTTTCGCAATCTTTGTGCGATTTAAATAATATTAACATGATAAAAAATTTACTTATTTTAGGAGCTATTGCTTTAGGGTCTTATTCAGCCGCACAAACCGTTATATTCAATGAAAATTTTGATACCAAAGAAACACAAAATCTTTGGACGATTGGTGATTTAGACGGTGATAGTGATACGTGGGAGTTTATGAATGCAGAACAAAGTGAATTGCCTAATTTTACAGGAGAGGTACCTTTATCATTTTCGTGGTATTTTGTAGCTTTCACTCCCGATAATACTTTGACAAGTCCTGCAATCCAATTGCCAGAAAGTGGAGAGTTAACTTTGAGTTTTAAAGTTGCTGCAGGAGACAAAGAAGTTTTTGAGGAGCATTATGCTGTATATGTTATTCCGGCCGGAACAACTTTTACCGGAACCGAAACAGCGATTTTCGAGGAAACATTAGACGCGGGTTATGTAGATGCGGCTAAGGTCGTAAATGTAGATATCTCCGAGTTCGTGGGGCAAAACATCCAATTGGTCTTTAGACATTATCAGACAACTGATGTGTTTTATATAGGGATAGACGATGTGAAAATCGAACAAACCACAATGGGCATAGATTCTACCACTAAAACCAACGTAAATGTTTACCCAAACCCTACAGTAGATTTGGTTCAATTATCAGGAAATCATGAAGTTATAAAGGTGAGAGTGTTCGATCTATCGGGTAGGAAAGTGAGCGAAACAAACGCTTCTTCTGCTAGTCTAAAACATTTATCGAACGGAGTTTATTTGGTAAATTTCTATACCGATAATAATGAAGTGTATACCAGAAAAGTTGTGAAAAAATAAACAAACAAGCATCGATGATAAACCTCCTTACATAGGAGGTTTTTTTTGCTGGAAAGTTTCTAGTACAATAGAGTTTTATAGATTTGACTAGAAACTAAGGTGTAATTATGGCGGAGTTTATCGTCTAAAAGAGAATAAATTTTCGTATATTTAACCCTTAAAATTACATTCAAATAAAAAAAAATCTTATCGAGAGAAAATAATAAATTTTAGAATGACAGAGAATAAACTTCCATTAGAGCAGGATTCATCAACTGTAAAATATACCGAAGACAACATCAGAACCCTAGATTGGCGCGAACATATTCGTATGCGTCCGGGGATGTATATCGGTAAATTGGGCGATGGATCTTCGCAAGACGATGGAATTTATATTCTCTTGAAAGAAATTATAGACAACAGTATCGATGAGTTTGTGATGGGTACAGGGAAAACCATCGAAATTCACCTGCGAGAAGAAGAGGTTACTATTCGCGATTATGGTCGAGGAATTCCACTTGGCAAAATGGTGGATGCTGTATCGAAAATGAATACAGGAGGGAAGTATGATTCACAAGCTTTTAAGAAGTCTGTCGGATTGAACGGGGTTGGTACAAAAGCCGTAAATGCTTTGTCGTCTTATTTTCGGGTGCAATCTGTGCGAGATGGTCGAACCCGAATTGCAGAATTCTCGAAAGGAGAAATTATGCAGCAAGAAGAAGAAAAAGATACCACTCTGCGTCGAGGAACAAAAATTACTTTCATTCCCGATAAAACGATTTTCTTACACTTCAAATTCCGAAAAGAATATATCGTAAAGATGTTGAAAAACTATGTTTACCTAAATCCGGGTTTGCGTATTATTTTCAACGGAGAAGAATTTTACTCGGAAAATGGACTCAAGGATCTATTGCAAGATAATATAGAAGAAGAGGTTATTTATGATGTCATCCATTTGAAGGGAGAAGATATCGAGATTGCGATAACACATAGTTCAAAATCCTATTCAGAAACCTATTACTCTTTTGTCAACGGACAAAACACAACACAAGGTGGGACGCATCTTGCGGCATTCAAGGAAGCTGTGGTGAAAACCTTGAGAGAGTTTTATAACAAAAATTATGATCCAAGCGATATCCGCAAATCAATTATAGGGGCTATATCGATAAAGGTTATAGAGCCTGTCTTCGAATCACAAACCAAGACAAAATTAGGGTCTACCGATATGGGGCCTGATATGGTGACAGTTCGTACTTTTGTGAATGATTTTATCAAAACAAATTTAGATAATTATTTACACAAAAACCCTGATGTAGCCCAATCAATTGAACGAAAGATAAAACAATCCGAAACCGAAAGAAAAGAACTTTCGGGGATTCGGAAATTGGCAAGAGAAAGAGCTAAAAAAGTTAGTTTGCACAATAAAAAACTTCGAGATTGTAGGCAGCACTATAATAATCCTAAAGACGAAGCTCGCTTAGATTCTACCTTGTTCATTACCGAAGGGGACTCGGCTAGTGGTTCGATAACCAAAAGTAGAGATGTAGAAACGCAGGCTGTTTTTAGTTTACGAGGTAAACCATTGAATTCTTATGGATTAACCAAAAAAATAGTGTACGAAAACGAAGAGTTCAACCTCCTTCAGGCAGCACTCAACATAGAGGATAGCTTAGAAGATTTACGGTATAACAATGTAGTGATTGCAACAGATGCCGATGTCGACGGAATGCATATTCGCTTATTATTAATTACTTTTTTCTTACAATTTTTTCCAGAGTTGATTCGCGAAGGACATTTGTATATCCTTCAAACACCTCTTTTTAGGGTTAGAAATAAAAAAGAAACCCGGTATTGTTATACGGAAGAAGAACGCCTGAAGGCATTAGAAGAGCTGGGCAAAAATCCAGAAATAACTCGATTCAAAGGTTTGGGTGAAATTTCTCCGGATGAGTTTAAGCATTTCATCGGAAAAGATATTCGCTTAGAACCTGTCATGATTGGGAAAGATACAACCATACAAACTTTACTCGAATTTTATATGGGTAAAAATACACCCAATAGACAAGAGTTTATAATTAATAACCTCTCGACAGAAATTATTAAAAACTAGACTAAATGAAAACCATTGTATGAAATTGAAAAATATATCCATTCAGAGAAGGATGAAGCTGATCAATGCTTTCATTTTATTTAGTTGGATTTCGGTCCTATTAATTACCATTTTACCCATCTATATTGTAACGAGAATTGTTTCGCCTTACATACTTTTCACAGTGTTGATTGTGCTAACGATAGGGGTAATTATAAGAGGAAATCAGTATTATGATTATGATTCTGCTGGCGAGGTTTTTAGTCTAAAGACATATAACATCGGTCCACTTAGCTTTTTGTTTTCTAAAGATAAAGTAGTCGATTTCCCAAAAAGTAAAATTCTCGATTATCACTTCTCGAACGGGCTTTTCTTCAAACAACTAACATTAACTGTACAAAGCAGGAAAGTAAGAAAAGGAGTAATACATCTAAAATTCAAAATGAGTTATCTTAATCAAAATGAAGTAAAACTCATCCTAAATGATTTGGATCAAATAATTGAGAATAATAAAATAAGTTTAGCAGAGCGGCTACCAATAGCCACCTTAAAGCAGGAAGGATTATAGAATAAAAAACATGACGCACCAAGAAGGAGAAAGCATAAAAAAAATATCGGGAATGTACCAGGAGTGGTTTCTGGACTACGCTTCTTATGTGATATTAGAACGAGCAATTCCCTCTATCTACGATGGATTGAAGCCTGTGCAAAGAAGAATCCTTCACTCGATGCGAGAATTAGAAGATGGTCGTTACAATAAAGTAGCCAATATAGTAGGTAACACCATGAAATATCATCCACATGGGGATGCTTCTATTACCGATGCTATCGTGCAAATCGGGCAAAAAGATTTGTTGATTGATACTCAGGGAAACTGGGGAAACATCCTTACTGGTGACCGTGCAGCAGCAGCAAGATATATCGAGGCCAGGCTAACAAAATTCGCCTTAGAAGTGGTTTACAACCCAAAGACTACACATTGGCAACCATCTTATGACGGGAGAAATAAAGAGCCAATAGATTTACCCGTAAAATTCCCACTCTTATTAGCGCAAGGAGTAGAAGGAATTGCAGTAGGTTTATCGACCAAAATACTCCCTCATAATTTCATTGAACTGATCGATGCATCTATTGCCTATCTACGAGGGAAAAAATTTACTTTATATCCTGATTTCCAAACCGGAGGCTATATCGAAGTTGCTGATTATAATGATGGGATGAGAGGTGGAAAAGTAAGAATTCGAGCCAAAATTTCGCAAGTCGACAAAACTACCCTGAAGATTAGTGAGATCCCATTCTCTACAACCACAGGATCCTTGATTGACTCTATTTTGAAAGCCAATGACAAAGGCAAAATAAAAATCAGAAAAATAGAGGATAATACCGCAGCAGATGTAGAAATTCTCATTCATTTACAAACGGGTACTAGCCCCGATAAAACCATCGATGCATTGTATGCGTTTACCGATTGCGAGGTCTCGCTTTCGCCCAATGCTTGTGTTATCGATGAGCAAAAGCCAGAGTTTTTATCCGTATCAGAAATCCTAAAAAGAAATACGGATAATACCGTTCAGTTACTGAAACGTGAATTAGAAATTAGTCTAGACGAGTTGCAAGAACAATGGCATTTTTCATCTCTAGAAAGAATCTTTATAGAAAATAGGATCTATCATCAGATCGAAGAAGAAGAAACCTGGGAAGGGGTTATCGAAACAATAGATAAAGGGCTAAAACCTTTTACCAGTCATCTTTTGCGAGCAGTTACCGAAGAAGATATTGTGAAGTTGACGGAAATCAGAATCAAAAGAATTTCTCGGTTCGATTTGGATAAAGCCGATCAACATATTCTATCATTAGAAGATAAAATTGCAGAAGTGAAACACCATTTGGCGAATCTTATCGACTATTCTATTGCCTATTTTAAAGAGCTAAAAACCAAGTACGGTGCAGGGAAAGAGCGAAAAACAGAAATCAGAACTTTTGATATCATCGATGCCTCGAAAGTTGCTGTAGCAAACACACGCTTTTATGTCGACCGAACCGAAGGATTCATCGGAACTTCACTTAGAAAAGATGAATTTTTGTTCGAATGTTCTGATATTGATGATATCATTATCTTCCGTCGAGATGGAGTTATGATGGTAACAAAAGTAGAAGCTAAAACCTTTGTAGGAAAAGGAATTTTGCATGTTGGTGTTTGGCGAAGAAACGATAAACGAACCATTTATAACATGATTTACCGCGATGGGAAAAATGGTCCAGCGTATCAGAAAAGATTTGCAGTAACCGCAATTACCCGTGATAAAGAGTACAACTTAACAACTGGAAATAAAGGTTCGGAAGTGTTGTATTTTTCAGCCAATCCGAATGGTGAAGCTGAGGTGGTTAGCGTAATCCTAAAAACTCATCAACGCCTAAAGAAACTAAAATTCGACATAGATTTTGCTGATCTTATCGTGAAAGGACGTGCTTCTAAAGGGAACTTGGTTACCAAATATCCTATAAAAAAAGTTGAACTCAAACAAGAAGGAGTTTCTACGCTAGCACCAAGAAAAATTTGGTTTGATGATGCAGTGAAAAGATTAAATGCAGACGAAAGAGGAAGATTTTTGGGTGATTTCAAAGGAGAAGATCGAATTCTGACACTCAATCCGAAACAAGGCGAAGCTCGTTTGATGACTTTCGATTTGGGGAACCATTTTGATGATACTTTTGAAGTTATAGAAAAATGGCAACCAAATAAACCCTTAACTTGTGTTTATTTCGATGCTGATAAAAATAGATATTTCGTAAAAAGATTTTTAGTAGAAGATACGTTAAATGTGCAAAACTTTTTCCCGTCTGAAAATGAAAAATCTTATGTAGAATTGGTGTCAACTGATTACAGACCTGTAATAGAAGTGGTTTTTTCGAAAGAAAAAGGACATGAAAGAGAAGCAGAAACAATAGAATTAGAAAGTTTTATTGCAGTAAAAGGAATCAAAGCACAAGGAAATCAATTGACCGTCCACAAGGTGAAACAAATAAAAACGCTCGATCCTTTGCCCTATGAAGTTGTGGAAGAGGAAGAAGAGAAAGAAGAAGGTACACAGGATACTCAACAATCTTTATTTGAAGAATAAAACATGAATAATTTACCATTTATTACCCTGATTATTATCGCTATAAATGCTATTGTTAGTATGAAAGGTTTTTCTGATTGGGCATTTTTAGAAAAATATAAATTCAATATTGCGAGGATTAGAAACAATAAAGAATACTACCGACTTATCACGTCTGGATTTCTACATGTAGATTATACTCATCTGATATTCAATATGCTAACGCTGTATTTTTTCTCGAATATTGTAGTGGCATTTTTCGGAAATCCATTCGTTGTTTTTGGTGATACTTCTTTTATGAATCAAAATTTGGGTAGTATATTATTTTTGGCTTTGTACCTTTTGTCCATTATAGCAGGAAATGTTTTGGCACTTATCGAACATAGAAATCAGCCCAATTATTCTGCTGTTGGTGCTTCGGGTGGTGTTTCGGGTATATTATTTTCTGCCATTGCCGTGTATCCGACTTTGATGCTGGGAATCTTTTTTGTGATTCCGATGCCCGCGTGGATTTTTGCTATTATTTATTTAGGTTTTTCGGTGTATGGAATGCGAAGAAATCTTGGTAATTTGGGGCATGCAGCACATTTGGGTGGTTCTGTTTTTGGACTTTTAGCCACTATTCTCTATTTTCCAGAACTTTTGCAAATCAATCGGTTTTATATCATTTTAATGTGCTTACCAATCGTAGCAATGATATTGATGATGCTTTATAAAAAAAATAATGCATAAAATATTGACTTTATCAGTTTTCGAATTACTTTTTAGGTGGTACGATAACCTTCATCAATACCATAAATCACCGTTAAACACTTTAAATTTTTGTTTATATAAAAAATAATATTTAGTTTGGTAAAATTAACAACAATACTAAAACTAAAAAAAATGATGAAAATTTTATTTGCAAGTGCTTTTGCACTTATTGGAACTTTTGCTATGGCAAATGACACAAAAACTAAAACAACTGAAGAGAAAGGTGAAGATAAAAAAGTTGAAGTTGTAGCACCTTGTAGTAGTTGGATTACTGTTAATTCTTGTGGAACATATTATTTATGTGCAGACAATTATGAGACTACAGGAGATGTGTTGGATGCTATTGATTATTTTGACGAAGCAAAAGGTTGCTAATAAGCTGAATAATATAATGAAAGTACTACTTTTAAGTAGTCCTTTCATTTAAAATAAAATTTATTAAAATGTTTAAAAAAATATTATTTTTTCTATTATTATCAGTATTTGGATACTCACAAGAAATATCTGGTAATTTTAAATTGAGTACAGATGAAATTATAATTGAAAAATTAGATTCTGCTTTTAAAAATATCTATTATGATTATACATATTCTTTTGATAAAGAGAATAGAGAAAAAAAAAGAAATACTATTACAGTACTTCAGATAGGAGAATACAATACTAAATTTACAGATTTAAATCTTTTAAAGTTTGATTCGTTAACTCTTAAAAATTCTAATAAGGAGTTTGTAGATTCAAATGATTTAAATGAACTTATGCCTATTCGTAAAGCGATAAAATTTTACAAAAATATTGTAAAGACTAAAGATAATAAATATCTATTTCAAGGTAAAATATATAATAAAAATTATGAATTTATAGAAGAAATTCCTGTTTTAAAATGGGACTTGAAGGAAAATATGAAAGAAATATTAGGGTATAAATGTAAAGAAGCTAGAGTTTATTATAAAGGACGTAATTGGATTGCATATTATTCAGAAGAAATTCCTTTAAACGATGGACCTTTTATATTTAATGGATTACCAGGTTTAATATTAGAAGTATATGATGATAATTATGAACATCATTTTATAGCTCAAGGAATAGATAACAATTCAAGTACTATATACATACATAAAGAAAAGAATATCATAAAAACTACAAAAAAAGACTTTTATAAGGCAGAACAAAATTTTCATAGTAATCCTGGGATTTATGTAGGACAGGTTTATAGTAAGCCAGGAGTAGAAGAAACTTCAATGACTAAAGAACTACCTTATAATCCAATAGAATTGAATAATTAATTTGAAATTCCAATTAACACTAATATTCACTCTACTCTCACACTTTATTTTTGCACAACTTACTATATCTGGAGTTGTAAAAAATGAAGAAGGGAATCCTATATCAGGTGCTAATGTAATTATTTCATCAAGTACTTCGGATGAAACTTTAGCATACTTCATTACAAAAAATGATGGAAAATACACTTTAAAAATAGATAATCCATCGCACGAAACTTATGAAATAAAAGTTCGTGCGATGAATTATGCATTTATTTCAGATTTGGTAAACGAATCGTCTAATAATTTCGATTTTACTTTACAAGAAAAAGCAATTGAGTTGAAAGAAGTAAAACTAAAAGAATCTCCAATCCGAAAAAAAGGCGATACAATTGCGTATGATGTTAGTAATTTTAAAGATATCCAAGATCGTTCTATAGCAGATGTGATCAAAAAAATGCCTGGAATAGAAATAGAAGCTTCAGGTCGAATATTATATCAAGGCGAACCAATCAATAAATATTATATTGAAGGAATGGATTTGTTGGGAGGGAAATATGCTTTAGCAAACGAAAATCTTTCTGCTGATGCAGTGGATAAAGTGCAAATTTTAGAGAATCATCAACCGATCAAAATTTTAGATAGTTTGGTTTATAGCTCCAAAGCTGCATTAAATATCAAATTAAAAAGCAAAATTACCTATTCTGGTAAAGCAGAAGTTGGTCTTGGCGCTTCGCCATTATTGTATCAGGCGAATATTACACCAATGCTGTTTACAAAAAAGCAACAAATGATTGGTTCTTATCAAGGAAATAATCGAGGAAATGATGTTTCTCGACAATTAAGAACATTAAGTCTAGAAGATTTTTTAAATGACTCTGAAAAGTTTTCAAATGAAAGTTGGCTATCTATTGCTGGAGTACAAACACCCAATTTTGATAGCGAGCGTTGGCTGGATAATGCTATAAATATTGGTTCTTGGAATCATCTTTTCAAATTAAAAAAAGAGCTAGATTTACGTCTTAATTTGTCTTATCACAACGATTTTCAAAAGCGATTCGGAGAAACAACAACGCAATATTTTTTACCAACGGGCGATATATTTCTCAACGAAATCAAACAAAATTATTTGCAAATAGAAAGTCTTAATCTTAAAGCAACATTATCTCAAAATAGTTCGGAAAATTATCTTGAAAATGTTTTAGAATTTAAAGGTGATTGGAATAGCTCGAGAGGAAATCTCAATCAAAAAAATAATTTGATTAGACAGGGTTTGGTTCAACCAAATCGTCAATTTACCAATCAATTTAATGCAATTAAGAAGATTGGTAAACAATTAATTACACTAAAATCAAATATTTCGTACAAAAGTTACAGCGAAAATTTAAGTATTTCTCCTGGCGTTTTTACTGATTTTATAAATGAAGGAAATAATTATCAAAATGCTTTTCAACAAATTAATTTTGAGAAATTTTCGACCAATAATTTTGCTGAATTTTCAAGAGGAATAAAGGCTTTAACGCTACAATCAAAAATTGGAATTAAATATACCAATCATACAATGAAAAGTGATTTGTTAGCAGATGAACAACCGATAAATTCTACTTTTACCAACAATATACGCTGGTCGACTCTAAATCCGTATGTAGAAAATAATTTTTCGTACAGAAAGAATCGACTCAATTTTTCTTTTGGAATTCCTTTTCAGTGGTATAATTTAGAGAATAATTCTTTTGAAAATAAAACTTCATACAATCTTTTTTATATCAAACCAAAATTTAACCTCAGACTAGAATTCTCGAAATTCTGGAAAGTAACCACTTCGCATAATTTCAGCAATGATTTAGGAAGTTTAACACGCTTGCATAAAGGATTTATTTTGTATCGATACAATTCTATTCAACAAAATGATGGAGATTTTAACGAAGTAAAAAAATGGAATTCTGCTTTACGTTTCGAGTATAAAAATCCGATAAAATCGAGGTTTTTTAATTTTGGATATTCATACAATTGGACGGAAAATAACTTAATTTACAATTATAACTATAATGCAGATGCAAGTACAGTTTTAGAAGCTTTAAATTTAAAAAATCATCAAAAAACACATTCGGTTAATGCTAAAATAAGTCAATATTTTTCTAAAATTAAAACAACATTTAATTTAGCTGGAGGTTATAATATTGCGACATACGATCAATTATTAAATAATAGTTTAATTGAAATTAATAATACTATTTTAACTTCAAATTTTGACGCTTCTTTCAGATTATTAAGTTGGATGACGTTTGAGTATAAATATGGTGTAACCAATTATAAAAATAAATTGTCAGAAAACTCAAGATCACGATCAATTACGAATCAAATTCACCAAGTTGGATTACATTTTTTTCCAGCAGATCAACATTATGTAAAGCTTAATTTTGATTTGTATGTTAACGATGATACGAGATTAAATCCTAATTCTACTTTCGGGGATTTGATGTATCGTTATTCATTAAAAAAGAAAAAAATAGATTTCGAGTTGTCTGCTTACAATCTTTTTAATGAAAAATATTTCTCTCAAAATAGCTTTTCTTCCAATTACGAACAACGTTTTGTTTATCAACTTCGCCCAACACAATTTATGTTGACAACAAGATTTAATTTTTAACGATTTACAATAGAAAAAGCAGACCATTACAGCCTGCTTTTCTGGTAGTTTGAAGAGTTAGTAAACTCTAATTACTTGTAAAAAAATTATTGAACAAAAGTTTCGGCTTGTGCAAGAGCTTTATCAATTCCTGTAACATCTTTCCCGCCAGCTGTGGCCAAAAACGCTTGCCCGCCACCACTTCCTTGGATGTTTTTGGCAATTTCCCTTACAATTTGTCCGGCATTCAATTGTTTTTCTTCGACTAAATTTTTAGCAATAGAAATCGTAATCGATGGTTTCACAGCATCTTTTGTTGCTACCACCACAAATGCATTGTCCAACTCGTTGGTCAGATCAATTGCGTTCTGTTTGGCCGATTGCGTATTCAAATCAGTTTTTATAGCTAAAAATTGAATTCCATTGATGTTTTTTACTTGTTGTTTCCAATTTTCTTTTTCGGCTTTTGCTTGTTGAGCCACAAACTTTTCTACCTGTTTTTTTAGTTGTGCATTTTCATCCAACAATTGTTGTACAGCTTTTTTCGCATCACTTTTGGTTTTCAACGTATCCAAAACAGATTGGTAATTTTTTTCAGCTTCTTTTAACACATCAATTGCTGCATTCGATGTAATTGCTTCTATACGTCTAATTCCTGCCGCAGTAGATGACTCTGAGGTAATCTTGAAAAGTCGAATATCCGAAGTATTTTTCACATGTGTTCCTCCACATAATTCTACAGAAGATCCGAATTTTATCAACCGAACATAATCACCATATTTCTCACCAAACAAAGCCATCGCACCTTGAGAAACTGCTTCATCGAACGGAATATTTCTTTTTTCGTCTAACGGGATGGATGCAACAATTCTATCGTTTACTATTTTTTCTACTTCCGCTATTTCCTCTGTAGTCATCTTACCGAAATGAGAAAAATCGAAACGTAAATAATCTGGCCCCACATACGAGCCTTTTTGCTCAACATGTGTACCCAAAACAGTGCGTAATGCCTCGTGTAATAAATGAGTTGCCGAGTGGTTTTTTTGTGTTTCATTGCGGGTGATAGAATCAACTTCTGCCTGGAAAGTTGCCTCTATATTGCTTGGTAATTGCTCAACAAAATGAATGATAAGATTGTTTTCTTTTTTGGTATTGAGTACTTCTATCTGTTCATTTGCCGAAATCAATAAACCTGTATCGCCTATTTGTCCACCGCTTTCTGCATAAAATGGCGTTTTGTCTAGAACCAACTGATAAAACTCTCCTTTTTTGTTTTTCACTTTTCGGTAACGAGTAATCTGTACTTCTGTCGATAGTATATCATACCCAACAAATTCTTCGTTTGCATTTTCTCGTACAATAACCCAATCGTCTGTTTCTAGAGCGGTAGCTTTTTTAGAACGTGCTTTTTGTTTGCTCATTTCTACCTCAAATCCATCTTCATCAATGGTAAAGTTATGATCCTCTACCACGATACGTGATAAATCAGCAGGGAAACCATATGTATCATACAACTCAAACACAACATGACCTGGGACAACTTTTGTGTCCTGGTATTGATCAATGATTTGATTCAAACGATTCAATCCATGTTCGATGGTTCGTAAGAAAGAAGATTCTTCCTCTCGGATTACGCCCGTCACAATGCTTTCTTGTTTGATAAGTTCTGGGAAGAAATCTCCCATTTCATCTTTCAGGATAGGGAATAATAAGTAAATAAAAGGTTCTTTTAGGTTTAGGAAACGGTAACCATAAGAAATTGCTCGGCGCAAAATTCTACGAATTACATAGCCCGCTCCTGTGTTCGATGGTAGTTGCCCGTCTGCTATGGCAAAAGAAACTGCACGCAAATGGTCTACAACCACCCGAATAGCAATGTCGGTAATTTCGTTATCACCATAAGTGATGCCCGAAATTTTCTCTAATTTTTTTATCAACGGTCGGAAAACATCCGTGTCGTAATTAGATGTTTTACCCTGAAGAACCATAGCCAAACGCTCGAATCCCATACCGGTATCGATATGTTTAGCAGGTAGAGGTTCTAGACTTCCGTCTGCTCGTCGCTGATATTGCATGAAAACCAAGTTCCAAATCTCAATAACTTGCGGATGGTCTTGATTCACCAAAGATTTTCCGTCAACAGCCAAACGCTCTTCTTCTGGACGGATATCTACATGGATTTCTGAGCAAGGTCCGCATGGCCCCACATCGCCCATCTCCCAAAAATTATCTTTTTTATTTCCTAATAAAATTCTATCTTCTGCAATATGTTCTTTCCATAAATCAAGCGCTTCTTGATCGAGTTGAGTGCCGTCTTTTTCATCTCCTTCGAAAACCGTTACATAGATTTGGTCTTTGCCTATTCCGTACGTTCCGGTTAATAATTCCCAAGCCCAAGCAATTGCTTCTTTCTTAAAATAATCTCCAAAAGACCAATTTCCTAACATCTCGAACATGGTATGGTGATAGGTGTCTTTACCGACATCATCTAAATCGTTGTGTTTTCCAGAAACTCGTAAACATTTTTGGGTGTCAGCAATTCGGTTACTCTTTGGTGTAGCATTCCCAAGAAAATATTCTTTAAATTGTGCCATCCCAGAGTTATTGAACATTAAGGTAGGATCGTCTTTCAGTACAATTGGTGCAGAATCTACTATTAAATGATTGCGTTGTTGAAAAAAATTAAGAAATTCTTTTCTTATATCTTTGGATTTCATTTAGTTTATAATATTTTTATCGTTTGATTAACAAAGTATGTGCTAAAATAGTTCTTACTTTGCAATCGTTTTGACAAAGATAAAAACAAATTAGATAGAAATGGAAAATAATACTTTTAAGTTAGAACCGACCTTAAAAACCTCTACTATCGTACATTCCATCCTAAAGAAAACCAATAGAAATATCATTTTGGCAGTCTTTTTTCTTCTAGTAGCAATGCTATCTGGAAGCTTTACGGCTTACTTGATAGTGGAAAAAGATTCGGCTTCGACAGAAGAAACTCTATTAGTAAAACTAAAGCAAAACAAAAAAGACCTAAAATTACTGCAATCAGAATACAACAAATTATCTGCCAAAATGAAAGAAGCAGGAAAAATTTTGGCAACAATTGAAGAAAAAGATGCAAAAATCTACCGAAATGTTTACGGATTAGAGGAAATCCCCGAAGAAGTTCGGATGGCAGGTTTCGGAGGAACAGATCGGTATTCGGACTTACTAAGTTTGCCAAATGGTGAATATGTTGCCGAAACAGCAAAAAGTATGGATGTTTTAGTGAAACGCTTAGAATTTCAGGCAAAATCTTTGGCAGAGATAAAAGCTGCATCAAACGGGAAAGAGAAAGAGTTTGCTTCTATACCTGCTATTCAACCCATTGCCAATAAACACATGTCGAGAGTTGCATCTGGTTTTGGAATGCGTTTTCATCCTATCCTTAAAATCAAGAAAATGCACAAAGGCCTAGATTTTGCCGCTCCAACAGGAACTCCGATTTATGCAACAGCCGATGGGCGTGTCGAAAAGACTGGGTCTGAAAATGGTTATGGAAATATGGTGAAAATTAATCATGGAAATGGGTATGAGACCTTGTACGGTCATATGAGTAAAATAAAAGTAAAGCCTGGTCAACGTGTGAAAAGAGGAGAGATTATCGGTAATGTTGGCAATACAGGTATGTCTACTGGCTCTCATCTGCATTACGAAATTCATAAAAACGGTGAAGTTATCAATCCGCTGACCTATTTTTATAAAGATATAAGTCCAGATGAGTTTGTGAAATTGTATGAAGAATCACAAAAAATGTCAGTATCTTTGGATTAATGTTCGTCGATTTACCAGATAAATTATATTATTCGATAGGTGAAGTGTCGCGTGCTTTCAACGTAAACCCTTCACTTATACGCTTTTGGGAGAAAGAGTTCTCGATTATTCAGCCCAAGAAAAATAAAAAAGGAAACCGATTCTTTACACCAAAAGATATCGAAAATCTTCGTGTTATCTATCATTTGGTAAAAGAAAGAGGTTATACTTTAGAAGGTGCCAAAATTGCACTCGAAGAACAAAAAGGATTGGTAGAAGAAATAGAGGTTATTACTCGACTAGAAAACGTCAAAGCCGAACTTCTAAAAATAAAAGAAAGTTTAGATGATATGAACGACGAATAATCGTCGTTTTTTTATTCTCATAAAAGCAAATCAAAAAAACTTTCTTTAAAAAATCGTATATTGAAATCCCTAAAATAAAAAGCTAGCATGTATTTAATTTTTGATACAGAAACGACGGGTTTACCAAAAGATTGGAACGCTCCAATTACCGATTCTGACAACTGGCCAAGATGTATACAAATTGCCTGGCAGCTGCATGATGAACTCGGAAACCTAGTCGAGCATCAAGACTATTTAGTGAAACCAGACGGATTTGATATTCCGTACGATTCTGAAAGAATTCATGGTATTTCGACAGCTTTGGCTACTGAACAAGGAGTGCCTTTGGAGGAAGTTTTGGACAAATTTCAGAAAGCTTTAGCAAAAACTAAATTCATTGTTGGGCAGAATTTAGGGTTTGACATCAATATTATGGCTGCCGAATTCTACCGAAAAGGTGTAGAAAATAAGCTCGATCAACTTCCTGTTTTGGATACCTGTACCGAAACAACCGCAGAATTATTAAAACTACCTGGAGGACGAGGAGGGCGTTATAAGCTGCCAACCCTTACCGAATTGCATGAGTTTCTGTTCCAGGTTCCTTTTTCAGAGGCGCATAACGCAACTGCAGACGTAGAAGCAACAGCACGTTGTTTCTTCGAGCTCATCCGAACAGGGGTTTTTACATTACAAGATTTGCAAAAAGATGAAAATTATTTCACGCGTTTTCGCACAGCAAACCCTACCGAAATAGCCTCTATCGGTCTAAAGCATACGAATCTAAAAAAAGCTTCGGAAGCCATAGCTAAACGTTTGGCAAAAGAAGAGCCAGATGTGGTTTTGCCCGCAGTAACGGATGAGATTCTAGAAAAATTCGAGAATGCTCCCTTTTCTCATTTGCATAATCACACCCAGTTTTCTATCCTACAATCAACAATCACTATCAAAGACTTGGTAAAAGCTACTGCAAAACAAAACATGCCTGCTGTTGCCATCACGGATCACGGAAATATGATGGGAGCTTTTCATTTTGTAGATGCAGTATACGAACACAACCAGCAAGTAGAGGAAAAAAATAAAGAACTCGAAGCACAAGGTCTAGGACCCACAGAAAAGACTATAAAACCAATTGTTGGGGTAGAGTTTTTTGTGTGTGAAAATCATTTAGATAAAACCAAAAAAGATAATGGATATCAGATTGTTTTTTTAGCGAAAAATAAAGTAGGTTACCATAACTTAGCCAAAATGGCTTCGAAGGGGAATATCGACGGATTCTATTATGTGCCAAGGATAGACCGAGAAGTAATCAGACAACATAAGGAAGGGTTAATTGTACTTTCTGGAAACCTGCAGGGAGAAATCCCCAATAAAATTCTCAATATCGGAGAAAGACAAGCTGAAGAAGCATTAGAGTGGTGGAAAGAAGAGTTCGGAGACGATTTTTATATCGAACTAATGCGACATGGACAAGAAGATGAAGATCGGGTAAACCAGACACTCATTCAGTTTGCGATGAAACATAACGTGAAATTAATCGCAACCAATAATACATATTATATAGATAAAGAAGACTCTAATGCACATGATATTTTGTTGTGTGTGCGCGATGCCGAGAAACAATCTACGCCGATTGGGCGTGGTCGAGGCTTCCGTTTCGGGTTTCCGAATCAAGAATATTATTTCAAGTCGAGTGAAGAGATGAAAAATCTTTTCCGAGATATACCTCATGCCATCATAAACATCCAAGAAATTGTCGACAAAGTAGAAGAATATAAATTAAGAAGAGATGTATTACTACCTAAATTCACAATCCCAGAAGAATTTATCCATGCCGAAGATGAGCAAGATGGGGGAAAACGTGGAGAGAATGCATATCTTCGATTCTTAACATACGAAGGAGCAAAAAGACGATACGAAACCATAACGTCCGAAATTGAAGAGCGATTAGATTTCGAACTTACAACCATCGAGCGTACCGGTTATCCAGGGTATTTCCTTATTGTGCAGGATTTTATTGCGGCTGCAAGAGAAATGGGTGTTTCCGTTGGTCCAGGACGCGGTTCTGCAGCAGGTTCTGCTGTTGCTTATTGTTTAGGAATTACCAACTTAGACCCGATAGAATACGATTTGCTTTTCGAGCGTTTCCTTAATCCAGACCGAGTATCTATGCCCGATATTGATATTGATTTTGATGATGAAGGACGTAGTTTAGTGATGGATTATGTTATCAATAAATATGGAGCCAATCAAGTAGCACAAATTATTACATATGGTACAATGGCAGCCAAGTCATCTATTCGAGATACTGCACGTGTACTCGATTTGCCACTGTATGAGGCTGATAAAATCGCAAAACTGATTCCGAATATGAAACTGTCTAAGATTTTTCAATTAGACGAGAAAGTTCTTAGAAACGAATTACGCCCAGAAGATTTAGAGAATGTTTTAGAACTAAAACGTTTATCAGACGGAAATGATCTCACAGCGCAAACCATTCAGCAAGCTCAGATTTTAGAGGGGTCTGTAAGAAACACAGGTGTGCATGCCTGTGGAGTAATAATTACACCCGATGATATTACGAATTTTGTCCCAGTTACAACCGCTAAAGATTCTGATTTATATCTCACTCAGTTCGACAACTCGGTAGCAGAATTTGCAGGTTTACTGAAGATGGATTTTTTAGGGTTGAAAACACTGACTCTTATTAAAGACACGATAAAACTGGTGAAACTTCGACATGATATAGATATCGACCCAGATCAGATTCCGATTGATGACAATAAAACATACGAACTTTTCCAAAGAGGAGAAACCATTGGGATTTTCCAATACGAATCACCTGGAATGCAAAAACATATGCGAGATCTTAAGCCAACTGTTTTTGCCGATCTTATTGCCATGAATGCCTTGTACCGTCCCGGACCGATGGAATACATTCCGTCTTTTATTCGACGAAAAGCGGGTATAGAGGAAATTACCTACGACTTAGATGCTTGCGAAGAATATCTTAGTGAAACCTACGGTATCACAGTCTATCAAGAGCAAGTAATGTTGCTATCGCAAAAGTTAGCCGATTTCTCTAAAGGTGATGCCGACGTGTTGCGTAAAGCGATGGGGAAAAAGCAAAAAGCAGTTCTCGATAAGATGAAACCAAAGTTCATAGAACAAGCTGCTGCCAAAGGACACGACCCTAAGATACTAGAAAAAATATGGACAGACTGGGAAGCCTTTGCTTCCTACGCCTTCAATAAATCTCACTCGACTTGCTATGCGTGGATTGCCTACCAAACGGCTTATCTCAAAGCACATTACCCAGCAGAATATATGGCTGCGGTTTTATCAAACAACATGAACGATATAAAACAAGTTACGTTTTTTATGGAGGAGTGTAAGCGAATGGGGATAAAGGTATTAAACCCTGATGTGAATGAATCGATTTCTAAATTTAACGTAAACGAAAATAACGCAATACGTTTTGGGATGGAAGCTGTAAAAGGAGTAGGTTCTGCAGCCGTAAAAGCAATTATTGCCGAAAGAGAAAAAAACGGTGATTTTAGCTCTATTTTCGATTTTGTAAAACGTGTAGATCTTCGAGTTGTAAACAAAAAAACTATCGAAAATCTAATTCTTGCAGGCGCATTTGATCAGTTTGGTTTTCATCGTGGACGCTACTTTTACCAAGAAGATGGAACAACAAATCTCGAGAAGATTATCAAATACGGCGGCAATTATCAAGCCCAAAAAAATAGCGCTCAGACATCGTTGTTCGGTGGATTAGACGGTACTGTTGAAGATATTGTGCCACAATTACCCGATTGTGATAAATGGAGTATTGTGCAAGAATTATATAAAGAAAAAGAGGTAATCGGAATGTTTATCTCTTCACATCCGCTAGATGAATACAAAGACGAAATAAAATTAATTTCTAATATGACACTTGGCCAACTTATTGGGCGAGAAGGAGAGGTTTCGGGTAGAGAATTATCCATGTGCGGAATAATGAGTAATGTTATGCATCGAATAAGTAAAAATGGAAAAGAATACGGTAGCTTTACTTTTAGTGATTATTCCGATTCATACGATTTTATGATTTTTGGAGAGGACTATCTCAAGTTTAAATATTTTTTCAATGAGAATATATTCTTGAATATTCGTGTAATTTTCGAAAAGAAAGTGTACAAAGACCGCGACGGAAATATTACTGGAGAAAAAATGTTTACCAAGATTACGAAAATGCAGTTATTGAGTGATATCCTCGAGTCGAGTACCAGTAGTTTAAGAATCAATATAGATTTAGAAGATCTCAACGATCACTTGGTAGAGCGATTATTGGATATGGTGGTTCGCTACCAGGGAAGCAAAAAATTAGAATTCAAGATAGTTGATAATCAAGAAAAAATACGACTCGAAATACCGTCGGATAAATACAAAGTCAATATTTGTCGAGAGCTTTTAGATGAAATCAAGCTTATTCAAGAATTAAAAATAAATTTAAGCTAAACTATTGCATCATTAGTATAATCGATAAAAATACACAATCAGTATAAATTTTTTTTCTTAGTTTTGTTAAACAACATATTAGAAAAACAAAAAAATAAAAAATTATGGCATTAGATGTAACAGACGCAAGTTTCGATAAAGAAATCATCAATTCGGGCAAACCAGCAATGGTAGATTTTTGGGCTGTATGGTGCGGACCATGTCGTATGGTAGGGCCAATAGTTGAAGAAATTGCAGGAGAATACAGCGAGAAAGCAGTGGTTGCGAAAGTCGATGTAGATAACAATCAAGAGGTTGCTGCAAAATACGGAATCAGAAACATCCCAACAATTCTATACTTCAAAAACGGAGAAGTTGTAGATAAAGTAGTAGGTGTTGCTCCAAAAGAGCAATTAATAGAAAAATTAGAAGCTTTGATGTAATCAATTAACTTATTGATTATTAAAATGATATAAAAACTCGGTTGAAAAACTGAGTTTTTTTTCAATTTTATTTTAGGAAGTATCAAAAAAACCGTGTATATTTGCAATCCGAAACTGATACACTGATCCGGTAGTTCAGTTGGTTAGAATACCTGCCTGTCACGCAGGTGGTCGCGGGTTCGAGTCCCGTCCGGATCGCAAAAGTTCTCTCACATTAATAATTATTTATAAAAACTGATCCGGTAGTTCAGTTGGTTAGAATACCTGCCTGTCACGCAGGTGGTCGCGGGTTCGAGTCCCGTCCGGATCGCAGAAGCTTTACCTAGGGGTAAGGCTTTTTTTATTTCTACACATTTCATACAACTATACGATGCAGATTTTGTATTTGGCTTCGGCAATTATTACCAACCCGCAGAATGATTTTCTAATCGTACGGAAGAAAAAATCCTCTTATTTTCAGATGGTAGGAGGCAAGATAGAAGGAGATGAACAGCCTATCGAAGCGCTAATTCGAGAATGCAAAGAAGAAATACAAGTAGATATTTCTACCTATCCTATAGAATTATTGGGCGAGCACTGTACAAAAGCTGTAAACGAACAAGAAACTTTGGTGAAAGCTACAATATTTCATGTAGCGATACCTCATCATGTTGCTATACAATGTGCCAAAGAAATAGCCGAATTTGCCTGGATGAGCAAAACATCTTACCAGAATTATCAATTAGCACATTTGCTTTGTGAATTCAGTTTACCGTGGTGGAAAGCTAACGAAATCTAATAAAACATCTTTTTATAGACGACGCGCTATGTCGTTATGATAATTTATCTTTGTCAACAAGAAAGTAGAAAAAGAAATAAACTTTTATCGAAATTAATTCATTATTTTTACATAACATAAAAGTGAAGAGATGAAAATGTTAGAAAAAGGAGATAAAGCACCCGAATTCAGTGGAGTAGATCAAAACGGAAAGCTGGTGAGCTCGATCGACTATCAAGGTAAGAAAATAGTTGTGTTTTTCTACCCCAAAGCAAGTACACCAGGTTGTACAGCAGAAGCTTGTAATTTGCGAGACAACGAAGCTGCTTTGGCTGCCAAAGGGTACTCGATTATTGGGGTAAGTGCAGATTCGGTAGAAAGACAAAAGAAATTTGCAGAAAAATATTCTTTACCCTTTCCACTTTTGGCAGATGAAGATCATACCATTCTCAACGCTTTTGGAGTTTGGGGACCGAAAAAATTTATGGGGCGCGAATATGATGGAATTCATCGAACTACTTTTTTGATAAATGAAGAAGGAATAATCGATGAGGTAATCAGCAAGGTGAAAACCAAAGAACATGCAAAACAAATTTTAGAAAACTAAATAAGAAATAATGAGTGATTCAGATAATAAAAAGAAAGCATTACAACTTGTTCTCGATAAGATGGACAAGGCATACGGTAAAGGAACTGTAATGCGAATGGGCGACTCTGCCATAGACGATAAAATAGAAGTAATACCTTCGGGATCATTAGGCTTAGATATAGCCTTAGGAGTAGGAGGTTATCCTCGCGGCCGTGTAATAGAAATCTACGGACCAGAATCTTCTGGTAAAACTACTCTTACACTTCATGCTATTGCCGAAGCTCAAAAGCAGGGAGGTATTGCAGCATTTATTGATGCCGAACATGCTTTTGATCGCTATTATGCAGAAAAATTAGGAGTTAATATAGAAGAGCTAATTGTCTCTCAGCCCGATAATGGTGAGCAAGCTCTAGAGATTGCAGATAATCTTATCCGTTCGGGGGCAATCGATATAATTGTAATCGACTCGGTAGCTGCCTTGACTCCGAAAGCGGAAATCGAAGGAGAAATGGGAGATTCTCGTATGGGATTACAAGCTCGTTTGATGTCGCAGGCATTACGTAAATTGACTGCCACAATCAATAAAACAAAATGTACAGCAATCTTCATTAATCAGTTAAGAGAGAAAATTGGGGTGATGTTTGGTAATCCAGAGACAACCACCGGAGGAAATGCATTGAAGTTTTATGCTTCTGTTCGATTAGATATCCGTCGCTCTACACAAATAAAAAACGGAGACGAAGTTATTGGAAACCATACAAAAGTAAAAGTCGTAAAAAACAAAGTAGCTCCACCTTTCCGTCAGGCAGAATTCGATATTATGTATGGCGAAGGAATCTCGAAAGTTGGTGAAATACTCGATTTAGCAGTGGAAAAAGGCATTGTGCAAAAATCGGGTTCGTGGTACTCGTATAATGAAAGTAAACTAGGACAAGGGCGTGATGCTGTAAAAGAAGTTCTGAGAGATAATCCGGAGTTGTCAGAAGAAATCGAAGAGAAAATATTAGAAGTTATTCGTGAAGAATAAATTATAATAAGGTTTTTTCTAGTTATTAATGATAAAATCCGAAGTAAAAACTTCGGATTTTTTTGTGTCATTTTCTTAGAGTTTTCTATAGAAATTACTCCAGTAAAAGATGCTCGTTATACCCGAACATTCCACGTTCTTTAATCAATTCAACTACACTTTTTGGACATTCTTTTTCCCAACCACTTTCGTTATTAGAAATTTTTCTCAGGATATCTCGTGAATAGGTATTCAGATAATCTTCGTTGTATTCGGTAATGTCTTCAATTTTATCATTATACAAGAAAAACTTATACAATTCGTGTAGATTTTTCTCTACTTTCAGGTTTTTAGAGTTCAACAAAAGGTTGTCTTTTTTATCTAAATAAGGGTAGAGGAAAATCTTCATTTGTTTTTTAAAAAGTTTACCGAAAGCTTCCATTATTCCACCCGGAAGATTGGTATAATAATTCTCTTTGAAGATTTCTAATAAATTGTTTACACCCATTGCCAAACCAATTTTAGTCTGATTTCGGGTGAATTTCGAAAAATAATCAACCAGTTTATAATACTCAGAAAAATTAGAAATAATTACATTAAATCCTAAGCTACCAATGATATCTGCCCGATCGAGGAAATCTCTTTCATCCAGCTCACCTTGTAAGCCCGATGCAATTAAGTTGCTCAGGGTGATCTCGAATAGGATTTCGGTATTGTTATCCGTAACGCCTTCGGTTTGCCTAAACTGGCTCAATCCACCCTGAAACATGTCCATATTCACATTCATAACCGGGCGGAAAGATCCGCGAACGGCATAAATATTTTTTTTGTATAACAAATCTGCCGGCAGTATATTTTTACCTTCAGGGTTGAAAATCGCAACATCGGTAAAGCCATTTTTCACCAATTGCAAACTCATCAAACGGTTATCTACATACTTGAAATGCGGCCCTCGAAAATTGATCATATCAATTTCTAGCTGATCTTTATCGAGCGAATCATATAGAGATTTTATCAATTCTCTTGGGTTTTCGTATAGATAATATGCGCCATAGATGAGATTTACCCCCAAAATTCCCAAAGTTTCTTGTTGTAACTTTGCAGAGTTTTCTTTGAATTTTACGTGTACTACAATTTCGTCGGCTTCTTTGTCTTCTACATTTAGTTTAAAACGAATTCCGACCCAACCATGTCCTTCATTTTTTTTAGAATAATCTATCGTAGTTACGGTATTTGCATAAGCAAAAAAACATTTTTCTTGATGATGTTCTTTGTTTAATCTCTCCATCATCAAAACCATTTCATGATCGAGCATTTTTTTTAGTCGCTTTTGCGTTACGTAGCGGTTATCGCTTTCTGCACCATAAATCGCATCAGAGAAATCCTTGTCATAGGCGCTCATTGCCTTGGCAAGTGTGCCAGAAGCTGCACCAGCACGATAGAAAAAACGAACTGTTTCTTGTCCTGCTCCAATTTCGGCGAAAGAGCCGTAAATCTTTGGGTTGAGGTTAATGATAAGTGCCTTTTGTTTTGGAGTTAATACTTGTTGAATCGACATAATTTTGCAGAAAATTTTTTGTTGCCGTAAATTTATCAAATCAAGTCCGATTAACAAACGAATACGTTTAAAATAAAAGTTAGGTGTATTTTTCATTTATCGTTTTGTTGTAGGATAGTAGACCAAGAAACATGTTAAAAGCAACTTTTTTAGGCACAGGAACATCACAAGGTGTTCCGGTTATTGCATCCGATCATCCCGTAAATTTTTCTAATGATCCTAGAGATAAGCGTTTGCGATCATCTTTTATGGTAGAAAAAAATGAAACGCGTGTAGTGGTAGATTGTAGCCCAGATTTTCGGTATCAGATGTTGAGAGAAAACGTACAAAATCTAGATGCGATAGTTTTCACGCATGAGCACAATGACCATGTTTTGGGTATTGATGATACAAGGCCATTAATTTTCAAGGCTAAAAGAGATTTGCCAATTTATGGATTGCCACGTGTGTTGAATCAGATACGCGTACGTTTTCCGTATATTTTTGATGGTACTAAATATCCTGGTATTCCACAAGTAGAAGAGCATGCAATTGGATTGGAGCCTTTTTATATCAACGATATACATATCCAACCTGTAGAGGTAATGCATGGTGGATTGTCTATTTTAGGATATATTTTTGATAAGAAAATCGCTTATCTTACAGATGTGAAATCTTTGCCAGAAAAAACATTAGAAAAACTAGAAAATCTAGATGTTTTAGTTTTGAGTGCTTTGCGACAAGAAAATCCACATCATGCACACTTGTTATTGGCAGATGCTATAGAAATTACCCAAAAACTCCAGCCAAAACAAACTTACTTCACTCATATCAGTGTAGAAATGGGCTTCTATGAAGAGGTCAACTCTTTGTTACCGAAAGGGATGGATTTGGCTTATGATAAAATGCAAATATTTTTATAGATTTTTTTTGTAGTAAAAAGAAAGCGTCCTATATTTGCAACCACAATAATGGCTCGGATGGCGGAATTGGTAGACGCGCACGACTCAAACTCGTGTTCCATTGGAGTGTGGGTTCGATTCCCACTCCGAGTACTGAAACCCTTAATATATAACGTATTAAGGGTTTTTTATTTGAATGTTTCCGAACATTTGAGAAAACAGCAAAGACAAATGAACTATATCGCACGATAGTTTTCCTCAAATTACACGGGCATGTTTAGCTCGCATATCAAAAGAAAAAATTAGATTATAGATAAAAAGATTTTTCATTTATGAGGTAGTTTTTTTATTGTTTGATAATCAATGTATTGAAACTTTTCGAAAAATTTATAAACGCACACACCACCTCATCAAATTGTTTAGCCATTAAATCAAGCAAAACAATACTGTCTTTTCCTGCCGAATAAAAAAGTATTGCACGGTTTGAACGATCTCGAACCGTGCTAATTACTTTTTTTGCATGCTCTAAAGGCGTTAACATATTAACCCCCACTTAAACCAAATGCTCGGCGTACATCGTAATACCTTTGTCTACGAGATACAAATCTGTTACCTCTACCAGCGGGTCCACCACTTGCCACCGATGAAGTTCTACTACCCCCTCGATAACCCGACGATGCATTCGTTGTGCGCAATTGTCTTTGTACTCCTAATCTATAAACAACTCAGCTAAATATTTAAAATGTTAAACAATAATTATTCATTTATGGTCTAGAAATGATTTCGCCTAAGCTATATTCAATAATAGCCGCATTATAATCTTTACCCTTTTCATCTTGTAAAATGATCAATTCACCTGTTTCTTCATCTACTAATAAAAATATATCTGCCCTTTCTACTTTCACCACCATTCTCGGGCGTGTACCTTTGTACGCACCTGTAAGAAATGTTATTGTGTCATATTCAACGGGCAGAATATTGCCCGTTTCTTCATCTTCGATTACATAACCCTCTTCATCTACCCGACAATACCTGTGCACGTTTTTAGGTCTAATTTCTCTTGTTTCTATTTTCTTTGTGCCTGCAAGTATCTCATCAAAATAAACTTGCTTAATGCTTAATGTTAAATTTTTTTTCTTACTCATAATGTTGATTTTCTACAAAATAAATAAATGATATTCAGAATAAAGAAAAAATCCCTACTGTAAAGAAATTTTTCTTGTTAGTAGGGATTTGTTAGTTTATTCGGCACTATGGTTTATTCTGGCATCATTTCATCTCTCATTCCACCGTTATCATCCATATTGTTTTGGCGATCGCGTTGTTTCGGTTGATTAGCTTTTAGACGATACGTAAAGCTTAGATTAATCATTCGAGTGTTCCAACGCATTTCAGATTCTGTTAAGAAATCATTTCCGTATGAGGTAAAAGCACGTTTACGAGAATCGAAAACGTCGCGTACATTCAGGGTAAATGTTCCTCTTCCTTTCAGGATATCTTTGGTTAGCGATGCATCCATACTAATATTTGCGTTTACATCTTGTCGAGCATTTTTTGTTTTTCCGCGGTACATTCCGGCCAATTGAAATCCGAAGTCTGCCGGAAGCTTAAAGTTTGATGAAAGTCTTGCAAAAGAGCTTATTCCGTCACCTTTGAAATTGAAGTTTTCGGTTACGTTATGTTCGCTACCGTCTGCTTCTCGGTAGGTATATGTATAATCGATTTCTCCTTTATCATCATATCCAAACACGTTGATGCTTCCCATTAGATTCCACCATCTGAATGGGCGGTAAGTAAATGTAAGGTCTAATCCGTAACGATCTTGCGTTCCTAGATTAATTGGCAAACTCTCGAAATATTGTCCGGCATTGTAATTCAGATTACGGTAAACATCGGTCGAACGTTGGTAATAGATATTTGGTGTAATCATCAATTTACCGATATTGGTAATGTACGATAATTCGATAGCATTGGTATAGGTTGGGTTGATGTCTGGATTTCCTTTTCGGATGTTTTGGTCATCACTATAGGTGAAGTAGGGTAATAAGAAGAACGACATCGGGCGTCGAATTCTACGAGAATAGCTTAATTGTAATTGATTTTTATCGTTGAACTCATAGTTTAGGGTTGCTGACGGGAACCAATCAACATACTCTTTATTAATGGTTTTTTTCAGAGTTTCATCCTTGATTGTCATATCCGAATATTCCATACGAACTCCTGCAAAGTAGGTAAATTTTCCGATAGTATTTCCGTACTGCGTATAGGCTGCATACACATTCTGGAAGTTGTCTACCTCTGCATTGAAGCCAGGAATCTGTGTCCACAGATTATCTATTAGTCGAGTAGCTCTAAAGGTTGTGGTGGTGTTTTCTATGTTTCCGCGAGCACCTAATTCAAACTTTCCTTTTTCACCTATTGGTTTCACATAATCGGCAGATATCGTTACCGATTTATAGTTTTCGTAACTACTTGCAGCTTCTTGACGGATTTGTCGAGAATTTCTAAAGTTGCGTAAATCTGCTTCTTCATCTTCTTTTGCATACGACATACGTGCATTTACTGAGAATTCATGTCCTTTATTATCAAATTTGTGCGTGTAGTTGAAATCCGCATCGATATTGTGTTCGATTTCATCTTCATTTTGTTTTCTTACCTGATCATAAAAAGAAAATTTATCATCGTTGGCATAGGTATATAAAATGTTACTCAAGGAGTTTCCGTTATTGAAACGGTATCCTGCAGAGAAAGTAAAGCTATTTTTTGGGTCTAAATAATACTCGAAACCAGCACGAAAATTAAAGTTTCTTCTGATTCGGTCATTATTCCTTTGCGTTTCGCGGTAGCTGTACAGAATGTCATCATACCCAACTTCATCGTTTCCTATTCGTTCTTCTCTGGGATTGTAGAAAGTTGTTTTCACCGAGCTTTCACCTTCTCTTTTCGAGTATCGGAAACCGAAATTTGTAAAAAGATTAATTTTATTGGTGCGATAGTTAAGATTGGCATTAGCTCCTACCGATTCTGGAGTTCCGGCATTGGCTGTGATGGATCCGTTGAAGCCGTTGTTCGATCCTTTTTTCAGAATAATATTGATGATTCCAGCAGAACCAGAAGCTTCGTATCGGGAAGAAGGATTGGTGATTACTTCTACTCTCTCTACATTTTCTGATGGGATGTTTTTCAATGCTTCGGCAGGATTAGAAATTCCTAACATCCCCGAAGGTTTACCATCGATCAGAAATTTAACGTTTTCATTTCCTCGGAGCGACACATTACCTTCTGTATCTACTTGTACCGATGGGACGTTTTGTAGAGCATCAGACAAGCTTTGTCCTTGTGACATCGGGTCGTTGGCCATATCGTATACTTTTTTGTCGAGCTCTACTTTGTAGATAGGCTTTTCTGCTACAATAGTGGCGGCTTGTAGAGAAATCACTTCTTCTGCAGCGAGCGGAATGTTTCCTAGATTAAGGGTTTCTGTTACACGCACTTGCTTTTCTATTGTAGAATAGCCCAGTGCTTCTATCACAAAAAGATAATCTCCTTGGGGTAAATCGTATAGAAAGTCTCCATTTGCGTTGGTAATAACCTCGGCAATATAGCCAGCTTGATTATTTTCTATAATTACCGAAGCAAATTCTATTGGTTTTTGTGTACTGTTGTTGGTTACTTTTCCAGTTACTTTAAAGGTGTCTTGAGCCATTACATTAATCGCAAAAAAACTCAAGATAATCCAGGATAAATTTTTGATACTCATATTATTTTATATAATCTTGAGTATTATAGACAAGTTATTACAGAAAAGGTTTAATGCACGAATAAATTTTTTATCATAATTAAACCTTTTTACCTTTACCTTGTCATAAGCGTAGAGAATTAATATGACAATTATGAATTGTAAAATAAAGTTAATGGTCTTGATGGGTGTTTTTGGCGTATCAACCTCGGTTCGAGCACAAAACCCTGTAAAATTAGAAAAGCATTCGATGACCAAATTGAAACAAGAATTAGACTTATCGGATGATCAAATTAATCGTATCAAAAAAATTTATGCTTCGTATGCGGGTGAGAAAGAAGAATTGCGCAAGAAAATGAATGAAATCCGTGCGAAAGAAAAAGCAGAAATTGGTCGTGTTTTGAGTGCTGACCAACTTAAAAAGTTGGAAGAGTTGAAGGCAAAGCATCATCGGTCTCGTAAACCAATGCAAAAATAATTTTTCTCATTGTAGAGAAGATTATTAGAGGATATCAGCTTGTATCATCTGAAGAATTTTATTTTCTTCGGATATATACTGGGTGGTTGGACTAGAGAAAAAACGAAAAGTTTGTATAATGTAGAAAATTATTCTATTTTTGTCGGCGTATTGGGGAATTGGCGCAGCTGGCTAGCGCGTTTGACTGGCAGTCAAAAGGTCACGGGTTCGAATCCCGTATTCTCCACAACACACACACTATATATCAGTAAATTATAAAATACTCGGACTAAATCAGGGACTTTATCCTAATTTTTGTCTAAGTTTTCTTTTGTATGACGTATCCAAGTTCAGAGAAATAAAAAAGTTGTGTAAGCTACTTTTTTTTGTTACCACTGTAAACTTAATAATTGTTATTCATTAATTTCAAATTGATTAGGAGATTTATACCTCAATGATTGATGCGGTCTTTGGTGATTGTATTCCCATTGCTACTGGGTTACTTTTAGTTCCACTTGTTGTATTGAGTCCTAGATGTAAGGATTTAATAGTTCTTCTCTGCAGCTTCGGTTGATTTTTTCGATCAGTGCGTTCTGGGTTGGCTTTCCAGGTTGGATGTAATGGATTTTTACTTGATTTTCCTTTATCTATTCTAAAAATAAACATAGACTATTCACTCTTTTGGTTATATTTGATGTGGTTATATTTGCAAGTAGAAATTATAAAATAAAGATATTTATGTTTGGAAATTTAATGGGTATGATGGAAAAACTAAACGGAATAAAAGAAAAGTTTAGTGATCTGAAAGAAGAATTGGATAACGATCTATTTATTGCAAAATCTATTTCTGGAAATGTGAAAATTACCATGTCGAAATTTGCTACCATCAAAGATATTGAGATTGCAGAAGGTTTGGACAAAGAACAATTGGAAGATGAATTGGTTTTGACGCTGAATCGTGCTTTGGAGAAAGTGAAAACCGAAGCGATGGAGAAAGCAAGAAAAACAGCAGCCGAAAATATGCCCAATATTCCTGGCTTACCTTTTTAAAATATAAATCCACTTCGATCGAAGTGGATTTTTTTATTGTATAACATGTTCGAAGAATAATTTACCGCTCGTATATTTTTTAGGTTCAATTTTTAATATTGCATCATATGTGCCGTAATAATCAATGTTTTTAAATATTGTGTCAACTTTTCCATTAATAATTTCTGGATATCCGAACAAATGAATCTTTATAGTATCACTAATTTCACCTTTAATTTTTACATAATGGGTTGTATAATTATCTTTTTTATTGGGTCTTAAAGTATCAAATTTCAATTTCGAAAAATCGGTAACCTCAAATTTATGCACTATTCGCTGTCCAAAAAGTTCATGATACCAATATCCAACAAAAACAAGTAACATTACGAACAGAACTGAAAAGTTAATAAGGATTGGTTTTTTCATTAACTATTGATTTATAAAAAAAATATCTTTTTTATTAAGTATATTAAGCTTTTAATCTATTACAGATTTATGTCTTTCCAATTAATTTCTTTTTGTATTTGGTCAAAAGTATAGTTGCTTATTTTAATAATTTTTCCATTTTTATCAATATATCCATATTGATTACATTTAATACTTGATTCAGAACATTTTTTGCCTACAATAGCATAACCATTATTGAAACTTGTGGCAAAATCAAATTTTGGTTTTATAATAATTTTACCACATTCATTTGCAAAACCTATTTTATTATTTTTACCAACAATTCTGATTCTATCTTCAATTAAATAATCTGGCCAAGGTTCATTAGGAATAGTATTATATACTTCAAATAGAATATTTTCATTGAAATCTATAGCACTCCAGCCTTTTTTTCCTTTTATTGAAAAAATAGCAAAATATGCATTTTCATGAAATGTAAGACTAACTATATATTTATTAGGATTTAGTTTTTTGGTTATTCCATTTTCTGCTATTAACATATAGTTTTCCGAGACAATATTATCTGTACGTACCAAAGTAAACTTTTCTAATTTACATTGAGCATTTCCTTTTGTAAAAGGGAAGAAAAATAAAATAAGGTAAAGAAATATTATCTTTTTCATAGTAATTAATTTAACACCCAAATTCTTATTGATTTAACACCTCCATTAGGAGTAGTGTAAGCACCTCCAATACATTTACCATTTATAATTGTATCAACATGACCAGAATAATGAATTTGAGAAGGATATTTATCATTTATAATTACGTAAATACCATTTTTATTTTTTAGTAAATCGGCCACTTTTTTAGGGTCATTTGCATCGGCTCCTTCTAGTTTATGAGGAGTGTCTCCGAACTTTTGAATCATAAATTTATTAAAAGAAACAGCATCTAATATATAATTTTTTCCGTCTCCTCCTTTTTGAGTTCTTTGTGTGCCATTATAACGAAGTACAGGAATGTCAAAACCTGAATATAATAAACCTCTAGAGCCTCTAATAGCACAAGCATTATTGTATGCATCTCTCTGGTTTAAATGACTATCCCAAAGAGAGCCTCCTGCTAGTTTATAAGCCTCAGAAGTAGGTAATTCTGTATAATTTGGAGAACTACCTTTTTTAGGAAAATTATTTAAAAAAGTATTAAAACTAGGTAATGAGGATTGTTGAACAGGCGTATCAAAAGTGATAAGATTAGGATCCACTACAGGATGATTTTCAGTTTCTATTTGCTTTTTAAAAAACCAATTTTCTAAATAATCCCAACTAATATTAGGATTTTGATTAAAGAAATCAGAGCCTAAAGCAAATAAAACATCCAAATCTTGCGGGTTTTGATTAAAATAATTTTTTGCTTGATAATTAACATTTAAATAATCAATTGCCCATTTGATAAAATCTTTGGATTGATTAGAATAACC
This sequence comes from Weeksella virosa DSM 16922, assembly GCF_000189415.1. Classification (GTDB taxonomy): domain Bacteria; phylum Bacteroidota; class Bacteroidia; order Flavobacteriales; family Weeksellaceae; genus Weeksella; species Weeksella virosa. Next base: position 1,432,412 of record NC_015144.1, read on the forward strand.
ATTAGCACTTAATAATTGAAGAAATTTATTAGAAATATTAGGATTTTCTATAAGCCAATTAATTTCTATAGTAGAGAGGTTTATGTATTGTGCTAAAACATTAGCGCTGGAATAATTAGAGTTGTTTCCTTGACCATCTAATGGATCTGTAGGGATCCCTTCGTTCATGCCTCCTCTCGGGTCTTCACCAGAAGGACCACCAGTGCTGACTCCTCCACAAGGTACTAAGGCATATGCTGGTTTTTTTGTTGCTACACATTCGTGCCATTCTTCTTGATTAGATGCTGTATGCATACCTTCACTACATTCGAATATTGCAATACATAAACTTTCAGAATGTTTCACATTTATATTATTCTCAGATATTTGTTTTACTTTTACTTGTAAACCTTCATTGTTAGTAGATTGATTAAAGTTCGGAGGGTATTCAACTAAAAAAAACTTATTATTGTTAGGTGTACTTTGTATAATAATGTTTCGAAAGCCGTTAGTCAAACTGTCTTCATTAACTTTGAATGTATAGGTGACCTGATAATCAGTGGTGATAGATACAATCTCAGTAGTGTCTATATTTATAGTGTTATTAGATTTTTTAAAAAATATATTGTCAAATTCTTTGGAGAGTTTGGTCTCTTTATTTATTTCTAAAAAAGTTTTATAGGAAATAATTTCTTTCTTTTTAATTGGGTTTTTACTGTGTGAGTGATTTTCAGATTCCTCAATAATATCATCTAAATCGTTTTCACATGAATAGTGTACAAATAAAATAGATAATACTAACAATAGGATAATTTTCTTCATAGGTTAAGTTTTTATTAGGTTTTCCTCAAACCTAAATAAAAATATTCTATTAAAAAAAATAAGTTTTAATCTAAGGCTTTAAAGAATAGATTTCAATATTTTCAAGTGGATTTTTTTAATCCTTAATGTCCATTACGTCACGTAAAACATTCCCGAAAATATTGAAGCCTAAAACCAAAAACATAATGGCTAAACCTGGTAGAATCGCTAAATGTTGTTTGCCAAGAATTATGTGGCTATAATGTTCTTTGATGATATTACCCCAAGATGGCGTTGGCGGTTGTGCGCCAATACCCAAGAAGCTCAAGCCACTTTCGACCAAAATAGCCGATGCAAAATTAGCGGCCGAAATCACAATAACGGGAGCAATGACATTGGGGAGAATCTGATGAAAAATAATTCGGTAATCTGAAAAACCTAGAGCACGAGCAGCTTCTACAAACTCTTTTTCTCTAAAAGATATAAACTGTCCACGCACAACACGGGCAACTTCTACCCACATGGTCAATCCTACCGCAATAAAAATTTGCCAAAAACCTTTCCCAATTGCTAAAGTAATTGCGATGACCAATAAAAGCGTTGGAATCGACCAAACGACATTGATGAGCCACATGATGAGGTTGTCTAACCAACCACGATAATAACCTGCAAGTGCGCCTAAACTTATCCCGACAACTAAGGAAATGAAAACAGCAACAAAGCCAATTAGAAAAGAAATTCTTGTACCAATTACCAAACGCGAAAAGAAGTCTCGTCCGTAACTATCGGTACCCAGAAAATAAGTTTTCTGGAAAATATATTTTTTTTCTATTTCGTTTATCGGTATGTGGTGATGTGTCCAAATGTCGAGTGGAATTTCTACTTTTTCGCCTTGTAAACCCTCGCCAAGAAAAGGAATATACGTAACTTTTTGCTTGTCGATCGAATAACTCACAATGCTAATTTGTTCCGAATCGATTTCTTTCCCGAAAAACAAATCGTGAATAGAGTAGGATTTCGTATAGTTTTCGAGCGGAATTTCGAGGGTCAATTGTTGGTATCCCATCGGTGCGTAGGCAATAGTAAGATCCTGACGATTGGCATTTTTAGTTTTGTCTGTTGCAATAAAATAAGCGAAAACAGTAACCAAAGCAGCTACTGCTATAACAGCAAAAGAAAGAATCCCGAGAGGATTCTTTCTTAGTTTTCTGATTGTTGTCGCTGTAAAAGAACCTTGATTGTTCTCCATTCTTTATTTTCTTAAATCGCGTAAAACATTAATCGACTCTTCTACATAAAGATCTTTTTGTAAACCTTTGTGCCAGTTTTCTCGTCGAGTTTTCAACACTGTGTCGTTTTTAGTCAATGCTTGTTCGCGAGCAGTATTCGAGAAAGTTAAATTGTTTTTGTATTTGTCTAAAACATCAAAACGTTCGATTGATTTTTCTCGTTGTTCTCTGAATTTTCTGTATTCTTCTATATTTAGAGGTATAGTTTTGGTGTTGTCTAACGATTTCATAAGTTTAGCACTTTCGTCGATTAACTTCAGGTTCTGATTGTTTGCAAGACGAGCTTTACTTTTTTCGATAATCATTTGTAAGTTGATTGTCGGTTTCCATTTTTCTACATTGAGAGCAGCAATCTGATCCCATGGTAAAGCTTCTTTTTTAGACCCTTCACTGATCTCGCTATAGGTAAGTTGATCGACCATTGCGATGTCAGAATTTACGCCACGTAGTTGGGTAGAGCCTCCGTTAACGCGATAAAATTTTTGGATTGTTAGTTTAATCGCTCCTAATTCATCTGTACGATTTTGTTGATCTACCGGGAAAATAGTTTGTACCGTGCCTTTCCCAAAAGTCTGTGGACTACCAACAACTACTGCACGACCATAGTCTTGCATGGCAGCGGCCAAAATTTCCGAGGCCGATGCAGAGAGCTCATTTACCATCACAACCAGCGGACCGTCATAAGCAATCGAAGGGTCTTTGTCTTCGTGAATTTTCATCATCCCATCACTTCTTTTTACCTGAACAATCGGCCCGCTTTTAATAAACAATCCGGCAATTTCGATTACTTCTTCAAGTGAGCCACCACCGTTGTTACGGACGTCGAAAATAAGTCCTTTGATGTCTTCTTTTTTCAGTTCATTGATTTCTGCCAATATATCATCCGATGGGTCGCGGCCTTTGTTGCCATTCATGCTGGTATAAAATTCTGGCAGATAAATAATTCCGTATTTATCTCCTTTTTCGTCTGTAATGACAGCAGATCGTGCGAAAGTTTCGTCGTATTCGATCACATCGCGCACAAGGTTAATAATTTGTTGAGAGCCGTCTTTTTTCTTTACTGTTAGGATAACTTCGGTTCCTTTTTTACCACGAATTAGGCGGATTGCTTCGTCGAGTAACATCCCAACAATATTTACAGCTTCCCCTTTTTTACCTTGAGCAACGCGCATAATTTGATCGCCAACTTGTAGTCGTCCATCTTTCCAGGCTGGCCCACCTACAACCAATTCTGCAATGGTTGCATAGCCTTTTTTATCTTGTAATTTTGCACCGATTCCTTCTAATTGTCCAGACATTAGAATGTCGAAATCTTCTTTATCGGTCGGTGAATAATACGCAGTGTGCGGATCATATTGTTCGGTGAAGCTATTCATGTACATAGTGAAATAGGCTTCTCGCTTACGTTTTTTGATTCGTCTGAAATAATCAGATATAATATCTTTTACTTGGTTACGTGCAATTTTTTCGACTTCGCTAAACGGCGTTTCTTTGGTGATTTTAGAGGCTGGAGAATCGTCGGCCAAAGGATCATTATTTTTTTGGGTAATCGAATCTTTTTTTGCTTTTTTGATTTCATCCAAATCATCTTGCATCGAAATGATTTCGAGCATTACGTTGTATTTTAAATATTGACGCCATCGGTCTTTCAGTTCTGTATGAGTTTTTGCATAACCAATGGTTTTAGGGTCCAAGGCAAAATTTTCTTTTTTGGTGAAATCCATTGGTTTTTCGAGCAATTCTTGTGTATATTTTTCTACTTCTTCTATTCTTTTGTAGAGCGTATCTACAGTTGCGAAATAGAAAGTGAGATCTTCGTTGTTGAAGAAATCGTCTTGTTTGTGAATATCTTTTTTGAAACTCTGAAAGTCAGAATCTAACAAAAAACGTTTTCCTGGATCGATGTATTCTAAATATTTGTAGAAAACTTTTTCAGAAAAATTATCGTTTATGTTTGCTGGTTTATAATGCAGATATTTTAATGTTGTCCGCGTGTTTCGAATAATTTTTTTATAATTTTCTTCATTTTCTTTATCACTTACCAAGGGTTTGCAAAAGCAAAAAGCTAAGAAACACATAGAAAAAAAGGCAAGTAGTATAGAGGTCTTTTTTATTAACATAAAATTTTTAAACACTTATAATTCAGTTTGGGTTATAATTTAATAATATTTTCAATACTCAAATATAGAACCAAAAAAATAAATATCAACTCAAATCTTTACATTTGTAGTAAACATAAAAAATAGACAATGAAAAGACCTTTAATTTTAGTTACTAATGATGATGGGATTACAGCTCCTGGGATTCGTGCATTGATTGATATGACCAAGGAGTTTGGTGATATTTATGTAGTTGCGCCAGATAGTCCGCAAAGTGGTATGGGGCATGCAGTTACTATTCATTCAATCATTCAAACTGAGGAGGTTTTGATCGAGGATGACACACGCAAAGAATTCTCTTGTTCTGGTACGCCTGTGGATTGTGTTAAATTGGCGGTAAGTAATATTTTACCTCGTCGACCAGATTTATGTGTTTCAGGGATTAATCATGGATCCAATTCATCAATCAATGTAATTTATTCTGGTACGATGTCGGCAGCTGTAGAAGCGGGGATAGAGGGGATTCCAGCGATTGGTTTTTCTTTACAGGATTTTTCTTACAATGCCGATTTCGAGGCGGCTCGAGAGTATATCCAAAAAATAATAAAACAAGTCCTGAATAATGGTTTGCCAAAAGGTGTAGTGCTCAATGTAAATATCCCGAAACTGCCAAAAGAAGAACTGAAAGGTATAAAAGTTTGTCGACAAGCCGATGCCAAATGGATAGAGGAGTTTGATAAACGTGAAGATCCACGAGGTAGAACGTATTATTGGATGACAGGTGAGTTTAAGAATTTAGACAAAGGAGAAGATACCGATGAGTTTGCTTTATCACAAGGTTATATTTCGGTTGTTCCGGTTCGATATGATTTGACAGCACATCATGTTTTAATGGAACTCAAAAACTGGGACTTATAATATTGTATGGTAGAATAAAAAAAGGAGCTATTAACGCTCCTTTTTTATTGATATTAATTTATTTATTTAGCAAGACTTTGTTCCAAAGCTCTAAATTCATCTTCTTTCGCTGTATTACCTGTTGCTTTGTAAGCAGAAATTAAATATTTAATGAATTGTAGATTGTTTTTATCCAATTCATGAGCTTTCACTAAATAAGGTAAGGCTTCGTTATAAGCATCTTTGCGTTTTTTCGTGTACTCTTCGTATACTGCACGTTGAGTTTTGCTCGTGCCTAAATTATTATTGATTTTATCTACGTATTCTTTTTCGTTCGATAAAATAGCCAAAGCCATGTTGATATTAGATTCTAAATGATTAGGATTTACAGCTAGTGCTTGTTTTAGGGTTTCTTTGGCTTTTTCTATTTGATTATCTTGTAAATATAACGTCCCTAAATTATAAAGTGCCGAAACATCTTTTGGGTTGTTTTTTACATTTTGCTCTAGCTGAGACGTCAACTGAGAAGTATTCCCGCTTTGTTGATAAATCGCTGTGGCTAAATTCGTAATATCCGCATCCGAACTATATTTGCTAAGTGCTTCATCTAATAGAGGATCGGTTGTTTTGGTACGGTAAAGATTGTTCAGACCTAAAATATATAAGTCGCGGTTAAGGTCTTTAGGCTGTACATCAGAAATTCCAGTGAAATTAACAGCAATTAATTCTTTTACCAAGGCTAATGAATTGGCATAATCGTCTGCATTGTAATACGAAATGGCTGCTTGGTATTTGTATAAATCATCCGATACGCCCAAAGCTTTAGTAAGATTATACACATCGATAAATTGTGGTGCTGCTTTTTTATAATCTTTGTTTTTTAAGGCTTCGTTTGCACTTTTCAAAGTTTCGTTTGCTAATGTAGAAACCTCAGAATTAATCAAAATTCCATACTTTTGTGTGAGGTCTTGCGATTTTATTTTTCCGTAATTTCCTTTTGCTACTGCAGCATCAACTTCGGCTTGTGAATAATAATACTCGTCTTTTTTGGTGTCTTTGTTTCGTACAATAAATACTTTTCCGTTTTCGTATTTGCTAAGTTCTGCCAAGTTTTTGGCTGCTGCAGAAATGTCTTTGAGGGCTAAATTTTTTTTTGCGTCATTGTAGACTTTTTCTGCAAGTTTCGCAGGTTCTGTATTCAAATCTTGTGCAAATGAGAAGCTTCCCATTAAACAAACAAAACTCAAACTTAAAATTATTTTCTTCATAAATAAGACTTTTTGTTACTCTTCGGTAGGGTTTTCGTTATTATTTTCTTCCGAAGAGATTGTTGTGTTTTTGTTATTTTGATTATCTCCTTCAATCATTGTACCACTTTGTTCTTGAGTTTGGCTTTCTTCATTTTCTTCTTCTACGTCTTCGTCGACTTCTACCTTAGCAATTGCTGCGATTTCATCGTTCTTTTTCAGATTAATCAATTTCACTCCTTGTGTTGCTCTACCCATTACGCGGATTTCACTCAATCCGGTTCTGATTGCTACACCCGACTTGTTGATAATCATCAAATCATTATCATCTGTCACCGATTCTATAGCGATTAGTTTTCCTGTTTTTTCGGTAATGTTGAGGGTGGTAACTCCTTTTCCTCCACGATTGGTTTCGCGATAGTCTTCTATAGATGTACGCTTACCGTAACCTTTTTCAGAAACAACTAAAACGGTTTCGTTTTCCATGTCCGATACGACAATCATTCCTATAACTTCATTGTCTTTGTCGTCTCCTAAATTGATTCCTCGAACGCCCGAAGCGGTTCTTCCCATTGGTCGAACTTTTTCGTCTTCGAAGCGGATTGCTTTTCCGTATTTAGTAGCAATCATGATTTGGGATTTACCATCGGTCAATAAGGCTTCTAACAAGGTGTCGTCTTCTCGTATCGTAATTGCATTGATACCGTTGATGCGTGGGCGAGAATATGCTTCTAGACTAGTTTTCTTGATAATGCCATTTTTCGTAACCATGATTACATAGTTATTGTTAACATATTCTTCATCCATCAAATCATGGGTGAGTATGTAGGCTTTTACTTTGTCATCAGGTTCGATATTGATTAGGTTCTGGATAGCTCTTCCTTTTGATGTTTTTGAGCCTTCTGGAATTTCGAAAACTCGCAGCCAGAAACATTTTCCTTTTTCGGTAAAGAATAACATGTATTGATGGTTGGTTGCTACCACTATGTATTCTAAGAAATCTTCATCACGGGTAGTTGCTGCTCGGTTACCAACTCCTCCGCGTGATTGTTTTTTGTACTCGGTTAGTGGAGTACGTTTTATATAGCCTAAATGAGAAATCGTCAGAACAACATTATCATCCGGGATAAGGTCTTCTATATTAAGGTCACCACCAGAATAGTCAATTTCTGATCTTCTTTCGTCGGCATATTTTCTCTTAATTTCTTCTAATTCTTCTTTGATAATGCTGAAACGTAAATCCTCGTCACTTAAAATATTTTTCAAGTATTCGATGGTTTTCATGATTTCTTCATACTCTGCACGGATTTTGTCTATCTCTAGACCAGTCAACGTACGCAGACGCAACTCGAGAATAGCACGAGCCTGAATTTCTGATAGATCAAAAGCAGTCATCAAACTCTCTCGAGCAATTTCTGGCGTTTCGCTTTCACGGATTATTTTAATTGCTCGGTCTAAGTCATCTTGTGTGCCGATGACCTTCATGTATCCTTCTAAGATATGTGCTCTTTCTTGGGCTTTTCTTAGTTCGAATTCAGTTCTTCGTACCACTACCTCATGACGATGATCTACAAAATGACGAATCATGTCTTTTAGGTTCAATTGTTCAGGACGACCATTGACCAATGCAATATTATTGATGCTAAATGATGATTGTAGTTGGGTGAATTTGTATAACTGGTTGAGAACAACGTTTGGTATAGCATCCATTTTTAGAACATATACAATGCGCATTCCTTGTCTGTCCGATTCATCACGAATCTCAGCAATACCATCCAGTTTACCATCTTTTATCAGGTCAGCTGTTTTCGCAATCATATCTGCCTTGTTTACCTGGTACGGTATTTCTGTAACAATGATACAGTCGCGCCCATGAACTTCTTCAAAATTTGCTTTCGCTCGCATTACTACTCGACCACGCCCCGTTTCGAAGGCTTGTTTCACTCCATCATAACCATAAATAATTCCACCGGTCGGAAAATCTGGCGCAGTAATATGTTTGCTCAATTCATCAATCGAAATGTCTCGATTATCGATATAGGCAACGGTTCCATCGATGACTTCGCCTAGGTTATGGGGTGCCATATTGGTTGCCATCCCGACAGCAATCCCAGAAGCTCCATTCACCAAAAGTGTAGGAATTCTAGTAGGAAGAACTGTGGGTTCATAAATGGTATCATCGAAATTAAGCTTAAAATCAACTGTTTCTTTGTCGATATCAGCCAATAACTCATCGGATATTTTTTGTAATCGCGCTTCTGTATAACGCATTGCAGCAGGTTGGTCACCATCTACCGAACCAAAATTCCCTTGACCATCTACCAAAAGATAGCGCAACGACCATGGTTGGGCCATACGTACCATAGTATCGTACACAGAGGTGTCCCCATGTGGGTGAAATTTACCTAAAACTTCTCCAACGATACGAGCAGATTTTTTATACGCACGATTAGAAAATACGCCTAATTCATACATTCCGAATAATACTCTTCGGTGAACGGGTTTCAAACCATCGCGTACATCTGGTAGAGCACGAGAAACAATAACCGACATCGAGTAGTCGATGTAGGCAGACTTCATTTCTTCTTCAATATTGATAGGAATTAGTTTTTCTCCTTCAGTCATATTCATATATTATAAGGGTGCTAATTTACAAATTTTTTATGGGATTTAGGGAAGAAGATTTTTGGAAACTTCAGAGTTTATTAATAAAATAAAACAATCTTTTTGTTGGTTAATGATAAAAAATGTCTAATTTTGCAGATGAAATTTTCTAGATATGGCGAAAAAAGCTTTACAATATAGCTTCCTGTAAGGCTTAGCGATTAAAAATGAAGAAAATTTCTAATTTTTTATCATAGTATTAGAAAATAAAAGTATATTTGCAACCCCATTCGAGTAATGGATCCCAAACTTTGAAAAGATGAAAAGAACATTTCAACCAAGTAACAGAAAGAGAAGAAACAAACACGGTTTTCGTGAGCGTATGTCGACTAAAAACGGTCGTAGAGTATTAGCAAATCGTAGAAAAAAAGGCAGAAAAGCATTGACGATTAGCGAAGTTAGAGCTAAACGATAATAGCTTCTATTAATAATTTTAAAGCTTGAGAGATAATCTTTCAAGCTTTTTTTGTTTATATTTGTTTATCAAAGAAGAAGAATGTCAGAAATAACGAATGTAATAGAAATCGAAAATGCATCAGTTTATCAGCGTAATCATTTGGTGCTTAGTGGAGTAAATGTAAGGTTGCAAGAAGGTGAATTCGTCTATCTTATCGGTAAAACTGGAAGCGGTAAAAGTAGTCTTTTGAAGGTTCTTTATGGTGATTTGCCATTGGAGTCTGGGAATGCTTCTGTTGTAGGATATGATCTGAAAAAACTGAAAATTAGTAAAATACCAGATTTACGACGACATTTAGGGATAGTGTTTCAGGACTTTCAGTTACTTACTGATCGAAGTGTCGAACAAAATCTTACTTTTGTCTTACGAGCAACCGGCTGGAAAAATTCTCAACAAATAAAAGATCGTATCGATTTTGTCTTGGATAGTGTAGGGATGTTGTCTAAGAAAAAAATGATGCCTTTCCGCCTTTCAGGAGGTGAGCAACAAAGGGTTGCTATTGCGCGTGCTTTGCTCAATTCACCCTCGCTCATTTTGGCTGATGAGCCAACAGGAAATTTGGATCCAGAAACATCGAACGAGATTATGAATCTTCTCTTGTCGGTATCTAAGCAGAACAATTGTGCTGTGCTGATGGCTACACATGACTATGATATAATTCGTAAACACCCATCGAGAATGTTGAAGTGCGAAAATGGAAGAGTAATAGAATTGACACCCGAAATGCTAGATGTCAATTAAAATAAAATAAAATCACCATCAATATTTATAGAAAGAGTTTACATTTGTGTAGACTCTTTTTTTGTACACTAAAACACAAATCATGTACCGTGATATAACCTTGCATTTTGTAAGTATGGATAAACCTTACCCGCCAAATTATGGCGGAGTAATTGATGTTTTTTTTAAGCTGAAAAGCTTTTATGATTTGGGTGTGAAAATTTATTTACATGTTTTTGGTTTTGATAAAAAACTACCAAAAGAGTTGGCTCAGTATGCCGAAAAAGTATTTTATTATCCTATTAAACAATACCCGAAATATTTCTTTCGGAAAGAGCCTTTTTCGGTTGCTTCGAGAAATGGAAAATGTTTATTAGAAAACCTTTTGTCAATCAAAGCTCCGATTTTTTTCGAAAGCATGAAAACTACAGACGTTTTACGTTTTCCTGGTCTAGAAGACTATCCCAAGTTTTTGCGTTTACATAATATCGAACAAAATTATTTCGACGGTTTGTCTAGAACAGAAACCAATCCAATCAAAAAACAATTATTTCATCAAGAATCGAAAAAGTTTATTCGATACGAAGCGATTCTAGGGCAATTTGATGAGGTGTTTACATTATCGAATTTCGAACAAAATTATATCAAAAAAACTTATAACAAAGGAACCTTTGTGCCTGTTTTCCATGGGAATGAGAAATTTTCTAATCTGAAAGGTTTTGGTGAATTTGCTTTGTATCATGGTGACTTGCGAGCGGCCGATAATCGTGCGGCAGTAACTTTTTTGATAGATGTTTTTTCTCAAACCGATTATCCGTTGTGGATTGCCTCGAGTATAAAGGAAGATTGGGTGAAAAAACAAATAGGTAATCGACCTAATATCCGATTTGTTCGGTTGAGAGATTTTCAGCATTTGATCGAATTATTTCACCGTGCACATTTCAATCTGAGTTGGTCTTTTCAGGAATCTGGAACGAAGCTGAAAGTTGTCAACGCTTTGTTTAATAGTCGTTTTTCGGTGATTAATCATAATGTGATTGATGATAAACGAATTGCTAAAATGTGTGTGCAAGTAACTACCAAAGAAGAGTTGCTTCAGGTAATAGAGGATTTGAGAAATCGAGGGTTCGATGCATCAGATGACTATCGACTTACCTTAGAAACATATTTGAGTGATCGGAATAATGCAGAAAAGATTTTAGATTCAATTTTTTCTTACCTTTAGAGAATAATCCCGTCAAGATGAAAAGAAAAGAATTTGCAGATCTGATAGTAGAGAAAATCGAACAAAATAAAAAATCGATCAAACAACAATACGATCAGTCAAAAGATAGCATTGGTTATTTTTGGGTAGATGATTTATTGCCAGAAGAATGGGCTATGCAAATTAACGAAAAATTCCCGACCAAAGATAAAATGGTTTTGAAGAAAAGCTTAAAAGAAGATAAATATATTGCGGTACAAATGAATGAATACGACCCAATATTAGAAGAAATAATATACGCTTTTCAAGATAAACGTATAGTGGATTTGATTGCCGAAATATGCGAAATAAAACAACCTTTTCCCGATAGTTCACTGTATGCAGGAGGTTTATCTATGATGGGGAAAAACCAATTTTTACAACCTCATTTGGATAATTCCCATGACGCAAAACGGGAGTTATGGCGCGTGCTCAATCTCTTGTATTATGTATCGCCAGGTTGGCAAGAAGACTATGGAGGGAATTTAGAAGTGTGGCCAAATGGATTGAAAAATGATCCAATAACAATAGTAAGCCGGTTCAATCGATTAGCGGTAATGGCAACCCATAACGACTCTTTGCATTCGGTCTCTCCAGTGAGGCACGATGGTTATAGGAAGTGTGTATCTAATTATTATTTTTCTAAAGAACCTTTGCGCCAAACCGATTCATTTCATGTAACCTCCTTCAGAGGTAGACCAGATCAGAAGATTTTGGATCAGGTGTTGCAAGTAGATAATGCACTACGGATGGGTGTTCGGAAAATCTTTAAGAAAGGAATCGTAGAAAACCCACATATTTATAAAAAAGAAGAAGAGTAGACATATGTCTGGTTAATCTATACTTTTATTTGTTCGAATATTTCCTTTAGAACCAGCTCTTCATTTTCCCAGCACAATTCATTAGCAGCTAGCATAAGTTGTTCGAGAAAAGGCTCTCGGCCTTTGTTCAAAAGCTCCTTGATTTTGCTCGCTAAATGTTCAGGCGTATGATTTTCAATCAATAAACCTATCTGATAATGCTCGATGATTTTTTTTATTTCGGGTAAAGGACTTCCCAAAATAGGGATTTGCGCCTGTATATAATCAAACAATTTATTGGGAAGTGCATAGCGATAACTCAAACCAAAATCTTCTTCTATACTAAGACCAATCGAGGCCAAAGGTGTGATGGTTTTTAGTAACTCTGGTTTTATTCTACCAAGAAAAAATACCTTATCAGTAAGTTGAAGCTTTTGGGTAAGTTGCTCATATTCTTGTTTCTTTGGACCATCGCCAATAATCCATAACTGTTCATTATCTAGATGACGAAAAGCTTCAATCACTTTATCAATCCCCCGACTCATGTTGATTGCACCTTGGTAAAGAATTACATTTTTATTGGTGGGATTTGGTGGAAGCGGAAAGAAAATATGATTTTGTTTTTGATTTAATCGAATTCTAGTCGGAACATTGCGCACAACTTTTGGTGACACTTGATAGTTCTCTGCAAAAAAAGCTGCATAACTATCACTTACGGTATAGAAGTTTTTTATTTTCGGAAGCAGAAATTGCTCAAGAGTTTTCCAGACTTTTTTAGTTTTCGGTCGATTGTGCAAAGAAGGCAGCTCTGAGAAAATTTCGTGACTATCAAAAACAAGTGGTAAATTTTTCCATTTACTTACCAAATAGAAAGGCAATAAAGAATCCAAATCATTTGCCAAAAGAATTGTCTCTTTATCTACTTTGTTGAGTAAGGTGAAAAGTAGTTTTTTGTTGAATTCTGCATACATGCTCATCGAATGTTGGTTTTTCATTTCGATTAGATGAGTTGCATAAGGCTTGTCGAGTAATGGTTTTCCTTTTAGTGTGGCACCAATTAGTTCTACTTCATACCCAAACTTCAGGAGAGAGCGACAAACTTTGTCTAGGCGTTGATCGGTTTCTATGTTGTTTAAAACGGCAGATAAAATTTTCAAAATTTAAGGTTTTTATAAAAAAGTTATTTCCCTAGTTTAAAAGTAATCTAATAGACCTGTACAAAAAAAAATAGAATTGCATTTAGGATAAGAACAGGCCAGGCTTCGACCATAGCGGCATAAATCAAAAAGTACACACAACCAAAATAGCATTAATAATTCTGATAATGGTAATCTTAGAAAAGAAAAAAGCCAAAATAATGAAAACAGAAGCAAGATAACCGAAAATATCAGCCAACTCTAGGTTCGAGACAAAATCCATACAAACAATAAATAAGAATGATAAAGTACAGACAAATTTATAAAAAATAAGTCGGTAAATTTGCGTAAATTTGCACCTATGATAGCAACTTTATCAAAGATTAAACATAAAGATTCTCCGAATTTTTTTCTTATTGCTGGCCCTTGTGCAATAGAAGATGAATCGATGGCGCTTCGTATTGCTGAAAAGGTAGTAGAAGTGACCGATAAATTATCGATACCGTATATTTTCAAGGGATCTTTTAAAAAAGCAAATCGTTCTCGTATTGATAGTTTTACAGGAATTGGAGACGAAAAAGCATTAGAGATTATTCGTAAAGTTGGCAAAACTTTCGATATCCCGACAACTACCGACATACACGAGCCTTGGCATGCAGAAATGGCAGCCCAATATGTAGATGTAATACAAATCCCTGCTTTTTTGGTTCGTCAGACCGACTTGGTAGTTGCTGCTGCAAAAACTGGGAAACATGTTACACTGAAAAAAGGCCAATTTCTTTCGCCCGAATCTATGCTATTCCCAGTACAAAAAGTAACCGATTTAGGCAACCAAAATGTTGCGATTATCGAGCGTGGTACGATGTTCGGTTATGGAGACTTGGTCGTTGATTATAGAGGTATTCCAGTGATGAGGAATTACGCACCCGTAATTTTAGACATTACGCATTCTTTGCAACAACCAAATCAAGCTTCTGGTGTAACTGGCGGAAAACCAGAATTGATAGAAACCATTGCCAAAGCAGGAATTGCTGTGGGCGCAGACGGCTTATTTATAGAAACGCATCCTGATCCAAAATGTGCAAAAAGTGATGGTGCGAATATGTTGCAATTAGATAAACTAGAAGAACTATTAACAAGATTAGTGAAAATACGTCAAGTAATTTTGTAATACACTAATCGATGGCAAAACCTTTAACTAACCGATAATAGGAATATCTACATGGTTTTCTATAGATAAGGTTTATTTTGTTGAGGTTTATTTTAATAATACAGAATAATCAGGAAATCTAGGTACATGATTTTTTCTGATTCATACGACAATATTTCACGAAAGTTGAGATATAAAATAAAGAAAATGAATAATTTAATTCGAAAATATAACATTCCAGGACCACGTTATACGAGTTATCCTACCGTTCCGTTTTGGGACAATGATAATTTCAGTAAGCGCGGTTGGGTAGAAACCTTTCAGCGCGCTTTTGATGAGAGTAACGAAGAAGAAGGAATCTCGATTTATATCCATTTACCTTTTTGCGAATCACTTTGTACTTTTTGTGCTTGCAACAAGAGAATAACCAAACAACATTCGGTAGAAATACCTTATATAGATACCGTTCTCAAAGAATGGAAAATGTATGTGGATTTGTTTTCATCAAGACCAAAAATTAAAGAAATTCATTTGGGAGGAGGAACGCCAACATTTTTTTCTCCGGAAAACCTCAAGAAGCTAATCGACGGAATTTTTGTTTATGCCGATATTGCAGAAGGTCACGAGTTTAGTTTAGAAGGTCATCCAAACAATACAACCAAAGAACATTTGCAAGTTTTATACAATTTAGGTTTTAAAAGAATCTCTTACGGCGTACAAGATTATGACCCAAAAGTGCAAAAAGCCATCAATCGAGTGCAATCCTTCGAAGCGGTGAAAAAAGCAACCGAAGAAGCGCGAGAAATAGGATTTACGTCGGTTTCTCATGATTTGATTTTCGGTTTGCCGCATCAAACGATGAGTGGGATGATCAGAACCATACAATTGACAAGAGAACTAAATCCGGACAGGATTTCTTTTTATAGCTATGCACATGTACCTTGGATAAAGGGGGTAGGACAGCGAGGTTTCCAAGATGAAGATCTTCCGTCGCCAGAAGTGAAAAGAGCTTTGTACGAAGAAGGTAAGAAAATGTTCGAAGACATGGGCTATTTCGAAATCGGAATGGATCACTTTGCATTGGAACATGATTCGATGTATCAATCGATGAAGAATCATACCCTACACAGAAATTTTATGGGCTACTCTTCATCCAAAACAAAACTGATGATTGGTTTAGGCGTTTCATCCATTAGCGACTCTTGGTATAGTTTTGCACAAAATGAGAAAACGGTAGAAGAATACGAAGCATCTATTAATAGAGGAGAATTGTCCGTTTTCAAAGGACATATCCTTACCGATGAAGATTTAATTGTTCGCCGCCATATCCTGAATTTGATGTGTAATTTACAAACCTCTTGGAAGCATCCAGAGCAAAAATTCGACGGTTTATCTCAAGCGCTATACTTATTAGAAGATATGGTGAAAGATGGTTTGATAGAAATAAAAGAAAACGAACTGATTGTAAACGAAAAGGGACGTCCGTTTGTACGAAATGTATGCATGGCATTCGATTTACATTTGCTGAGAAATGCACCCGAAACCAGAATTTTCTCAATGACGATTTAATTAAATTGAGAATAAATTTTATTTAAAATATTCAAAATAGTATATTTGAACTTATAACATCTATGAAAGAAATTGAAATACACGGGAAGAGATTTATTCCCTACATAGCATTCGAAGAAATAGAACATGCTATAATCGATATGGCCAACAAAATTTACGATGAATACAAAGACGAAGTTCCTGTATTTGTTGGTGTATTGAATGGTGTAGTAATGTTTATGAGTGACTTTCTAAAACACTATCCTGGAGAATGCGAAATTTCTTTTCTAAAACTAAGTTCGTACGAAGGCACAGAGACAACCGGTAAAGTAAAAATCCAGATGGATATTCCTATTTCGGTAGAAGGCAGGCATGTAATTATTTTAGAAGATATCGTCGACACCGGAAATACTTTGGTAGAATTGCATAAAATTCTCACAGAAAAAAAGGTTAAATCTCTGAAAATTGCTACCTTACTATTTAAACCAGATGCTTACAAAAAAGATCTAGTTGTCGACTTAGTAGGTCTATCTATACCGGATAAATTTGTTGTTGGTTATGGATTGGATTTTGATGGCTTTGGTCGAAACCTTCCAGATATTTATCAAATAAAATCATAAAAAAAATAAAACTCAAAATGCTAAACATTGTATTGTTCGGACCTCCAGGAAGCGGGAAGGGAACACAAGCGAAATTTTTAGAACAAAAATATCAAACCCCACAGATCTCTACCGGAGATTTATTCCGTTATAACCTAAAAAATGAAACTGATTTAGGGAAAAAAGTTCGTGCATACATGGACAAAGGTAGTTTGGTGCCGGATGAAATTACAACCCAGATGCTCAGCGATGAGTTGGATAAAGGAAAAAGCCCGAATGGGTATATTTTCGATGGTTATCCCCGAACAACCTCACAAGCAGTAGCATTGGACAAAATCCTCGCTGAAAAATTCAATGAAGAAGTAACGGTTACCGTAGCTTTGGTTGTAGATGATGAAGTCTTAGTACAACGTCTTCTAGAAAGAGGTAAAACAAGTGGTCGTTCAGACGATGTGAATGAAGAAGTAATTCGTCATCGTATCACAGAATATTATACCAAAACAGCTAAGGTTGCTAAGCATTATAAAGCACAAGGAAAGTGGGTAGAAATCAATGGGGTAGGTGATATCGATGAAATCACCGAAAAGTTAATTGCCGTCATTAATGAAGCAATGATTAAAGAAGATTAATCTCACTACTTAGATTATAAAAATACGCCGAGCATATTTGCTCGGCGTATTTTTTATGCTTTTATGTGATGTTTTGCCACGAATTAGTGGGTTGTTGTTGGTGTATACGTTACTTTCACGGCTTCAACTTCGTCACTATTTGATTTCGAGATGTCTATATTTCTAGGGAAGTTTTCTATTTGATAATCGCTATAGGTAAAATTTGTAATTGCTCCCTTCTCATCTTCGAACGATTTTAGCTGATTTTTATTTTTGGCTAAGGTGTGTAATTTAAAGAAAGTAAAGACCCAAGATGGAGTGCGTACATTTCTGAAGTACGAAGCCTGATCGGTATAATAATCAAACGATAATTTCACAGTGCCATCAGAGATCCATTGCGATAAATTCCCGTTAGAATAAGTGAAACTATTGCCTTCGAGATCACCACGTAAACTTCCGTCACTATTAATTTTCAGATAATTGGTTTCGATAACTGCGTTGTGAACTTTTTCTTCAATTTTTATGGTTCCTTCGCTTTCATAGTAAACAATGTATTCTTTCTTAGAATTGTTCAGATCTTCATAGATTACATTGGCCAATTTTTGGTTGATGTAAGTAAAAGAATATTGGTAGAATTCGTCGCCAACATTATAGGTATATTTCGTGATGTTTTTATCGTTATTGTACATAAAAATCTCAGAACCTTTGCCCGCATAGGTAAATTTTTGAGGCATAAGATTAGTTTGCGGCGATGAGTTTTCTCCAGCATTATCATCACTATTACAAGCATTCAGTCCGAAAAAAGAAAGTGCAATATCGTTAAAATAGCGTAATTTTTCATGGGTTTTCTCTGTTTATTTTGATTGTTATTGATCAAGCTTTCTATACTAACGCAAATAAGTATGGGTTAGTATAGAAAGGGAGACCGAAATTTATTTCAGTTTCGATCGGATAGCTTTGGGTACTGCATCTTTATGAACCAAAATATTCAACGTTTTGTATTCTACATAGGCTTTAGTTACGTACATATATCCTTTATAATCGTTACTTGTTCCCCAAGAATTGCGGATGATGTAATACTCTTTCCCGTTTTGGTCTTTGGCCAAGCCAACAATATGCATTCCGTGATCGTCTGTGGTTTCGTAATTATCGAATGCTTCTTGGCGCATATCTTCGGTGATAGTGCGTTCTGGTTTTGGCCCATTGAACATTTCTTTGCGTTCGGTTTCCGTCATGTCTGCAAAGTTTTTTTCCGGCACATAGGCAATCCCATTTTTCCAACTAAAAGATTTTTCCGATACGTCTTGAGCCCAAGCTACCGTGAAACCATTTTTCAGGGCATTATCGATAATCGTAACGATTTCTTTCAGTGGAACATTCCAATATTCACCCAAAGCCCAATTGTCTGGTATTGGTAGGATAAATTGTTGATAATACGGATAGGCTTTGAACGATGAAATTGCTAAATAATCTTGTGGTTGAATTCCGACGCGTTCCTGAGCAAAGGTTTTGGGTGTGTACCGTTTGCCTTCGTACTCGAAGTTGGCAGGATATTTCCCGAGATAAGCGTCTAAAATTCCGGCATAGGCAGCGGTCCAAGCTGGTGTTAATTTCCCGTTCGGGTTTTTAATAATTCCGTTCAGAAAGCCTTCCATTGCTGCACTCATTTCTGCAAATTGATTATGGTTGGTTCCATAGTTCAAGCCCAAATATACTTCTTGTGGTACGGCACCGTATTGTTCATAAACCCGCATTACATCATGGAAAACTCCACCTTCGCCAAGCGACATTCCTCCATGCAAACGAACATATTGTTTTGCACGATCCATGTAGGCGTTTCTTGCCGTAAATATTTGAGATAATTGGATAGGTTTTTTCCCCATTCTAATCATTTCCGATTCGATGAAAGAATTCCCAGAATACGACCAGCAAGTTCCCGAAGATGCTTGGTTCTGGATAGGCATTTTTGCTAAATTGATGATTTCGGTGAATTGGAATGAGGCTTTACTGTTCTCACTTGCATGATTTTTTAGAGAGTTGACTAAGTCGTCTTGTGCTTGTAGTTGTGTAGAAAAACTCACTGTAGAAGTAAGAACTATGAGCGATAGAATAATTTTTTTCATATTGTTTATTCTTTATTAATTTTTGGCAAATTAGAGCTTTTTTAGGGCATTATGGTAAAAGTTTTTGAAAAAAAATAAAAGTTAAAATTTACTGATAATCCCAAAATGGATTTTAGAGTCTTTAAAGTCAAAAGGTAAATTTCCGGTTTTGCCAACTGCATAATTTATATTAAAAACCCCTAATTTGGTCAGAAAAGCAATTCCTGTTCCCAAACTCATAAGATTGGTTTGTACGTTTATTCGTTTATTTTGTATACTTGCGTAATCGCTAAACAGTGTGATATAAAAAGCTTCATTTGGCAAGAAACGATATTCGGCAGAAACCGTCGCATAAAGATTTGCGGTAATGCTTTCTTCATTAAAACCTCGGAGAGAACCAAAACCACCGATTCGGTAAAGTTCATTTTCTGCAAAATGATTCGCTTTGTCGAACAATCCGTAAAAGTTAAACCGACCTTTCAGGTAGTGTTTTTTACCAAGACGAAATAGGCGATAGGTTTCGAGTCCAATTTCGTACTGATTGCTCGTTTGGTTTTCGGCTTGATCATCGTGTACGAGGTTTTTTTCTTTCTTTCGGATAGAGTTAACCACGGTATACAGGCGTTGTTTACCTTCTAGAATTGCTTGATCCGTTCCTTGAAAATAATCATAGCTTAGACCTAGATTTAGTTTCTGATAATCATCGTAATTTGTTGCAATCGTCGGGTATTCTTCGAGAACAAAGTTAGAGGATTGTATGCCCAAATTAACACCAATATTCGATTGTGGAGTTAATTGATAAAAAAATCTTTCTTGCAAATTTGTGTTAACAAATACGCTATCTTGTTTGAAAAGTTTGAAGTTGGTTTCGCTTCCTATTTTGCTGCCAAAAAGATAAGGGAATTTCAGTCGAATATCAAGAGTTGTATTTTTGGCTGCTGTTCCTATCCAATTCAGCCGAATTTGTTCCATCGCATTGAAGTTGTTATTCAGTTCGAGGCTAAGGTTTCCATTCATCCTAAATTTACCATCTTCGTCTGTACCAAAACCAATAATCCCATCGAAAATATTTGCTTTTATTTTTTCAGTGTACAAGTAAATATAGGTAGAGTCTTCTTGGTACATTACGTTGGGTGAGCGGGTTTCCCGGATCCATTGGTTTTGACGAATTTCATTTTGGATCGTGATTAATTTATCTTCTCGGAAAGTCTCTCCTACTCGAATTTGCAGTTGATGTTTGATAAATCCTCGCGACATTTTCTCGTAGCCAACCAACTTCACCCCATCAATGGTACGTTTTTTTGCTTGCTTTCTGTGTAATTCTACCTGCAACTCATTGTTCTCAAATCCTTTACTTTCTACCACTATACTCGAAAAAATTCGTCCTTCGTCTACTTCTTTTTGATTGAAGTATGCAATGATCGAATCGAGATTTTTGGTAGGGAAATAATCGTTTTTGTTCTGGAATAACTCATTATTCTTTACCCAAATATTTTGATAAAGTTTACCACGTTTCAGATAAACCTTCTGATCGATTACAGAGTCTAATTGCAAGGTGTAATAACCAATTTTTACAAGAGAATCGAGGGTGGATTGCCATTTTCCCGATTCGATCTTTTTCTCGAAAATAGGTTTTTCTGCTGATGATTGAAAATCATAAAACAGAAAGGTTTGTTGTGTTTGTGCGCAGAGAAAATTGAACGCAAAGAGGCAAAAAATAAACCAAAGAAGAGATAACAATCGAATCATGATGTTTAGAAAACGTGTTAAGTTTATTTAAAGTATGTAGTTGAACGATATTTATTAGTTTTGTTCTCGAGGAAAGAAAGTATATTTAATCGAATTTATAAAAAAAACTATGTTAAAATTATTTAAGGTTGTGGGATTTGTCGAAGCCATTTCGGCGATAGCATTATTTTTTGTTGCAATGCCAATAAAATATATTTTTGATAATCCGACTTGGGTTACGCATACTGGTCGTATTCACGGAGGTTTGTTTATTGCCTATGTGGTGATTTTATATTTTCTGAAAGAAAAGTATAATTGGAGCTGGAAGATTTTCGGAATTTTTTTTGTTTCGGCAATCATCCCAGGCGGTACGATTTGGGCAGATAAAAGATTAATAGAAGGAAAACGATACAAGAATCAACTTCAAGAAGAAACGATAGAAAATTAGAGAATTTTAGACGAGTTATAAAAAAATAGACCGAAATCGTTCGGTCTTTTTTTGTTGTTTTTTCGGCTTGGTATTTCATCCTACCGAAACATTTTACAATAAGCTAATAATATAATAGATGATTGCAGCAACAATCGCCGAAATAGGAATTGTAAGAACCCAAGCCCAAAGAAGGCTGATTGTTACACCCCAACGAACCGCTGATACGCGTTTTATCATTCCAACTCCGATAATAGAACCAGTGATGGTATGGGTTGTAGAAACCGGAATCCCGAAGTGTTCTGAGATGTAAAGGGTGATAGCTCCCGCTGTTTCAGAGGCAACACCTTCTAAAGGAGTTACTTTGGTAATTTTGGATCCCATGGTTTTGATGATCTTCCATCCACCTGCCATTGTTCCACAAGCGATTACAATAAATGATGTAATCGGTACCCATCCCCAATGTTCTACGAAATATTGGAATTTATCTTCAGCTTGTACATAAGCAGGATCGAAATCTACATTCATGTGATAGAAAATTACGGCTGCACCGATAATGCCCATTACTTTTTAAGCGTCATTCATTCCATGCCCAAGGGAGAAAAGGGCAGAAGAAACCAATTGGAGTTTCTTGAACCACCATTCTGCTCGAGCAGGTTTTGCTTTTTGACAGATATTCATAATCAAGATGGTGAGAATACTTGCAATCACCATTCCGATGAAAGGTGCTAAGAAAATGAATAAAAATATCGGTATTACTTTGGCATAGACCACAACGCCGGCCAAAGAACCAGTTGTCATGTATGCGTGGGTGAGGGCAGAGCCAATAAATCCACCAATCAAGGTATGTGATGAAGAAGACGGGATCCCGAATTTCCAGGTTAAAAGATTCCATGAAATTGCGGCAATAATTCCGGCTAAGATAACTTCTAAGGTTATAAAATTTTCGCTGACATATTTGGCAATGGTATTCCCTATTTTGAATTCTCCTATATAATAAAGCGAGATAAAATACGCAGCGAAAATCCAAACGGCAGCCCATAAAACGGTTTGAAAGGAGAGAGAACTTTGGTTGCGACAATGGTTGCAATTGAGTTTGCCGCATCGTGGAAACTGTTTATATAGTCGAAAACAAACGAAAGGATGATCACCGCCAAAAGGATAAATCCTGCTCTCGAAGTCATCATATCTGTGATGTGATGCATCACCGTACTGAAAATTTCCATACAGTTTGTGACTTAAGTTAAGCTTAAGAATATTTTACGGCAATAGCTTGTAAAACGTTGGCAACACTTTTGCATTTGTCTGTCGCCGATTCTAGAGAAGAAAGCATTTCTTTGTACTTGATGATATTCTTAGGATCGGTTTCGTTCTCGAAAATTTCTTCTACCGCTTTATCAAAAATACGATCAGATTTGTTTTCTAATTTATTGATCCTTTCGCAAATCTCATAGATTCTTGGGATATTGCTCAGCTCTTTCAGATCAGAAATCGCTTCTCCTATCAGTTGACAAGCTTCTAAGTTTACTTGTGTCAACTTACAAATAGATTTAGTGATTTTTTCTACCTGATAAATTTTTATGCGGTTTGCAGCGCCATTCAAATTATCGGCAACGTAATCTATCGAACGGATAAGATTGTAAATATCTTCACGATCAAAAGGGGTAATGAAATTTCTACTCAGTTCGATATTCGTTTTCTGAGTAAGCACTTCTATTTTGGTTTCCAATTTAGTAATCGTTACTAAATAATCTTCTCGCTCTTCTGGGACTACATTTACTAATTCGTGCAATTGTTCAGCCAACTCGATTAGACTTGCAGATGCATCGTCGAAAATCGGAAAAAAGGTTTTGTCTTTTGGTGTAAAGAATTTGAAAAATGAATTAATCGACATTCAAATAGTGATTTTTGAAGGCATAAAAATCACTATTTGAATGTTAAATTAATGTAAATTAAACTATAGAATTAATCATTTATTTGCTGGTCGATTCCTTTGTATAATCTCACTAATTTTTCTACACGGTCTGCTGAATATTCTATTTCGGTAAGAATGGTAAAATACAAAGTAGAACTTTTCTGACTGATATTATCACACTGGATTCGTGCTATTTGGTTACTAATTGCTATATTCAATGCTTCGTCAAAATCTTTTCGTAGAGGCTCTATGCCACCTAGATTGTTCAAATCATCTTCTAAGAAACGTTTAGAGATGTAATACATCATCTTTTTATATGCCGTGTTGATTGTCTTTAGATCTCCTATTTGCTCAGGTTTCAATTGTCGATGATTGTTATAGATATAGGTATGGATAGAAGTGTTGATGAAATTGATACTGATGATGATATTCTGTATATACCCAAAAGACTGAACGAAAATCTTACTCGAATTGATATTCGATTGATCCATATTGCGAAGAATTCGGTAGAAATTAATCTTTAGATCTTCTATAGATGTAATTAACTTTTTGATTTTCTTTTTGTTTTCATTCAGAAAGCCAAGGTTCTCTTGGTCAATTCCTTTTACTGATAAGGCGAAATTATCCGCTATTTTTGATAATGCTTTACCGATTTGTTTTTTGTTTTTAGCCAAAATCTTTTGTACAGAATCGATATCTTCTCCTGTGAAACTTACCAAGACTTCTTCTTTTACTTTGCTTTTATCCTCATAGCTTTTATGCGAACGGAAAAGAATAATTCCCAGCACAATAATCATCCCAATAACACCTACAGTTCCGCCATAATACATGGTGAGAGAGATAATGGCTGCTATCATGAAAGCAGAAATACCGGTCAAAAACCAACCTCCAATCACATTGAAAACTCCTGCAACACGGAAAACAGCACTATCACGATCCCAAGCACGGTCTGCAAAAGAAGTACCCATTGCCACCATAAAGGTCACGTAGGTTGTAGAAAGTGGTAGTTTTAGTGAAGTACCAATCGAAATCAGGATTGATGCCACCAATAGGTTTACCGAAGCACGAATCATATCAAAAGCTTCTTCGTCGGTAGTTTCTATTTGTAATGTTTTTTGTTTCTGAGGTTTTTCGAATCGTTTCTCGACACGTAATTGAAAAGATTTTGGTAAGATTTTATCCACTACATTTCCTAACAAAATCACAGCACGAACAATGGCACGCGATAAAAAATTTGGGTTGAATTTTTCGGTTCCTTCATCTTGTTTACTCAAACTCAATTCGGTCTGAATAACATTTTTTGCTTTCTTAGAAGTCCATAAAGTAATGATCATTATGACTCCGGCAATTATTAAATAATAAACT
This sequence comes from Weeksella virosa DSM 16922, assembly GCF_000189415.1. Taxonomy (GTDB): domain Bacteria; phylum Bacteroidota; class Bacteroidia; order Flavobacteriales; family Weeksellaceae; genus Weeksella; species Weeksella virosa. The sequence continues at coordinate 1,457,186 of NC_015144.1, forward strand.
GGCGCTACAATATCGCTATTTGCCAAGTCACCCATCATAAAAGTATGTGGATCAGTTACGCCCGACGCTTGGAAAATATCGTACGATTGTAAAGCAGCAATCGGCACACCAATAAAGTTTACCAAATCGTTTCCGGCGAAAGCCAAAGCCAAAGCAAAGGTTCCGATCAAAATAATGATACGCAGAATGTTGATTTTTAAGATAATAAGAATTTGGGAAACAATGGTCCAAAAAACGAAGTTGATTCCGATCAATAATAACTGATTATGGGCAATCCAGTCTTTCGCATTGTCACTAATAAAAGTTAAATTTTTAGCACCTTTTATCAAGATGAAAAAAGATATAGCAGTGATAGCAACTCCTCCCAAAATCCCTCCATAACGTTTGATTCTCGCTTCTGAATTGAACGTGAAAATAAAACGCGTAACGTATTGTACAAAAGAGCCTACAATAAACGAAAGGAATACCGAAAGAACAATGCTGACAACTATCTCCGAAGCTTTCTCGGTATTGATATAATCGAGTACTGTATATAGAGCTTGATCGCTATTGAGAACTTTGATAAAAGCCAAACAAGTTGCAGCACCTAGGAGCTCGAAGATAATCGAAACGGTTGTCGAGGTAGGGAAGCCGATATAGTTGAACAAATCGAGCAAAATGACATCGGCAATCATTACTGTGAGCATAATAATCATCAAATCATAAAAGGAGAACATAGAGGGAACGAAAATACCACTCCGAGCAATTTCCATCATACCACTCGAGAAGATTGCTCCGAAGAGAAGACCACAAGAAGCAATAATCATGATTGTTCTAAAACTTGCAGCTTTTGATCCGATAGCAGAATTTAAGAAGTTTACGGCGTCATTACTTACTCCGACCATAATATCGAGTATAGCCAAGAGAACTACCGTAATCAGAATAATAATAAAAATTTGTTCCATAAATTAGGTGTTATCTACTGTGTTTAATTTTGTAAGTATTATAAAATGTAACGGTAACAAATTTCTGGTGTTTATTCTTATTGAATGTTAAAAGAAGGTTATCAAATATAAAATATGGTTGAGATGCACGGTAATAATATCATAATCAATGTAAAATAACTAAGAAATATTTTTTTTAGAAATATTTTTTTGTAATTTTGCATGCCCAAAAATGGGATTTTAATAATAAAAAGGAATATTTAATTAGTATGCCAACAATTCAACAATTAGTTAGAAAAGGTAGAAAAACTCTAACCAAGAAGAGTAAATCGGCTGCTTTGGAGTCATGTCCACAACGTCGCGGAGTATGTACGCGTGTTTATACGACTACCCCAAAGAAACCAAACTCGGCTATGCGTAAAGTAGCTCGTGTAAGGTTAACCAATGGGAAAGAAGTAAATGCGTACATCGGTGGTGAAGGTCACAACTTACAAGAGCACTCGATAGTATTGGTGAGAGGAGGAAGAGTAAAAGACTTACCAGGTGTTCGTTACCACATTGTACGTGGAGCATTGGATACTGCTGGAGTAAACGGACGTACACAGCGTAGAAGTAAGTATGGAGCGAAACGTCCAAAAGAAGCTAAAAAATAAATTTAAGGAACAATGAGAAAGACAAGAGCTAAAAAAAGACCTTTACTTCCGGATCCTAAATTTAATGATCAGTTAGTAACTCGTTTCGTGAACAATCTAATGTATGATGGTAAGAAATCTGTAGCTTTTAAGATTTTCTATGATGCACTAGATATTGTAGAGCAACGCAAAGAAGATGAAGAGAAATCAGCATTAGAAATTTGGAAAGACGCGCTGTCTAATGTAATGCCACACGTAGAAGTTCGTTCTCGTCGTGTAGGTGGAGCAACATTCCAAATCCCGATGGAAATACGTCCAGACCGTAAGATTTCGACTGCTATGAAGTGGTTAATTTCTTACTCTCGTAAGCGTAATGAAAAATCAATGGCCCAAAAATTAGCGGGTGAAATTATTGCAGCAGCAAAAGAAGAAGGTTCAGCTTTTAAAAAGCGTCAAGATACGCATAAAATGGCTGAAGCTAACAAAGCATTTTCACACTTTAGATTCTAATCAGTCATGGCAAGAAACTTATTATATACCAGAAATATTGGGATTGCTGCACATATCGATGCAGGAAAAACAACCACTACAGAGCGTATACTTTTCTATACGGGGAAAAACCATAAGTTGGGAGAAACGCATGAAGGGTCTGCTACCATGGACTGGATGGAGCAGGAAGCAGAGCGTGGAATTACCATTACTTCTGCAGCAACAACCTGTAAATGGAAGTTCCCGACAGAACAAGGTAAACCACTTCCTGGTGCACAAGAATATCATTTCAATATCATCGATACTCCAGGTCACGTTGATTTTACCGTTGAGGTAAACCGTTCACTTCGTGTGTTAGACGGATTAGTGTTCTTGTTCTCTGCAGTAGACGGAGTAGAGCCGCAATCGGAAACCAACTGGCGTTTAGCCGATAATTACAAAGTTCCACGTATGGGGTTTGTAAATAAGATGGACCGTCAGGGAGCAAACTTTTTAGGTGTTTGTCAGCAAGTAAAAGATATGTTAGGGTCGAATGCTGTGCCAATCGTTTTACCAATTGGTGATGAGGCAGACTTTAAAGGTATCGTTGACCTGATAAAAAACCGTGCGATGGTATGGCATGATGAAAATCATGGTATGACGTTCGATATCGTAGACATTCCAGCTGAAATGGCTGATGATGTAAAACAGTACCGTGCACAATTAATCGAGGAAGTAGCTGCTTACGATGAAGACTTGTTAGAGAAATTTATGGAAGACGAATCTTCTATTACAGAGGACGAAATCCATAACGCTCTACGTGCTGCAACATTGGATATGTCTATTATCCCAATGACTTGTGGTTCATCGTTCAAAAACAAAGGAGTACAATTCATGTTAGACGCAGTTTGTCGCTACTTACCATCACCATTAGATAAAGAAGCTATTCCAGGGGTTGATCCTAGAACAGAAGAACCGATTACACGCAAACCTTCTGTGGATGAGCCTTTCTCGGCATTAGCGTTTAAGATTGCTACTGATCCATTCGTAGGTCGTTTAGCATTCTTCCGTGCTTACTCAGGACATTTGGACGCAGGTTCGTACGTGTTGAACACACGCTCTGGTAACAAAGAGCGTATTTCTCGTATCTTCCAAATGCACGCACAAAAACAAGAACCAATCGAATTTATTGAGGCAGGAGATATTGGTGCGGCAGTAGGATTTAAAGATATCAAAACAGGAGACACATTGTGTGATGAAAAGAATCCTATCGTACTAGAATCGATGAAATTCCCAGACCCTGTAATCGGTATCGCTGTAGAACCTAAAACAAAAGCAGATGTCGATAAGTTAGGGATGGCTTTAGCTAAACTAGCAGAGGAAGATCCAACTTTCCAAGTGAAAACAGACGAAGCTTCAGGGCAAACTGTTATTTCGGGGATGGGTGAATTACACTTAGATATCATTGTCGATCGTTTAAAACGAGAGTTCAAGGTAGAAGTTAACCAAGGAGAACCTCAAGTAGAATACAAAGAAGCGTTTACAAAACCAGCAACTCACCGTGAAGTTTACAAAAAACAATCAGGTGGACGTGGTAAATTTGCGGATATTGTATTTACAATGGAACCTGCAGACGAAGGTAAAGTTGGATTAGAATTCATATCAGAGATTAAAGGTGGTAACGTTCCGAAAGAATTTATCCCTTCAATCGAAAAAGGATTCAAAATGGCTATGAAGAATGGACCATTGGCTGGTTTCGAGATGGATTCATTAAAAGTTACCCTTACAGATGGTTCTTACCACGCAGTTGACTCGGATCAATTATCGTTTGAATTAGCAGCTCAAATGGGATACAAAGCTGCTGCAAAAGCTGCAGGTGCAACAATTCTAGAACCAATCATGAAGCTGGAAGTATTAACGCCAGAAGAAAACATGGGAGACATCGTAGGTGACTTGAACAGACGACGTGGACAAGTATCGGGTATGGATGACCGTAACAACGCGAAAGTGATCAAAGCATTGGTGCCACTTTCTGAGATGTTTGGTTATGTAACTGCATTACGTACATTATCTTCTGGACGTGCAACCTCTACAATGGAGTTTGATCATTACGCAGCGGCTCCAACAAATATTGCTGAAGCAGTAATCGAGAAAGCTAAAGGTAACGCTTAATAATTTAAGAAATGAGTCAAAAAATAAGAATAAAATTAAAATCATACGATTATAACTTAGTTGATAAATCAGCTGATAAAATCGTAAAAACTGTGAAAGCTACCGGTGCTGTAGTGAATGGACCAATTCCATTACCGACACACAAACGTATCTTTACAGTTCTACGTTCGCCTCACGTAAATAAAAAAGCACGTGAACAATTTCAACTATCTGCACACAAACGTGTATTGGATATCTATTCATCGTCTGCTAAAACAGTAGATGCTTTGATGAAACTAGAGCTACCAAGTGGTGTAGAAGTAGAAATTAAAGTGTAGTAGATTCTACAATATAAATCTAAAACCTCGTTGCTAACAACGAGGTTTTTTTATATATCAGGAATACAAAAATGGTAAATCATTCTAAAAAAAAATGCCACAAGTGAGTTTTGTAAAAGAAAATGCTTCTTTTTATAGTAAGATGGAATTCAAGGTTTAGGAAATTCCTTTGTCGCGATAATTAAATATTTATGTTCTATTTTATTAGTTATAACATTTTTCTAAAAAATAATCGATAGAAAGCTAGTATAGTAGTTGAAAGTTGAAGGAAAATTACCTTTAGCCTATTCGATAAATAAACATTCATATTAATTTCGATTCACAGGTAACTCATTCTGATTAATAAGAAGTCGGGAAAAGAAAAAATATCATAAAAAACAATAAAATATTCTAGATAAGTTTGTGGTTTACAAATAAATTCATAAATTTGCACACTATTTTTAGGGAGAAGAGTGCTTATTGGTGTCAATATGCAAACCTTTGACCTAGGAATATTTATGTAAAATTTAATAACATTATTTAACAAAATGTCAGGTATCATTGGAAAAAAAGTTGCGATGACAAGTCTGTTTGATGAGAACGGGAAGAATATTCCATGTACAATCATTCAAGCAGGGCCTTGCGTTGTAACACAGGTCAGAACCGAGGAGAAGGACGGGTATAAATCTGTTCAGCTTGGTTTCGATGACGCAAAAGAGAAAAACACCTCTGCCGCTTTGAAAGGTCATTTCAAGAAAGCTGGAACGACGCCAAAACGTAAATTGGTAGAATTTTATGGCGACAAGTGGGTAGACACATTAAACCTAGGGGATGAAGTAAAAGTTGACTTGATCCAAGAAGGTGAGTATGTAAGTGTGACTGGTACGTCAAAAGGTAAAGGATTTCAAGGGGTTGTTAAACGTCACGGGTTTGGTGGTGTTGGTCAGGCAACTCATGGTCAGCACAATCGTTTGAGAGCGCCAGGATCTATTGGAGCTGGTTCGGATCCATCTCGCGTATTTAAAGGTATGCGTATGGCAGGAAGAATGGGTGGAAAGCAAGTTACAGTACAAAATTTGGAAGTATTAAAAGTGGATACGGAACAAAACCTTTTAATTGTTAAGGGTGCTGTACCAGGTCCTAAAAATTCATACGTAATTGTAAGAAGATGGAAGTAGCAGTATTAAATATAGAAGGAAAAGAAACCGGAAGAAAAGTTTCGTTAGACGAAGCGGTTTTCGGAGTTGAGCCATCTACGCACACAGTGTGGTTAGAAGTTAAACAATATTTAGCTGCTCAACGTCAAGGAACACATAAAGCGAAAGAACGTAATGAGGTTGCGGGATCTACCCGTAAAATCAAAAAACAAAAAGGAACAGGTACTGCACGTGCAGGGTCGATCAAGTCTCCTGTCTTTCGTGGGGGAGGTAGAATCTTTGGGCCAAGACCAAGAAACTACTCTTTCAAATTGAATAAGGCACAAAAACGTTTGGCTAAAAAATCAGTGTTGTCACAAAAATTAGCTGATAATGAAATCAAAGTAATTGAAGACTTCAGTTTCGAAGCTCCAAGAACAAAAGAATTCATCAACGTATTGAAAGGTTTAGGGTTAGAAGGTAAAAGAAGTTTATTTGTTTTAGGAGAACCAAATAAAAATGTTTACCTATCATCTCGAAACCTACAGAAAACGAAAGTTGTTAACAATTCAGAGCTGAATATTTACGATATGATTAATGCATCACAAATCGTATTCTTTGAAGGTTCATTGGCAACTATTCAAGATAACTTAAGAAAATAAAACGAAAATGGGAATATTAATTAAACCAGTCATTTCAGAAAAAGCGACTAATACAACTGAGTTGTTAGGGCAATATTCGTTTTATGTAGATACACATGCGAATAAATTACAAATCAAAGCTGCTGTAGAAGCAGCTTATGGTGTAGACGTAGTAAAAGTAAATACCATGGTATCTGCTCCCAAAGTGAAAACACGTTATACCAAAACAGGTTTTCAGGTTGGTAAAACAAATAAATTAAAGAAAGCGACCGTTCAGTTAGCTGAAGGTCAAGAAATAGAGTTGTTCGGATAATTTAAGATTTAAAAAATGTCAGTAAGAAAATTAAAACCTATCACCCCAGGACAACGTTTTAGAATCGTTAATGATTTTTCGGTTTTAACACCAGGTGCTAAACCAGAGAAAACATTAATCGAAGGTAAATCTAAATCGGGTGGACGTAACCATTCTGGTAAAATGACCATGCGAAACATTGGTGGTGGTCACAAACAAAGATATCGTATAATCGACTTCAAACGCAATAAAGACGGAGAAGCAACTGTAGAGTCTATCCAGTATGACCCCAACAGAACAGCTTTCATCGCTTTATTAGTATACGCCGATGGTGAGAAGCGATATGTGATTGCACAAAATGGACTAAAAGCTGGGCAAACTATCCATTCAGGAGATTCAGTAGAGCCAGAAGTGGGGAACACAATGAAGCTAAAGAACATTCCTTTAGGAACCGTAATATCATGCATAGAATTACGTCCAGGACAAGGAGCAGTTATGGCAAGAAGTGCAGGGACTTATGCGCAATTAGTTGCGCGTGATGGTAAATATGCCATCGTTAAGTTACCAAGTGGAGAGATTCGTATGATTTTGGTAGAATGTCGTGCAACGATCGGAGTTGTATCAAACTCAGATCACCAGTTAGAAGTATCAGGTAAAGCGGGGCGTTCGCGTTGGAAAGGACGTCGTTCTAGAACGAGAGCAATGGTAATGAACCCTGTGGATCACCCAATGGGAGGTGGTGAAGGTAGAGCTACCGGAGGTATTCCACGTTCAAGAAACGGTATTCCTGCAAAAGGATACAAGACTCGTGATAAGAAGAAGTCGTCTAACAAGTATATTATTGAAAGAAGAAAAAAATAATTTATGGCACGTTCATTAAAAAAAGGACCATTCATCCACTATAAATTAGAAAGAAAAGTATTGGCCAACGTAGAGTCAGGAAGTAAAAATGTGATCAAAACTTGGTCAAGAGCTTCGATGATTTCTCCAGATTTTGTGGGTCAAACATTTGCAGTACACAATGGAAAACAATTTATTCCTGTTTATGTAACAGAGAATATGGTTGGTCATAAATTAGGTGAGTTCGCTCCAACACGTACTTTTAGAGGTCATGCCGGAGCTAAAAACAAAGGAAAAAAATAGTAGAAGGCCATGGGATCTAGAAAAAGATTAAGTAATCAAACAATCAAAGAAGCGAACAAAAAAATCGCTTTTGCGAAATTAAATAATGTACCAACTTCTCCAAGAAAAATGCGATTAGTTGCAGATATTATTAGAGGAGAAGAAATTCAGAAAGCTTTAGGTATCCTTAAATACTCTAAACAGCATGCATCTATTTCATTAGAGAAATTATTGTTGAGTGCAATTGCCAACTGGCAAGTGAAAAACGAAGGGTCAGACGTTGAAGATGCTGGTTTATATGTGAAAACGATTACAGTAGACAGCGCTCGTCAATTAAAACGAATTCGTACTGCACCACAAGGTAGAGCACATAGAATAAGAAAACGTTCTAACCACGTTACTATTGTATTAGGAACTAAAGAAGATAAACAAAAAGTAGAAGATCAATAAATATGGGACAAAAAACTAATCCAATCGGAAATCGTTTAGGAATCATCAGAGGATGGGATTCTAACTGGTACGGTGGAAATGATTATGGTGATAGAATTGCAGAAGATGCAAAAGTACGTAAGTACTTACGTGCTCGTTTATCAAAAGCCGGAGTTTCTCGTATCTATATCGATCGTACTTTTAAGTTGGTTACAGTGACGGTAACAACAGCTCGTCCAGGTATCATTATTGGTAAAGGAGGACAAGAGGTTGATAAATTAAAAGAAGAGTTGAAGAAAATCACCGGTAAAGAGGTGCAAATCAATATCTTCGAAATCAAAAGACCAGAACTGGATGCAATCTTAGTAGGTGACAGCATAGCAAGACAAATCGAAAATCGTATTTCTTACCGGCGAGCAATCAAGATGGCAATGACATCAGCAATGCGCATGAACGCAGAAGGAATCAAAATTCAGATTTCTGGGCGTTTAAACGGAGCTGAGATGGCACGTTCTGAAACGTATAAAGAAGGACGTATTCCATTATCAACTTTCCGTGCTGATATCGATTATCATATTTCAGAAGCACATACAACATACGGTCGTTTAGGGATCAAGGTGTGGATTATGAAAGGTGAAGTATACGGTAAACGTGAGCTTTCTCCACTTGTAGGACTACAAAAGAAACAAAACAAACGTTCTGGCGGAGCACACAGAGGTGAACGTTCTAATAGAGGAAAACGTTAATTAGTTGAACAACTAAAAAATTAGTAGATTATGTTATCACCGAGAAGAGTAAAATATAGAAAAACCCAAAAAGGTAAGATGAAAGGTAACTCGCAAAGAGGAGCTGAGTTGGCTTACGGAACTTTTGGGATCAAAACTTTAGACGAAGCATTCATTACTGCTCGTCAGATAGAAGCGGCTCGTATTGCTGCTACACGTTACATGAAACGTGAAGGACAATTATGGATCAAAATTTTCCCAGATAAACCAATAACCAAGAAACCTGCAGAGGTACGTATGGGTAAAGGAAAAGGTGCACCTGAATATTGGGTAGCTCCTGTAAAACCAGGACGTATCATGTTCGAGGTAGGAGGTGTTCCATTGGATGTAGCAAAAGAAGCTTTACGCTTAGCTGCACAAAAATTACCTGTGAAAACGAAGTTTATTGTAGCAAGAGATTACTCAATCTAATAATTTTTAAAATTGAACAGAATGAAAACAGAAGAGATTAGAAATCTTAGTATTGAGGATTTAAAAGCTAAAATTGCCGAAGAGCAAAAAGCACTAGAACAATTGGAAATGACCCACGCAATTTCACCAATTGCTAACCCAATTGAAATTAGAAATGCACGTAAACTCGTTGCACGTCTAAAAACAATTTTGACTGAAAAACAAAAACAACAGTAATCACAAAATTTGTATCTGATGGAAAGAAAATTAAGAAAAGAAAGAATTGGTTTAGTAACATCAAACAAAATGGATAAAACTGTTGTGGTGTCTGAAACCAAGAAACAAAAACACCCTTTCTACGGAAAGTTCGTTTTGAAAACCAAAAAATATACAGCGCACGACGAAACAAACGACTGTAACGAAGGTGACACTGTGCGCATCATGGAGACTCGTCCATTGTCTAAAAACAAACGATGGAGAGTAGTAGAAATAATCGAAAGAGCTAAATAAGAAAATAAGTTATGTTACAACAAGAATCAAGATTAAAAGTTGCAGATAACACAGGAGCTCGTGAGGCGTTAGTCATTCGCGTATTAGGCGGAACCAAAAGACGCTATGCATCAGTTGGTGACAAAATCGTTGTAGCGATTAAAGAAGCCACCCCAAACGGAAACGTTAAGAAAGGTGCTGTATCTAAAGCTGTTGTAGTTAGAACGAAGAAAGAAGTTCGTAGAAAAGACGGTTCATACATCCGTTTCGATGATAACGCTTGTGTATTGCTTAACACACAAGGTGAAATGCGCGGAACCCGTGTATTTGGTCCTGTAGCACGTGAATTACGTGATAAAGAATATATGAAAATTGTATCATTAGCCCCTGAGGTATTATAAATAATCATTCAACATGGCAAAGTTAAAAATTAAAAAAGGAGACAACGTCGTTGTTTTATCAGGTTCTCATAAAGGGAAAACTGGTACAGTAGTGCGTGTATTCCCAGGCAAAGCAAAAGCAATTGTTGAAGGGGTGAACATCGCAAAAAAACGTGTAAAGCCAAGCGCACAAAATCCGCAAGGCGGAATAATCGAGAAAGAAGCTCCTTTATATATCTGTAAATTGGCTTTAGTTGATCCTGAAACTGGTAAAGCTACAAAAGTAGGTTACAAAGTAGAGGACGGAAAGAAAACAAGAATTTCTAAAAAAACAGGTAAAGCTATTTAATGATGAGTAAAACTTACAAACCGCGTCCGCAGGTTAAATATAAAGAAGAAATTGTAGGAGCTCTTAAAGAAGAGTTCGGATACAAATCGATCATGGAAGTTCCGAAATTAGAGAAAATTGTATTATCACAAGGTTTAGGTGCTGCAACTGCAGATAAAAAAATTGTTGATTATGCAATCGAAGAATTAGAACTTATCACAGGTCAAAAAGCTGTAGGAACCATCTCGAAAAAAGATGAGGCCGCATTCAAATTACGTAAAGGAATGCCAATCGGAGCAAAAGTAACTTTACGTGGTGAGAAAATGTACGAATTCTTAGATCGTTTGGTAACAGCTGCTTTACCACGAGTACGTGATTTCCAAGGAATCAGCTCGAATGGTTTCGACGGTAGAGGAAACTATAACTTAGGGATAAAAGAACAAATCATTTTCCCTGAGATCAATATCGATAAAGTGAAAAAAATCCAAGGGATGGACATCACTTTTGTGACCTCTGCAAAAACTGATAAGGAAGCAAAAGCTTTATTAACTAAGTTTGGTTTACCATTTACGAAAGAAAAATAAGTTATGGCAAAAGAATCAATGAAAGCGCGTGAGCGCAAAAGAGCAAAATTAGTTGCTAAATATGCAGCAAAACGTGAAGCTTTATTAGCTGCTGGTGACTATGAAGGATTACAAAGAATTCCTAAAAACGCTTCGCCTGTACGTTTACACAACCGTTGTAAAATAACAGGTCGCCCTAAAGGATATATGAGAACATTTGGTATTTCTCGTGTTACATTCCGTGAAATGGCAAACGAAGGGTTAATCCCAGGAGTGAAAAAAGCATCTTGGTAATCTAATTACAAAGAGCAAGTTATAAAGAAAACCTTATGCTATGCGTAAGGTTTTTTTGTTTTGGTGAGGTTTATATATCTTTGATCAACTCCCTAAAATCTGCTATGTAATTTGGGTGAAGACAAAAGGCTGAATTGTTGTAAATCTTATAATTTAAACCTGCAACTTTTGCTGAATTAATTCCGGTGAGTGAATCTTCAATAACTAAAACTTCTTCCATTTGTTTTTCGGATAATGATAAAGCTTTTAAATAAGGTTCTGCATTTGGTTTGCCTTTCGAAACATCATCTGCTGAAATAGTGTGATCAAAATAAGAGTGAAGTTTTAATTGCTCAAAAGCATACTTGACTTGTCTTTTAGAGGAATTAGAAACAAGAATAATTTGAATTTGATTGGCTTTTAAATGTTCCAATACTTCAACAACATGTTCATTTAATCGTAATAACTGATGAAAGTTATCGATGTAAAATTTTTCTGTCCATTCGATTATTTCCGCGGACAAAGCGTTGGTGAAGCGTTGCTGATTTTCTAACATCAATTGGATTGCTTCATTTGTCGTGAAATTCATCCCATCATTTTCTACCAAACATTTCGTATCCAAATGATATAGTTTAACAACTTCATCAAACATCTGCTCCCACAATTGTAGACTATCTACGATTACTCCATCAAAATCAAAAAAGATGGCATTTATTTTCTTTCCCATGTGATGTTTTTATAAGATGCATCCCAAAACCGATATTCTAATTCGCTTGCTTTGACAAAAGCTTCTAACATTTGCTCTTTTATTTTTTCAGTTGCTCCATCTGCAATCTTATCAACATAAGTTTTTGCTTTTCTTACTCCTTCACCAAATTCATTTCCACTATAGGTGTCTATCCATTTTTGATATGGATTATTTTCTTTTGCTTGATTTTTGATGATTTCATCACCAACTTCTTTGTAAATCCAAAAGCAAGGCAAAACAGCTGCTAATGCAATTTCGATAGGTTCGAATGCAACAGTACTTTTTAAGAAATGTGAATAATGGTGACAAACAGGTTGTGTTTCGATGATGATGTTTGGCGATAATCCAAAATCCTCAAAATAGGATTCGTGCAAAGCACGTTCAACAATTAATGCGTTTTTTCCGAATTCGAAAAAGTCGATGGCTTGTTGATTGTCTTCAGATTTTGATCCAATGGCAGCTAATACTCGTCCAAAATGTTCCAAATATTTTGCATCTTGTAACATGTAAAACTGAAATTTCTCTATTGGTAATGAGCCATTTTGCAATTCGATTATAAAAGGCATATTTAGAATATCATTGTAAATAGGTTCGATGGTTTCCCATGCTTTAGTTGTGAATGTCATACGTTTTTAATTTTTGTGGATTAAATAAATGATTAAGAGGTCCATTTCCTTTCCCAATTGCTAGGTCTTTACTTCCTAATATTGCTTGTTCAACATATTCTTGTGCTAGTTGTACACTTTGTGTGAGTGAATATCCCAAAGCTAAATTACACGCAATTGCAGAAGATAGTGTGCAACCTGAACCATGCGTATTTTTTGTCTTTATTTTTTGAGAGGTATAACTTTGTACAGGTTGTTCTTTTTGAAATAAATAACTGATAATTTTTTCTTGCTGAAGATGTCCACCTTTTATTAAAAGATTCTGACAACCTAAATTTAAAATCGTTTCTCCATAAGCAAGCATCAATTCAGCAGAATCAATTTTATGATTTACCAAAATACTTGCTTCATCAAGATTTGGTGTAATAAGCGTAGCCAAAGGGAAAAGTTTTTCTATGCAAGCTTCAAGAGTTTCTTCTTTGATTAATCGATGTCCACTGGTCGCAACCATGACAGGGTCATAAACAATCGGTCTATTGTAATTTTTTAATTCCTCTGAAATGATATGAACCAATTCAACACTATGAACCATTCCAATTTTTATTGCATCAGGATAAATATCCTCTAATATGGATAGAATTTGTTCACGAATTGCTTGTGCAGGAATTTCGTAAATATTTTGTACGCCTTTTGTATTTTGAACAGGCAATGCCGTCAATACATTTGTAGCATAACATCCATGAGCAGAAATTGTTTTGGTATCAGCTTGTATGCCAGCGCCACCGCTTCCATCATATCCGGCAATTGTTAAGACGCTATAGGGTTTTTGCATGGTATTCATTATTGTTAATAATTTGTTTTAAAATTTGGGTCGATTTTTTTGGATTTTTACTTCCGCAAATGGCAGAAACAATTGCAACACTATCTGCGCCTGCTTGTATGATTTTAGCAATATTACTTTCATTAATCCCGCCAATTGCAATCAAAGGTTTTGATGTTTTAGTTTTTAAAAATTTTAATCCATCAAAACCCCATTCAGTAATCGTATTGGTTTTTGTTGGAGTCGAAAATATAGGACTTACCCCTAAATGATGTACATATTTCATTTCATCATCATCCAATTGTTTGATATTTTCTAAAGACCAACCAATGTGTTTTAGAGCTTGTGTATTTTTCTTAATTTTAGAAGGTGATATATCAGCCTGCCCGACATGTATTCCCCAAGAGTCAACAGCGGTAGCAACCTCTAACGAATCGTTAATAATCAACGGGATATTGTAGTGGTCCGTAATATTTTTTAATAATGTAGCTTTTGAAATGTACTCGCCGACACTGCAATTCTTTTCCCGGAGCTGAATGATGTCAACCCCACCAATAATTGCTTGCTCTGCAACATCTAACCAGTGAAGATACTTACAATCTTTTTCAGAAATAACTAAATACAAAGGATAAGGAAAAGTTGGATTAATCTTCATGAACCGATATTTTTAAGTTTGCTCGAATTTCTTTTGCAGATATATGGTATAACGTGTCATACAAATTCATTTGTAAGGTTCCAGGACCATAACTTTTTTTCTGTGCCAATTCACCTGCTAAACTAAATACAGCCATACCGCTAACCGTTTCGAGGAAAGGATTTTTATTAAGACCAATAAAAGCACCGATACTAGCTGTTGCCGAACAACCTAAACCAGTAACTTTCGTCATTAATTCATGACCATTTTTAATTTCAATAATCAGATTGTTGGATACAATAAAATCTGAAGCACCTGAAATGCACACAACAGACCCAAACTTTTGATTTAAATTGTGTGCTGCTTTTATCGCTTGATTACTTTGATGCGTACTGTCGACTCCTTTTCCCTGGACAGTTTCGAAGCTATCTAAAGCTAAAATTTCCGAAGCATTTCCTCTTACCACGGTAGGATGATAGCGTAACAGTTCTTTTATAAGTTCGTTTCTGAAGGTTGAGATTCCAGCTCCAACAGGATCCAATATCCAAGGCTTATTCAGTTGATTTGCTTTTTCTGCTGCAATTAGCATACTTTCTGTCCAATAATCATCAAGAGTTCCGATATTGATGACTAATGCATTTGAGATTTCGACAACATTTTCCACTTCTTTATGTGCATGCACCATAACAGGCGATGCGCCAATTGCCAAAAGAACATTTGCAGTATTGTTCATCACCACAAAATTGGTGATGTTGTGAACAAGCGGATTTTTTATCCGGACAGCATGTAAATTTTCAATGATTAGATTTTCCATTAATTGATAATTTTTTAGATAAAACAATTAATGGCTAAAGAGGATTTTCTTCGAAAATAAAGCGTTGCAAATATTAAATAATTGCATAGACATTGCTTTTCCCTACGTCGGTGTTAACCGTATCAGGTTCAAAGGGACTCTCTCAATTCTTTTCAGAATACCCCTAAAGCCAAACCAAATTTATATAAATTGTTTCGACATTCAACTTTTTTTAAGAATAAAAAGAAGATTACATCAAGAATTAATGTTGAGATTGATTATAATGTGTAAGAAAATATAAGATTTGTTTTTATGCTTCATTTTAATCCCTAATAATTAAAACGATTAATAATAAATTATTTGATGCACATTTTGTAGAATAAAAAAAAATAAATATCTTTGCAACCCAAATGCATAGAGCATTAAATAGTAAAGTTTAATCCTAAAAGTAGAGTTAGAAGGGCTAACTCTATACTATAGAATTATTTATGTACACAGATCCAATTTCAGATTTTCTTACCCGAGTAAGAAATGCAATGATGGCAGGGCACAAAGTTGTGGAGATTCCTGCGTCGAACTTGAAAAAAGAAATCACAAGAATTCTTTTTGAGCAAGGTTACATCTTGAATTATAAATTCGAGACTAATGAGAAGGGTCATCACTCAATCAAAATTGCATTGAAGTATGACAAATTAACTAAGCAACCAGCAATTAAAAAGCTTCAAAGAGCTTCGTCTCCTGGTTTGCGTCAGTATGCAGGAGCGAAGGAATTGCCTCGCGTTTTAAACGGTTTAGGTGTTGCCATTATATCAACCTCTCGTGGTGTGATGACAGACAAACAGGCACGTAGAGAAAACGTAGGTGGTGAAGTATTATGTTTTGTTTATTAATCTATTAACGCAGAAGAAATTATGTCTAGAATAGGAAACGCACAAATTACATTACCTTCATCAGCTAACGTAGAGTTTAAAGATAATGTTGTAACAGTGAAAAACGGTAACGTATCTTTGACTCAAGAGTTGAAAGAAGGATTTGATGTGAAAATAGAAGACGGAGTGTTGACGGTAGTTCGTCCGTCAGATTCGAAAGAAGATCGTTCGTTACACGGATTGTATCGAGCTCTTATTAACAATATGGTAGTAGGAGTAACGGAAGGTTTCAAAACTAGTTTAGAATTGGTTGGGGTTGGGTATAGAGCATCTAACCAAGGACAAAAATTAGATATGTCATTAGGATTTTCTCATAACATCATTATGGAGATGCCGGAAGAAGTGAAGGTAGAGACTGTAACTGAAAAAGGGAAAAACCCAATTGTAATTTTAAGCTCACACGACAAGCAATTATTAGGGATGATAGTAGCGAAAATCCGCTCTTTCCGTAAACCAGAGCCTTATAAAGGAAAAGGTATCAAATTTGTTGGTGAAATAGTAAGAAGAAAAGCAGGTAAATCTGCGTAAAAACTTGTAAAAAATGGCATTATCTAAAGTAGAAAAAAGACAAAAAATAAAAAGACGCGTACGTCGCAATATTTTTGGTACAGCTGAAAAACCACGTTTATCAGTTTACCGATCAAACAAAGAAATCTACGCACAAATTATTGATGATAACACAGGAACTACCTTGGTATCAGCATCATCACGTGAGAAAGGAATTGCGGCAGGAAATAAAACAGAAGTTTCTGCATCAGTAGGGAAAGCTTTGGCAGAGAAAGCAAAAGCAAAAGGAGTAGAAGCAGTTGTATTTGATCGCAATGGTTTCGTTTATCATGGTAGAATCAAAGCTTTAGCAGATGGAGCTAGAGAAGGTGGATTAAAATTCTAAAAAAGAAGAAAAGAAATTATGTTAGGATTCAATAACGTAGAAAGAGTAAAGCCAATAGGATTAGATCTTAAAGATCGCTTAGTTGGAGTACAACGTGTAACAAAAGTAACAAAAGGTGGACGTGCATTTGGTTTCTCGGCAATCGTTGTCGTAGGAGATATGAATGGAGTAGTAGGTTATGGTTTAGGTAAGTCTAAAGACGTAGCATCTGCTATTGCAAAAGCGATCGAAGATGCTAAGAAAAACTTAATCCGTATTCCATTACAAGGTGCAACAATTCCCCATGAGCAAGAAGCTCGTTACGGTGGGGCGCAAGTCTTCATCCGTCCGGCAGCTGAAGGTACCGGGGTAATTGCGGGTGGTACTGTACGTGCAGTGTTAGAATCTGCGGGGGTGCGTAATGTGTTATCAAAATCGAAAGGTTCGTCGAACCCACACAATGCGGTTAAAGCTACCTTTGTCGCTTTATTATCTTTGAGAAGTGCAGAAGAAGTAGCTCGTCAACGCGGAATTTCAGTTAGTCAAGTGTTCAACGGATAAAAAATAATTTCATGAGCAAAGTAAGAGTAAAACAAGTACGTAGTGCTATTAATCGTGAAAAATCTCAGAAAGCAACTTTAATAGCTTTGGGGTTAACCAAATTAAATCAAGTAGTTGAACATGACGCTACCCCTCAGATCGAAGGAATGATCCGTAAAGTTCAACATTTAGTAGAAGTAGAAAAGGCCTAAGCGCTTTTAATCTTTAAAAGAGTTAGAAAATGAATTTAAGTAATTTAAAACCAGCACCTGGTTCAACAAAAAATAAATTCCGTAAAGGTAGAGGAGAAGGTAGTGGAAACGGTCTTACTGCAGGACGCGGACACAAAGGAGCAAAATCGCGCTCTGGATACTCTAAAAAAATCGGTTTCGAAGGAGGACAAATGCCTTTACAAAGACGTTTACCAAAATTTGGTTTCAAAAATATAAACCGTGTAGAGTATCAAGGTATCAATCTAGATACAATCCAAGCACTTGTAGATGAAAAGAAAATTACCGATACCTTGAACAGGGAAGTAATGTTAGAATTAGGTTTGATACACAAAAACGATTTAGTGAAAATCTTAGGTCGTGGAGAGTTGACTGCCAAATTAAATATTACAGCAGATAAGTTTACAAAAACTGCCCAAGAAGCGATCGAAAAAGCTGGAGGTAAAGCAGAATTAATTAACGAGAAGTAAATATTTTTGGATGAAAGGTTTTATACAGACCCTACAAAATATTTGGAATATTAAAGAACTAAGGCAAAAGTTATTATTAACTTTTGCTTTGTTATTGGTATACAGATTCGGTTCTTATGTACCACTTCCAGGGGTTGATATCAATGAAGTGAATCGATTTATAGAGGATCAAGCACACAGTAAAACGGGTATCCTTGGATTGTTGAATTCTTTTACAGGAGGGTCTTTTAGTAGAGCCTCGATTCTCGCATTGGGAATCATGCCTTATATTTCTGCTTCCATCGTGGTGCAGTTAATGGGACTGGCAGTACCTTCCATACAAAAATTACAAAAAGAAGGAGAAAGTGGACGAAACAAAGTCAATCAGATAACTCGTTGGTTAACCATCGGGATTTGTTTGGTTCAAGCACCTGCTTATCTCACGTTGACAACATCACAAATCCTCCCGTATGATCCTTCTTCTGGGTATGCATTTTACTTATTGCCACCATCGAATTTTTGGTTCTGGTTTCCATCAATCATTATCTTGGTAACGGGTACAATATTTGCGATGTGGTTAGGTGAAAAAATAACCGATAAAGGAATAGGGAATGGTATATCTATTTTGATTATGGTAGGGATTTTAGCAGATTTACCAAGAGCATTAATGAATTCTTTCGAAACAGATACCTCTGGCGGAATGTTTTTCTTGCTAGAAATTCTTGGTCTAATTCTGGTAATAGCTTTTTGTATCATGATAGTTTCTGCCGTACGAAAAGTACCTGTACAATACGTACGACGAGCACAAACCGGTAGCAGTAGTTATATACGTTCTGTAACAGATTCTGTACGTTCGTATATCCCTCTAAAAGTGAATGCTGCAGGTGTAATGCCGATTATTTTTGCACAAGCCATTATGTTTTTACCAGGAACAATCGCTAGTTATTTTCTAGATGGTGACAGTAGAATTCAACAATTTTTTGTTAAGATGGCCGATCCATTTACATTTGAGTATAACTTAATTTTTGGATTGCTCATTATCGTTTTTACTTTTTTCTATACTGCGATTACTATACCAGTCAATCAAATGGCAGAAGACCTAAAACGAAACGGTGGAATTATACCAGGAATCAAGCCGGGTCGAGAAACAGCAAATTATTTAGACGATATTTTGTCAAAAATTACTTTACCTGGTGCTTTTTTGTTAACTTTGGTCGCTATTTTACCAGCACTAGTAAGATTGTTGGGCGTAGAACAGAGTTTAGCCATGTTTTTTGGAGGGACTTCTCTTCTGATTATGGTGAGTGTAATTCTTGATACGGTACAACAAATCAATACCTATTTATTGAATCAACATTATGATGGTATGATGGCATCTGGTAGAACATCAAGAAAATAAAGAAAGATGGCAAAACAAAAACATATCGAACAAGATGGTACGATAACAGAAGCTTTATCAAATGCAATGTTTCGTGTAGAGCTGGAAAATGGACACGTAGTAACTTGTAATATATCAGGGAAAATGCGTATGCACTACATCAAGTTGTTGCCTGGAGATAAAGTGAAAATAGAAATGTCTCCTTATGATTTGACAAAAGGACGTATTTCTTATCGATACTAATTTTAAATAGAATTTTAAAAATAAATAATAAATGACTGATAATAGAGTTAGTGGATAGCATTAACTCTATTGGACTATTAAAAAAATAAGAGTAATGAAAATTAGAGCATCTATCAAAAAGCGTAGCGCTGACTGTAAGATTGTACGTCGAAAAGGACGTTTGTATGTGATCAACAAAAAGAATCCGAAATTTAAACAAAGACAAGGTTAATTATTTAGATTATGGCAAGAATTTCAGGTGTAGATTTACCAAAAAACAAAAGAGGGGTAATCGGACTTACATACATTTACGGAGTTGGCAAAAGTACCGCTTCTAGAATTTTAGCAGAAAATAACATTTCTGAAGACAAGAAGGTTAGCGAATGGACAGATGATGAAATCAATGCAATTCGTAACTCGATTAACGAGGGCATCAAAGTAGAAGGAGAATTGAGATCAGAAGTTCAATTAAACATCAAACGTTTAATGGACATCGGATGTACAAGAGGAATTCGTCACAGATTAGGTTTACCATTAAGAGGACAGAGAACAAAAAACAATTCTCGTACTAGAAAGGGTAAAAAGAAAACAGTTGCTAACAAGAAAAAAGCCACTAAATAATAAATAGGATCATGGCAAAAAATACAAAAGTAGTTAAGAAAAGAAAGGTCGTAGTAGAGGCTACGGGACAAGCTCATATTCAAGCATCGTTTAATAATGTTATTATAACTTTAACAAATAAAAACGGTGAAGTTATTTCTTGGTCATCTGCGGGTAAAATGGGTTTCCGTGGTTCTAAAAAGAATACTCCATATGCAGCACAAGTAGCAGCACAAGATGCAACTTCCACTGCATACGAAGCAGGGTTAAGAAGAGTGAAAGTTTTCGTTAAAGGACCAGGACAGGGTCGTGAGTCTGCTATTAGAACTATTCATAATGGTGGGATCGAGGTTTCAGAAATTGTGGATGTTACTCCATTACCACACAACGGATGTCGTCCACCGAAAAAACGTAGAGTATAATAGTTATTAATTAGTATTAAGCAAAAGAATCATGGCAAGATATACAGGACCTAAAACAAAAATTGCAAGAAAATTTGGTCAAACCATTTTTGGTGATGATAAATCATTCGAAAAGAAGAAGTATCCTCCAGGACAACACGGACCAAACAAAAGAAGATCAAAAAAATCTGAGTACGCAATTCAATTAGCTGAAAAACAAAAAGCAAAATATACGTACGGGATTTTAGAACGTCAGTTCGAGAATATGTACAAAAAAGCAAATGCTTCTAAAGGGATTACCGGTGAAGTATTGTTACAATTGTGTGAGTCTCGTTTAGATAACGTAGTGTACCGTTTAGGGATTGCACCTACACGTAGTGCTGCTCGTCAATTAGTATCTCACAAGCATATTACTGTAAACGGAAATATCGTAAACATCCCATCATACCAATTAAAAGAAGGAGATGTAGTGGCAGTAAGAGAAAAGTCAAAATCTTTACAAACAATTAAAGATTCTTTACATGCACGTAGAGAGTACGAATGGTTAGTATGGAACGACGAGCAAACTTCAGGGACATTTACCAAAGCACCAGAACGCGTTCAAATTCCAGAAGATATTAAAGAATTATTGATCGTCGAGTTGTATTCAAAATAAACCTTAAATCAGAAATAATAATGTCTATATTAAATTTCATCAAACCTGATAAAGTAATCTTAATCGAATCTGATACTCAGTTCGGACAGTTTGAGTTTCGACCATTAGAGCCAGGTTATGGGATTACGGTTGGAAACGCATTAAGAAGAGTTTTGTTATCTTCTTTAGAGGGATATGCAATAACCTCTATTAAAATAGAAGGTGTAGAGCATGAGTTTTCAACTATTCCAGGGGTAGTGGAAGACGTTACAGAAATTATTCTTAATCTGAAAAAGGTTCGTTTCAAAAAACAAATTGATGAATCAGATGCTGAAAATGTAACTGCAACTATCTCAGGACAAGATCAATTAACAGCAGGTGATTTAGGTAAATTTATCTCAGGTTTCCAAGTATTAAATCCTGAATTGGTTATCGCTAACTTAGATTCTAAAGTAAACTTAACTATTTCGTTTACTATAGAAAAAGGTAGAGGATACGTACCAGCTGAAGAGAATAAAAAAGCTTCTGCGCCTATCGGAACAATAGCGATTGATTCTATTTATACGCCTATTAAGAACGTAAAATATGCAATCGAAAACTATCGTGTAGAACAAAAAACTGATTATGAAAAATTGGTTTTTGAAATTACTACCGACGGATCTATTTCTCCACAAGACGCATTAACCGAAGCAGCAAAAATCTTAATACATCACTTTATGTTGTTCTCGGATGAGAGAATTACATTAGAAGCTGAAGAAGTTGCATCAGGTGAAGCATATGATGAAGAAGCTCTACATATGCGCCAACTACTAAAAACTAAATTAGTAGACTTGGATTTATCGGTTAGAGCATTAAACTGTTTAAAAGCCGCGGAAGTAGAAACACTAGGAGAACTAGTTTCTTTCGCAAAGTCTGATTTAATGAAATTCAGAAACTTCGGTAAAAAATCATTATCCGAATTGGAAGAATTGGTAGATAGCAAAGGTCTAAGCTTTGGTATGGATACCTCTAAGTATAAATTAGACGTAGAATAATATTTATTAAAAATGAGACACGGAAAAAAAATAAACCATTTAGGTAGAACAGCATCCCACAGAAAAGCTATGCTGTCTAATCTTGCGATCTCGTTGATCACACACAAGAGAATCAATACTACTGTAGCTAAAGCCAAAGCATTACAACGCTACATCGAACCATTGATTACAAAATCAAAAACTGACGATACCAATAACCGTCGTCAAGTATTCTCGTATTTGCAAAACAAATATGCAGTTGCAGAATTATTTAGAGAAGTTGCCCCAAAAGTTGCAGACCGTCCAGGTGGATATACCCGTATCATTAAAACTGGATTCCGTTTGGGTGACGGAGCAGAAATGGCACTTATCGAATTGGTAGATTTCAATGAAATCTATACAAACGAAAAAGCTGAAAAGAAAACAACTACTCGTCGTTCTCGTCGTTCTAAAGCTAAAAAAACAGATGAGACCGTAAGCAATGAAACAGCTGAAGAAGTTAAAGAAGAGAAAACTCCAAAAGCTAAAACTGCTAAAAAAGAAGAAGAGCCAAAGGCTGATGAAGCTAAAGAAGACAAAGAGTAATTATATTGTCTATAAATTCATAAAAAAGGGATTCATTCTAATAGAATCCCTTTTTTTATGCTTTTCAATCGTTTTTCTGTTTAAAATATTTCACCAGTCCATAACCGACAAGAAACACGCCCAGAACCAAAATAACCGCATTAGATACATCCATTTTATCTTTTCCTTCCAAGCGGTCATTGAAGAAGATAATACTTCCGACAACCAATAATAATATAGCTATCGTAAGAATCGTGGTAGGGTTCTGTTTTTTCATGTTAGAAAAAGTTTTTGATGACTAAAATACATAAATGCAATGATTTTTTTAGAATCAAAAAAGTTAGTTTAGTGTATGAAATTACTGTTCGTAAGAATTTTTTAGCATATTATCCATTAGGTACACTAATTTTTTTGTTAAGTTTTTTCGAGAAAATTTTTCTACTTCCGTTTTATTTATTGGGAGTTGTACTCGAGGGTTATTCAACCATTGTAAATATAGACGACGAATAAACTGTTTGATTTTTTCTTTCTCCCGATATGAAAAATATTTACCGGTTTGTGTCTGAATTAGTATTTTTTCAACATCCGAATCGGTAGGCCCAATAGCTAAAATTGGATTTTCGGTTGCCATATATTCGAATAATTTTCCGGGTATAATTCCTCTCGAAGCCGGATTATCAAAATTACTCATGAGTAGAATATTGGCTTTGTTAATGGCTTCTATAGCTGTTTTATGAGCTACATAACCGTGTACAAATACATTTTTTTCTAGACCATTTTCTGTGATAGTTTGCAAAACATCTTCAGCCAAAGCACCATAGAAATTTATACGTAAGTTTTGTGCAAAGCTTTTGTCTTCTTTCATCAGTTCTGCCAAAGCTTCCCAAACTACTAGAGGGTTTCTCAACATTTCCAAGCCTCCTGAGTAGGTCAGTTCAAAAAAATGGGAGTCTTTTGATGAAACTTGTTTTACATCCTCAAAACCATTGGTAATAACTTCTACTTTTCTTGCACCCAATTGACGGAAATTTTCTCCATCCGTATAGCTTGTTGCCAGTAGAACATCTGCTTTTTGTATGACTTCTTTTTCTAAATTTCTGTGTTTTTTCGCAGCCCAATTCGTTAATTTTAGTTCTTTATGATAACTTATGTCGGTCCAAGGATCTCTAAAATCGGCAATCCAATGAAGATGATCTAGACGTTTTTTCAGTCCCAAACCAATCAAATGCATACTATGAGGAGGTCCTGTGGTAATCAATATATCGATCTTTTCTTCTTCGATATATTTTGTCAGAAACTGTATCGAGGGGCGAACCCAAAAAAAACGAGCATCAGGAATAAAGAAATTTCCTCGAACGAAAACTGACAATTTTGATAAAAAACTTTGTTGTTCCTTTTGCTCGAAATGACCTGCTTTGTAAGCCTTGTTTTTTGGATTCAATTTTTCCGCCAGCTGATACGGTTCCCAGATTGTAGTGTGGATAATCTTTACTTTAGGATTGATTTCTCTCTCCAGACTTTCATCAATAATTGGATAGGATGGATTTTTGGGTGTATATACATATGTTTCGTAACCCAATTCGGGTAAATACTTAGTAAACTTCAACCAGCGTTGTACCCCAGGTCCGCCCGAAGGAGGCCAATAATAAGAGACGATTAAGACTTTTTTTGCCATTTTATACCTGTGTCGATATAACTTTCTTTCGGTCGTAAAGTTTCTTCAAACCAAAACCACTTGCTGCCAAAAAGATAACCCAAGCAATCATAGAAACAGTAGTGCCTAAGGAAATAACTTTAGGTTCGAAAATAAATTCTATCGTATGTTGTCCTGCTTCTAAAGGTAACGCACGTAAAAAATAATTTGCTTTATGAATTTCGACTTCTTTTCCATCTACTAGAGCTTTCCATCCATGTGGATAATATATCTCAGAAAACACTGCCAATTGTGGTGTCTTGGTCGTTGCCTCATATGTTAATTTTACCGGATTATAATGTGTAAGTTTTATGTGGGCAGTGGTATCTGCAGTAAAATCGGGTAAAGTAGCATTTGATTTATCTTTGTTGAGAATCGTCGTTGTTTTTGGGTCTGTATGCTGAATTGCTAAAATTTCTTCGTTGGCATTATTTACCCACTTTATGTTAGCTGTAAACCAAGCATTACCCAAAGCTTGTGGATTCTGATTGATTTCGTGTTGTTGTACGTTCCCGAAAATAAGATATTTTGTGTTCAACATATTGAAAACATTCACCTTTCCTGCATTATCAGTAATTCCGTAGGCTTTCATTTTTTCAGGATCCGATGACAAATATATGTCGATAATATCTTGATAACGACCTAATTTCGCAGCATGGTAACCGCCAATGGAATTGGTAAAATAAGATGTTGTCGCTTCATTAAAGGTTCCTAAAGTCTCATTATAAACTCGGTAATGCGTTTTATCTTTTTCAGACAATTGCTTCAAAGTATTATTAATAGGCACCTGATAAGCAATTCGCATCACATTATTGTTGAGATTTGCTTCGGACTCTAGTCGTGGTGACATTTCGGTAGGAAAAGGATTTTCTACAAATTGTTTAGATATGAAGTTATCTTCGTTCAAATATCGCTTGTTTACCAAAAGTCCATCTATCAAAGCCAGAAATGAAATGGCCAAAATTGCAATCGTTTTGTTTTTTAGTAGTTGATATTGATATGCAAAAAGTACCAGAAGTGTAGCCATTACAAAGAGCAGGGTTCTCAATGTATCAGCTTTGAAAAGTGCTACACGATCTTTTATCAACGCAGTTTTCAGCTCATTCAGATGGTTATTCCAGAAGCCTAAAGCTTGTGGATTATATTGCTGTACAATCCCAATAAATTGTTGATGAATTGATTCATCAAAACTACTTGTAAACGAGAAAATTGTTGGACCAATTGCATACAAAATCAATAAAAAAAGTACAACGCTCCCGCCAACTATCTGTAATATTTTGGTTTGATTATTTCCTGTTTCTTGAAAAAAGATGTAAACAGAAATCATTGCTAACAGAGGCATGGTAAATTCTGCCATAACAAGAATAGAAGATACCGCCCTGAATTTATCGTACATCGGGAAATAATCGATAAACAAATCGGTGAGAAAAGCAAAGTTTTTACCCCAAGCTAAAACTATACTCAGTAGTGTGGCAGAAAGAAGCCACCATTTGTATTTTGCCCATTTTCCTCTGACCAAAAACAAACCTAAAACAAATAAAAATACAACAACTGCTCCCTGATAAGCGGGACCAGAAGTGCCAGGCTGTTCGCCCCAATACGTACTGCGAGATTGATTCGCCAACATCTGAAAAGCTTGTTGATTGAATTCGTCTTCGCCAATAGAATAGTGCATATTCTGAAGGGTCTGAAGATAATTTTTCAATTGTTCTTCTCCGCCCGATGATGCTCCTCCATAGAAATTCGGAATAAATAGATTAAGAGTTTCTAATTTACCATAACTCCACTGTGTTATATAGTCTTTTTCTAGACCTCCTTCGTTTTTGCGCAATAGCGTCATATCCGATTTACCTCTTGTGGTTTCTTTAGAATACTCGTACGTAGAAAGTAAACGCGGAGCATTGATGCCTAGAGCTAGAACAGTAGCTGCAACAACAAGAGCTGAAGATTTAAGAAAATGAGGAATTTCTTTTTTTTGATAACTGTCAACCGCTTGGATGATGACAAAAATCAACATGACCAAAAACAAATAAAAAGTCATTTGTATATGATTGGCTTGTAATTCTAACGCCATAAATAAGGTGGTGAGTAGAAAGCCAGCAATATGTTTTTTTCGATACACCAATAATATACCGGCGACCAAGGGTGCAAAATATGCAATTGTATGCACTTTTGCATTGTGCCCTGCTGCAATAATGATAAAATAATAGGCACCAACAGCAAAGAAAATTGAGCCAGCTAAAGCATACTTCCAGTTTCGGAGAAGGGTAACTCCTAAGATGAAAAAACCGGTGAAAAGCAAGAAAATATAATCAGCAGGTCGTGGTAAAAATCGAATTATTCGATCGATGGCTTTGATAACATCACCCTCGAAATAGGAACCAGTCTGATAGGTTGGCATCCCTCCAAACATTGCATCCGACCAATAAATTGGCTCGCCTGTTTTGGCTTGATATTCCAGCATCTCATTCGCGCTACCTAAATAATTGATAATATCGGGTTGTACCAATGCTTTGCCCGAAAATACAGGCGCACAGTAAATTACTGCTACCAAGGCAAAGAATACCAAGGTAAATATCGAAAATAAAAGATTGTTATTTTTCATCCTTATCGTCTATAATTTCGTAATCTATAGTTTCTGCTTCAATATTGAATTTTGGCTTGTCGGAAACTGGTTTTTGGGGTTGATTTGATGATTTATTGATATGGTTTTGTTGCCTCAAAGCATCTTTGAAAACTTTTCTTGCTACAAAAAATGTTCTGATAATCCGTAGAAAAAATAAGCCAATAATAACAAGTAATATGGCGACAAGAATGTATTTCATAGCATTAGTTTACAAGGGTTTGTACAGTTGTATTTTCGGTGCGTGTTTGTTTTTGCCCCTGACTTTCTATGGTTTCTTTCACCGTTTTTTTCTGGGTTATATCCACTTTTTTGATCCAACCAGAAGAAGTATCCAAGTAAATATTACCCGAAATGGTAGATTGATCATTCATAGACAAGTTTACCGTTTGTTCTTTTTTGTCGGGCGTTGGCATTTTCTGGGCTTCGCTTCCGCTAACTTTTTGGGTTCCTTTTATCGAAATTTTTGTAGCAGCTTCGTCTATACTTTCCAATGTTCTGGTTATTTTAGAGGTTCCTTTTAGAGGTCCTTCGTTTACCTTATTTTCATCCGACCAACTCTCTTTTATTTTTAGTTTTTTGTCTGGATAAATGTTCATCGTTTCTTGGAATTGCATTTTTATCGCTTCTTCGCTCAGAGATACTTTTAGCATTTCACTCAAAGCTTTTTGTTCTTCGGCAGAAAGAGAACTCTTCATCGATGACTCTATCCCAGAACGGATTGTCCCCAAACCATCTACAGAAATTACCTGACCACGATCATTCATTTTCATGGTATAACTTTTCCCGATAATTGATTTGTACACTTGCCAAGACATAGCAGTCATTTGATCGCTCGGTTTGTTTTTGCTGGTGTCGAAAGAAAATACTTTTCCAGTAGGATCGGTTAATTTCTCAGAATATTGACGGAAAGTAACTTTCAACGTATAGGTGCCGTTCTGATAATCTTGTACCGTATAGTCGATTTTTTTTCTGCTTTCGTTCGATAGTTTTAGACTCTGTGTTCCGTCGCTTACATTTCTTGTGGTAAGAACTGTGAGGTTTATCGGATAGGTTTTTCCTTTTTCTAGGTTGTATTTAAAATCGTAACGATCATCTTCATTCTTTATGAGCGCAACACTCTCTACCGAATTCTCTTCACTAGTTACTGCCAAACTATCTTCTGTAGGTTTTGGGATTGTGTCTCCTTGTTCTGTTACCACCAATTCGTTTCCATTTGCATCTTTTCCTACAACTTTTAGGTCGTCTTTGTTCGAATCTTTTTTACAAGAAAAAAAGCTTAGTCCTAAAATTGCTGTTGTGATGAAGAATTTTTTCATAAAATTTTTATTGATTGCTATTTTATCGTCAAAAGTAATCAAATAATATGGGAAACGGAGAAGATTTCTGTAGGATAAAGCTCAGAACTATGATAAAATTTGTTAAAATAAATGGTTGGGTTTGATGTGATAAAACGAAAAAATTTCACTGTAAAATATTGACTGGATAATTTCTTTTATTTGAGGCTTTTGGGCAGTGCAATTCTACAAAATCAAGATTAAGTCATCAGAGAGGGAATTTAATTATAAAAAAATATTTTATATAGTTGGATTGAACTGAAGATAACAAAGTTTATGTAGATTTATCAATTTTTTATCGATAGCTAATCTTTTTTATTAAATAATACAAATATCTTTCCACTGTATGTGGATTGTGTGTATAAAAACAATATATTCGCAAAAAAATAATAATATGAAAAGATTTTATTTATTGAAGTTGATATGCTTTGTACTCGTTGTTACATCGACTATCAGTTATGCTCAAATCATACCAATTGGGGTAGAAAATTTGAAACCACGTTTTACCAATACATCAGGGCTATTTACACAAGAAGTGAATCCTGAATACGGAATAGGCTCTTCGGTTGCACAAGACGGAACTGGTTACTATGCTTCCGATGATTTTCTACTTCCACAGACAGCAAAGATCAGTAGTATGGAGTTTGTAGGTTATCAGATGCGAGATAATCTAGAAAATCTATACAACGGTGCTGTTTTGTATATCTATGAGGATGATAATGGGAAACCTGCAGGAATTCCTGGTAAGACGGGAACACCTGTATATACATTGGATCTTGCTAAAGATGATCCTAATCTTACATTTACCAAAGTAGAGTCACTGGTCTATAGTTTCTTGGTTCAAACGCCAGATTTCACGGCACAAGCTAATAAAAAATATTGGGTAGTGTTTGCTCCTAAAGTAAATTTCAGTGTAAAGTTTGACTATTGGGAAATGTGGAACTGGTTTAATAGTATCAATTTCAGTGGTAGTGATGCTATGAACATAGATCCTGATAATTTTTTTGGTGCAGGATTAACGTACTGGTTGTCTATAACAGAAATGACCGGTGGTGAATTTGGTGACGCACTAAAAGGAATGGCAATGAACCTGAATGGCGAATCTTTGGCAACCAATGAAATATCGATGAATAATGATGGTGTTGTCTATCCGAACCCTGCGGTTGATAACATAAACATTAGAATTGGTAAACAAAACTCTGTAAATAAGCTTGAGATTTTTGATACCAATGGGCGTCTTGTGAAGACGGTAGAAAACTCTACTAGTGCAGATGTCTCGAATTTAGTTCCTGGGGTGTATACTGTTACGATTACTTTTGGTGACGGAAATCGTGTTACCAAAAAACTGATCAAAAAGTAATCATTATAGCTAATAGATTAGATGAAAATATTGTTGAAAACCGAAGCGTTGAACATGCTATAAGCTAAAAAAAGAATCCTAAATTTTCTAAACCATTTATGGATAATAAATTGCTCTATAATTCATAAGAAAACAAACAATCAGTGCATTTAGTTTATGGCACTGATTGTTTGTTTATATATTACGTTAATTTCCTTGCCCAATTACAAGTTTTTCAACAGCCATACAAATTCTTATTTGAAAATTGCCTGGTGAAGCTTGGCTTCTGAACATATAACCATTAAAACGAAATGTGTCGCCGTTATCTATTATTAGAAGTTCTTGAAATACTTTATATCCAAGTGGGGTTTCATTAAAATTTCTTGTAAATCTACTCCATCTATTTGCAGGTGTGCCCATATTGTCTTGTTCTCCATTGTCATCATGTGGGGCTCCTGCGATCGACCAAGAGTTGTACCGATAGGGTGTTGAAATTTTTTTGAATCGAAAATAATTTCCTTCAGAAGAAGACCATGCTGCATAACTAGATCGCCACCAACTAAATTCATAATCCCCTAATTTTAGCCTCACTCCACCATCCGCTTGTCTTAAGTCTACAATCTCTTGTGGAGTAAATGATTTACTACACATAGATACCGATCTCACATTGAGGTCCTCACCATCATTGTCTACTGGATCGACGTCCTCCATATAGCCCAATACACCGTTGTCGTCTGCCACAACGGTACGAGTTGCCGTAAACTTGGTCTTTTTTGTTGAGTCTCCGTTATAAATAGCGTTTTCTTGTTGGTTTTTGGGTAATTCCTGAATTCTTATAGTACCTTTTACATCAAGAGTTTCAGTAGGTTTTTCTGTGTTAACCCCAACCTGAGAGTAGGCATTTAGTGATAAAGTTATCATGCCAAGCGATAGAATTCTTCGAGTCATAATAATTATTTTTATATAGTGGTTTATCAGTTGTATTGCACATAAAATTCTTTTAAAAGATTGTTTTAGAGCAAATTATGTGGCAATATAATTATATTTAAATATAAAACAAAAAAAATAAGTAATTTTTTTTTAGATTATTTAGTAAAAACTAGATGTATTAATAGGTTTCGCATAAGTAGAAAACGAATAAGAAAAACCAGAAAAGTTTATATATGAAAAAAACCGCTGTAAATGTTTACAGCGGTTTTTTAATTATTGTTGTGTGATTTAGTTACTAATTATTTCACTTCTTCAAACTCAACATCTTGTACGTCATCATCGGTGTTGTTCCCTTGTTCAGGATTTGGTGTTCCGGCTTGTCCGCTCGCACCTTGTCCCTCGTTCATGGCAGCGTACATTTCTTGTGAAGCTTCGTTCCAAGCACTATTTAGTTTCTCCATAGAAGCATCAATGGCTGCGATGTCTTGATTTGAGTGTGCAGACTTCACTTCGGCTAAAGCATCTTCGATTGGCTGTTTTTTGTCTGCAGGTAATTTGTCACCGTATTCTTTCAACTGTTTTTCAGTTTGGAAAATAAGGGCATCAGCTGCATTTATTTTTTCAACTTTTTCTTTGGCTTCAGCATCTTTGGCAGCATTTTCTTGCGCTTCTTTTTTCATGCGTTCGATGTCTGCCTCGCTAAGCCCAGAAGACGCTTCGATTTTGATGGTTTGCTCTTTTCCTGTTCCTTTGTCTTTCGCAGAAACATTCAAGATACCATTCGCATCAATATCAAAAGTAACTTCTATCTGTGGTACACCGCGTGGAGCAGGTGGAATGTCTGTTAAATCGAAACGACCAATTTCTTTGTTATCGTTAAACATAGGACGCTCACCTTGCCCAACTCGTAAGGTAACAGCTGGTTGATTGTCTGCTGCTGTTGAGAACGTTTCTGATTTTTTGGTTGGGATAGTTGTATTGGCTTCGATTAGTTTTGTAAATACACCACCCAAAGTTTCGATACCCAAAGAAAGTGGAGTTACGTCTAATAAAAGTACATCTTTTACATCACCAGTTAATACACCTCCCTGGATGGCAGCACCAATAGCAACTACTTCGTCTGGGTTAACTCCTTTTGAAGGTTTTTTACCAAAGAACTTTTCTACTTCTTCCTGGATTTTTGGGATACGAGTAGAACCTCCTACCAAGATAACTTCGTCGATGTCTGAGGTTGATAAACCTGCATCATCCAATGCTTTTTTACAAGGGTCCATAGATCGACGAACTAAATCGTCTGTTAATTGTTCGAATTTTGCACGAGTCAATGTTTGTACCAAGTGTTTTGGCCCTGTCTCATTAGCGGTGATATATGGTAAATTGATCTCTGTTTGAGCAGAAGACGATAACTCTATTTTTGCTTTCTCTGCTGCTTCACGTAGTCGTTGCAGTGCCATTGCATCTTTCATTAGGTCTACGCCTTCAGCATTTTTGAATTCTGAGGCTAGCCAGTTGATAATTGCATCGTCAAAATCGTCTCCACCCAAGTGAGTATCACCATTGGTAGATAATACCTCGAAGACTCCATCGCCCAACTCTAGGATAGAGATATCAAAAGTACCACCACCTAAGTCGTAAACAGCAATTTTTTTGTCGCTGTGTGCTTTATCCAAACCATAGGCCAATGCAGCAGCAGTTGGTTCGTTGATGATACGTTCCACTTTTAGGCCTGCAATTTCTCCTGCTTCTTTGGTTGCCTGACGCTGTGCATCGTTAAAGTAAGCGGGTACAGTAATTACCGCACGAGTTACTTCTTGCCCAAGATAATCCTCGGCAGTTTTTTTCATTTTCTGAAGGATCATTGCCGATATCTCTTGTGGAGTATAATTACGCCCGTCGATATCTACGACAGGTGTGTCGTTGTTTCCTTTCACAACTTTGTACGGTACACGATCAATTTCCGATTGGTCGTTTACGAATTTTGTTCCCATAAATCGTTTGATAGAATAGATGGTATTGTGTGGGTTGGTTACAGCCTGACGTTTTGCTGCATCACCAACTTTTATTTCACCACCTTCTACAAAAGCTACAATCGATGGGGTTGTTCTTTTTCCTTCTGCATTTGGGATAACTGTAGGATCAGACCCTTCCATTACAGAAACACATGAATTGGTTGTTCCTAAATCAATTCCTATAATTTTGCTCATATCGTTTTTTTTTATGGTTAATACTTGAATAATGCTGTAAAATTGTTTTTTCAGTCTTATTTAGTCAATCTTTATGCCAACGCAATTATTACAATATTATCTTATTGATAAACTGACAAAGTGTCATTTTTTTTAACTATTGAGTAAATATAAGTCTCCAGAATCGTCTAATTGTCAAGTTTTACTTTTTGCATAAATAATATTGGCGCAGATTGGTATTGTTGATAACATTTTCTCTAATTTGTTTGTTGTAGATAAATACTAAGTCTGAAAAGTAAGTGTAAGAATTGATGAAGAATTATAAGTTATTATTTTCTGTTTTGTGGATTTTTTCTTCAGACTCTAGTTGCTTTAGTACGATTTCTAAAACATTTTTCTGAGATAAATATTTATCCTGCAAACTACTTTCTTCGCCCATTTGCTGATAATATTTCAGTGCTTTTTTGGCAAACTGTATTTGTAGGTTATTCGATAAGGTCGGGAGCTGCGGAAAACGTTGGTGAAAAATCATTTCAGTATATGCTTGCCATTCTCGTTCACTTCGTTCTTCGATTGGCTCTTTTCCACTTCTTTGATACAAATGCAGAATTTCGTGCATCAATAAATTGGCAACAAGCCGATAATCAAAATACAAAATGTTGTTCGGTATACGAATCGTAAAACCTTTTTCCTTAGAACCTTCAGCAGTTAAGAGAATAGAATTATTGCTTATTTCATCCCGAAAAGTAATATCTCCTTTAGTAACGGATGCTGTAAATCATAGTGTTTCATCAAAAAATAAACACCTTCTTTGGTTTTTTGCTCTTTTCTATATTGCGCTAATTGCTCAACAATCTCCGAATAGTTTTTCATGTCCAATTTCAAAAAAAAGTCTGTCAAAACTTTTCAATAGTTTGATAAGCTTCGATACTTTGGTTATTTTTATCGTTTTAAATATACTAATATGCGGTTTGTTTATATATATTTTTTGAGTTTTTTATTGTTCTCGATCTCTACAGAAGCTCAGATTTTTCAATCCACAAAAGACTTCAGTCGACAAGATACCTTACGTGGGAGCAATACCGAGTATAGAAATTGGTGGGACGTTCAACATTATTCTATTTCTGTGGAAGCCAATTTTGATACGAAATTTATTCAAGGTGAAACACAAATCGAGTTTTTGATTACCGAGGATAATAAAGGTAAATTGATGCAAATAGATTTACAACCACCTATGAAGATCACCAAAGCTTGGTTAGATAATCAAGAAATTTCTATTGCTCAACGAGAAGGAAATGTGTACTTCTTTTCCGTAGGAAATTTATCCAAAGGCAACATTCACCGATTGAATTTAGCCTACGAAGGAAACCCGAAAATTGCCGTAAAAGCTCCGTGGGATGGCGGATGGATTTTTACCAAGGACCAGAAAAATAGACCATGGATGTCGGTCGCTGTACAAGGTTTGGGGGCGAGTGCTTGGTTCCCAAACAAAGATTATCAAGGAGATGAACCCGATCGTGGAATAGAGCTCAAAATTATTACTCCGAGAGATATGATTGGGGTAGGAAATGGTCGCCTAAAAAGCTCGACAAAAGAAAATGGTAAAAACGTTTTTGTGTGGGAAGTGAAAA
The DNA here is from genome assembly GCF_000189415.1 of Weeksella virosa DSM 16922. Taxonomy (GTDB): domain Bacteria; phylum Bacteroidota; class Bacteroidia; order Flavobacteriales; family Weeksellaceae; genus Weeksella; species Weeksella virosa. The sequence continues at coordinate 1,491,672 of NC_015144.1, forward strand.
ATCCGATCAATAATTATAATATCATCCCATCAATTGGGCATTATGTGCAGTTCCAAGATCACTATATGGGAGAAAAAGGAAAACTCGATTTAGATTACTATGTATTGGATTATAACCTGAAAAAAGCAAAAAAACAATTCGAACAAAATAAAAGTATGTTGGCTTGTTTCGAGCATTGGTTTGGTCCGTATCCTTTCTACGAAGATTCGTACAAAATAATCGAGGCACCACATTTGGGGATGGAACATCAGAGTGGAATTGCATATGGAAATCAATACAATAATGGTTATTTAGGTGGTGATGTGTCGGGAACTGGGCATGGCCTTTTGTGGGATTTTATCATCATTCACGAAGCCGGACACGAATGGTTCGGGAATAGCATTACCGCAAACGATGTAGCTGATATGTGGGTGCACGAAGCGTTTACGTCTTATGCAGAAACTTTGTATACCGAATGTCAGCAAGGAAAAAAAGCAGCCGATGAATACAACATAGGGATACGGCAAAACATTGTAAATAGTAAACCAATAGTTGGGGTCTACGGCGTGCAACAGGAGGGTAGTGCCGATATGTATTATAAGGGGGCGAACATGTTGCATACTTTGCGAACATGGCTCGATAACGACTCGCTCTTTAGAGAAATTCTGCGAGGCTTAAATCGAGATTTTTATCACCAAACCGTAGACGGAAGTGAAGTGGAAAATTATATCGCTAAAAAATCTGGGTTGGATTTGAATGTTTTTTTTGATCAATATTTGCGTTCTATAAATGTTCCTACCTTAGAAATTAAACAAAATAACAATCAAATAACGTATCGATATACTTCTGTTTTACCAAACTTTACTATGCCATTGCGATTAGAAAACGGTCAGGTAATTTATCCTACCGAAAAATTTAAAATATTCGAAGGTAAGCCAGAGGATTTTAGAATTCTACCGACGTACTATATTTACTACAAACAAGAGGAATAATTGCAGTAGAGAAAGTTTGATGGTTTACTAACAAAAAACTCTCATCTTTGACTTTGTAGTTTGGATGAGAGTTTTCGGTATAATGTGAGAATTTGATTAATTAGAATAATTCGGTGCTTCTTTGGTAATTATCACATCGTGCGGATGACTTTCATTGAGGCCTGCATTGGTAATACGAACCAGTTTACCATTGTTAATTAGGTCATCAATAGTCGCAGTACCGCAATAGCCCATCCCGGCACGTAAGCCACCACAAAGTTGATAGACAACTTCTTGGATAGATCCTTTGAAAGGTACGCGCCCTTCGATGCCTTCTGGTACTAATTTCTTAGTATCCGATTGGAAGTATCGATCTTTCGACCCTCTTCGCATTGCAGCCAAAGATCCCATACCTTGGTAGGTTTTGAACTTTCTACCTTGATAAATAATTTCTTCGCCAGGCGCTTCTTCAGTACCAGCAAAAAGACTTCCGAGCATCACAACATTTGCGCCCGATGCAATGGCCTTTACAATGTCGCCAGAAAGTTTTATACCACCATCACCGATTACCGATACATTTCTTGTTTTGGCATACTCGTGTACATCATAGATAGCCGAAAGTTGAGGAACGCCTACACCGGCAACAACGCGTGTAGTGCAGATAGATCCTGGGCCAACCCCAACTTTTAGGGCGTTGGCTCCCGCATCGATGAGTGCTTTTGCAGCTGCAGCAGTAACGATATTACCGCCAACAATATCCAATTCTGGAAAGGCATGGCGTACTTCTCTTACTTTGTCGATAACTCCTTTCGAGTGCCCGTGAGCAGAATCCAAGGCAATAACATCTACACCTTTGTCTACCAAGGCTTGCACACGTTCTAAGGTTTCTTGTCCGACACCCACACCAGCACCAACGCGTAAACGACCTTGTGAGTCTTTGTTTGCATTTGGATACTCGCTTAGATTGTCGATATCTTTGATTGTTATCAGGCCGATTAATTTATTGTTATCATCAACAATAGGTAGTTTTTCTATTCTGTTACGGAGTAAAATTTCTTTCGCTTTGTCTAGGTCGGTATTAATATCAGACGTTATGATATTCTCTTTAGTCATTACATCTTCTACCAATTGATCCATGTTTTTCTGGTAGCGGATATCTCGGTTGGTGATAATTCCTACCAAAGATCTGTCTTCTTCGATAACTGGTAGACCAGAAATGCTGTATTGCATCATCAGTTCTTCGGCATCGCTTAGTTTATGATGTCTGCTTAGCGTAATCGGATTGGCAATCATTCCATTTTCAGAGCGTTTTACTCTATCTACTTGTACTGCCTGTTCGGCAATTGTCATGTTTTTATGAATGAAAGAAAGACCACCTTCGCGTGCAAGCGCTATGGCTAATTTCGATTCAGACACAGTGTCCATCGCAGCTGAAACAATAGGGATGTTGAGCTGGATTTTCTCGGTTAATCGGGTTTGTAAAGAAACTTGATTCGGTAGGATTTCGGAGTATGATGGAACTAAAAGTACATCATCAAAAGTAAATCCTGTCTGGATAATTTTATCAGATAAAGGCATTGCTTTTTGCCAAGCAAATTTAAAATAAATCTATGAAATATCAAATTTTTAAATTAAAACTATTATCGAAGAAGTGATTAACAAAAAAATAGTAATTTCGCAAGGTCATAACAATTGATTAGGAAAATGAAATTGAAATTCAAAGATTGGAATAATTATCTAGGGTGGGCAATATTTTTGGTTGCCTCTATTGTATATTTATCGACGATAGAGCGCTCTCTAAGTTTATGGGATTGTGGTGAGTACATTGTCTCATCTGCCAAATTGGGTGTTACACACGCACCAGGAGCTGCTTTTTTTCAATTGTTAGGGGCTGTTTGGTCGTTATTTGCATTCGGGCAAGGAGATGAGTATGCTTTGATTATCAATGCATCTTCTGCTATCTATAGCGCAATTACCATTATGTTGTTGTTTTGGACGATCACTTTTTTTGTCAGAAAACTAATGCATGGTTCGATAGACAATACCAAGTCTGTTAATGAAATTATCTTGACAAAACCGCAACAAATTATTACATTAGGTGCAGGACTTGTCGGTGCCTCTGTATTTATGTTTTCGGATACATTTTGGTTTTCTGCTGTAGAAGGCGAAGTGTATGCAATGGCATCTATGTTTACGGCACTAATTATTTGGTTAGGAATAAAGTGGGATGCAGATGCAGATTCATCAAGAGGCGATAAGTGGTTGGTGCTTATTTCTTTGGTTATTGGTTTGTCTATTGGTGTTCATTTAATGGTGATTCTAGCCATCCCGGTAGTGTGCTATTTATACTATGCACGCAAGTACACTGTGACCATAAAAAATTTTATTATAGGAAATATCATCACACTTTTAGTACTGATTTTTGCCTTCAAAATAATTTTCCCATTTACCATGAAGCTGTATGGTAAAGTAGAAATATTTACTGTTAATAGTTTAGGTTTACCTTTTCATTCGGGGACATTTGTTACTACACTTCTACTGGTAGGATTATTTGGTTTCTTCCTGAAAACTTCGCGCCAATACAAATGGAAAACAGTCAACACAGCATTGTGGTGTGTGATTTTCATGTTGGTAGGGTTTACATCTTGGTTAGTAATCCCGATTCGTGCCAATGCCAATCCACACATGAATCTGAATGATCCTGATACAGCCTTGGGCATGTTAGACTATTTCAATCGTGTACAGTACGGAGATTGGCCAACAACCTATGGTCCTGTTTATACAGCGCATATTGCCTCTGATGGTATAGAGCGAGATAGCAACGGTGACTATGCTTTCAAGGTTACTGGAGCAGAATACATCAAGGATAATCGTATTGGGAAATATGTAAAAGTAGCCGACCGAAGAGATTATATCTATAATGATAAATATGTAAAGTTTTTTCCGAAAATGTTCGATTCTAAAGCGGAAAGTATGGAGAATTATGCAGCAATGTATGGTTTCCCAGAATTCTCTTTGAATACGAGTTTCTTTACCAATTATGAAGATGACGAACAAACGAAAGCACAAAAAAGACAATATGCAGAGAAGGTGTATAATGATCTAATCACCAAAAAAGTTAACGGACAACTGAAAGTGGCTGACCTCAAAAAATATAACGAACTACTCAATATAGAACCACCAACTTTTGGTCAACAGTTGAACTACTTCTTAGACTTCCAGATCAATTATATGTTTATTCGCTACCTGATGTGGAACTTCTCGGGCCGACAAAACGACCTAGAAGGACATTTCGAAGCTGTTCGTGGAAATTGGGTTTCTGGAATTCCTTTTATAGACTCTATGCGAATCGGGGACCAAACTACCTTACCAGCCGATTATAAAAATGATGGACACAATGTCTATTACATGTTGCCGCTTATATTAGGTTTGATAGGATTTGTTATACAGTTCAATAGAAACTTTGTCCATTGGTGGTCGATTTTAGCATTATTTATTATCACCAGTGTCGGAATTATTTTTTATACCAGTGTAAAACCTTTCGAACCTCGCGAGCGTGATTATGCCTTGGTTTCTTCTTTTTATGCCTTTGCGATTTGGGTCGGGATCGGTGTGTATGCCATCTTCTTAATGATAGAAAAACTAAAGAAACAAGCTCTTTCGTCTTCTGTAGCGATAGCTATTTCTGTAATCTGTATGGGAGTTCCTATTTTGATGGGGTTTCAGAATTGGGATGATCACGATCGGTCAGAGCGCTCTGTTGCACACGATTTGGCCTACAATTATTTAATCGGATTGGATAAAAACTCGATTCTGTTTGTTTACGGCGATAATGACACATATCCTCTATGGGGCTTGCAAGAAACCGAACTATTCCGCGACGATGTGAAAATTGCTAACCTTACTTTAGCAAATTCACCTTGGAATCTAGAGCAACTTCTACGTAAAACCTACAATGCAGAAGGCTTACCAACAAACCTCAAATATTCTGACTTCCAAAGCGGAACAAACGATAATATATTTGTAGTAGATGGTTCTATAAAAAACCTATTCGATGAATTAAACTCCTATCTAAAAGAAGGAATTACTCTAGAAGCATTAAGTCAAATGTCGATAGACGAGGCACAAAGCAAGATGGTCGATGAGCGCATCGATGCATCGCAAATTTTGGCTGTATACAATTCATTGAAAGAGGTTGAAAAATATGTAACTCAAGATTCGATGACCGCAAAAGAAGCAATCGACTTTATATTGGATAATAAAAATCCTGCAAAAAAAGCCTTGGCCGATTATTTTGGCTATCCAGTAGGTGCTGTGAATTTCTTGCCTGTAAGTAAAATTGTGGTTCCGGTAAACAAAGAAAATGTACTGAAGTATGGTATCGTAAGCCCTAAACAAAAAAATCAAATTGTAGATCAAATAGAGATTAATCTAAACTCAAGAACACTATACAAAGCCGATTTGATGATGCTGTCTTTGCTTGCAAACTATAAGTGGGATCGTGCAATGTATTTCAGTGGAGGTGGCGTGTATGATCCGAGTAGTATTTTCTATTTGCAAGATTATTTGCAGCATGCAGGATTGTCCTATAAATTTGTGCCTATCTATAAAAAATTCGGAGAAGGCGGAGTTGTAGGCTCTTCTGATGTAGATGCAATGCTGAAAACTTTCCAGCTTTATCGATGGGGAGGTTTGAGTAATCCCGACGCATCATTCAGTCAGAACGAACGCAATTATACATCCTCATTTAGGAATGTTGCCATTCGTCTGGCAGAAGACTTGATAAAAGAAGGACGGAATGCAGAAGCCAAAAAAGTTTTGGATAAAGTGATGAAAGAAATCCCAGCTTGGCCACAATATAATGTAGGCTCAGGTGTCTCTAGAATTGCTTCTGTATACGCACATTTGGGCGAAACAACCAAAGCAAATGAATTATTTACCTACGCCAAGAAGAATCTAGAAGCCAATAAAACTTATCTCGAAAAACTAAAACAACAAGGAATAAGTGGGGTGCTAAGTGAGTTGGCTAGCGTGAAGAATGATCTAATGATGGTAAATTATAATGAAATTAATGGTTTGGCTTCTGCTGGAAAAAAAGAACAGGCCATGATAAAATTCAAAGAACTATATTTACCCAAAAAACTAGCTTTTCTCAAACAGTATAACTCCTTTATGACCGATCAACGAATCGACGAAACTGAGCAAGAAATTATTGTAAAACAATTCAATGAAATCAATGAATTGCTAGGCTTAATTCATGATGTTGATACTGCTTATGCTCAAAAAGAACAAAACGAGTTGTACCAAACGGTTGCTCCTGAAGATTAATTGTTAATCTAAATAATAGTTCTAAGGACCTTTTATGGGTCCTTTTTTTATATCTAATATTTGACATAATTGTTAACGATATAGTGTTGATGTTCAGTTGGTTGTGATTTTTCGAGTAAATATTTTGATAGAGATTTAACTTTTTGGCACGTAGTTTGGAAATATTGTCTACAGAAATAATAGAAAAAACATAAATTAAATAATTATGAAAAAGTTAGTATTAGCAACAGCAGTTGCAGTTTTTGGAGTTGTAGGTTTACAAGCACAATCAACAGGTTTCGAAGCAGGTGTACATGTAGGTATTCCGGTAGGAGACGTTAGCGATGCATCAAACTTCAATATCGGTTTAGACGTTGCTTATCTTTATCCAGTAGCTCAAAACTTCAGATTAGGATTAGCTTCAGGGTACGATCACTTCGTTGGAAAAGATAATGTAGACGATTTCGGATTTATTCCGTTGGCTGCATCAGCAAAATTTACCCCAACACAAAACTTTTTTGTGGGAGCAGACTTAGGGTATGCATTTGCTACCAATGATGGTATGGATGGAGGCTTTTACTACCAACCAAAAGTAGGATATAGTGGAGCATTAGTAGACGTGTACGGATTCTACAAAGGAGTTTCCGGAACCAACAAATACGAGGTATTGGGAGTAGAATATAAAAACGACTGGAACATCGGTTCTGTAGGTTTAGGAGTTGCTTATAAATTCTAATAAATTAACCATAAATTATAAGAAAAAGAGTAGTTTTGTAACTGCTCTTTTTTTGTGGTATTTTTTTTGCTACAATAAATTAAAATATATCAAATTTTATGAAGAAAATAGTTTTAGGTATAGCTCTTTCTTTCGGAGCTGCATTCAATGTTCAAGCGCAAGAAGGCTTAGAAGTAGGAGTACACTTAGGGTTTCCGGTGGGTGATATCTCAAAAACTCATTCATTTGCTATCGGTGCAGATGCTGCATACCGCGTAGAAGTAATCGATAACCTGAAGGTCGGTGGAGCCGTTGCATTTGATCACTTTGTCGGAAAAGATGTTGCGAAAAACATAAACGGAAACGGAAAAGATAAGTATGCAAATGTGACATATTTGCCATTGGCAGCTTCGGCAACGTATAATTTTACAGACGAATTTTTTGCAGGTTTAGATTTAGGATATGCCGCTTCCTTAAGTAGTGATTGGGATGGAGGATTCTATGCACAACCAAGAATCGGATATAATTTTGACCGTTTTGCGTTTTCTGGCTTCTTTAAATCAATCTCGAGCAAAGAAAAATATGTATACGAAGGAACAAATTTCGTAAACAAAACTACTGCAGGTGTAATTGGAATTGGTGCGGCGTATAAATTCTAATCAAGAAATATCATATAAAAAACTCAAAAAGGTTCGGACATCGTTCAGAACCTTTTTTTATTTTAGGATACAATTGTTTTTCGGATAGAATAGCTCAAATATAGACTATTAATAACCAGTAAGAGTAACATCAAACCAAAACCAATCAATACAACTTCGATAAAGTTAGAATTACTATTGATATTCAATTCGTTGAGCTTTGCATAGATACTTCTTACCGAAAACCAAACCGCCAACAATGCGATCACAAAAGTCAATAAAAGACTAAAAATAGTATACGATACATAGGGGCGAATCAATTGTTGTGGCGAATAACCAATGTAGTGTAGGTCGCGCAGCTTTTCTTTGTTTTTTTCTACAATCAACTGAAAGTTAATGATCAATAACCAAATCGAAGCAACGACGATTAACAACCCAATTAGTAGTGTCACCGAGAATCCTATTTTTAGATAAAATAAAATTTCATTATTCTTCAGTTCGTCCCGGTTAATATCATATTCTTTTTGTTCTAAAAAAGGCAAAGCCTTAGAACCGCTAAGCGCATTTGTTTCGATAATCAAACGAGAAGATGGTGTGTTTTTTTGGTCGGTTTGATAATGTGTATTTGCCCACTCTAAAAAATTATCCGGCACCAAAATCGTATTGATTTTAGTGGTGAAATCGATAATTTTAGCCTGATAAAGTTGTTGATTTTCTCCTTTTCCTAAAAGAAGTTGAAACGGAATTTGTTTGAATAAACCTTCCGAAACCTGTGGTAATCCTTGACTGCTCGCAAAACCAAAATTGTATAAATTGAGATAATTTTTGGGTAGAATGATCGGAATATAAGCGTCGCCTTCTTTCCATTGCCAACGCTCGTTATCGACTTCTAGAAAAGAGTTCGGTATTGATTCTAAAAACAAATCAGTCGAAAAACCTCTGATACCAGCCACGCCACTAATCTGCAATTTTACCGGAAATTGACTGCTTCTGAAAATTCCTAACTGCTTTACGAATTCTTGTGATTTCAGTTCGTTGATTTCTCTCTCATCAAAAGTATTTTGCTTTCTGGTCAATGTGTTGATTGCAGAAACTTTTTTGCTGATGATAAGATAATTCCCTTTCCATAAAGCAGAATTGTCTTTTAGCTTGGGTGATAAATCCAAATATAGATGACTAGCAAGCAGGATAATATAAAACCCAATGATCGAAAAAAGTAGAAATGAAAATAATCGAACAAAACTAATGTTTTTTCTGAATAGTTTGTCGAGTAAAATACTAGAGTGTAACCGCATGTTGTATTCGTTTATCGTTGATAGGATGTAAAGTTGTCAGAATAATTCCTGCATTTTGTTGTAGACTTTCTTCGAAAATAATATCCAATAAAACTTGTGAATTTTCAGTATCTAGATGGCTAAAAGGTTCGTCGAGCAATAGAAAATCAAAAGGCTGGCATAGTGCTCTCACAACAGCAATTCGTTGTCGTTGACCATAAGAAAGATGTGCTGCTTTTTGGTATAAATGTTTCGAAAGTCCAACGCGATCGATCCAGTTTTCTATTTTTTCTTTGGTGCTAAAGTTAGTCAAATTGTTTTTTAATAAGATATTTTCCATCAAAGTCAATTCTTCAAACAAATGTAGTCCCTGGAAAACATACGCCAAGCGTGTATTTCTTTCATGTGTCCAACGCGAAACCGAGAAATCCCGAATATCTTGCTCATCAAACCAAACCCGCCCGGTGTAATCTTTTCTGATGCCGTATAAAATATTAATCAAAGTAGACTTTCCGACACCCGAAGGAGCGATAATTTGGTAATGATTTTCTTTTTCGAATTCGTAAGTTTTATCCCAAATCATAGAATCATCAAAACCAAAAGTCTCTAAAGGCTTTGGGATTAATCGATCAATTTTTATTTTCATTTTTCTCTATAACATTATATTGATATATACTTGGTCAAGTGCCAAAAGAATTGTTTCTAGGGCATTTTTATCCGAATTTTTCAAATGTATTTTCCCTGTCTTGGTGTACGAATCAGTTGCTTTAAGGTCAACAAAATCTAGAATTTCAAACAAAGGTTTTATGATTTTCATCGACGTGAAATTCGTCAAACCATAAAAATTCGTTTGTAAATTTTCTGGATACTGCTGCAGATCGAGATTGAAATATGCGTACAAAGGATATTTTGCATTTTTAGCATATTCACTATCCTTAAAAGTTTCTGTATCTTTAATTTGCAAAGCGAACTTTTTTATTTGTTCGACATTATTTGTCATAAGAAAATACGGTTCTTTTTGAGTGAAATAAATCGAAGGAAGACTCTCTAAACGCAACTCCCAGTAGGTTTGATAAACCTTTATTCGATCAGCATTTTTTTGGATAAAAGCTGTTAAGAAATCTAGATTTTTCATCTCGCTTAGCCAAACAAATTGCGGAATACTGTTTTGCTGGAGCGAAAGAGATTGATGGGCAAGAGAAGCATCTCTTTCGGTAGTTTTTTGGAGGGTCGATTGAAAATCGAAAATGCTAAATAAAGCTGTACCCTGAAAACTGTTTGGGTATTTTTCGAGTTGTATATCAAATTCTTCCAAAGTTTTGTTAATGAGTTTTTGCTCCTTCAGCACATTGTAAATTTGCTCTTCCTGCACCGAAATAAAAAAATTGGCATACGATTGTTTTGGTGCCCAATCGAATAGATCAGACGGTGTAGATTTTCTCCAAAAAGGGAGAGAATCGAGCTGTTTTTTTAGGATGGGATCTGGATGGAATTTTTGAGTAATGGCCAACCCATCATCTACAAAGTTGAGGTGCGTAACCCAATTGTTCCTAGGATATTTTTCAATATCGCTGGTAGAATCTGTAAACTGCCTAAAAAAAGAATTAGTCGTCCAAATACTGACATCTTGTGCCTGCACAACCACATCGTGGAAGCTTGGGTCTTGGTACAACGATTGTTTATTATGGGTAAGATCATGAAAAGTTTTTTTCAGGCTTTCTGTATTGTTTTGGTAAGTACTTGCTAAAAATAGAATCGAGTTTTTGTTCCATCCCACCAAAGGATATTGATAACTCGAGCTGAAATGGAAATCATTTTCTTGATAAAAAGAAATTTCTTTTTCAGAAGAAGCTTGGTGTAAATTTGCTAAAAAATTTTCAAATTTCTTTTTGCTTCCCATTTTCATACTAATCCCAACATATTGTTGTTGGTTTTTTTCCACCATGAAAACAAAAATTTGTCTATTCAGATCAATTCCTATTTCGGTGGGATCTTTTCTTATTGTTTCCCAAAGTTTTGCCGTAGAAGCGTTTTTGGTGGTCAGTGATTCTTCGAAAAGCTGAAAAACTTTGTATTGATCTATCTTCGTAAGGTTAGCTTTGATGGCCAACTGTTTGGGATTGATAATGGCAACTGCCACGGCATCGGGTGGTAGTATGTTTTCGTATTCTACTCCTTTTTTACAACCCAAAAAAAGCATAAAAACACAGAAAAAGAATACAAAATGAGGTTTGTTGAGGACTGTTTTCATGAAACTAAAATACAATTTTTATGAATTTATCAATGAATAATTTATTGCATTAATAATTAGGTGCAGGTAGATTTATTGTCAAAAAGCTCTTGTTTGGATAGAAAGATTATTAATTTGTAAATTAATGCGTCAGAATAGAAAAATGATAGGATAAAAATGATTAAATCCGTATATTCGCAAATCTTGAAGAAAAAAGAAAATTATTTAAAATAAATGGCCAAGAATTTTAAAGAATATAAGCACTTAAATTTAGTTCAGATTGCAGATGAAACTCTCAAAGAGTGGAAAGAACAAAACGTTTTCGAGAAAAGTATTACTTCTCGAGATGGAAAGGATTCGTACGTTTTTTATGAAGGACCACCTTCTGCAAATGGAAAACCAGGAATTCATCACGTTCTAGCACGTTCGATCAAAGATATCTTTTGTCGTTTCCAAACCCTGAAAGGAAAACAAGTTATCCGCAAAGCAGGTTGGGATACCCATGGTTTGCCGGTAGAATTAGGAACCGAAAAAGAATTAGGAATTACCAAAGAAGATATCGGAACCAAAATTACTATAGAGCAATACAACGAAGCTTGTAAGCGAACCGTAATGAGGTATACTGATTTATGGAACAATCTGACAGAAAAAATGGGGTATTGGGTAGATATGGATGATCCGTACATTACCTACAAACCAAAATACATGGAAACGGTTTGGTGGCTTTTGAAACAAATATACGACAAGGGTTATTTGTATAAGGGGTATACCATTCAGCCCTATTCTCCTAAAGCAGGGACAGGTTTGTCATCGCACGAACTCAATCAGCCAGGGACCTATCAAGAGGTAACAGACACTACCATCGTGGCACAATTTAAGGTCGATAAAAATTCGACCAAACTTTTCGATAATCAAGAAAATGATGTCTACATCTTAGCCTGGACAACAACCCCGTGGACCTTACCATCGAACACAGCACTGACTGTTGGCCCAAATATCGATTATGTAGTCGTAGAAACTTTTAATCAATACACCCACGAACCAATCACCGTAGTATTGGCAAAAGCATTGTTATCTAAACAATTTACGAAACCATATCACCTAGCCGAAACCGAAGAAGATTTTACGGATTATACGGCAGGAAACAAAACAATTCCATATAGAATAATACGAGAAATTAAAGGGAAGGATTTAGTAGGAATCCGATACGAACAACTCTTGCCTTGGGCATTACCATACGAAAATGCAGACAATGCTTTCCAGGTAATCCCAGGAGATTTCGTTACTACCGAAGATGGAACAGGAATCGTGCATACAGCGCCAACTTTTGGTGCAGATGATGCTCGTGTAGCAAAAGACGCAGGCGTTCCTCCAATGTTGGTACTAGACGATCATGGAAATGCTGTCCCTTTGGTTGATTTGCAAGGACGTTTTGTAGCTTCACTACCCAAAGGTTATGGAGGTAAATTTGTAAAAAATGAATATTACGATGAAGGACAAGCACCGGAAAAATCAGTTGATGTAGAAATCGCTATTTTGCTTAAAGAACAAAATAGAGCCTTCAAAGTAGAAAAATACAAGCACAGTTATCCACATTGTTGGAGAACCGACAAACCAATCCTATACTATCCATTAGATTCTTGGTTTATAAAAGTTACCGAAGTGAAAGATCGAATGGTCGAACTAAACAAAGAAATCAACTGGAAACCCAAAGCAACTGGAGAAGGTCGATTTGGTAATTGGTTAGAAAACGTAAATGATTGGAATTTATCTCGCTCACGTTATTGGGGAATTCCTTTGCCTGTTTGGCGAACCGAAGATGGAGAGGAAGAAATCATTATCGGGTCGGTAGAAGAATTGGTGCAAGAAATAGAGAAATCAATTGCAGTAGGAATCCAAAAAGAAAATCCATTCAAAGATTTTGAGGTTGGCAACATGTCCGAAGAGAATTATGATTTGATAGACTTACACAAGAATGTAGTCGATGAAATTACACTTGTTTCGGCAAGCGGTAAACCAATGAAACGAGAAGCAGATCTGATTGATGTATGGTTCGACTCTGGAGCAATGCCTTATGCACAAGTGCATTATCCATTCGAGAATAAAGAGTTAATTGATAATCATACCATGTATCCTGCAGATTTTATTGCAGAAGGAGTTGATCAAACCCGTGGTTGGTTCTATACATTGCATGCTATTGCAACTTTGGTTTTTGATTCGAAAGCCTATAAAAATGTAATGTCGAATGGCTTGGTGCTGGATAAAAATGGTCAAAAAATGTCGAAAAGATTAGGAAATGCCATTGATCCTTTCGATACACTAGAAACCTATGGTCCAGACGCTACACGCTGGTATATGATTGCCAATGCTCAACCATGGGAAAACCTAAAATTCGACTTGGCAGGAGTAGACGAAGTACGCCGTAAATTTTTCGGTACCTTGTACAATACATACTCATTCTTTGCACTATATGCGAATGTTGACGGGTTTACTTATGCCGAAAAAGAAATTCCAGTAGAAGAAAGAGATGAGCTAGATCAATGGATTCTATCAGAATTAAATACCTTGATTCAACAAGTAGATGAATTCTTCTCTGACTATGAGCCAACTAAAGCAGCACGCGCTATCCAAGAGTTTGTGATAGACAACTTATCCAATTGGCATGTGCGTTTATCAAGAAGACGTTTCTGGAAAGGAGACTACTCAAAAGATAAAATTGCCGCCTACCAAACGCTTTACACAGTGCTAGAAACCGTGGCTATCTTGAGCTCTCCTATCGCACCATTCTTTATGGATCGTTTGTATAAAGATCTAAACGATGCAACAGGGAAAAATGAAGCTACATCAGTACATTTGGCTAATTTCCCTCAAGTAAACCAAGCTTTGATCAATGAAGAGTTGCAAGAACAAACACGCTTAGCCCAATTGGCAACAAGTATGATTTTGTCTTTGCGTAAATTAAGCGATAATCGTGTGCGTCAACCATTGCAAAAAGTAATGATTCCGGTCCTGAACGAAACCATGAAGAATCGTTTATTGGCGGTAAGCGATTTATTGAAACAAGAAGTCAACGTAAAAGAAATACAATTACTGACCAATGAAGAAGCTTCTGATATTTTGGTCAAATCCATAAAACCAAACTTCAAGACCTTAGGTCCTAAATTTGGAAAAGACATGAAAGCCGTGGCTGCAGCAACGGCACAATTAACAAATGAACAAATAGTAGAATTAGAAAACACGGGGTATATTGAGTTAGAAGTCAACGGAGAAAAACATACCATAGAGGTAGATGACTTCGAGATTGCAACGAAAGACATTCCAGGTTGGACAGTTGCTTCCAATGCACAACTCACCGTGGCCTTAGACCTCACGTTAACCCAAGCGCTAATCGATGAAGGGATTTCTCGCGAATTGGTTAATCGAATCCAAAACTTACGCAAAGAAAATGGGTTCGAAGTTACCGATAGAATCGATATCATTATCGAGAAAAACCCTGCAATAGAACAAGCTGTAACGGCAAATATGGAATATGTGCGCAATGAGACTTTGGCAGACAATTTGACCTTTGATACTACAATCGTTAATGGTATCCCTGTGGAAATCAATGATGAGAAGTTACAACTAACAATTCTAAAACACTAATATTATGAGTAAAACAACTGAAGAAAAGATCCGTTATTCAGACAGCGAGCTGGCTGAATTCAAAGCGATTATCGAAGAGAAGTTGGCTCAAGCGCAAAAAGACCTAGAGATGATCCAGGAAACTTTTATGAACGATAAAACCAACGGTACCGATGATACATCTCCTACCTTTAAGGCTTTTGAAGAAGGTTCTGAAACCATGAGTAAAGAACAAAATGCGCAATTAGCTTCGCGACAAGAAAAATTTATTCGCGACCTAAAAAATGCATTAATCCGAATAGAAAATAAAACCTACGGAATTTGTCGTGTAACCGGTAAGTTGATCAATCCAGATCGTTTACGCTTAGTGCCACACGCAACCCTAAGTATCGAAGCTAAAAATTTGCAACGCTAATCGCTTATGTTAAAGAAGGTTTGGCTCGTCGCTTTCATTGTATTGTTCATCGATCAATTATCGAAATTTTATATCAAAACAAATTTCGAACTGCATGAAAGTGTCGAAGTTTTCAAAGGATTTCAATTGGCATTTGTCGAAAATCCAGGAATGGCATACGGAATAGAATTCGGAGGTTTATTTGGGAAACATCTTCTCACCATTTTTCGAATCGGATTGATTGGTTTTATCATCTGGTTTGTAATGAAGTGGTCAAGAAAAAAAGCAAGTAACTTTTTCCTCCTACCGGTCGCCCTCATTTTAGCAGGCGCCATCGGGAATGTAATCGATAGTCTATTCTATGGTATAATTTTCGACAAAGGGACCGTTTACAATGATCAACTCATGAGTTGGGTAGGGTACAATGGACTCGCCAAAGCAAACTTCGATGGCTATTCATCGTTTATGCTTGGTTGCGTAGTCGATATGCTCTATTTCCCGTTATTCGAGTTCGATTGGCCTACTTGGGTACCAATAGTTGGCGGAACGCATTATAAGTTCTTCCAACCCGTATTCAACATTGCCGACTCTGCCATCTTTATCGGAATCGCATGTTTGCTGATTTTTCGTAAAAAAGCCTTTGTTACCAAAACAGGTGAGCATATTCACTTCTAAGAAAATTACTGCAACAAATTACTCAACCGTTCTGCTTTTTGTAGAGCGGTTTTTTATTTCAGAAGGATGAAAGTCAGGACAATAATTTCAGTAGGATGGAATACAGAAAAGCTTAAAAACAAAAAAACCTTACCAAGGATTTGATAAGGGTTTGATAGGTTGTGGGCGAAGAGGGATTCGAACCCCCGACCCTCTGCTTGTAAGGCAGATGCTCTGAACCAACTGAGCTATTCGCCCGAAATTATTTTTAGTATAAAGCAGTTTTCGCAAACGTACTTTGTGGGCCCTACTGGATTCGAACCAGTGACCCCCTGCTTGTAAGGCAGGTGCTCTGAACCAGCTGAGCTAAGAGCCCGATGTAAATAATTTATAAAAAAGAACGCTTCCTTTTTGTGGTCCCTACTGGATTCGAACCAGTGACCCCCTGCTTGTAAGGCAGGTGCTCTGAACCAGCTGAGCTAAGAGACCTTTCTTATTTGGATTGCAAATATAGCGCTGTTTTTGGATTATACAAATCAAAAAGAAGTATTTTATTTTTATTTTTTGTAAAAATTTGATTTTCAGACAAATAAATTTTAAAAAATAATCTATAGAATTCATTTTGTTCTCTTTATCTTTGCTTTCAGAAAATTTATAGAATCCCATCATGCAGCAAAAAGTAATTGTAATCACCGGTTCTTCGGCGGGTGTTGGGCTTACCTTGGCCAATTATTTCCAATCAAAAGGTCATATTGTGTATGGATTGTCGAGAACAATGCATGGTAAAGAAACTTTCCATCATCTTCCGACTGATGTAACAAATAAAGAAAATGTGTACAAATCAATCGAAACTATTTTGCATGAACAAAAAAGAATCGATGTCTTGATTAACAATGCAGGGATTGGTATGTTGGGTGCTGTAGAAGACGCAAGCAAGGAAGATGTGGATAAGCTTTTTAATGTTAATATTTTTGGATCACTTTATACGATTCAGGCAGTTTTACCACATATGAGAGCACAGAAATACGGTTGGATTTTTAATGTTTCTTCGATTGCTAGTAATCATGCATTGCCTTTCAGAGGTTACTATTCTGCCTCGAAATCGGTCATAGATCGTTTAACGGAAGCATTGCGTTTAGAGAATCGTAAAACAGGCGTAAAGATTGCCACTCTAAACTTTGGAGATATTCGTACAAATATTGCAGAAAGTCGTGTTAAAAGTACCGTTTCAGCATTTCATAAAGATAAATTTTTTGCTGTGGTTGAAGAAATTGACAAGGAAGTAGAAAACGGAACTCCACCAGAGAAACTGATTCCTATAATCGAGAAATTATTGAATAAGAAAAATCTGAAACCTCACTATTATATCGGTAAAAGGATGCAGAAATTATCGGTAAGATTGAAATACATGCTAAGTCAAAAACGTTTCGAAAATATTTTGGCTAAATACTCGAAAATGAATTAAAAAAATGCATTTGGTCTGGAAAATAAAACGATTTGATGAATTATCTGCTTTGGAAATCTACCAGATTTTACAACTACGAGAAATGGTTTTTATCATCGAACAAGCCTGTATATACCAAGATATAGATAACAAAGATTTGGGTTGCTATCATCTTTGGGCCGAGAAAGATGGACAAATGGTAGCGTATACGCGTTTGGTTCCACCGGATTTATCCTACCCGAATGAAACGTCTATAGGGCGTGTTTTATCGCATCCAAAATATAGAAGGCATAAAATAGGAAGACAATTGGTGACTTTTGCCATAGAGGCAGTTAGCAATCTTTATCCTAGAAACGCAATTCGTATATCTGCACAAGAATATTTGATTCCGTTTTATGAATCTTATGATTTTGTGCAAGTATCGCAAGTGTATATAGAGGATCATTTACCACATGCAGAAATGCTTTTATCCAAAAAACACTAAACTTCTTTTTGTATATATTCTGATTGTTCGATTTCATTTTTCGATTTTTTTTGGATGAGGTAAACACCGCAGAGGATTAATAAAAAACCGACAAAATGCAGCCATGTGATATGCTCACCGACCATTACTCCCCAAGACACAGAAACTATAGGCATGATGTAGGTAACCATCGAAGCAAAAATTGCGCTAGTTTCTTGGATCATTTTGTAGAACAACATCATGGCGATTGCTGTACCAAAAAATCCTAATAAGGTTATATAACCCAAGCTGTTCCATTGTTCTGTACTCCCTGTAAAATTTGTGAAAAAGCCCGATAAAATAAGAACAATAATGGCTGGGATTAACCAAATGGAAAATAAAGCAGTTGATAATTGAAACGATGGTATATCCCTTAGCTTCGAGGTGATGATCAAACCATTAATCCCGTACATGGCAGTTGCCAATACAATCAATAAACTGTGTAACAGGCTATTTTCACCCGACATACCATCAAAACCAATTAAGAGAACTGCACCAGAAAATCCGATTAAAGCTCCTATGATCTGATTTGTTTTGGCAGGAATTGCAAAAAACAATGCACCGAAAAGTAATACAAAAATAGGAACAAGCGAATCGAGAATGCCAGCCATAGAACTACTAACATGAGTTTGGGCTATTGGGAAAAGGAACATAGGTATAAAGTTTCCGTTTGCACCAGCTAATATTACCCAAAATATTTTGTTTCGTGGAATTTTCCGTAAATTCCTAATTCCCCAAATCGATAAAAAACCTGCAGCAATCGTCATTCTCAATGCGCCAACTTGATACGGTGTAAAGGCATTCAGACCTTGTTTGATTAGTATAAAAGAACTTCCCCAAGTAAGCGATAAGACAAGGAGAGTTAACCAATTTTTTAGCGATACTTTCATGTATTTATTTAAAGCTGCAAAGGTCTGAAAAGTTTTTTTAATTACTCTTGCTTTTGTTCTCCTAAAATCAAGAAAATCTCAGTAAACACAACGTTTTTCTTATGAAAGTTTTATCTTCGAAAAAAAACAATCTATGAATACCTTAGAATATATTTCCATCGGGATTTATATGATAATGATGTTGATGATCGGCTTCTACTCTTATCAAAAAACTAAAACTTCGTCGGATGATTTCTTGATTGGAGGAAGGAAAATGGGGGCACTGGTTACAGCGCTTTCAGCAGGCGCTGCCGATATGAGTGGTTGGTTGCTGATGGGGCTTCCTGGTGCTATGTATGCGGTAGGGTTGTCGAGTGGTTGGTTGGCAATTGGTTTAACGATTGGGGCTTTTCTCAATTATGTTTTGGTGGCACCAAGGCTACGAGTTTATTCTGAAGTGGCTGGGAATGCAATTACGCTGCCCGTCTATTTCGAAAACCGATTTAAAGACCAAACACATCTTCTGAAACTTATTTCATCGATTATTATCTTAGTTTTTTTTACCTTATACACATCATCGGGGATGGTTGCGGGAGGTAGATTGTTCGAGTCTGCTTTTGAAATCGATTATCATTACGGATTATTGATTACCAGTTTAGTGGTGATTATCTATACTTTTTTAGGCGGGTTTTTAGCAGTTAGTTTAACCGATTTTGTACAAGGAATAATAATGGTTATTACTCTTTTGGTCATTCCGATTATCATTGTGATCCAAATCGGAGGAATAGTCGAAACCAAATATTGGATCGACTTTCAGAGTCCTACCAATCTAAGTTGGCTAGAAGGAACTACAACAATCGGGATTTTGTCGCTTGCTTCATGGGGGCTAGGATATTTTGGTCAACCACATATTTTGGTTCGTTTTATGGCAATTGATCAAGTAAAAGATTTGAAAAAAGCTAGAACTGTCGGGATTACTTGGATGATATTTTGTGTAGGAGGTGGCATGCTGATTGGTTTAGTTGGGATTGCTTATATGACCAAGTACCACACTATAATTGATGATCCAGAAACCATCTTCATCTATTTCTCAAGAGCCTTGTTTCATCCACTTATTTCGGGCTTTTTGCTTTGTGCTATTTTAGCAGCGGTTATGAGTACAATATCCTCGCAATTGTTGGTAACTTCGAGTTCGATGACCGAAGATTTTTATCGTTCTTTTCTCAATAAAAATGCTTCACAAAAAACATTGCTTAGGGTCAGTCGACTTTCGGTTCTTATCGTTGCAATAATAGCATTGCTACTGTCGATTTCACCAAACAATTCTATCCTAAACTTGGTGGGCTATGCATGGGCTGGTTTTGGTTCAGCCTTCGGTCCACTAATGTTGTTGAGTTTGCTTTGGAAAAAAACTTCGCGAGTTGGTGCATTGGTAGGATTAATCTCCGGCGGACTAATAGTTTTGTTTTGGATGATTCTACAGCATCCCTATAAAGAGGTATATGCGATGATTCCGGCCTTCCCGCTTTCTTTCGGTTTGATTATCCTTTTTTCTATATTTTTTCCTGACAAGGATGTAGAAATTAATCAAGAATTTGATAAAGTAGGGACCATCATCGAAAAACAGTATTAATATTTTTTTATATCCTGACCAACTATTTTTTTTAAAAAAACATATAAGTTATCCTATGATTAATCTCTTTTTATAGAGATGATAAGTTTGTATATTTGTAAATTATCTAAGGATGAAAGCCAAAAAGAATAGATGGGAGATATAATCCAATTATTGCCAGATCATGTAGCAAATCAGATAGCTGCGGGAGAGGTTGTGCAACGACCATCCTCGGTTGTCAAAGAGCTGATGGAGAATGCGGTGGATGCTGGCGCTAGCGAAATAAAAGTTTTAATAAAAGATGCTGGTCGGAGTCTGATACAAATCATAGACGACGGAAAGGGAATGAGTATGACCGATGTTCGTATGGCGTTCGAGCGTCATGCAACATCAAAGATTCGCACTACCGAAGATATTTTTCATATTACAACCAAAGGTTTTCGGGGGGAAGCTCTAGCTTCTATTGCAGCAGTAGCACAAGTAGAAGCAAAAACTAAGTTAACTGATGAAACCTTGGGTAGTCTGTTGGTGATTGAAGGAGGAGATGTACGGGTGCAAGAACCAGTAGTAACGCCCAGTGGAACATCTGTTTCTGTGAAAAATCTTTTTTATAACGTTCCGGCAAGACGTAATTTTCTCAAATCAAATCAAGTAGAGTTTAGGCATATTCAGGATGAATTTCAACGAATAGCTTTGGCGCATGAGGGAATTTCTTTTCAGTTAATTCATAATAATTCTGATGTTTATTACCTGAAAGCAGGAAATCTGAAGCAGCGAATAGTACAGATTTTTGGTAAAAAGATAGAAACCCAATTGTTAGAAATTTTAGAAGAAACAGAAATCGTTAATATCAAAGGTTATGTAGGGAAACCCGATTCTGCTAAAAAATCACGAGGAGAACAATTCTTTTTTGTCAATAACCGATTCATCAAAAATGCCTATTTACATAAAGCAATTACTGATGCTTTCGAAGGTTTGCTACCAAATGGTTATACACCAAGTTATTTTTTGTATTTAGAGTTGGATCCTTCTAAAATAGATATCAACATTCATCCAACCAAAACAGAAATAAAATTCGAGGAAGATACCAAGATTTTTCAGCTGTTACGTTCGGCAATCAAGCACAGTTTAGGGCAATTTAATGTTGTTCCTTCTCTTGATTTTGATCAAGATCCTCGGTGGGCTTTTATCAATCATCCGAAAGATAAACCAATCGTGGAGCCAAAAATTATGGTTTCTTCGGATTACAATCCGTTTGATAACCCTTTTACACAAACCAAACCTACGCCAACAACCATCCAGGCGAATCTCGATTTTTACCGAGAAAGTGAAATCTTGACGCAAGAAAATACGCCAACCGAAGCATTGTTCGAGTTGGATTCTGAATTACCAACCCAAATTTTGCAATGGAATTTGCGTTATTTGGTAGTAGAACATTTGGGCGAATTGTTGGTTATTGATCAGCATAGAGCGCATCAAAAAGTATTGTATGAACGTTTTCTGCGAACCAAAACAGATCATGCTTTGGCACAACAATTATTATTCCCAATCGAGTTAGAGGCATCGCCTGTGAATATAGAACGTATAAAAACGATCGAAAAAGAATTAATTCTTTATGGTTTTGATTTGTGTTTCCGAGAAGAAATGATTTTGGTCAATGCAATTCCGGTCGATGTAGATCAAAGTCATGTGGCGGGTATTTTTGCTGATTTTATTGCAGAACTAGACTTCAGTCAAGGTGTAGATTTTGAGTCTTCTTTTGCTAAAATTTTCGCAAAAAATGCAGCAATAAAAAAAGGAGAAATTCTGAAGAAAGAACAAATGGTAACTTTGGTTCAACAATTGCTGATGCTTGATTATCCGAATTTTACACCCTACGGAAAACCGGTTTTTATAAAAATGAATCTTCAAGAAATAGAAAAAAAAATAAATTAATCGAATGCTCAATAGAATTCCTGTAATCACTAAAAATATATTGATAATCAATGTACTGTTTTTCTTGGCAAAATATATTTTTGCTAGCAAAGGATTGGATCTCGATATGGTTTTTGGAGCTTTTTATCCAGAATCGCCCAACTTTAGATTTTGGCAGGTTTTGTCACATATGTTTATGCATGCAGATTTTACACATATCCTATTCAATATGTTTGGTTTGTGGATGTTTGGCTCGGTTGTAGAGCAAACAATTGGTGCAAAAAAATACTTAGCAATGTACTTGTTGGCTGGTTTTTGTGGTTTTGCTTTATTTAACTTATCTACCTATTTTCAGTTAACCGAAGTGAAAGATTCTTTATCGATGATAGATTTGGATCTTATCAAACGTTCTGCATACGAAGCTGGGCAAGGAATTATGCATAGTAATGGGACGAGTGAAGAAATTGTACATATAAAAAATCAAGAATTGAATACTTTAGAAAGTAAACTAAATAATATCCAGCTTACAAAATCTATTGCAGATAATATAGTGCATTTATTTAGCGCGTATACCACAGCAATGGTAGGTGCGTCTGGAGCTATATATGGTTTGCTCGTCGCTTTTGCAGTTCTGTACCCTGAGGCAAAACTAATGATGATTTTTTTACCAATTCCGATCAAAGCTAAATATTTTATACCGATACTTATCGTTTTAGAGTTTTATATGGGAATTGCAAATTATAGTTGGAATCCTGTTGCACATTTTGCACATTTAGGAGGTGCATTGGTAGGTTATTTGTACATTAGAAATTGGAAGAAAAATCAATTTAGAAGATGGTAAATGGCATATTAGATGAATTGAAATTGAAATATAAGTCTGGCAATATCGCAACGAAATTGATTTATATCAATATTATCTTTTTCTTTACGATATTGATAGTTGGCTTTGTACTAAAGAAAATTTTTCCATCTTTCCAGATCGATAATATTATAGCACTTTCCAGTCAACCCAATGCATTAATTAAGCACCCTTGGAGCATTTTTACTTATGCATTTTTACATGGCGAACTATGGCATTTGTTCCTCAATATGCTGTTGTTATATTATATTAGTAGCATGTTTTTACGCTATTTTAGAGATCAAGACTTCCTTACTTTTTATATTCTTGGAATCTTAGGCGGTGCTTTATTCTACTGTTTGTTTGCGGGTTATTTTTCGTCAGGATCAAGTTATTTAGTAGGTTCATCAGCTGCAATATATGCTACTTTTTTTGGTCTGGTATCTTATAATCCTAAAATACCAGTTCGATTGTTGTTTTTCCCCAATAGCTTCCCTATACTCTATATTGCTTTCTTTTTATTAGGCTTGGATGTGTATCAGATAATAGATGGTCGTAATTCTGGCGGAAGTTTATCTCATTTTGGAGGAGCTGCTGTTGGGTATCTGTATATGAAACAATTCGAAAAAGGAAATGATTTTATCGGTCGGACAATTCGACAAGTACAAAATTTCTTCAATCGTAAGAAAAAAACTACCTTTAAAACCTATAGCAATCAAACCAAAAAGAATCCATACGAGCAGAAAGTACCTCGAGATGACTATGAGTTTAATTCGCAAAAAGTTGCAAAACAACAAAAAATAGATGCTATTCTCGATAAAATTTCTCGTTCGGGTTATGAAAGTTTGACCAAAGAAGAGAAAGATTTTTTATTTAGAGAAGGACGATGAAACAAGAAAAAGGCTTTCAATTAAATTTTTTCAATAAATTCCTTTTGTTTTTCAATGGGGTATTTTTGTTAATGGCATATTCTGTTTATCTCAATCGTTTTTTTGCACCTTCAGAAATCCCTTATTTCAATTTTATTTCTATTGGTTATCCTTTTATATTTCTTGTTGCATGTCTTTTTGTCGGGTATTGGCTTATCGTTAGTTGGCGATATGCCCTAATTGTGTTGGTAGCATCTTTTGGTGTACTCAATATTTTTACTTATTCTTATCCGATAGGCTTATTCCAAAAGAAGTCTACCGCAAAACCAAATCTCAGTGTGATGTCGTATAACGCACATTTCATTCGGGATGATGGAACCGATCAATTTATAGCCAAAAATTTGGCAGATATAATGATGTTTCAAGAAGCATACGAAAAGAACTTCAAATCAATAGAAAAAGAATTACAGTCCTATTATAGCGAACATTACGGCTTAATAGCTTTTTTTAGTAAATATCCTATTATAGAAACCAAACAAATAAATTTTCCTACTCAAAATAATAAAGGAACTGCCGCTTATGCAGATATCGATACAGGGAAAGACACAATACGTTTGGTAAATATATATATGGAAACGATGGGAGTTGATAAAAATCTAGTGAAATCGACTATCGAAGCCGAAAACTCTGCACAAGTAGAAGAAAAAACAAAAAAAATAGAAAATAAGTTGATTGCAGGAATGCTGATGCATGAAAAACAACTCAAAGAAATTATGCCATATATCACCAAAAGTCCGTATCCTGTATTGGTAGGATGTGACTTGAACGCCACACCCGCATCCTATGAATATCAACAACTAAATGCCTATTTGTATGATTCTTTCTTGCAAGTAGGAAAAGGAAATGCGACGACTTTTCATGGTTTTCGTTTTCCGATTCGGATTGATTATTTGTTTCATTCGAAAGAATTTATTCCTATTGATGGAAAGATTATCCGAAAAAAGTTTTCTGATCATTATCCCGTTATCGTACAATATCAATTACCTTAAAACCTAATAACATGTCGAACAGAGAAGCATTTATACAAGAAATACAATCGCGATACCAGTACAAAGGTGATAAAATAATATTAGGAAAAGCCAAGCTCGACGGAGAAGTAGTTCCTGAGGCAGAAATCTCTATTGCCCTAAAAACCATGAATCGTCACGGTTTGATTGGTGGAGCAACAGGAACCGGAAAAACAAAATCTTTGCAAATCATAGCAGAACAATTATCAGAAAAAGGTGTTCCCACATTGCTTATGGATATCAAAGGAGATTTATCTGGGATCGCAGCCAAAGGAGATGAGCATAACCAAGCAATTCTGCAACGACACGAGGTTTTGGGGTTACCGTATGTAGCCAAAGCTGCACCAAGCGAGTTACTCTCTATTAGCGATGAGCCAGGGGTGAAGCTTCGAGCAACGATCGAAGAATTTGGTCCGGTTTTGTTTAGTAAAATTTTAGAATTGAATGAAACACAATCAAGTATTATCTCCATTATCTTTAAATATTGTGAAGATAATAATCTCCCATTGATTGATTTAGAAGATATGCGTCGTGTACTGCAATATGTAACCGATACACCCGAAGGGAAAACAGAATTAAATTCTAATTACGGTACAATATCACCTGCTTCTCTAGGAGCAATTCTCAGAAAAATTGTTGGACTAGAGCAACAAGGAGCTACAAAATTTTTTGGTGAACCAAGTTTCGATGTACAAGAATTATTACAAGTAAACAATGGACAAGGAACCGTGAATATTATACGATTAACCGATATCCAAAATCAACCGAATTTGTTTTCTACTTTTATGTTGAGTTTATTGAATAAAATCTATTCTCAATTTCCAGAGCAAGGAGACTCTGACAGACCGAAATTAGTAATCTTCATTGATGAGGCCCACCTTATATTCAAGGAAGCATCGAAAACATTGCTCAACCAAATAGAGACAATGGTAAAATTAATTCGATCGAAAGGTGTAGGATTATTTTTTGTAACCCAAGTCCCGGGTGATGTTCCAGATGGCGTACTTAGCCAACTCGGACTAAAAGTACAACATGCTTTGCGTGGTTTTACAGCCAAAGATCGAAAAGAAATTCAAAAAGCCATCGAAAACTATCCTATCTCTACCTATTATAAAGCAGACGAGGTTATAACTCAATTAGGTATTGGAGAAGCGTTTGTAACAGCTTTGGACGAGAAAGGTATACCTACACCTTTGGCTTATACGTATATGCGTTCACCAAACTCTAGAATGGATATCCTTACCGAAAACGAAATTAGTCAATTGGTCAATAACTCTAAATTGGTAAGTAAATATCAAAACTCTATCAATCGACACAGTGCACATGAGATGTTGAGTGAACGACTTACAGAAGCCAATGCAGAAAAAAATGCTCCCAAACCAATCCCTGCTACAAGAAGAACAACAGCTCCGAAACAAACTTCGTGGACCGATAGTCGGATGGCACGTGATGTAAGTAGGACAGCCACTCGAAAATTAATCGATTGGGGAATGAAATTGTTGATGAGTGCAATGAAAGGTAAAAAATAAGGTGTTTGCAATATTAGACATAGAAGCCACAGGAGGCAAGGTAGGAGAGGAGTCGATTATCGATATAGCAATTTTTCGGTACGATGGTCAAACGACTGTGGATCAGTTTATTTCATTGGTAAACCCTATGAGGAAAATAGATCCTTTCGTGCAGAAGCTGACCAATATTACTGATAAAATGGTGCTCACTGCTCCAAAATTTCATGAAATAGCCAAGAGAATTGTCGAAATTACAGAAGATTGTATTCTGGTTGGTCATAATGTGAAGTTTGATTATCGAATGCTTCGACAAGAATTTAAAAAATTAGGCTACGATTATGAAAAAGACTGGATTGATACGTTTGAGTTTGCTCAGAAATTAATCCCGAACATGGAATCTTATTCGCTAGGTAAGTTAACGAATGCTTTGGGTATACCGATTACCGATCGCCATCGAGCATCGGGAGATGCGCGTGCAACACTGAAACTTTTTCAACTGTTGAGAGATAAAGATAGTGAGAAAATTATCCAAAAAAAATCGGGCTTGAGAACCGAGAAAAAGGTAAAAGAAAAATATCAAAAACTCTTAGAAAACCTTCCAACCAAAACAGGATTATTTTACTTTTATAACCGATTAGACGATATTATTTTTATAGGTAGAAGTAGCAATATTGCTTATCGAGTGAATCGATACTTTTCTTCCAAAAATTTCGAGTCGAGTAAAATAAAACGTTATACAAAGTATATCACCTATGAAGTAACGGGAAGCGAATTGTTAGCAGAGATAAAAGAAGTGCACGAGATCAATCTCAATCAACCCTTTCTCAATATCAAAATCATCAAATCCAAAACGCCTTATGGCTTGTATTTTATTCCCTCTAAACGTTCTTATCATCGTCTAGAAATAGGGAAAGGCAGAAAAGCAGAACCTATTCTTACTTTCGCTAGAAAAGAGACGGCACTAGAATTTTTGCAAAAAGTTACTTTAGAGTACAATCTTTGTCCGAAAATAAATCTGCTTCAGCCTTCTTCGGCTTCTTGTTTCTCATACGAAATGGGGCAGTGTAAAGGAGCTTGCATAAGAAAAGAAAATCCAAAAACGTACAATGAACGGGTCGAAGCATTGGTAAATCGTACAAATTATCCTACCGAAACATTTATTTTGTCAGATAAAGGAAGAAAAACAGGTGAACATGCTTTCTTTTTTATCGATCAGGGTAAATTTGTTGGTTATGGATATTACGAGTTGCATCATCAGATAAAAAATCGAGAAAGAATCATGAAGATTGTTAATCCTTTCGATACGAATCCCACGATAGAATTATTAATAAAGAAGTTTATATTTCTTAATAAACAAGAAGGGATTTACTCTATCGAAGAGTAAAACTAGGCTTGTACGAAATTTGCATGTTGTTAAATATGCATTCCTATTTCGATACCTTTTATTCTTCTATACAATTCGGTAGCATAATTATCGGTCATTCCAGAAACATAATCCAATATACCCAAAACCCGCTCATAGGGCATTTTATCATCATACATAAATTGCGCAGGCACCAATTTTAGTGCTTTCTTTTCGTATGATTTTCGCTCCTGAGCTTCTTTTAGGATTGGCGGAATAAATTGTGTAAGTAACTCAGACATTACATTGTATCCTGCATTTTCTATTTCGACTACCGAACGATGATTATAAATATTGGCAATAGAAAAGCGTTGAATTTCACTCAAAACTTTTTTGGTGATTTTCTCTGTATCATTTTTAATGACATCCAACAATGCATAATCGAAGTTTCCTTGCAGGATAAGTTCGATGTTGTTTTGATAAACTTCTACAGATTTTTGCGTAAGAGAATTGATTGATTTCGCACGTAGATAAGCGATTCGATCATTTTTATCGCTAATATTTTTTAGGTTAGAATTTGTTTTTTCGATTTGTTCGGGATTGAGTGATGCAATTAGATTCAGGAATAAATCTTTGCATTTATCATGGTCGATTATCCCCAAACGATGAGAATCTTCGACATCGATAATATTATAGCAAATATCATCAGCAGCTTCTACCAAAAACACAAAAGGGTGCCGCTTGAAAATCATGGGCGGATTACTCTCTTGCACCATATTTGTCGCTTCTGCAATGTGACGAAAGGTTTCTTTCTCTGATTGGAAAAAGCCAAATTTCTTTCTGTGTAATATCGATTTTTTTCGTGCAATCGACTCACAAGGATACTTTGCAATAGAAGCAATCGTAGAGTAAGTGAGGCGTAATCCACCTTCTGATTTGCCACTTTGTTGTTGGGTTAAGATACGAATGGCATTTGCATTTCCTTCGAAATAGATAAGATCAGTCCATTGTTCTTCGGTAAAATGAGATTTTAGATCAGTCGAGTGCCGATCGAAATAAGAAGCTATTGCATCTTCGCCCGAATGTCCAAAAGCCGGGTTGCCTATATCGTGGCACAAAGCTGCCGAAGAAAGTACATCGGCCAGACTGTGCATATAAAAATCATAAGCCGTTTCATTCAAATCATAATTTTTCGCAATAAACTGCCCGACTAAGCTCCCCATAGAACGTGCAACAGACGAAACTTCTAGTGAATGAGTGAGCCGATTATGAACAAACACACTTCCTGGCAGAGGGAAAACTTGAGTTTTATTTTGTAATCGACGAAAAGCAGACGAAAAAATTATTCGGTCATAATCTCGTTGATATGCAGAGCGTTGGTCTAATGATTCGTTAGGGCTTTTGGTTCGTTGATATGAAAATAAATGATTGAATGCAGACATGCTTTGGATTATTGGTCAAAATTACGATAGTTGACTCGAATTAAAAAATAATAAAAAAATCAACCTTACTTTATGATTTAAAAATAAGGTTGATAAGACGTTAGGATGTGATTATTTTTACCAGCTTCCGCTTGCTCCGCCACCTCCGAAGCTTCCGCCACCGAAACCTCCGAAGCCTCCTCCCGAGCCGCTGCCAAAACTTCCTCCACCACCACGAAAAATGGTGCTTCCGGTATTCATAATAACAACATCGTCGAATAAACTTCTTCTTCTACGTGTGCGGTTTCCTCCAGAATTATTATCGCGAGAAAATATGGATAACAAAATGATGACTATGAGAAAAATAAAGAAAATTTCCCAAAATCCAAGTTGATCATTTTCGGGAGTTTTTTCGTTTTTATATTTTCCTTTCAAGGCTCTTTGCATAGAATCGATTCCCTTGTCTACACCTTGATAATAGTCGCCATTTCTGAAATAAGGCAACATGTCTTTTTGGATAATATTGTTGGCGATTGTTGGCGGAATATGAATTTGCGCTCCATAACCAGTCCGAATGGTTACTTTTCTATCCAAATCACTTATCAAAACTACAATTCCGTTGTCTTTATCTTTCTGGCCAACACCCCATTTATCGCCTATTTCACTTGCCAAAAGTTCGATTGGATAACCTTTTAATTCTCGAAAAGTAACAATGGCAATTTGGGTAGAGGTAGAATCGTCAAAATGAACCAATTTGTTTTCTAAGGCTTGTAACTGCATCGGATCGAAAATTCGTCCATAATCATTTACAATTCTTTTTGGTATAGTTTTACTGTTAATAACCTCTTGAGGGGTAATAAATTTATTCTGTTGAAATGGTTGCTGTGCTATTGTTTTTTGGGTGATGAACAAGGCAAGCATTACCCAAAGAAAACTTAAAAATTTAGTTTTGAGAAATTTCATTTGGCAATTCGTTTTCGTCATTTTCTTGATGTGGAAAATGTTTTTTTAGGGCTTTTCCGGTCATCTTGATTCCTTTTATTATTCCTCTTGTAAACTTTTCTTGTCGGAAATAATGTAAAACAGTTTCGTTGATTTCATCCCAAAGGCCTTCGGGTGTTTTTTCGTTAATTCCTTGATCTCCAATGATTGTGAGGTTTTTGTCGGCCGGGGAAATATGAAATAAAACACCATTTCGGTTTTTCGTTTTTTCCATTCCTAATTGTTTAAAAACCTCTATAGCTCGCGCAAAATGATTTTCAGATGGTAGAGACTCGATATGAATCCGAATCTCTCCACTGGTTTTTTTCTCGGCTTTTACGATTGCTTTGACAATTTTTTTTTCTTCTTTTTTGCTGAAGAATCCTCTATCTTTCTTTACCATCTTATTGTCCAGAGAAGTCAACTGTCGGTGCTTTTTCTGCTCCTGCGTCGGCTTCGAAATATCCTTTTTCTTTGAAATTTCCTATTCCTGCAATAATATTGTTCGGCACTTTATTGATAACCGAATTGAAGTCTTTGGCTGCTTCGTTGTACTTTCTTCTTTCGTAATTAATTTCTGCTTCTATGCTCGATAATTCTGCCTGAAAGCTTTGGAAATTTTCTGTCGCACGCAAGGTTGGGTATTGCTCAACGGTAACCAATAATCTACTCAAAGCACCTGACAATTCGTTTTGTGCAGATTGAAATTTAGCAATGTTTTCGGGGGTTAAATCGTCAACATCATCAATATTTATTTGGTTGGATGTTGCTTTTGCACGTGCGTTGATTACATCGGTTAGTGTAGATTTCTCGAAATTGGCAGCTCCTTGAACCGTTCTCACTAGGTTCGGGATGAGGTCTGCACGTTTTTGGTAGGTGTTTTCTACATTCGACCACTGTGCTTTTACATTTTCTTGCATGGGTACGAAACTATTGTATTTGCTTACACCCCAAAGAATTACTGCAGCGATAGTTGCTAAAAAAATTCCGCTTACTAGACAGCCTTTTCCTTTCATATAAATTTTGTTTTTGTTGTAATAAAGTTACTCTTTTTTCTAATATGTTCTTTTACGGTAGCAAATTCTTTGCCCAACTTTTGTTTAGAGGTAATTTCCATTGTGAACGAAAATCGGATAAAGTTGTTACTCCATTATTATACACGATTGTTTCTGCAGGTAATTCGGAATTTTTTACTGCTTTTTTAAAATCTAGAAGATTCATAATTTCTATTTTGTTATTTACTTCATAAGCAACATTCATACGGTCTAGAAAACCGAACTGATGCTTTTCTTCTAAATTTTTAATTAGTTTGGTGAGCTTGTCAATCGAACATCCACTTGCCTCAACCTGATCTTCATCTACCGTGACAATAATAAATTGATTGTTGATGATTTCGTATTCGGCTAAAAGGGCTGCACCATGGGCATTCCAATCCAGTAAAAAATTATCGAATTCACTTTTAATATCTTGAGTTTCTTGCTTCGTAAAGGCTCGCATGGATTGAAAAATCCAGATGCGTGCATGATCTGTTATTATCATTTTGTTTATGTTTTTATGATGAGTAACAAAGTTACTTAAAGTTTTGCTGAGTTAGGATATAAAAAAATCGGACTTTGGTCCGATTTTTTATTAATTTTTTTGATTTATAGATCCTTGGCTTCCATTACTAATTCTGCCAAATCTTTTACCAAAACTGTTTTTTCTTTTTCAAAATGTTTTACACCATCCGTCATCATCGTATTACAGAATGGGCAACCAGTAGCAATTACATCAGGTGATTCTTGTAAAGCTTCTTTTGTACGCTCGATATTGATGTCTACATTTCCTTTTTCTGGCTCTTTGAACATTTGTGCTCCACCAGCACCACAACATAAGCCGCGTGTTTTGCAACGTTTCATTTCGACCAATTCAGCATCTAATTTTTCGATCAACGATCGAGGGGCTTCATAGATATTGTTTCCCCGACCTAAATAGCATGGATCGTGGAAGGTAATTCGACGTCCCTTGAATATCTCTCCATCTTCGATTTTTAAGCGTCCTTCATCTATTAATTGCTGTAGAAATTGTGAGTGATGTAATACTTCATACGTGCCTCCTAATGACGGATATTCGTTTTTTAGAGTGTTGAAGCAGTGAGGGCAAGTGGTGACTATTTTTTTTATTTCGTAGGCGTTAAGCACCTCAATGTTCATCATGGCTTGCATCTGAAATGCAAATTCGTTTCCCGCTCGTTTTGCTGGATCTCCAGTACAGCTTTCTTCGGTACCTAGAACGGCAAATTCTACGCCTATGTGGTTAAGTATTTTTACAAAAGCACGGGTGATTTTTTTTGCTCTATCATCAAAGCTACCAGCACATCCTACCCAAAATAAAACTTCGGGTTGTTTGCCTTCGGCCATGTATTGTGCCATTGTTTTTACGGTTATTGTTGACATGTGATGTACGTTTGAGTTTTAATAAATAATGTATAAGGTTTTAATCATTGGTCCAATTTAAACGATCAGCTGTATTGAACTGCCATGGTGCACCGTTGTTTTCTATGTTGGTCATCATCAGGTTTAATTCCTGAGGAGCGGCAGATTCTTCCATTACTAAATAGCGGCGTAAATCGACAATGATCGATAATGGATCTATGTTGACAGGGCAGGCTTGTGTGCAGGCGTTACAAGAGGTACATGCCCATAATTCTTCGGTAGTGATATAGTCGTTGAGGAGTGTTTTTCCGTCGTCTACCCATTGCCCATTGTTGTTGTCTAAAATTTTAGATACATCTTCTAAGCGATCTCGCGTGTCCATCATAATCTTACGAGGTGAGAGTTTTTTTCCTGTAATATTTGCCGGACATTCTGAGGTGCATCGTCCGCATTCTGTACACGTATAAGCATTGAGTAGCTGAACTTGGTTGAGATCGAATATATCTTTGGCACCGAAAGTGCTTGGTTCTTCTACTTCGCCCTCTGCTGGTGCAGCGAATGGGTCTGCGTTGGGATCCATCATTAATTTTACTTCTTTGGTAACCGAAGCTAAATTATTGAACTCGGCCTTTGGTTCGAGTTTCGAGAACCATGTGTTAGGGAATGCCAGTATAATATGCAAATGTTTAGAATAGTAAAGATAATTAGCAAAGAAAAAGATTCCTAGTATGTGGAACCACCACATGATACGCTCTAAAATTATTAGCGTATCGGTATTGAAGTTGGTTAAGAAAGGTTGGATTAACCAACTAGAAATAGGAAAGCCTCCTGCCTCTATATAATGTGGAACATTGCGTGCTTGCAAGGTAGCATCGGTAGCATTCATGGTTAAAAGGGCAAGCATAAAGGCCATTTCTAATATCAAAATTAGGTTTGCATCTGTTTTAGGCCATCCGTTTAGCTCTCCCATGACTAGTCGTTTTATGTGAGTGACATTTCTGCGTAAGAAGAAAATAAAGCAAGATACTAATACTAGAAAAGCAAGTACCTCGAAAAAACCAATGAGAAAGGTGTAGAATCCTCCCATAAAGCTAAGAACACGATGTGTACCAAAAAGGCCATCAATAAGAATTTCTACGACTTCTATATTAATCAGAAGGAAACCTATATAGACCAAAATATGGAGGAATCCTGCTAGTGGACGAACGGTCATTTTTCCTTGCCCTAGTGCTACACGTGTCATGACTGCCCATCGCTCTTTTGGTCTGTCCCAACGGGTAATAGGTTGTCCTAACCGTATGTTGCGAACAAGTTTTTTGGCATTAATAGTAAAGATTGTGGCAGCGACAATCAAACAGATTGCAAAGATAATGTTTGGTAAATACTGAGCCATATTGATAAGTTTACTTAGTGTCTAGTTTTTAATTATTTTTTGCCGAATACCGAAATGTTTACATATCGATTCGGGTTTTGTTTCAGGTCTATTATTAAATCGTTGAGGTTTTTTGTGGCCTCATTCAGATTATTGTACATGGTTCTGTCGTTGAGTAGACTTCCTAGTGTTCCATCTCCACGTTCTATGCGTGTCATTAATTCTTTCAGATTTACAGAGGCTGCCTCGAAATTATTCAACGTTTTTTCTAATTGTAAGTTGTTTAATTTATCTGCGGTTTGTCCAAATTTATCTGCAGAAATCTTAGCCGAGGCCAACATAGAATTGGCATTGTTTAGGGTAGAATTGATAATTTTTTGGTTGTCTTTGATTAATTCATTTGCATAGGCCGAAGTACTAGAGAATGATCGTGCTGTTTCGTTGAAAGAACCTACCGTTCTGTTTAGATTTTCAATCAAAATTTTTATATTGTTCTGATTGTCATTGTCTAGCAATCGTTCTATAGCCGATAATGTTCTGTTCATGGTTATCAAAACGGTGTCTAATTTTTGTTGAGTGGGCTCTATTTGCCCACCGATATCGCCTAATAATCCGCCACTGACTCCACCTCTCAAAAAGTCACCATCTTCTGCAATTTCTCCATCATAATCCAAAATCAATTGCATTTCAGAGCTTTGCATCAGGCCTGGAGAATAGATTTGTGCGATAGTGTTTTTAGAGAATTTGATGTCTTTATTAATAGTAAACTCTACGATAAATGTTAAGGGTTTACCATCAACAATTTCTATTTTATCAACTTTACCAACTGTTAATCCGTTTATAGATACGGGTTTTGTTACTTGTAGACCGTTTACATTCTCGTATTTGGCGTAGAAGGTCCTGCCGGTAGAAAAAACTTTTGTTCCTCTTAGGAAGTTGTACAAAAAGAAAAATCCAATTACAGTGGCCAGTGAAACGATACCTATTTTTACTTCGTTAGAAATTTTCACTTTTTTATTTTTTTACAAAATTAAAAGAATATTGTTTAGAAACAGTCAATATTACAATGGTTTGTCACCCTCAAATGTTACGATGAAAGCATTTCTGAAACCTTTTGCTTGTACGACACTAAGTATTTTTTGTGCGTCCTCCATGGTTTTTGCTTGTCCGAAAAAGTACTTGAATAATGATCTTTCTTTTATGCGATAGACATCTTGCAAGCCGTTGAATTTTCCATCTTTATCGCGGTATTTTTTGTTAGAGGTCATGAACTGGATTCGATAAGTTTTATTACCTTCTAACTTCTTGTTATCAGAAAATTCGACCCAAAAAGCTTCGGGAAATCCTTTTCTTTTCACAAAAGTGAGAAGTTCATCTCGTTCTGATAGTAAGTTGGTGTTCCCGTAATAATAGACAAAATTATCACCTTCTTGTACAATTTCTACATCTGTAAGCCCTTTCAACATAGGAGAGGTAGGAGAGAATTTTGATTTGCTCACCAAAAACTTAATTCTGAAATTTTTACCTACAACTGGTTTTTCAACCTCTTTTGGTTTTTCAACTACGGGTTGACTGCTTGCAACACGTCCCATTTTACGATCAAACTCTTCTTTGAAGGTTTTAAATGCTCTATAAATTGCTTCGGTTTGTTCTTGTTTTCCTCGTTCAGATGCTAGGTAATATCCTTCATCGTAATTAGAAATAAAACCAAGCTCAATCAACACAGAGGGTGAAGCATTGCCACGCAATACGTGAAAATTATTTTGTTTTACTCCTCGGCTATGACGATTGTTTTTTACAAAGTTTTTTTCTACCAAATCTGCAAATCGAATACTTTGATCTTTATAAGCTGCATTTTGAATCTCGAAGGCTATTACTGCTTCTGGATCGGTTGGGTCAAAGCGTGTATATTTTTCTTGATTGTCTTCCAAGAATATTACCGAGTTTTCTCGTCTAGAAACCTCATCGGTTTCGTTCATTCTTTTCAGTCCCATGACAAAAGTTTCGGTACCGTAGGCTGAGGTATTGCTTGCCGAATTGCAATGAATCGAGATAAAAAGATTTGCCTTGTTTTTATTAGAAATAGCAGTTCTTTCGTGTAATGCTAAAAAAACATCCGATGTACGTGTGTAGACAACCGTTACGTCTTTTAGTTCTTTCTCAATCATTCTTCCCAATCGCATGGTAACATCTAAGGCAATGTTTTTCTCTAGATCGGCTACGCCTCGTGCACCAGCATCATGTCCTCCATGACCAGCATCAAGGACAACCACAAAATTATTTCTGGAATTTTTCTGACCAAAAACAATCATTGCGAAGCTAAATAGTAGTAAAAATAAATACTTTTGTATGTTAATCATTCTATAACGCATATTGTGAGATAGTTTTTTTAGTTAATTTTGACGCAATTTAAAACAAAAATTACTTTTCAACTTGTTTAGCAACGCTTTTAAACATATAATATTTTGTTCACCTTTCTTGGTTTGTACCATTTCGTATGGGCAAATGCAAGAGATGGATACACAAAAATCGAGTCAAAACTCTATCAAACTCGATACCATAATTCCAGTGAAAAAATCTAAATTAGAGCATACGGTTGTGCGGTCGTCTGATGACGAAGTTCATGATCGCAAGAAAAATATCACCTATTTGTTGCGCCAGGCAAAAGTAGACTATGAGGATATGAAAATCGAAGCCGATTATATCGAAATTGATTGGAATACTGGTGATGTGTACGCAGAAGGCAAAAGAGATTCGATTGGCAATGTGACTGAACGTACAAAATTTAAGCAAGGTGCTAATGAGTTCGAGCAAGAAGCCTTCAAGGTTAATTTCAAAACCAAGATGGGAATAGCGTATAATATTCGTTTGAATGAAGATGAAGGAGTAATTGTAGCCGATCGTGTAAAAAGGATCAACGATTCTGTAATGTATCTTTCTCGGGCCGACTATACCACCGATACTTTTTTCAAGGAAGGAAAAACCAACGAGCCCGATTATGTTTTGCGAACGACAAGAGGGAAACTCATCGATAAAAAAGAAGAGGGAGAAAAACTCTTGATCACTGGCCCAACGAATATGCGAATCTATGATATCCCTACACCATTGGCATTACCATTTGCCTATATCCCGATGGGTAGTAAAAGGGCTGCAGGTATTTTGTTGCCATCATTCGGCGAACGTGCAGACGTTGGTTTTTATTTGGATGGATTAGGGTACTATATGCCTATTGGCGAATATCTCGACCTCGAACTTCAGACTAGATTCTACACCAAAGGAAGCTGGGGAGTAAACTTGATGAGCCGATATAAAGTAAATTATCGGTTTCAGGGTAGTTTTGCAGGGAGTTACGAAAATCGGATAACAGGAATCAAAGGCTTAAATGCTGATACACCAGGAGGAATTAGGGATCCGAGAAACATTTTTACACAATCGAAATTATATAATATTCGTTGGCAACATTCGCAAGATCAGAAATCAAATCCATACTTCAACTTCAGTGCGAGTGTAAACTTTTCGAGTAGTCAGTACTATCAGCAATCAATTCGAAACTCAAATTATCTAAGTGGAGATGTTTACAACAACACTGCAAACTCGAATATTAGTTTGCGCAAATCTTTCGAAAATTTACCCATCACGATGACTTTGGATGCATCACATTCGCAGAATTATCAAACCGGTAGAATCGATTTGACGCTTCCTCGCTTCACGATGAACATGAGTAGACAGTTTCCTTTTGCACCAAAAACAGGTCTTAAAAAAGGTTTGTTGCATAATCTTGCTGTAACTTATGGCTTGAGTGCTGCCAATCAAATTGGGACGACTGATGATACTTTTTTCACCGATGTGATGTGGAGAGAACAAATGCGAACAGGTGTTCAGCATAAGGTAGATTTATCAACCAATGTTACCTTGGCCAATTATTTCCCGTTAACACTTTCAGCAAATTATCACGAAGTTTGGGCGTTGAACAATACCCGAAAATATTGGGACGAAAACTCGGAAACGGTAATTGCAGAACGATTGAATGGTTTTTATCGCTATGGGAATATAAACACGTCGGCAAGTGTAAGTACAAGTTTGTATGGGACATGGTTAGCCAAAGATAAAGACGCTAAGATACAGGGTATTCGCCATGTTCTTACGCCATCATTTGGTTATAGTTTTAGCCCAAATACCGGTGCTAAATATATAGGAGTTTATGGCCAACCAGATAGCAATTCTGCAAATTCTGCTTTGCAATATCACAACTATAATTTTTTCGAGAATACTTTATATGGCCTCCCGAATACACAAGTGACAAATGCATTGAATTTTTCGCTGTCGAATAATCTAGAACTGAAAGTTCGGGACGAAAAAGAAAAGTCGGGTTACCGAAAAATCAAGATTTTCGATTATCTAAATTTTAGTACAGCCTATAACTTTGCTGCAGATGAATTTAGGTTGAGCCCGATATCGATGTCTGGTTCTACAAGTCTTTTGGGTCGAAATATGAAACTGAATTTCAGTGCTACTTTTGATCCTTATAAAATCCAATTCGCAGAAGGAAGTCGTTTCGGAACCCGAATCGATGAGTTGGGAGCTTTCAGAGTCTCAGCTTTCAATATCAACACAGGCTATACGTTTGACAATAATACGTTCGGTGGGAAAAAATTCGATGCGAAGAATTATAAAAAACAAGGAACCATCTTAGACGAAGTTTTCTATTTTGATGAAGAAGATTATGCACAATTTTCTATTCCGTGGAGTTTTGGGGTAAATCTTGGGTATACTTACGCCAAAGGCTTGTCTCGAGAAGCAACTCAGAACGCATCGATGGCTATGACAGCTTCGGTATCTCCATCGCCATATTGGCAAATCTCTGCCAACGGAACGTATGATTTGGTAAACAAAGAATTGGTGGGGACAAGAATTAGCTTGGCGCGTGATTTACGAAGCTTTAACTTCACCTTTAGTTGGATTCCGGTTGGTGTGTATAAAACCTGGGATTTCTTTATTGGTATAAAAGCGTCTATCTTAAGTGATGCTGTGAAGTACGAACAACAATCATCTAATCAACTATTCAATACAGTAGGATTCTAATCAAGACAATTAAATTTATAGAGAATATAAACAAAGAGGATTTTTAACCTAATAAAAAAGAGAACATGAGAAAAGTAATTCATACAGAAAATGCACCCAAAGCCATCGGACCTTATTCGCAAGCAATTGTGTGTAACGGATTAATTTTTGTATCGGGGCAAGTGCCGGTTAACCCGGAAACCGGTGAAGTAGTCTCTTCATCTTTTGCCGATGAGGTCCATCAGGTAATGAAAAATGTAAATGCGATTTTAGCTCAAGCAGGGACGTCTATAAATAATGTAGTAAAAGTTACTATATTCTTGAGCGATATGAATAACTTTGCGGAGTTGAACGAACTATACGCTGGTTATTTTTCGAGCGATCAATATCCTGCGCGCGAATGTGTACAGGTGGCACGTTTGCCACGCGATGTGAATGTAGAAATATCGGTGATAGCACAATGTGAAACAAAATCATGATTAAAGATCGAACTATCCTACGAAACGCCATTGCAGTTATTATAGGCTTGGTTGTTGCCCTTGTGTTTATTACCACGGCCATAACATTTGTTGCTACCTCTTATGGGTGGGAAGTGGATGGTCTTATTTTTGATGAATGGCGACATGTAGTGAAAAACTTTGCACGACTATCAGAAGCCAATCAAGAGAGAGGTTTCTTTTGGTCTTTGTTGATTTCTGCCGGTATCGGGTCAATGATTGGAGGAACTGTAACCGCAGTTTTGGTAAAAAGAGCCAAGTTAGCTTATGCAATGCTAATCGGTTTTATCCTGTTGCTAATCGGTTTGTTGGATATAATTTTCACTCCTTATCATCCGTTTTGGTACGAAATTATCCTTTTACCTGTACTCTTTTTCTTCTCATGGTTAGGAGGGAAAGTAGTCGTAGTAATCTATAAAAAATTCTTTCGATATCAGAAAGTATTATAATATTATGAATGAACATCCTACAAAAATAAAAATAGCCATCTCCATAGGCGATTATAATGGAATAGGGCCCGAAGTGATTTTGAAGAGTTTGGCCGAAAAAGAAATCACCGATTTTTTTACACCAATAATTTTCGCATCCACGAAGTTGCTCAACTTCCATAAAGATATTTTGAAATTAGATCGGATATATTTACAAGGAATTCCCCATGCAAGCAAAGCAGTAGAAGGAAAAATAAACGTTGTAAATCTCTGGAAAAACCCTATAGAAACCCATTTCGGCCAATCGACCAAAGAAGCTGGTGAGTATGCTTACCAATCGTTAAAAGCTGCCGCAGAAGCAGTTTTAGAAGGTCATGCCGATGTGTTGGTAACGGCACCAATCAATAAAGACAATATACAATCAGAAATATTTCAGTTCCCTGGACATACCGAATATTTAGGAAAAGTATGGGGCGGGAGTCCGCTTATGTTTATGGTGTCAGACGATATAAAAGTAGGGTTGGTAACGCAACATGTCCCTTTGCAAGAAGTTGTACATAACATTACACCCAAAAGTGTTGAGGAGAAAATTAAGCAAATCCAAAACTCGTTGATTCGCGATTTTGGGATAGAAAAACCAAAAATTGCGGTTTTAGGCCTCAATCCACATGCAGGTGATAACGGTTTGTTGGGTAAAGAAGAACAAGAGATTTTGTTACCTATTATCGATAAAAAACGAGAACAAGGGCATATAGTTTTAGGACCTTATCCGGCAGATAGTTTTTTTACACCTCACAATCTGCATGCGTTTGATGCAGTTCTAGCGATGTATCATGATCAAGGATTGACGCCTTTCAAGACAATAGCTTTCGAAGAAGGGGTGAATTTCACAGCCGGCTTACCGTTTGTACGTACATCACCAGATCATGGCGTAGCCTACGATATCGCAGGCAAAGGAATTGCCAATCAGGCTTCTTTTAGAGAAGCCTTGTTTATGGCAGTAGAGATTTACCGAAAACGTAACGAATACGAAGTACTGACAAAAAATGTTCTCAAGCCTATGAAAATAAAGGTAGAAAAAGGTGATGAGAGCGAGTAAGAATAAAAACTTTTAAAAAAAAATATCCTATTTTATCTCAATAGATTAAAATAAATATTATCTTTGCAAACCTTTTGTGTGATGGATAAGTTGAAAAATTACAATATTATCTTTTCGGGTTTACCCATAGGGAAGTCCGACTTTGAGTTTGATATTACACAAACGTTCTTTGATTTGTTTCAGTTCGAGCAAGATTTTACCGAGCCAAAAGTAACGGTGAAAGTCACTCTAGATAAGCAATCGAGTATGCTAGAGTTACATTTCGACTTGCAAGGTGTGGTTACAGTAGATTGCGATTTGACGAATGAGCCTTATGCGCAAGAAGTGAAAAATACTGCACTTTTATTGGTAAAATTCGGTGAAGAATGGGATGATTCGGATGATGAGATTTGGGTAATCCCAAGAGAAGAATATCAAATTAATATTGCACAAATTGTGTACGAGTTGATTCTACTATCGATTCCGATCAAGCGTGTTCATCCCGATGTAGAAAATGGCGATAGTCATTCTGAATTATTAGCCATTCTTGATCAATATATCATAGAAGAAGTGGAAGCAGAACAAGATGAAACAAATGATGATGATGATGATGATGATGATGATGATGATGATGATGATGATGATGATGATGATGATGATGATGAAATCGATCCTCGCTGGGCAAAACTTAGAGATTTAAAGCTCTGAGAATAGAGAGAAAAAATAATAAAAATACGTATAAACGAAATAAAAGTAGATAGATATGGCACATCCTAAGAGACGTCAGTCAACCACAAGAAGAGATAAAAGAAGAACACATTACAAAATCGAAGCTCCGCAGTTAGCAATCGACAAAACAACAGGTGAAGCTCACTTATATCATAGAGCGCACTGGTCTGATGGGAAATTATACTACAAAGGAAAGGTAGTATTAGAAAAAGAAACAGAAGTTTCAGAATAATCCTTTGATAAAGAAAAAAAAGCTGTTTCTTGTAAAAGAGACAGCTTTTTATTTTTATTATTAATAAATTTGAGTACTTTATAAAAAGGAAAAGTAACGTTAGGCTAAAAAAAATCAAGTATGGATATTAAAGACATTCAAAATTTAATCAAGTTTGTTTCTAAAGCAGAAGTTGCAGAAGTAAGCATCAAGCAAGAAGATATCGAAATCAAAATAAAAACCTTGCATAGTGTACCTGCACAGGCTGGTGTACAACAAGTATATGTACCTCCAATGCCAGCTGCTCAAGCGCCAACAATTCCAGCGGCACCTGTAGAGCCGGCAGCAGCCCCAGCAGCAGTAGATGAAGACGCTAATTTGGTTACTGTAAAATCTCCAATGATTGGTACTTTTTACCGTGCAGCAGGTCCAGGAAAAGAACCATTTGTGCAAGTGGGAGATTCCATTGCACCAGGAAAAGTACTGTGTATTGTTGAGGCGATGAAACTTTTTAATGAAATTGAAGCAGAAGTTTCGGGTAAAATCGTAAAAATCTTAGTAGATGACGCTACGCCTGTAGAATATGACCAACCATTATTTTTGGTAGATCCAGCATAATTTAGTTAGCACGCAATATTATTTTGGTAAGATAGAAACTGATTTATAGGATAATATTGAATAGAATTACTAATTTCATCAAACCATTAATTCACTAATTAAAATTATGTTCAAAAAAATATTAATTGCCAACCGAGGAGAAATTGCTATGCGTGTCATTCGGACAGCAAAAGAAATGGGAATACAAACCGTAGCAGTGTACTCTAAAGCAGATGAAACCTCTTTGCATGTACGTTTCGCAGACGAAGCCGTATGTATCGGTCCAGCACCAAGTAAAGATTCTTACCTGAAAATGACCAATATTATTGCAGCGGCAGAAATCACCGATGCTGATGCAATTCATCCAGGTTATGGATTTTTATCAGAAAATTCTACTTTCTCTAAAATTTGTGCTTCGAATAACATAAAATTCATTGGTGCAACACCAGAGCAAATCGATCGGATGGGCGATAAAGCCAATGCAAAAGCAACCATGAAGGCAGCAGGAGTTCCTGTAGTTCCTGGTTCAGATGGCTTGTTAGAGAGCTATGAGCAAGCATTAGAAATAGCTCGTGAAATCAAATTCCCTGTTATGTTAAAAGCAACTGCCGGTGGTGGCGGTAAAGGAATGCGAGCTGTTTGGAAAGAAGAAGATTTACTCAGTGCATGGGAGTCTGCTCGTACAGAAGCCGCTGCTGCTTTTGGTAACGATGGGATGTATATGGAAAAGCTGATCGAAGAACCTCGTCACATTGAAATTCAAGTAGCAGGAGATCAGTTCGGGAAAGCGTGTCATTTATCAGAGCGCGATTGTTCTATTCAACGTCGTAATCAAAAACTAGTAGAAGAAACTCCTTCACCTATCATGACCGAAGAATTGCGTAAGCGTATGGGGGAAGCTGCTATAAAAGCTGCTGAATTTATTGGGTATGAAGGGGTAGGAACAATTGAATTTCTGGTAGATAAACATGGAGACTTTTACTTTATGGAGATGAATACCCGTATCCAAGTAGAGCATCCAATTACCGAGCAAGTTACAGGCTTTGATCTTATTCGTGAGCAGATTTTGTTAGCAGCTGGACAACCGATTTCGGGGAAAAACTATTATCCAACCATGCATTCTATCGAATGTAGAATCAATGCAGAAGATCCTTATAATGA
Organism: Weeksella virosa DSM 16922; assembly: GCF_000189415.1. Classification (GTDB taxonomy): domain Bacteria; phylum Bacteroidota; class Bacteroidia; order Flavobacteriales; family Weeksellaceae; genus Weeksella; species Weeksella virosa. Next base: position 1,535,370 of record NC_015144.1, read on the forward strand.
TTTCCGTCCTTCACCTGGTAAGATTACGTCTATCAACATTCCTGGGGGGAACGGAGTGCGTGTAGATACACATGTCTATGCTGGATACACGATACCGCCAAATTACGATTCTATGATTGCAAAGTTAATTACGACAGCAATGACAAGAGAAGAGGCTATACAGAAAATGAAGCGTGCCTTGGAAGAATTTTATATCGAAGGTATCAAAACAACCGTACCGTTTCATCTGCAATTGATGGATGATCCAGATTTTATTGCAGGAAATTATACCACAAAATTCATGGAAGATTTCGTTTTAGATCCTTCTTATGCAGAATATGAAGGATAGATTGAAATAATTCTCTAAATATAAAAAACTCAGACAGAAAGTTTGAGTTTTTTTGTTATTAATAAATAAGGTTTAATAAATTGTATAAAAAATTGTACATTTGCAACCCAAATTCAAACGATGAATATTACTAAAAATACAACAGGAAATTTATCAGCTGTGATTAGTGTAGCAATTGATAAAGCAGATTACCAAGAGAAAGTAGATGATGTGCTGAAACAGTACAAAAAAACCGCCAACATCAAAGGGTTTAGAAAAGGACATGTGCCGATGAGTTTTGTGAAAAAACAATACGAAAAACCAGTGATTTTTGATGTGGTGAATGAATTATTACAAAAAGAACTGAATAATTATATCAACGAAGAAAAAATTTCTATCCTTGGAAATCCGATTCCTGTCGCACAAGATAATATCGACTGGGATGCCGATCAGTTAACATTTGATTTTGAGATTGGTCTTGCTCCAGAAATCGAGGTTGATCTGAAAGCTATAGAAGTACCGGCTTACGAAATCTATGTAAGTGATGAGGAAGTTGATAAATATGTAAAAAACTTTGCTCAACGTTATGGTAAAATGGAGAACGTAGATACGGTAGAAGAAAATACTGTATTGAAGGTCGAAGTGAAAGAAAAAGAAAACGAAGACGCTGTGAAAAATGCTTACATCCGTTTGGATGAAGTAAAAGATCAGAAAGTTTTTGTTGGGAAGAAAGTAAACGATACGTTTGATATCAACACCAAAGAAATTTTTGAAGAAGAAGAAAACGCAGAAAATGTTTTCAACTTATCAAAAGAAGCTTTTGTTGATGGAGGAGTAGAGTTGGTTATGACCATCAAAGAAATCAATAAAATAACCGATGCAGCAATCGACCAAGAGTTGTTCGACAAAGTATACGGAGAAGGAAGCGTAGATTCTGAAGAAGCTTTTCGTGATAAAATAAAATCAGAATCAGAAAAAATGTACGCCAAAGAAACCGATCGTCAGTTGATGAATGAGGTGGTAGAGAAAGTTATCGAGAATACAAAGGTAGAATTACCAGAAGAATTCTTGATTAAATGGTTGCAATTCTCAAACGAGAACATTACCTCGGAAGAGCAAGCCAAAGATGAGCTAGAAAAAATTTCTAAAAGCTTGAAATATCAATTGATAGAAAGCCGCTTGGCAGAAGCCAAAGAAATCGAGGTAACTGCTGATGAAGTAAAAGCAGAGGCAGAAAAAGCAATACGCGAACAGCTTGCAATGTATGGGCAAAATGCAATCCCAGAAGAAACAATGCAATCGATTATCGGAAGTGCGTTGACCAACCAAGAAGAGTATAATCGTTTATCGTACCAAGTTTTTACTGACAAAATGTTAGCTGTTTACAAAGAAGGTGTAAAAATGTCGCCTAAGAAAGTAACCCTAGACGAATTTATTGCTATTGTAACCAAGGAAAACAAAGATTTGGAAGAAGAAGCATAATTTGGAGAAGTTTTTGCTATCTTCCTGTACAGTAAAATATTGAAGATAAAATGAAAAACGCTGGTAAAGAATTCAGAGATTATGCCATAAAGCACAGCGGGATTAGTAGTTTGACAATGGACAGCTACATCCAAGCCGTGACACCTTATATCATCGAAGAAAGAAAGTTAAACGTTGCACAAATGGATGTTTTCTCTCGTTTGATGATGGATAGAATTATCTTTTTGGGTACTGCAATCGATGATCAGATTGCGAATATTATCCAAGCTCAGCTGTTGTTCTTAGAAAGTACTGATGCAACCAAAGACATCCAAATCTATGTAAACTCACCAGGAGGTGGTGTATATGCAGGTTTGGGGATTTATGATACGATGCAGTTGGTGAAACCAGACGTGGCAACAATTTGTACCGGGATGGCAGCTTCTATGGGGGCCGTTCTCTTAGCAGCCGGAGCAAAAGGTAAACGTTCTGCACTGAAACACTCACGAGTGATGATTCATCAACCACTAGGAGGTGCACAAGGACAAGCGACAGATATGGAGATTACCCTAAAAGAAATCTTGAAACTGAAAAAAGAACTGTACGATATTATTGCTTATCATTCAGGTCAGACCTTCGAACAAATAGAAAAAGACGGAGAAAGAGATTATTGGATGACATCGGAAGAGGCAAAAAACTACGGAATGATTGACGAAGTTTTAGAGCCAAACCGAAAATAATATCTGCTTGATAGAATATCTAAATTAAGAAAAAATCCTTCGTACTTGCAGAGGGATTTTTTTTTAATATTGATGTTAGTTAAATAAATAAAACATAATTAATTTTGCAATTTTAAAAAAAAATAAAATCTTTTGGAAGAAAATAAATGCTCATTTTGTGGCAAAAGTAGAGAACAGGTTAAGCTTTTGGTTTCGGGAATCGATGGAAGTATATGTGAAAACTGTATCGAACAAGCCTACGGTATTGTGAAAGAAGAAACTTCTTTCCAGAATAAACAAAACTTGGTACAACCCTTACAGTTGAAATCACCACGAGAAATCAAAAACTTTTTAGATGAGTATGTCATTGGACAAGATCAGGCCAAAAAAATCTTATCGGTTGCTGTGTACAATCACTACAAAAGAGTGCTCAATGAATCATCTGTTGGTGATGTAGAAATCGACAAATCGAATGTAATTTTGGTCGGAGAAACCGGAAGTGGAAAAACACTTTTGGCCAAAACCATTGCCAAGTTACTCAATGTTCCCTTCGCAATTGTAGATGCCACGGTGCTTACAGAGGCAGGGTATGTTGGGGAAGATGTAGAAAGTATTTTGTCTCGACTACTGCAAGCAGCTGACTATAATGTAGAATTGGCCGAAAAAGGAATTGTATTTATCGATGAGATTGATAAAATTGCGCGCAAAAGTGACAATCCATCTATTACACGAGATGTATCGGGTGAGGGAGTGCAACAAGCTATGCTAAAAATTCTAGAAGGTACGGTAGTAAATGTACCGCCGAAGGGAGGGAGAAAACATCCCGATCAGAAGTTTGTAGAAGTTAATACTAAAGATATTTTATTTATTGCCGGAGGAGCTTTCTCGGGTATTGAAAGACATATTGCCAATCGCCTGAATAAACACGTAATTGGTTTCAAGAAAGACGAAACAAAAAAAGAAACCGAACATCTATTAGAAGAAGTAAATGCAACGGATCTGAAAAACTTCGGGATAATACCAGAACTAATTGGTCGATTACCGATCATTACTTTCCTACAGCCATTAGACCAAGAAGCAATGAAACGTATCCTGACCGAGCCTAAAAATGCTTTGATTAAACAATACGAAAAGCTATTTGAGTTGGATGGAAAAGAATTGGTTGTAACCGAAAATACTTTGGATTATATAGTTAAACGTGCCGATGAATTGGGTCTAGGAGCTAGAGGGTTACGCTCTGTTACCGAAGAAATTTTTACAGATATTATGTATGATATTGTCAATCAGCCCGATAAAGTGTTGGTTGATATTAAATAAACACAAAAAAATAAAAAAAATAGGGTGATTTATACAATTTTTATTTATCTTGCCAATTGATATAGATCAAGAACTCGTATCTCAACTAACTAATCTATGAACATATGAAAAAGAGTTTACTAAGTATTTTCGTTGCATCATTATGTATATATCTTAATGCTCAACAACCAGTAGCCAATAACACTATTATAGGAAACGTAGGAAATCAACCAGGAGTCAAAGTTTTTGTGAAGAAGAATACGTTGATGTATTATGGTGATGGCCTAAAAGTTATCGGAGATGATAGTAAAGCTGTTGTCGAAAATAATGGAAATATCCATATCAATCTATCGAGTGTAAAACAAGGTGTAAACAGTGGTGCTGCAGTACAATATGCATTTTATAACTATAATAAAAGAGGTCTTGTAGATCAGAATGTTACTGACAGTGACTTTTCTACCGGAGCTAATTTCGTCAATAGATATGAGAGTAAAAATAGTTATGGACAACTAATATTTACAAACAATAATATCTCTAGCTCTAGTGTAGAAAACCCAGACGCAGGAAGCAGTGTTATCAATGGTCGCGTAACAATGGAGCAACCATTTGTATCACCATCAGATTTCGATTGGTTGCCAATCTCTGTGCCTTTTTCTAAAGGATCAAAAATTAAGGCTGAAACATATAAGGATATTCTTGTTAATAGCTTCACTGGCTACGGATTTTCGGCTTCAGATTATATCATGTATCCAGATGTAATGGGAAATAGCAGGTATTCTTCAACCGTAATGAGATGGAATCCTACAAAGTACTATTACGAAACTTTATTGAAGAGTGGAGGAGTGGATAATGGTAATATTTTATCTCCTACCGAAACAATTATATTAAGCTTAAGAAAAGGAAAATTAAATACTATTTTCAATTCAAATGCAACTACCAATAATAGGATAGGTTACAAAGGAAATCCTTTTTCTATGCAAGGAAAGTTTGTTATAGAAGCCGTGAAGGATAACTCAATATACAAAAGCAATGACACTTGGACTACATGGTCGAAAAAAGTTAATCCTGTGAACGAAAGGTACAATTCTTATATCGGCGAGAGTATGACCTCTATAGATAACGGAGAAAGTACAACATATGGTAAGAACTTAATAAATTTCGGTAATCCATTTACGCATAATTTAGACTTTTCTGGTTTATTTGTAGAAACTGAAAGCAATAAATATGTTGCAAACCAGGCATTGTATGATAAGATTGTTGCTGTACAGAAAATGGGCGATCAAGTAAAATGGTCTTTTTCAGATGGTAACTTATCTCCTAAAACTACAGTGCATGCAGCACCAACAAATAAAAAAAATAGACAATGGGCTGGAGATAAAGAAGCTTTACTTCTTAGACCATTCGAGATTTTGACCTTGAAGTTGAATTCTGCAATACAACAAACGAATGAATTGCAAATGAACTTTCTAGATGGTAGTGGTTATTGGCAAGCAGGTTATAAAACTTTTAATTATTCAGCTTCAGCTAATGTAACTCCAAATCGATCAGAAACAGGAAATGAAGAAAAAACATCAATAGATGTTGGCGGATTTTACCAATTAGGATTACAACTAACAGCAGATGATAAATCTGTACAGAATCATGCGTATCTTTTAGCTATAGATCAGGATGTTACAGGTAAAAATGCATCTTTTGAGTTGGACTACGGAAACTTCGGTACTAACTCTGGAATATGGTTTTTCCAAGAAAATAAAGAAGGTGAGTACGATAGTGGATCTTATAAATTTATAAATGCATTCAATGTAAATGATTATGTAGGGAAACCTTTGCATGTAATGTTCTATAAAAATCCAGAAAATCCTACAAATAAATTTACCTTTAGTGTAAATTTAGCAGAAGAAACTACCTTTAACGATAACTTGGATAAATTTTCTCAAGGTAATAAATTCTACTTTGTAGATAAAAAAGAAGAGAAAGCTTATGAAATCGATGGTGCTTTTACATACTCTTTTACTGCAGAAGATTCTGAAGCTGAACGATTTGTAATTTATTGGAATCAATTGCCTGACGGAGTTTTAGGAAATAATGATATAGCAGTAGATCAGAAAAAAACACATGTTTACTCTACATCTGCCCGCGAAAACTATATCCGTTTTGCAAAAAATAATCTAAAAGCTGAAATCCAGATTTATGATTTAAATGGACGATTGATTATTGAGAAACAGAATGTAAATACTTCTCAAGACTATAGAATATCTAATAATTTATTAAATACAGTGTATTTTATCAAAATAAATTATAACGATGGCACTAAAGAACAATTAAAATCCCTCATAAAATAAATCAACTACTAAAACCTATTATAATGAGTAAATTATACATAAAAATAATATTATTAATAACATTTTTGCTAAATGTAAATTTCTTACAAGCCAATAACGATCGAGGATCATATCAAATACAGAGTTCATCACAGGAAGTTTATACAGGAGATATTATACCACCATACATGCCGCCACAAGGTTCAGGTAATATCGGAACTCCAGGATCTCAAGCAACGCCTATAGATCAAAATATTGTAATATTAATAACTTTAGCTATACTTTTGGCTTCAATCTATTATTTTTATAATAATAAAGAGAAGAAAGTTTTATAAAATTTTTAATTAAAACATTTAAAAACCTCATATTTATATTGAGGTTTTTTTATTTTTATAAATATTTATTTACTATGAGAAATATTTTTTTCGGATTAAGTCTCCTAATCTCGTGCAGTGTTTTTGCACAGTTCAAGGTAGAAGGAACGATAGCAGGATACACTAATCAGCCAATTACAGTAAAGGTATACGAAGGCTCTATGACCAAAGTTATATCTAGACCAACAACTGATACTACTGGAAAATTCAGTACAAATATACCGAATAAATACAATGGCATTTTCATGCTAAGTTTAGCAAACGGGCAAGAAATAAAGCTTCTGACCGACAATCAAGACATTCTATTTACGGCAAAAAACCAAGTACCTCTACAACTAACTGTGCAAGCAGAAAAAGGAGAAGTAGCAAAAAACTATATAAAATACAATTCTATAAACGGTTTAGTAGATCTCAAAGACAACGTTTTTACTCAGATTATCAACTATTATCAGCCATCAGATGAATTTTATCTAGCCATCGAAAAAGAAAATGCAAGGATAGAAAAACTAGCGGCACAGAATAACTCTATCAATCCTATGTTGTCTTATTATAAAAAAATAACCGATTTGCTCGATGAGGTAAGTTCTACAAAAGGAACTACTAGAGATAATGTAGATATGATAATAAACCATTTGACCAGTGATGATGAAAAACTAGAACAAATGGGTTTTCTGACGCCTTTGGTGTTTAATTATATTAAAGCAGAATTTAATTTACAACAAGCCAACAATCAAAATGCGGAAGAAATTATAAAGAAAAGTACAGAATTATTACTCACAAAAATAGGTCTAAGTAACATACGCGGGCAAAATGTTATGGCAGCTTTGCTAAGTTTTCTGTCAGAGCAACAATTCCCAACCTATTATCCCGAATTGGTAACAAAAGCAAAAAGTATTCAGCCAGTTGTATCTACGGATCTTAAAAATAAATTAATCTCGATAAACGGTCTCACAATCGGTTCAGAAGTTCCTAATATAATTTTTGGAGAAGAAGTGAAAGGAAAAAAATCGTTATTTGATATCAAAGCCAAAAAGAAATTAATTGTGTTTTGGGCATCTTGGTGTCCAGCATGTCAAGCCGAAATGCCGCATTTACAAGAATATTACACAAACTTTAGAAAAGAAGGCGGTGAAATCATTGCAATATCATTAGACGGTGATCAACAAGCTTATCAGGAAGCAATTAAGAGCTACGAATGGTATAATTATTCTGAATTACTGAAGTGGGATAGCGAAATCGCAAAACAATATGGCGTGAATGCGACACCAACCCTATTTTTAGTCGATAAAGATAACAAGCTGATAAAAAAAGTTCATAACTTGAAGGAGATTCAATAAAGTTTCTACCCAACTAAAAAAAGACTGCAAAATGTAGTCTTTTTTTTATAATAAACTTTGTTTGTGTTGAAAGTGGATAATCATAAAAATACTAATCAAAATAGAAAAACCCCAAAGAGAACTACCACCATAACTGAAGAATGGTAGAGGAATACCAACCGTAGGAAATAGTCCCATGACCATCGCAATATTGATAAAGAAATGGAATAAGAGAATAGAAGCGACGCTATAACCATAAAAACGTACAAAAACATTATCATGTGATTCTGCTAAATAATATAGTCTACCAATAAAAAGAGCGTACAATAAGACGACGAATACACTCCCGATAAAACCCCACTCTTCACCAACAGTCACAAAAATATAATCGGTTTGTTGCTCAGGCACGAATTTTCCTTTCTTCACAGTACCTTGTAAATAACCTTTACCTGTAAATTCACCCGAACCTATAGCAGTTTTTGCATACAGTAAATTATACCCTGATGTATCACGGTATTTTGCTTCACCTTCATACAAAACCATAACCCTTTCTTTTTGGTGTTTTGGTAGTTTTTCGAAGATAATGGGTGAGATAAAACTAAGCGTAGTAACAAAAATTAAGGCGATAGTGGTAACAATAGTAGAAGTAGTTAGGATATCTGTTTTAAACCCAGAACTGATCTTAAATGGAGAATTGAGAGCTTCTTTTCTTCGGTTTAATTTCATGATGATAAAAGGTAGAATAGAAAATACAAATCCTATCGTACCAAAAACATTTACATTGAACCGAATAGGATCCGAGAAAAACAAAGAGCGTTCGGGGTACAAATGGCCAAATGATTGGCGAGTATCCAATGATAAACTAGATACACCATAACTTAAAACGATTATCAAAACAAAAAAGATAGAAAGACCAATCAACACACCATAAATCATGTCTTCTACATCTTGACTATAGTTGAAGGCATGGATTAGTAATGAAATGAATAATAACAAATAGCCAAAAATTAGCAAAACATAGAAAGGGATTTGAATGATTGAAATCAGGAACAATACCAAACCAATAATCGGGATTATAATAAAACCCGGATTGAGTCCTTCTCTATATAGAGGGATGGCTAATGAACAGAAAACAATCACCGACCCCAAGTCGGGTTGTAACATGATCAGACCAATAGGTAAAGCCAAAATAATAAGAATTCGACCCAGTGTAGCAAAGCTATTGAGGTTGGTGTTGGTATGGTTAAGGTAATTAGCGATAAGCAGTGCGGTACCAATTTTTGCAAATTCTGCCGGCTGCAAAGAAAAACTACCAAATCTGTACCATGCTTTTGCTCCGTTAACTTCTTTCCCAACAACTAAAACTCCGGCAAGTAGAATGAGCGAGAAAATGTAAATAATTAAACTATTAGCTTCGAAAAAGTTGCGATTATTATTACTAATTATTATTAGAACCAAAATAATAATGAACGCCAAACCAGAAGTTATTAATTGTTTTATGCCCAAATCTGGATTCACGCTATATACGTTCATGATTCCGAAAGTCAGTAAGATTAATCCCAACAAAATTGTTGGCCAATCAATTCCTTGCAATGTTCTGCTTTGTCTCAAGGCTATCTTTTTTTATAGGTTCAACGTACAAACCTTTTCTTTTAAGGTAATCTATCCATTGTTTTCGGTATTCACCTTGCAGGTTTCCATTTTTCATTTGGTTGAGTAAACCAGTTCTTTTTATGGTATCGGTAAGATATTTTTCAGCCACCAAACTTGTCATTGGGCCTGCCCATCTTGCTCCCCAATATCCGTTCTCTACAATGGCAGCAACTACAATTTTCGGATTATCTTTCGGAGCAATCAAAACAAATAAAGAATGGTCTTGCCCTTGAGAGTTTTGTGAAGTTCCGGTTTTCCCTAATTGAATAAAATCATTTACTCGAAAACTTCTTGCAGTTCCCATAGTGAAGACGTTTTCCATTCCATTGAGGATTGTTTGGAAATATTTCGGGTCGACCAAAGTTTTCTTAGGAACAACAAAATTAGAATCTTTGATAGCTTTACCTTCTATTTCTTTTACGATGTGTGGCGTGTAATAATGGCCTTTGTTGGCAATAACTGCAGTAAAATTAGCCATTTGTAATGGTGTTGTCGTAATTTCGCCTTGCCCCATCCCGTTAAAAATAATTCGGTAAGGATTCCAAACGCCTTCGCCCATCATTTTATCATAAAAAGCAGCCGTCGGGATTGTTCCTTTGCTACCAACCGGTAGGTCGGTTCCCATAAACTTCCCTAATCCAAAGCTATTCATTATCGAAGCCCATTGGTTCAGTCCGACAGAATAATCGGCAGAATCTTTTCGGACAATATCTCGAAAAGCCTCAGAAAAATAGTTGTTGCACGATTTTCCGATTGCTCGTTCCAAACCTTGTGGAGCATAATATAAGCCACAGTGACAAGCAATTCTCATCCGACCATACCGAAAACCATGCTTGCAAACATACGTCGTTTCGGGTTTCATCGTACCCATTTGCATTCCAGCCAATGCAGTAACCATTTTGAAGGTTGATCCCGGTGGATAGGTTGCTTGTAGAGCACGATCGAAAGTAGGTTTTGATATAGAATCTTGTATAAGTGCATTGCGAGTAGCCGAATTCAAGAAATCACTAGGATTAATAGTTGGTGCAGATGCCAAAGCTAAAATTTCACCCGTATTGGGGTCAAGTGCAACAATAGCTCCACGTTTGTTTTGTAGCATGTCTTCGGCTAATTTTTGTAAATCATAATCGATGGTCAACATCAGGGTTTTTCCACTTTTCACTGGTCGGTCGTATTCACCGTTTTTGTAGGGGCCTACTACATTCATATGAATGTCGACTATATGATTTTTTACCCCCTTAATTCCGCGAAGTTCTTTTTCATATGATTTTTCTACGCCACTAATGCCAACCAAATCTCCTGGTTGATAATAGTTAGAGTCAGTTTTTATGTAAGCAGGGTTTGCTTCGTTGATATAGCCTAGAATATTCCCAGCGCTATTGACCATGTATTTTCGTTCGGGTCTTTTTACTATGCTAAATGCAGGGTACAGGTACAGGCGTTCTTGCATCCGAGCAAAATTTTCTCGTGAAATACTTTTGAGAAAAGGATAAGGCGTCATTCTCTTATAGTCCGGAGCAGAAGTAATGCTGAAAATAATCGAATCAAACTGATGCTTTGTAATGCCTAATAATGTTGTAAAACCAATAGTGTCAAAAGAATCGGTAATATGTTTAGGTATTACATTCAGTTCGTATGAATAGGTATTGGATACTAATAATTTTCCTTTTCGATCAAGAATATCGCCCCTATTTGGATAGATAATTTCTTGTTTGATTGATGTATTGAACGCATTAAGCTGATAGCGATCGGTCCCCAATTGCAGATAAGCTAAACGTGCGATAAACAAACAAACTATGAAAAAGATAATGCCATAAATGATGACCAATTTTTTCATAAAGTAACTTTTCGTCTAAAGAGTATTTTATAAATGAATACAAAGATAAAGGTAAGTATTGAACTTAAAATAGCACTTATCAAAACTTCGCCTAGGTGAGCTAATTTAAAGTTTTCTAAGACAAAAAGAAAAATATGATGAATTATGATTAACAATATTGTTAGCGTAAACCATTGTAAGGCAGAAAGATCATAGGTGTTGTATCGGTCATATTCGTCAGCATCTTGTCCTGTTATCAATCGCAGGATCTTGTTGCGTAGAAAGGCTATGCTTAACAAAGAGAAAGTATGTATTCCGCCCGTTTGTTGCACAAAATCTATCCCAAACCCTAGTATAAAACTCAATAGTAGTAAGGCGTATTTGTTGCCCAATTGAGGATAGAAAACTACAAAAACAACATAAAAAAAGGGCTGAGCTTTACCCATTACTTCTATATGATCAAATATCACGACCTGAAGAAGAATGAGTAAAATCACCTTGAATAGGTTGAAGATAAAATCTCTATTGAACATTGTGTGGATCTTTATTTATGGTGTCGGTAGATTCTACTTGGTTAATTTCTATTTTTTTCAGGTTCGTAACGACATAAGCATACTTCAGGTTGGCAAAGTTTTCTCTTAGTTTAACTTTGATTTTCAGTTCACCCGAAACATTATCTACTTCTTTGTGATTGACCGTACCAATCATGATTCCCTCTGGGAAAACTGGTGATTTACCATCTGTTTCTATCGTATCTCCTATGTTTACGGTGATGTATTTTGGGATTTCTGTAAGATAGGTGTAACGCGGATCTTTACCGTCCCAAATCATCGTACCGAAATATTCATTTCCTTTTATCCGGGCATTAATCTGGCTATCTGTATTGAGGATAGAAATTGCGCGAGCATAATTATCGGTTGTTTTGGTCACAATCCCTACTATTCCATATTGCGTCATGATACCATCTCCGATTTGTACGCCATCTTTTTTTCCTTTATTGATTGTTAAGAAATTGTGCGAGCGCACGATTGTATTATTGATTATATCAGTCGGTATAAAAGAATAAATTTGGTGATACTCTGAACTTTCGATTAATTCTCTTTCGTTTGTTGCTGGTTTTTTTATTCCAAGAGCTGTCAGTTGTTTTCTGAGTATGGCATTTTCTTCTTGCAATTCTCGATTGTATCTTGGTAGGTTAAAAAAGCGAGTAATTTTAGAAGTTTGTTTATCGATGGCACCAGTAATTTTAACACTTGCTTGACCTAAAATTACTTCATGATACACGTTATATCGAAAAATAAGTATCGAGGCAATCATTTGCAAACACAGAAAAAGTAATAAGAATCCGTTTTTTCTAATGATATTAAAAATAAAATGCATCGATACTTACAAAAACAAAAAAATGGTTATACAAATTACCTCATTAAGAAGGTGTATTTATCAATGTTTTTTAGGGCAATTCCAGTACCACGCACTACTGCACGCAAAGGGTCGTCTGCCAAGAAAACAGGTAAGCCCGTCTTTTTAGATACTCGTTGATCTAGACCTCTTAACATAGATCCTCCACCAGCCATGTAAATCCCGGTGTTGTAGATATCTGCAGCTAATTCTGGAGGTGTCTGCGAAAGGGTCTCCATTACGGCATCTTCTATCCTGAGAATAGACTTGTCGAGTGCACGTGCAATTTCTTTGTAGTTTACAGTAATTTCTTTCGGTTTACCCGTAATCAAATCTCTCCCTTGTACAGGTAAATCTTCTGGTTCGTGTTCTAATTCTTCTACCGCAGCGCCAACTTCAATTTTTATACGTTCTGCGGTACGTTCACCAATATAGAGATTATGATGTGTTCTTAAGTAATAAGCTATATCATTGGTGAATACATCACCGGCAATTTTCACCGATTTGTCGCAAACAATTCCACCTAGAGCAATAACAGCAATTTCAGTTGTTCCTCCTCCTATATCGATAATCATATTTCCTTTAGGCTGAGTAACATCTATTCCTACACCGATTGCAGCAGCCATAGGCTCATAAATAAGCCGAACATCTTTGGCATTAACTCTTTGACAAGAATCTTTTACAGCTCTTTTTTCAACTTCTGTAATGCCCGATGGTATACAAATTACCATGCGTAATGAAGGTGAAAATAATTTACCCTGGATACCTGGAATTTTTTTAATAAATTCTGTTAGCATAAATTCTGAAGCTTCGAAATCTGCTATAACTCCATCCTTTAATGGACGAATGGTTTTGATATCGTCATGGGTTTTCCCTTGCATATGTTTGGCTTGTTCGCCAACCGCAATTACCTTGTTTGTTCTACGATGTATAGCTACAATCGAAGGGCTATCTACTACCACTTTGTTATTGTGGATGATAAGCGTATTTGCTGTTCCTAAATCTATCGCAATTTCTTGCGTAAAAAAATTAAACAATCCCATTTATGTTTCTATGTCTCGGATTTTAATTGTGAAAAATATAATAGCTACAAAAGTATGATATTTTTACTGCAAAATACAAGCTTATTGTGTATAAAAATATCATACCTCTTTCCAACGTAGAACTTTCTTAGATAGTATATGTTTACCTTTAAAAAAAATAGGGTAAACTTTTTTTATTCAATCTTAACATTGAAAGGCATTCTAAGTTGAATCCCTTTTTGTTCGTTGATTAATTTTATTTGTTTATAAAGTGCTTGTCCTTCAGTTCCTAATTCTTGTGCAAGCTTCGCATCGATGTTATTACCGGTAATCGATGCCATAAATTCTTCGAAAGCATCTTTTCTTTTCGGGAAAGCTTCTGTGCTATAAGTATCCAATTTTACTAGCTTCGCCGCATAGTTTACAGCGTCTTGCAAATTACCAAACTCATCTATCAAACCAAGTTCTTTGGCTCTTGTGCCAGACCATACGTGTCCACCGCCAACTTTATCTACTGCTTCAAATGTCATTTTTCTGTTTTTAGAAATGTGAGAAACAAATTGGTGATAAATCAATTCGATGTTTTTACGCATCGTTCGCTCTGCATCTGCACTTAGTGGGTTGGTGAGTGATTTCAGCTGATCAGCATTGGCATTGGTTTTGGCAATATCGGTTGTGATACCAACCGAATTGGCTAATTTTTTTACATTCGGGATCATACCAAGAACCCCGATAGATCCTGTTATTGTGCTTGGATTAGCAAATATTCTTTCAGATGATTGTGCAATATAATATCCGCCCGATGCTGCGACATCACCAAAAGAAACAACAACTGGTTTTTTCTTACGTAATAAATCGAGTTCGTATAAAATTTGTTCAGATGCATTTGCACTTCCTCCAGGTGAGTTAATACGCAATACAACCGCTTTTATTTTATCATCTTCGGCCATTTCCCGAATTGCTTCGGTGTATGTTTTCGATTGTATCCCGTCAAAACCATCGCCTTCCTTAATTGCTCCTGAAGCATACAGAATTCCGATTTTGTTTTTATTCGAGTTCGAATCCAGTTGGAGAATATAATTATCCAAAGAAACAAAATGTTTGTTTTTTGCTTTCTTAGAGAGATCGGTTGCAGAATCGTCTAGTTTTTTTAGGATCATCAAGTCGTATTGAGATTCTTGCATCAACTCGTCGATTAACTTATTTTCTTTGGATTTTTCGGGTATGAAAGCATATAGACTATCTACTTTAGTATTAAAATCGATCAAGGATAATTTCCTGTCTTTTGCCATTTTGGTCGAAATATTCGTCCAAATGTCGTTCATATACTCGGTAATTTGTTCGCGATTTTCGGGTGATAAATCATTGCGCAAATATGGTTCTACAGCACTTTTATAAGCACCGTGTCGTATTACCTGAAAATCAATACCATATTTATCACCAAAATTCTTAAAGAACATTACTTCGGCACCTAATCCTTGTAACATTGTTATGCCAAGAGGATTCTGGTAAATTTTATCGGCAACCGTTTGGATGTAATACGAAGTTTGAGAAGTGTTATTGGTGAAGGCATATATAAATTTACCCGATTTTTTGAAGTCTTCTAAAGCTTTTCGGATATCATCTGCTTGGGTAAAACCACCCTGAAAATGTTCTATTTTTAGTGAAATACCTCTAATTCGGTTATCAGTTTCTGCATTCTTTATGGCTCTAAGAATATCTTCGAGATAGAAAGAATTATTAGACTTTTTGCTTAGGTGAAAAATATTCATAGGAATGCGATCCATTTCACTTTCCATAATCGGAGAATCGAGTGTGATTTCTAGTACCGATCCATCTTTTATGGGCTTTGTAGGAGTGCTTGTTAGCGTAGAAAAGAAAATAAATCCTATCAGAACTAAAAGAATAATACTAAAGGTGAGCAGGTTTCCGACAATTGTAGAAAATACCCGCGAAAAAAAGTTTTTCATGATTTTATGAGATTCTTATTTTTGTTATATGTTGTACAATCATGTTGTTTTGTTACTTGGCACCAATGTCGGGGACAAGAAAAAGAATATAGAAAATGCTCATGTTGCATTGTATAGTGTTGGTTTGCTTATTGAGAATCATACTATTGTGTTAGAAAATCAGCCAGTAGAGTTTACTTCAGAAAACTTGTTTTTTAATCAGATTATCGAGGCAAAAACGTCTTTATCTCCTATCGAATTGTTGAAAAAAATAAAAAAAATAGAACAAGATATGGGACGGAAATATGCCAAGCCTTTGGATGGTGAAATATATACTGATCGTTTGATAGATATTGATATATTGTATTATAATCGAATCAATTATGTATCAAAAGACCTTGTAATTCCACATCCAAGAGCATTTACTAGAAAATTTGTACTAGATTTATTATCCATGTTATAGAAAATATTATATTTGCAGTGGGTAAATTTACAAATAATTGTATCAATAAAAATTAAACCTAAAAAAATATAATTCAATTATAAACCTATGAATATGAAGAAATTTATACTCGCTGCTTCTGTAGTGCTTTACGGAATGTCTGCAAATATTCTATCGGCACAACAGCCCGAATACAAAGAATTCACCAAAGAAGATAAAAGATTTAATGATTGGTCGCTTTCTCTTTTTGGTGGTTTAAATGCCTTGCAAAATACCGATTTAGTTTCTTGGGGTCGAGATGAAGGAAAATCATGGTTTACGCCTGGATATGATTTTGCTTTTTCTGTCAATCGTCAGTTAACGCATGCTTTTGGAATTTCTTTACAGTATCAGATGGGTAAAACCCGTCAGCAAGCGTGGATTATGGATGACAATTCGAAAATTTCGGCCATTGCACATGGGAAAACATCTTATCAATCTATAACATTCTTAGGAGATGTTAACTTTAGCAACTTATTAAGAAGAGTAGAAAATCAATCAGAACTGAAATTAGCTTTTCACGGATATGCAGGAGTAGGAGTTTTAGGGTATAAAGCGAAACGTGACTATTATGGAAAAAACCGTCAAGAGATGGTTACCGTAAACCACATTAAAATGGGGGATAAGTCTATTTATGCACAAGTTGGTGCAGGTCTTCGATACAAGCTTAATGAAAATTTCGATACAGAACTTAGAGGGATGTATTTCTTGTCGGGTGATGAGCAGTTTGATGCCAGTGGAATGCCAAATCCACGTTTAGGGTATACACCTGCCGATATGAACCCTGGCCGAGAAGATAATATGATCCTCCTAACATTAGGACTACACTATAAAATAGGTAAACACAAAGAAGCCTTGCAATGGGCACCATATTCTATGCCAGTACCGGTGATGTCAGCAACAGAAACGCCATTTGAGTGTGTTGATGAAGATAACGATGGAGTATGTGATCAGTGGGATAGATGTCCAGGAACACCAGAAGGATATACAGTCGACGGTTCGGGTTGCCCGCTGGATACAGATGGCGATGGAGTAGTGGATACAATAGACGAATGTCCTACAATACCAGGTCCGCCAACAAATCTAGGTTGTCCAGAGGTTGAAACAGTAGTTTCTGCAGACCAAATAGCAGGTTTATTAACAGAAACAATTCAAGGGATAGAATTTGATTATGATTCGGATAAAATTAGACAGGTTTCTTATAGTAAATTAGACAATGCTGCTGAAGTTATCATGAAGCATCCGAATTATAATTTCTGGGTAGAAGGACATACAGATGCTGCAGGCCCTGATGCTTATAACCAAAACTTATCAGAAAGACGTGCTGCTTCGGTTGTCCGTTATTTGGTAAACAAAGGAGTAAATTCAGCTCAACTATTCCCAATCGGTAAAGGAGAATCAGAGTTAAAGCACCCTGAATGTAATCCTACAACAAATTGTCCTGCATGGAAAAACTTAGAAAATAGACGAGTAGTATTTAAAGAGAAAAAATAAAACTATCGTTAAAACATAAATAAAACGAGCGATTTACTCAGTAAATCGCTCGTTTTTATTTTATTTCTAACCCTAATCTCTATTTTTGTAGAAAAGCTTCGTACCATTTCCATAAAACTATTCCTGTACATACACTAACATTCAGCGAATGTTTTGTGCCAGATTGTGGGATTTCTAAACAAACGTCTGTTTTATCGATAATTTCTTGTTGTACGCCATCTACTTCATTGCCCATTACAATGGCGTATTTCCTACTAGGATCTACCTCATACTCCGGAAAAGAAATACTGTTTTCTACTTGCTCTATACAGACAATAGAGTAATTATCTTTGCG
Source organism: Weeksella virosa DSM 16922 (assembly GCF_000189415.1). GTDB lineage: Bacteria > Bacteroidota > Bacteroidia > Flavobacteriales > Weeksellaceae > Weeksella > Weeksella virosa. The sequence continues at coordinate 1,553,311 of NC_015144.1, forward strand.
TAATTTTTCAATTAAATTGAGGGCATTTTCTTCATATTCCCAATCAACACTTTCTGTTGCACCGATAGCCGTTTTATGAATTTCTTTATGAGGTGGTGTAGCAGTTATTCCACACAAATAAACTTTTTCAATCAAAAAAGCATCTGCTGTACGAAAAACAGCCCCTACATTGTGCATACTTCGGATATTATCGAGGACAACCACAACCGGAATTTTTTCGATATTTTTATATTCTTCTGTCGAAACACGCCCCAATTCTTCTAATTTTAATTTTCTCATCCGTCTAAAATTTTTAACTTAGCTTGCTAACGTAAGCGATAATTTTTTGACAAAAGTAATGAAGAAAAAGGAAACCCCTTTGATGAAGCAATACAACACTATAAAGGCAAAATATCCCGATGCCTTATTGCTTTTTAGGGTAGGAGATTTTTATGAGACCTTTGGAGAAGATGCCATAAAGTGTGCTAATATCCTAGATATTGTTCTAACCAAAAGAGCCAATGGATCAGAAAAAGATAAAGAATTAGCTGGTTTTCCGCATCATTCGCTCAATACGTACTTACCCAAACTAGTAAAGGCAGGTTTACGGGTTGCTATCTGTGATCAGTTAGAAGATCCCAAAACAGCCAAAGGAATTGTAAAACGTGGAGTTACCGAACTGGTAACCCCAGGAGTTGCACTGAATGATGAGGTGTTGAATGCAAAAAAAAATAACTTTTTGATGGCCATTCATCATCAAGATAAACTCTTTGGTGCAGCACTTCTCGATTTATCAACTGGTGAATTTTTGGTATTCGAAGGATCGCAAGTCGAATTAAAAAAAATCATACAAAGTTACCAGCCTTCAGAAATCATTACCCAAAAAAGAACCGTTTATCCATTTATCGAAAATAAAAATATTTTCCAGTTAGAAGATTGGGCTTTCCAGAGAGATTATGCATTAGATAAATTATTAACACACTTCCAAACCAATTCATTAAAAGGTTTTGGGCTGGATGATTCCTCGCTCGGAGTTATTGCTGCTGGCGTTATTTTTGCTTACTTAGACGATACACATCATTTTGATTTGAAACATCTTACACGGCTTCAGAGAATAGATTTATCGCAATATGTTTGGATGGATCCTTTTACAATCCGCAATTTAGAGCTCGTGCAACCAGCACACCCCAAAGGTGTTTCTTTGCTCGATATTCTCAATCAAACGACTACAGCAATGGGTGGGCGTTTACTCAATCACTGGATGGTTACGATTCTCAAAGACCGAAAACTCATCGAAAATCGATTAGCATTTGTAGAATATTTGCTTAAAAAAGATGCTTTGAGAGATGAAATCAGAAATCAACTCAAACAACTGTCAGATGTAGAGCGGTTTGCAGCGAAAATCTCTACAGCGAAAATCTCTCCTAAACAATTGATGCAGTTAGCCGATAGTCTCAAGATAATTGCAGAGATACAATCGACCTGTATCCAACATATAAACACTATTCTTGCTCATTTTTTTTCTTCAGATACCGAACTAGCTCAGATTGCTGATTTTATTTATAAGCAATTATCAGAAGATCCACCACATCTCATTACACGAGGAAATGTCATAAGAAAAGGGGTTTCTAGTGAACTTGATCGTTTGAGAGAGATTCAGTATTCGGGGAAAGATTTTTTAGATAAAATGCGTGATCGAGAAATAGAAAAAACAGGAATTCCTTCTATAAAAATCGCTTTCAATAATGTATTTGGTTACTACATAGAAGTAAGAAACACGCACAAGGATAAAGTACCTTCTGATTGGATTCGGAAGCAAACTTTGGTCAATGCCGAACGTTATATTACCGAAGAACTGAAAACATATGAACAACAAATTCTAGGTGCAGAAGAAAGAATATTGGCAATCGAAACTCAATTGTTTCAAGATTTGATAGAAAAACTAATTGCCAAAATCAATACCATCCAGCAAAATGCACAGCAAATTGCTTTTCTAGATGTAGTTTCTACATTCGCAGAAATTGCATTTCGATTTCAATACCAAAAACCCAGTCTTAATGATGGTTTTGATTTGGACATTCGCAACGGTCGTCACCCAGTTATAGAGCAATTTCTAGATCCTGGAACAGAATATGTTCCAAACGATGTCTTAATCAATAAAACAGATCAGCAAATACTTATGATTACAGGACCGAATATGTCTGGTAAATCTGCTCTCCTTCGGCAAACCGCTCTGATTGTAATTTTAGCACAGCTAGGCTGTTACGTTCCTGCAGATTCGGCAAGTATTGGGATTGTAGATAGAATATTTACTCGCGTAGGAGCGTCGGATAATATATCGTCTGGTGAATCGACTTTTATGGTAGAAATGAATGAAACGGCGAGTATCTTAAATAATATTTCGGAACGAAGTTTGATTTTATTAGATGAAATTGGTCGTGGAACAAGTACGTATGATGGAATATCGATTGCTTGGGCGATTGCAGAATTTTTGCACAACCATCCAACCCGTCCAAAAACCTTGTTTGCAACTCATTATCATGAATTGAATGAAATGGCGGCGACTATGGAAAGGATAAAGAACTTTAATATCAGTGTGAAAGAACTAAAAAACAAAGTTCTTTTTGTTCGGAAATTAGTGGCAGGAGGAAGCGAACATAGTTTTGGGATTCATGTAGCGAGAATGGCAGGAATGCCACAATCAGTGGTGATACGTTCTGAAGAAATACTGAAAGTTCTCGAAAAATCGCACCAAAGTGAGTCGATGAACGATCGAACAAAACAATTATCTGACCAAAATATGCAATTAAGTTTTTTTCAGTTAGATGATCCAATTCTAGAAGCAATTCGTGATGATTTAATTAATACAGATATCAATACCCTAACACCGGTAGAGGCATTGATGAAGCTGAACGAAATAAAGAAAAAAATAGGTAACTAAAAAAAATGCAAATAAAAATAAACTACTATGAAGAAATTTTTTTTAAGTCTTAGTGCAGGATTACTCATAGCATCATGTGCTACAAATCCTGTAACCGGACGAAAATCATTGTCCATCGTCTCGAATGCCCAATTATTTCCACAATCTTTTGCACAATACAATCAAGTGCTAAAAGAATCGAAAGTAATATCAGGAACTAACGACGCAAAAATGGTACAAACTGTAGGTAATCGACTGAAATATGCCGCTGAAAAATATTATCAAGAATTAGGGATATCTAATCAATTGAACGGCTATCAATGGCAGTTTTCCTTATTAGATAACAAACAAATAAACGCTTGGTGCATGCCAGGGGGTAAAGTAGCAGTATACAGCGGAATTCTACCAGTAACCAAGGATGCAACAGGTTTAGCAGTCGTTATGGGACACGAAATAGGTCATGCTTTGGCAGGGCATAGTGCAGAACAAGTTTCTCAAAGAGTGCTTACCGAAATGGGAGGACAAGTACTAGGAACAGCAGTTTCTGGCTCACAATGGGCAAATGCATTAGGCTCTATTTATAGTATCGGTGGATCTACTGTATTATTACGTTATTCACGTACCATGGAGTTGGATGCCGATGTAACAGGCTTGTATTTAATGGCGATGGCAGGTTATGATCCTAACGAAGCAATTAACTTCTGGGAAAGAATGTCAAAAGCAAGTGGAGGCGTGAAACAAAGTGAATTCTTCAGTACACACCCAAGCGATGCTACGCGTATTGCAAAAATTAGAGAATCTTTACCAAAAGCAATACAAATGTATAATGCAAGCCCCTACAAAGGAAAATAAAATCTCAGAAAAGAATCTGAGAAAAGAACAAGAATTTTTATAGCGTTGACATTATTTTATCAACGCTTTTTTTGTATATTGATTCAAAATCAAACTTGCAAAAAATGAATAATATAAAAGATGTCCGTATCAAAACGTATATGGATTATAAAAAGGCTTATCAAGAAAGTGTACAAAAACCAGATTTTTTTTGGGATCGAATTGCTTCTAAATTTTACTGGCATCAGAAATGGTCAAAAACATTCGAATATGATTTTGATAAAGCCGAATTCAAATGGTTTTTAGACGGGAAACTTAATATTACCGAAAATCTATTAGACCAACAACTGGTCACCAACGGAAACAAAACTGCCATCATTTGGGAACCAAATAATCCATTAGAAGAAACCAGAATCATAACCTATAAACAATTGCATTACCAAGTATGTAAGTTTGCTAACGTGCTGAAAAATAATGGTGTGCAAAAAGGTGATCGTGTATGTATTTATATGCCAATGATTCCAGAATTAGCCATTGCAATGCTCGCCTGCGCAAGAATTGGTGCAGTACACTCTGTAATTTTTGCTGGCTTTTCGAGTTCGGCAATCGCAAGCAGAATAAACGATGCACAATGCAAAGTATTGATTACTGCCAATGAAGTCTTTCGAGGAACGAAATCGGTAAATCTAAAAGCTATTTGCGACGAGGCACTGAAAGATACACCCTCAATACAATCTGTTATTGTGTACCGTCGTGCAATCGAGCCAACAGTTATGGTAGGCGGACGTGATAAATTTTGGATAGATGAAATGCATAAAGTAGACGCCGAATGTTCGGCAGAAATTATGGATGCCGAGGACCCTTTATTTATTTTATACACGTCGGGTTCTACAGGAAAGCCAAAAGGCATGGTACACACATGCGGCGGTTATATGGTCGAAGTTGCATATAGTTTCGATAATATTTTTCAGATGGATAATCAGGATATTTTCTGGTGTACAGCCGATATCGGTTGGATAACTGGCCATAGTTATATTGTATATGGTCCGCTTTTGTGTGGAGCAACAACCGTAATGTTCGAGGGAATCCCGAGTTATCCAGATTATGGACGATTTTGGGAAATTGTAGAAAAATTAAAAGTAACCCATTTCTATACAGCACCAACAGCAATTCGTTCCTTAGCAAAACAAGATATTTCGTATGTCAACAAGTACGATTTATCTTCTATCAAAGTACTAGGTTCTGTAGGAGAGCCCATTAACGAAGAAGCTTGGCACTGGTTCAATGATCATATCGGGAAAGGGAACGCACCCATAGTAGATACTTGGTGGCAAACCGAAACAGGTTCTATCCTGATTTCTCCTTTAGCAGGGATAACCCCCACTCGCCCTACTTTTGCAACTTTACCATTACCCGGTGTTCAACCTGTTTTGATTGATGAAAATGGAAATGTTCTAGATGATGAAAAAGCAGAAAAAGCCGAAGGTCGTTTGGCAATAAAATTCCCTTGGCCATCCATTGCAAGAACCGTATATGGCGATCATCAACGATACAAAGAAACTTATTTCTCTACCTTTCCTGGATACTATTTCACGGGAGATGGCGCTTACCGCGACGCAATGGGAAATTACCGAATCACCGGTCGAGTAGACGATGTAGTGATAGTCTCTGGACATAATTTAGGTACAGCACCGATAGAAAATGCAATCAATGAACACGAAAAAATTGCCGAAAGTGCTGTGGTAGGATATCCGCACGATGTGAAAGGGAATGCTCTGTATGCTTACGTCATTTTACATGATAAACAAAAAGGAACTGAAGAACTGGAAATAGAAATCAAAGAATTGGTATCCAAAACAATAGGTCCGATTGCCAAACCAGATAAAATACAATTTGTTTCAGACTTGCCTAAAACAAGAAGTGGCAAAATCATGCGAAGAATCCTACGGAAAATTGCATCCAACGAAGTCAATGACTTTGGTGATACTTCGACACTTGTAGATCCTACGATTATCGAAAGTATATTAAAAGATGCTCAAAACTAACAGTAACCAGATTATGCAAAACAGGTAAACAGTGAGAGAGAATTTTCACTGTTTTTTATTACGAAACGATAAACAACAGAACATTTATCGAATCACGTAATAAAGTAAAATAATCAGAAAGCGTCTAATTGTATATAAATATTATTATTTTTGATTCATGATAGAAATAGATCCAAACCTTAATCAATATTTAGAAAAGCATACCAATGAAGAGCCCGATTTGTTGCGAGAACTAATGATAGAAACCCACCAGGCAACCACCCAACCTCACATGGCGTCTGGGCATTATCAAGGGCGGATATTGAGTATGATTTCTAAGCTTATTCAACCCAAAACTATACTCGAAATTGGTACGTTTACGGGTTATGCAACCTTGTGTTTGGCAGAAGGTTTGGCAGAAAATGGTAAAATAATTACCCTCGATATCAATGACGAACTAAAATATATTGGTGAAAAGTATTTTGAAAGGTCTCCCTATAAAAATCAAATCGAATATCGAATCGGCCCTGCTTCAGAGCAAATGAAGACTATCGAAAAAGAAAGTCTCGATCTTGTTTTTATTGATGCAGACAAGCAAACCTACCCCGAATACTATGAATGCTCGATAGATTTATTGCGAAATGGTGGCGTGATTTTGATGGATAATGTGCTATGGTACGGAAAAGTGTATGATGAAAATGCAAACGATAAACGAACAGTAATTCTTAGAGATCTTAACGAAAGAGTTGTCAAAGATAGCCGTGTAGAAAGTTTAATTTTGCCTGTTCGTGATGGTATTACTTTAATACGAAAAAAATGAATTTTGGGGTTTGTCGAGTGAGTGTTGCGCCAGTACGTGCATCAAATTCAGATTCATCAGAAATGGTGACGCAATTGCTTTTTGGTGAAAAAGTAGAAGTTCTACGAACCGAAAAAAAATGGTTAAAAATAAGAAATGCTTTTGATAGTTACGAGGGTTTTGTAGATCCTAAACAAATACTTTTTATAGAAGAAAAAGAATATTATCACTTGCAATCAACTTTTTTTGCAAGCGAAACATTCAATTTTTCTATCGAAGAAGGCTTGCCGTTGACTTTGCCTTTGGGAGCGGTTTTGCTAAATTTACAAGAAGGTAAAATTCATTTTGGAGGAAAATATTTTGACTATTTAGGGGAGGCAGCAACAGATACTCAGCCTAAATCTTCTATTCCTTATATCGCCAAAAATTATCTCAACGTACCATATTTGTGGGGAGGTAAGTCAACCTATGGTATCGATTGCTCGGGATTGGTGCAACAAGTCTATAAGCTTTCTGGAGTAGCTTTGCCAAGAGATGCATATCAACAAGCCGAAATGGGAGAAGTGCTGAATTTCTTAGAAGAAGCCGAAGCAGGAGACTTAGCTTTTTTTGATAATGCCGATGGAAAAATTATCCATGTCGGTATTGTTTTAGAGGATAAAAAAATTATCCATGCACATGGAAAAGTAAGAATTGACCCTCTGGATTCGAACGGAATTTTCAATACCGATTATCAAAATTATTCTCACAAACTTCGGATACTGAAGAGAGTCCTTCTCTAATTTTATCTTTACCAACTCTAGAAAAATTAGCCAGAAAAATTTCGCATCAAAAAAAATCAGATAAGACAACAAAGCCTTGTTACTTATAAACAAGGCTAGTGTTTTATAGCAATTCTTTGTAAAAGAAGAATTTAGACCAATCCAGCTCTTTTTAGTAAAGCTTCGTTGCTTGGTTTCTGACCTCTAAAATTTTCGTATAATGTCATAGGATCTACCGTTCCGCCACTCGACAATAAAGTGTAAAATTTTTGTGCAATTTCTTGGTTGAAAATCCCATTTTCTTTAAAATAAGCAAACGCATCTGCATCTAAGACTTCTGCCCATTTGTACGAGTAATAACCAGAAGAGTACCCGCCCTGGAAAATGTGTGAAAACGAAACACTCATATTTGTATTTTCAACGATAGGATATAGCTGGGTGCTTGCGAATGATTCCTTTTCGAAGACTTCTATCGACGATTTAATTGTGTCCGACGTAGCATGATATGCCATGTCTAGTAACCCAAAACTCAATTGTCGTATGGTCTGATAACCTTCTAGAAAGTTTGCGGCTTTTTTCATTTTATCGATCAGTTCTTGCGGGATAATCTCTCCTGTTTGATAATGCTTTGCAAACAGTTGCAATGCTTCTGGCTCATAACAAAAATTCTCATAGAACTGTGAAGGTAACTCTACAAAATCCCAAAACACATTAGTCCCGGCTAAACTTGGGTAATGCGTATTGACCAACATCCCATGTAAAGCATGCCCAAATTCGTGAAACAAAGTTGTAACTTCCATGAAGTTTAGCAACGATGGATGACTGTCTGTAGAAGGTGTAAAATTACAAACAATCGAAATTTGTGGTAATTTTCTTTCACCGTTAACTACTCCTCCGTTCTGAAAAGAAGTCATCCAGGCACCAGATCTTTTCCCGGCCCGAGGAAAAAAATCGGCATACAGTAAACTAATTTTTTCATCGTTGCGATAGACATCAAAAACTTGTACATCTTTATGGTATACATTTACCTGATGATTCTCTTCAAACCGAAGACCGAACAACTTATTGGCAACAGCAAAGGCACCATCGAGAACATTTTCTAATTTGAAATAGGGTTTAAGTTCTTCTTCGGAAAAATCAAAACGTTCTTGTTTTAGTTTTTCAGCAAAATACGAGTGATCCCAGGGCATTAGCTTGTCGATATTCTCAGTTTTTTTTGCATACGCGGCCAACTCTTCAATTTCTTTTTCGGCAAATGGCTTTGCTTTTCCTAACAAGTCATGAAGAAAAAACAAAACATTTTCGGGCGATTTAGCCATTCTCTCTTCCAGTACATAGGCTGCATGGGTCGGATAACCCAAGAGATTAGCTCGCTGTTGACGTAAAGTAATTATTTTTTTGACGTTTTCTTCATTGTTGAATTCATTGTCTTGAAAAGCCTTTTTTCCATTGGCTAAATACATTTCTTTTCGTCGTTCACGATTTTTGTTGTACTTCATAAAAGGAATGTAGCTAGGTGCTTGAAGTGTAAAAATCCAACCATCTTTTCCGCTTTCTTTTGCTGTATTTGCTGCTTGAGCAAGCACAGCTTCTGGCAAACCTTGTATGTCTTCTTCTTTTGTCAGATGCAAAGTGTAGGCATTGGTTTCTGCCAAAACATTTTGCCCGAATGTTAGAGATAGTTGTGCTAACTCTTTTGAGATTTCTTTTAATTCAACTTGTTTTTCCTTTGGTAAGTTGGCACCATTTCGAGCAAAAGCTCTATATTTTTGTTCGAGTAAATAGCGTTGTTCGTCTGTAAGTTCTAATTGATCTTTTTGTTCGTACACTTTTTTTATGCGCTCGAACAATTGTTCATTTAATAAAATATCATTCGAAAACTCAGACAATAAAGGCGAAATTTCTTGTGCAATTTGTTGCATCTCGTCATTGGTTTCGGCTGAATTTAGGTTGAAAAAAATAGAGCTTATTTTGTCGAGTTGGACTCCCGAATTTTCTAAAGCATCGATGGTATTTTCAAAAGTAGGAGATTCTTTTTGTTCGGCAATGATCAAAATTTCAGCCCTCGCTTGTTCGATACTTTTCTCAAATGCTGGCAAATAATCGTTTAGGTGTATTTTAGAGAAAGGAGGTGTATCAAAATTTTCTAAAAGAATATTCTTCATGATTTTTTAGTTTTTTTAGTGAAATATTCAAAAGTTAATCCAAACCACTGAGCCTGCCAAAAAGACAATGTTGCGTTTTGGGTCGAGATGGCTTTTCGATCGTTTATATTTGGATGAAATACTAATTAGGGTAGCAAACTTGGATTGATATCGAAAATATTCTCGTTGATATATTTCTGGATAAACTCATCGCTAAAATTCTCGCTTCCCATCAAAAGATTATTTTGCAATATAGTTTTGATGTCTAGTTTCTTAAAAGCAGCCAGCATTGGTTTCGAGATTGCTTTATAAGAAAAATGCCAAGGTTCGTAACGGAAACCTTTACGGTCTGTTGCGTTGGTGTAGACCAAGTAAAAACCAAAATTTTCTGCATTTTCATCCAGCCATTTTTTGAATTCGTGCATTTGTCCACCTTCATTAAAATGTTTTTCATTCAGCGGATCTTTTGGGTAGCCTTTGCTAATGTCGATAATATCCAAATCTGTTCCCCAATGATGACGAGATGTTCCAGGAATAGTCGAATATTCGATGATTTTATTCAAATTATCAATCGGCTTCATTTTTTTGCTAATATTTGCTTTGTATTTTCGCTCCCAAATACCGTTTTGATAATTGTAATTCCGATAACTCGAAACCACTACGATTCTGAAGCCCGCTTTTCGAGCTTCTTGGCTCATGGCTTCGAATGCTTTGGCGACTTCCGGTCGTAGTTGATAATCTTTTCCTACCAAATCTAATTTACTTTTCCCTATTAATTCATCCATACTAAAATGTTGTTGCTCTATATTTACCGTATCGAGGGTTTGAGTATTGTCAACCTCTATTACAGATTGATTCTCTGTTTTTTGTGCACAACTTGGTGTGATAGCAAGGAGAGAAAAACCAAGAAAATAAGGGTATATGGTAGGTTTTATTTTCATATATCAAATATTTACTGTGCGTAAAAATACTATTTCGGCAGGATTATTTTTGCGGGATAGTTGTTAATTATATTGTAAATATCTCATTCTACCGAAAACCATTTCTATAATATCTCGAGCAAAGTTGCTAATTTTGCAAGGCTTGCTAGAATGATGAGCAAAAAGAAATTGTAAATTTTTGATATGAGAAAATATCTTCTTTACGCGATTGCTGCCGGATTACTTTTGGCATTGGCTTGGCCTTCTAAGGGATTTCCATTGTTGATTTTTTTTGGTTTTGTACCTTTGTTGTTGGCCGAACATCGGATAACGCAAAGATTACAATATAAGAAGAAAGCTTGGTCGATTTTTGGGTTGAGTTTTTTAGCATTTTTTATATGGAATGCAATTGTTATTTGGTGGTTGCATTATGCTCAACAATACGATGCAGATGGTAATTTGCATGATTCGTGGGTTGCCTATTTGGTACCGGTTTTAGCTAACAGCTTATTGATGAGCATCGTTTTTGTATTGTATCATTTAGTGAAAACAAAGGCGGGGAATTTTTATGGAATGATTTTTTTACCCGCAGTATGGATGTCATTCGAGAAATTTCATCTCAATTGGGAGTTGTCTTGGCCTTGGTTTAATATTGGGCATGCCTTTGCTTCGTATTATAAATGGGTTCAATGGTACGAGTATACAGGAGTTTTTGGTGGAACGCTTTGGGTATTGATTGTCAATCTTATCGTGTTCTATTATTACACAGCTTATAAGAATAAAAAAGATAAAAAATATTTCAGAAAACTGCTAATGTATGCAGGGTTATGGATTGGGCTTCCGATTGCTTTTTCGTATTTTATGTACCACAACTATACAGAACAAGGCGAAGAAGTAGAGGCTGTGGTCTTACAACCTGCTTTGGATCCATATACCGAAAAGTATCAAAAGGATCGTTTTGTTATTTATCAAGAACTGATCCAGTTAGCAGACAAAGTAGTAACCCCACAAACACGTTATGTAGTAGGTCCAGAAACAGCCATTCCGGGTTCGGGGCCAGGTTTTGTGTTGGATGAAATAGAACACGATCCGCTGATTCTACAATTGAGAGATTGGACAAAAGAACATCCGAAAATAAATGTAGTAACAGGTGCAGAATTGATGCGTGTTTATCCGATGAAGGAATTAGCAACAGAAACTGCATCTTTATACGGAAACACGATGCTGTATTACGATGCGTTTAATTCGGCTATTCAAGTAAATGCAAAAGACGAGTTAGACTTTTATCATAAATCGAAATTAGTAGTAGGCGTAGAACATTTCCCGTATATTAAATATCTCCGTCCTATTTTAGGAAATATTATGTTGAATTTTGGTGGGACTGTAAAAACGCTAGGAACGCAGCCCCATGCAAGTGTCTTTAGAAATTCGATCGACTCTACGGTTGTGGCACCTGTTATTTGTTATGAATCTATTTATGGTGAATACGTAACCGATTATGTGAAAAAAGGAGCAGATGTTATCTTTACGATGACCAACGATTCTTGGTGGGATAACACCGATGGACATAGACAATTACTGTTATATGGCAATTTGCGAGCAATCGAAAATAGAAGAAGTATCGTACGTTCTGCCAACTCTGGAATTTCTGGATTTATTAATCAACGTGGTGATATTGAGTCTTTTATCCCGTATGGTGAACGGGGAGCTTTAAAAGGAATCGTAAAAAAGAATGAAAAGTTAACTTTTTATAGTACCTTTGGCGATTATTTAGCACGTATAGGATTATTGGTAATGGGGATTATTTTAGCCTATACCATAGCTCAGAGGCTACTTACAGGAAATAAAAGAAAAATTTTTAATAAATAACTAACAAAAACGTTGTTAAAGTAATAAATATTTTGTTACTTTGCACTCCGTTTAAAAATAAGACAAGAGGAAAGATGTCAAAGATTTGTCAAATTACAGGTAAGAGAAGATTAGTAGGAAATAAAGTTTCTCATGCTAATAATAAAACAAAACGCACTTTTGAAGTGAATTTGTTTAAGAAGAGATTTTATTTGCCAGAAGCAGATGAATGGATAACATTGCGCGTTTCGGCAAATGGTTTGAAAACGATCAACAAATTAGGTGTTGATGAAGCAGTTAAGCGTGCACGTAAAGAAGGTTTAATTAAATAAAAAAAACTGCCATGGCAAAGAAAGGTAATAGAGTACAGGTAATTTTAGAGTGTACAGAGCATAAAGAAAGTGGTATGCCAGGTATGTCTCGCTATATCACTACTAAGAACAAAAAAAATACACCGGATCGTATTGAGTTGAAAAAGTACAACCCAGTGTTGAAAAAATATACTCTTCATAAGGAGATCAAATAATAAAATTTTAGACAATGGCAAAAAAGACGGTAGCAACCCTACAAACAGGGTCTAAAAAAATGACTAAAGTAATCAAAATGGTAAAATCTCCGAAAACAGGAGCTTACATTTTTGTAGAAAAAGTTGTTGCAGCTGATACTACTGGTGATTTCTTCGCTAAGTAATCAGCGTAGTATATATTTAAAGGTTTTTAGAGCTGCCTCAATTGGCGGCTTTTTTTTGTGCATTAGTTTAGTTATATTCGTAGTCTAAATAGCGTTTCTACATGAGCTGGTTCAAAAAAATACTTGGTAAAGAAAGTAAAGAAAAACTCGATGAAGGTTTAGAAAAATCTAAACAATCTCTATTCGATAAAATCTCTCGCACAGTCGTAGGTAAATCTAAAGTAGATGATGAGGTTTTAGATGATTTAGAAGAAGTACTAATCTCTTCGGATGTTGGTGTGGAAACCACGGTGAACATTATTCGAAGGATAGAAGAACGCGTTGCTCGTGATAAATATGTTTCAACTTCCGAACTGAATAAAATTCTTAGAGAAGAAATAGCTGGACTTTTAGCAGAAAATAATATAGACGATACAGACGGATTCCAGATTCCTAAAAAAGATCACCCTTTTGTTATTATGGTAGTCGGGGTGAACGGAGTTGGTAAAACGACCACAATCGGGAAATTAGCCGCACAATTCAAAGCCAAAGGATTGAAAGTCGTTTTAGGGGCGGCTGATACGTTTCGTGCTGCAGCTGTTGATCAGTTGGTGATTTGGGCCGAAAGAGCAGATGTACCTATCGTGAAACAAGCAATGGGGTCTGATCCTGCTTCTGTTGCCTACGACACAGTACAATCTGCTGTTGCACAAAAAGCCGATGTGGTGTTGATAGATACTGCAGGACGATTACATAATAAAGTAAATTTGATGAATGAACTGACCAAAATAAAACGCGTAATGCAAAAGGTAATTCCAGATGCACCGCACGAAGTTTTGTTGGTTCTCGATGGATCTACTGGGCAAAATGCTTTTGAGCAGGCCAAACAATTTACCCAAGCTACTGAAGTGACTTCTATGGCTGTGACCAAATTAGACGGTACAGCGAAAGGGGGCGTAGTGATTGGAATTTCTGACCAATTCAAAATCCCTGTAAAGTACATAGGAGTTGGCGAAGGTATTCATGACTTACAAGCCTTTAATAAAATGGAGTTTGTGGATTCGTTCTTCAAACAGGTGAAATAAAATTTTAGAACTATTAAATACCAATTAAGCTTCCTTTACGGAGGCTTTTTTGTGTGTAACGTATTCGCTTTTAAACGTTAATGATTTACTAAAATTGGTTTATTATTATTATTATTGTAATGACATTAACATGTTGATAAGGAAATTCTAGCTTTAAAAAATCATCATACAAATCATTAATAATAAAAAATTAAACAAATGAAAAAAATGATTTTCGCTGGTGCGTTATTATTATTTGGAACATTTGCATTAGCAAATGTAGAAAATGTAAAATTAGACCCTCCTGAAATCTATATGTATTGAAGTAGAAGGCCCATGTGGTATAGTTGGAACCTTTTGTGAATTTGAAGGTACACCGATCAATACTGAAGAGGTTGCCGATTTTGGAGAGTGGATGTGTGAAGATTAAATTAATTCGCTACTTATTTTGTGAAAGGATTATATAAATGATTATGCTGAAAAAATATTCTATACTACTATTTGCATTATTTACTACATTGGTTTTTAGTCAACACAACCAAGAGATACTTGTTGAATACGAATATACCTTTGTGGAAGATTCGTTGAATCGAAATAATGTGAAATCGGAAACGATGCAACTTTATATTTTACCTGAGCAAACTGTTTTCATAGGTAAAAATTTATACATTAGAGATTCTATTCATCATCACAGAACAAATAACAACTTTGTCTTGAAGAATGCTGTGAACGGTGTGATAAAGGTAGATGCGATAAATCAAGGAATACCCAAAACAGACCTTAGGTACAGAATTATTCATGCTAGAGGAAAAGATAACTATACGATACATACTACCTTGGGACCTACCAAATTTTCTTTCGACGACCAAATGGAGCTTTTGGAATGGAAATTATCCAATGAACGAGAGGTTTTTTTGGGATACAACATTCAAAAAGCAGAAGTACAAGCATTTGGTAGAAAATGGGAGGTTTGGTACACCGAAGACATTCCTTTGTCGTATGGACCTTACAAATTTCATGGTTTACCAGGCTTGATTGTCAAAGTACAAGACAGTGAACGCTTTTTTAGTTATGAGTTGAAAGGGTTGAAAAAGTTAAACTATCAACCTGAATTTCATGTGTCAGAAAAAACGTATCACATCAGCAAGAAAGATTACACGGACTTTGTTGCGAAATATGAAGCAAATCCTTTGGAGTCGTTAAACTTTATAAAGTTTTCTGTACAGAATGAAAATGATTTTCTTCAAAGAAAATTGCGTGTGATTGAAAAGAACAACAACTTTATAGAAAAGGATTTAAAATTAAGATTGAAATAAAATGAAACTATTTTGGGGTATAATTTCTAATCTTTAAATATATTAACCATCGCATTATTTTAACATCTTTTGAAACTAAACTTATTCATCGTCTTACTTTTCATTGCCTCGCAACTCTTTGCTCAGCTTTCTGTATCAGGAAGCATAAAAAACGAAGAGGGGAAACCCATTGCAGGCGCCAATGTAATCATATCGCCCATTGATCAAGATCTAACTCTTGCGTTTGCTATTACGGATAAAGATGGCAAATACACCTTGTGGTTGGAGGAGTCGATACATGAATTGTACGAGGTAAAAGTAAGGGCATTCAATTATGCATTTGTGTCGGATTTAATAAACGAATCGTCAGAACATTTTGACTTTGTTTTGACCGAAAAACCCATCGAACTCCAAGAAGTGAAAATCAAGGCATCGCCCATTCGAAAACGGGGCGACACCATTGCGTACGATGTTAGCAACTTCAAAGATATACAAGACCGCAGCATTGCCGATGTCATCAAAAAAATGCCTGGTATAGAAATCGAATCTTCAGGTCGAATCTTGTATCAAGGTGAGCCTATCAACAAATACTACATCGAAGGCTTGGATTTGTTGGGCGGACGATACGCACTGGCTAACGAAAATATGAGTGCCGATGCAGTAGATAAGGTTCAAATCTTAGAGAATCATCAACCGGTGAAGATTTTAGATAGTTTGGTGTACAGTTCTAGAGCGGCGCTGAACATTAAGCTGAAAGATAAAGTGACGTATTCGGGAAAGGCAGAAATTGGCGCAGGTTTTTCACCTACTTTGTATCAAGTCAATTTAACGCCGATGATGTTTACCAAAAATCAACAGGTTTTGGCATCCATTCAATCCAACAATAGAGGTGAAAATCTTCAACGTCAAATCAATGTATTGTCGTTGGAGGATTTGTTGAATGATAATGAAAAATACGTCAACAACAGTTGGTTGTCGATTGCAGGAGTGCAAACCCCACATTTCGAATCCAAGCGATGACTACATAATGCGGCAACCTTGGGTACTTGGAATCAATTGATTCGCATAAAAAAAGATATTGAATTGCGAGTGAATGTTGATTATCTCAACGATTATCAACAACACCAAGGCGATACGCATATCGAGTATTTTTTACCAACAGGAAATCTTGTGCTAAATGAACTGAAACGCAATAATTATCAGCGCGAAACCCTGAAAACCAAATTCACTTTACAACAAAACACCCAGAAAAATTATTTCCAAAATATTTTAGAGTTCAAAGGGGATTGGCACCGCGATCATGGATATTTGACTGCAAATTCTGAATTTGTAGACCAATTGTTGTCAAAACCCAACAAAGAATTTTCGAATCAACTGAATTGGATTAAAACATTTGGCAAACAATTGGTTACCTTCAAATCGTTGATCGCTTACAAAGATTACCACGAACAATTGTCCATTAAGCCGGGTGTTTTCATCGATGTTGTCAACGATGAAGAGGCCTATGATTTAGCCACACAAAATTTGTTGTACAAACGTATGAAAACCAATCATTCGGCGGAATTTACCAAACGTCTGACAAGAACATTGACTTGGCAATCTAAGCTTGGAATGGAGTACACTTGGTATGAATTGAAAAGTGATTTTTCTACCAATGAAACTTTCAATAATTCAGAATTTACGAACAATAATCAATGGAAAGTTTTGCGTCCTAATTTTGAAAACAGCCTTGAATACAAAAAAGGGGATTTTCGTTCGCAATTGGTGTTGCCTTTACATTATTACAACCTCAGCAATCAGGATAATATAAACGATTTGGATACAGAATATGCCAAAGTATTTCTTCAACCTCGTTTGAATTTTAATTACAATCTCAGCAATTATTGGAACCTCAACCTGAACAATGCTTACCTTGCGAATTTTGGAAATCCTCTGAATTTCCATCGTGGATATATTCTCTACAACTACAATACTTTGCGTAAGAACTGGAGTGAATTGAATGAAACCGAAAGTTGGCGTAGCCATCTACGATTGAAGTACGAAAATCCCATACGCTCCCGTTTTTTTCATTTAATCTACGCTTTCGATTGGAATCAAAACGATCTGATTTACCGTTACCTTTTTGATGAAAATGCATCGTCGATGGTTGAAGCTGTGGCAAAGAAAAATTACAAAACGAACCACAATTTCAGTTCAAAGATTTCCCAATATTTT
This sequence comes from Weeksella virosa DSM 16922, assembly GCF_000189415.1. Lineage (GTDB taxonomy): Bacteria > Bacteroidota > Bacteroidia > Flavobacteriales > Weeksellaceae > Weeksella > Weeksella virosa. Next base: position 1,570,779 of record NC_015144.1, read on the forward strand.
TCCCGATATAAAACAAGTTTTGAGTTGAATGCCAGGTACAGTAATGTGAAGAGACAACATTTGTTGAATGAAGATTTGGTGGATGGTTTGCATCATTTTCTCACAATGGGCGCAGGTCTCAAATTTAGATATTTCTCAAGTTTTACCCTGACTTATGATTACAGTCGGTCGCAAAATAATCATCGTTTAACCAATCAAACTTCGAAGGTAGTTCAACAAAACCATCAAGCATCGTTGCATTATTTTCCGCATCCTCAGCATAATTTAACCCTACGAATGGATTATGTTCAAAACACTCGTCCCCATAAGTCTAACACGCTATTTGGTGATTTTACCTATCGCTATACAATGCAAAAAAGAAAAATTGATGTCGAGCTAAGTGTTTACAATTTGTTCAATGAAAAGGTGTTCAATCAAACTCAATTCGATCAATATTACCAAATGCATTATCAGTATCAATTGCGCCCAACACAAGTGATGTTGACGACACGGTTCAATTTTTAGAGTTTTTTTTTATCTCCTACCGCAACGCGGCAGATGAACAAGCTTCGATTTGCGGTATGAGTTTTTCTTTCTCATATCGATGTGTTTCTTCTTGCAGAGGAAGAATGTTTGGTGAAAATTAGTCAAAAAAAAATAAGCTATTCGTTAGATCATAGCTTATTTATATTGGTTGGATATTATTTAAATCTTACTCAGAAATGCCAAAGTATCTATACCATCTGCATAATCAGTCAAGGTAGGATGTTGGGTTTGTCCAAAATCAACACGATTATCCAAGTTTAATTTACTTACCACACATTGGATTTCTTCTTCGTGATTTTTTAGCGTCGTTTTCACGTCTTCTAAATCATCGTACAATTCATAATGCAAAACCGCAATCGGACTGTGAAGAGCTTCATCTTCTTTGATCAAAACAAAATTATTATCATAGAATTTATCTTTGCTCAATAAATAAATCGCACGGTTATAGTCGTAATTATTTGCATATTTAGTTTGTTGTACGATGTTTTCGCCCCAAGGAAAAATAGCTTCTATCAATTCCTGAATTTGAGTTTCTTTTTGGGTATAAATTTTTGTAACATTCCGACAACCTAATCCAAAGTATCTAAAGAAATCTTCCCCCAAACGCATTAAATCTTCTTTGCTTTCACTTCCATCAAGTACAGCAACCGACGTTCTGTTTTTTCGGATAATATGCGGAACCTGAGAAAAATAATGTTCGAAATAGCGCGCTGTATTGTTGCTTCCGGTTGCAATCACCGCATCGAAATTTTCTAAACGCTCTACTTTTTGGATTCGATTTTTAAATTCTTCATCAATCGATTGTAAATAGTGAATCACCAAATCGAGCAGTTTTTCGTCTTTAGAAGAAGGTTTCACCAAAGCACGATGACCAAAAAGTACCACAGACAAAAGATCATGAAATCCGACCAAAGGTAAATTTCCAGCCATGATAATTCCGACATTTTTAGGTGTATCGGGCAAAGAGTAAAGAGTAATCCAATCGGATAAATTCTTTTCAGTTAATGCATCTGCCCAGTTTTGCATGGCAAAGTGTATATTTTCTTGTGTAAACCAATTGTTGTGTGCTTCTGCATCTCTACATGCTAAATTTGCATCCTCTTTCCAGTACAAAAATTTATGCAACAGTTGTTCGTTTTTAGGTTGTTCCTCTCGAGTTAGGAAATTAAAAAACTGACCTAGTTCATCAAAAGCCGAAATCCTTTGGTTTAATGTCATAATTTATAAAATTAGTAGTAATTTTGTAAATGCAAATTTAAGAATTAAATACAGAACAGATGGCTATTATTATTACCGATGAATGTATCAATTGTGGAGCTTGTGAACCAGAATGTCCGAATAATGCAATTTATGAAGCTGCAGTCGATTGGAAGTACTCTGATGGCACAAGTCTTACAGGTACCATTGTTAATGTAGATGGAATTACGTTTGATGCTGATGCTGTTCAAGAGCCTATAAGCGACGAAGTATATTACATCGTACCCGATAAATGTACCGAGTGCAAAGGTTTCCACGAAGAGCCTCAATGCGCCGCTGTTTGTCCGGTTGATTGTTGTATCCCAGATGACGCACACGTTGAGAGTGAAGAGCGCTTATTACAAAAACAAGCTTTTATGCACAACGAATAATCCTCTTACATACCAAAAAAAACCTCGTTTTCTAAGAAAACGAGGTTTTTTTATTTTATAAAATATATTTATTTTTAATTCTTAAATGTTTTTAGAAGCAAATATTTTCGGCTATAGAAAAACAGATTTTTGGTAAGGTGAATTAGAGGCGTGTATATTTCCTTTTTCGGTACCAATTAGCAAGCGCTCCAACCAAAAGAATAATAAAGGTAGGGATTAAAAGGTTTTTCATTTGCCAACTTTTCTTTTCCATTACAACTTTCGATTCACTCAATTTCGGGGTCTGAAGTTGTCGATTTCTCAACGCCAAGAAGTCTTCATTCCCCAATAAATAGTCCATCGTGTTCATCAAAAATGTTTGGTTCGCATAAGTTTTGGGTGGCATATTTGGGTTGTCTGGACGCATCGAGTATTTATCCTCTCCTAAGCGCATTGGCATACCTCGCCAAAGATTATTCTTCAGAACATCACCGTCAGAAATAACAACCATTTTGCCGTCTTTTGTTGCCCCTCTGTAATTCGGGAATTCTTTACGCTCATAGCGCATCGCATACGCAGAAGAGAAATCTCCTTCTATCAAAACTGCCATCGGAATTCTACCCATTTTATACTCTTCAGGGTTCTCGATATTGACTTCGTTTAATTGGATAAAATTGAGTGCAGGTTTTAGGGTGGTCTGTGCCGAACTTGCTAAAAGTACAGTTGGTTTGATGTTTTTATTGGGAATTATCTCGATCGGATTTGCAAACTGAAATAATACAGGATCAATCGATTGTGTTATAGGGTTATCTTCTGCTCTTGTGCCTAATTCGAAATATGGCCACGGATAATAATTGTAACTTGTGTTTCCGGCAGTTTCTCCATCGGCAAGCACAATTGGCGAGCCGTTAAGATCTTTGATAATCATTGGATGAATACGTATTCCGTAATTGAAGAGAAAATCATTGAGCTGTAAATCTCGGGGGAAAGCCACAATTTTTCCGCTTCGGAAAATAGAATCCATTTCTGCATCGACTGTTTCTACTGCCCAGAGTGTTTTTCCGCCATGCATAATGTATTGGTCAAGCACCAGTTTGTCCATCTCGGTAAAAGGTAGGGTAGGTTTTGCGATTACCAACGCATCGAATTTCCGAAGACTATCGAGATCGGATGCTTGCAATGTCATACTTTTATTAATGATTGGGTTCAGGTACACACCCACGTCATATTTATCCGCCAAAGCACGTCCAAAACCATCTATTTTGTTTTCGGGTAATTCATCATGATGGACAATTAAACCAACTTTTTTTCTGTTTTTACTTGTGATTTGTTGAATTTTATCGGCAAAAAGATATTCTAATTTTTCGGATGAAGCTTGTGGCAAACTCTCGAAAGTAATCGATGGATCATTGATCAAGACTTCCATCCAACGAGTTTTTTCTTGATAAGAAATCTTCGCATAAGGGTAAACATTCAGGATACCTTTGTCAGTTTTGATAGGAGCGGGAGAAAGGTGAGCTTCTTCTTTTTCGGTCTCAGAAATATCTATCGGGTCGAGGAAAGTATAGGTTAAGTTTTTATTGCGTTCTTGTAGCTCGTCTAATAAAAACTGAATATCATTGCGTAAATTTCTGTAGTCTGCGGTGAGTTCTCCACCAAGTAATATGTCGATATGCAAAGGAGAATCTAGACTTTGTATCAAACTTTCAGATGTCGAGCTTAATGTATATCGCTTGTCTTGCGTAAGATCGTATCGATGAAAAACAAAAAATCCTACTATCCAGATCAAAAGTAAACCGATAATGTAGAGAAAAGAACGATATTTTTTCATTATGATTTTCTTTTTTTGAGTTCGATAATTTGCATAGTTGCGAATATGAAAAATGTAGAAAGTATAATAAAATACAAGAACGATCGTGTATCGATTACGCCTTTTAGGAAAGATGTGAAATGCGTTTGAGCACTCATTTTTAGTACATAATAATCGATGTTCCCTAATAAATTATAAGATGCCAAACCTTGTAATCCGAAGTAGAGAATAAAGTTAATAAACACGGCCAAAACAAAGGCAATGACCTGGTTGTTGCTTAGCGAAGAAGAGAGGAGACCGACGCTAGTGAATAGTGTCCCGATCAAAAATATACCGATATAGGCAGAAAAAAGAATGCCGTAATCGATGTTTTGTTCTGGTATTACCAATTGCTGTAGGCTATAAACATAGACAAAACTCAGCACCAGCAAAAAAACAAGTACCGATAAAACGGCGAAAAATTTTCCTAGTACGATTTGTTGTGTGTTTATAGGTTGCGTAAATAGCCACAAAAGGGTTCCGTTGTTTTGTTCTTCTGCAATGAGTTTCATGGTCAGGGCAGGGATTAATAATAGAAATACCCACGGAGCGATAATAAAGAAAGGGTTGAGAGAAGCTAATCCGCTTTGGAAAATATTGTATTCTTGATCGAAAAACCAAAGAAATAAACTGCAAATTAGTATAAAAACAAAGGCGGCAATATAGGCTGTGAAACCTAAAAAAAAATGTGAAATTTCTTTCTTATAAATGGTAAACATAGATAGATTTTATTTTTTGTGCCGATTGACAATTTTCACAATCGCCATGATTAGAATTCCAACTCCAAAAAAACTAATTACTGCCCAAACCCAATTTTTGGCAAAATCTGTTTTTTGGATTACCGCAAATACGACTGCAAAGAGAATAATAGTTGCAACTTCATTCATCATTCGTAGTCGAACAGAAGTATAACGGAAAATATTGTTTTGTATTTCTCGTAATGTTTTCCAACACCAATAATGATAAATAAAAAGCAAAACAACCATAATAAGCTTGAATTTCATCCAAAGCGTATTCATCAGACCAGGATGCTTATACAGCATATTTAGACCCATTACTACAAGAATTATAAAAGCAGGCACAGTGATAACATTCCATAGCCTTTTCTCCATAAAAGTAAATTGCTTTTGTAGAATTTCTTTATCCGGAGAGGGGAGTTCTTGTGTGTCGGTATGATAAATCATTAGTCGGACAATATAGAAAAGTCCAGCAAAATAACTAACGACAAAAATAACGTGTAATGCTTTATATATCAGGTAATTGTATTCCATTTATGTTGCAGGCATATTAAGGATCAATAAACTCAATAAGAATGTTGTCACCTTTTCTTAATCCCATCAATTCATTGGCAGGAGCAAACTGTGACGGATTGCTGTTGTAGGTGGTGATTTCTAATGAGCCAGCACTATTGAATAAACAAATTGGTCGACCATTAACAAAAACTTCTTTTTTGAAATCGGTAACAATATCGAAATAATGATCATGTATTTGATTGATTTCGATAGCTGTAAAATTTTCTTTTCGCAGGTTAATTCTAAAGTTGCGATTTTGTGCATGTTGATCGAAAAACTTTTTAGTAATATTCGTTATAGCATTGCCAAAATGATCAATGTAAATGATATTTCCTTGTATTATGCGATCATCACGATAGAGCGGATTTAGATTATTGTATTTTAAATAATCGGTTCGTGGATTGCCAACCAAATTCATCACACCACCACGAGCCAAATGACAAGCTACCGGAATAAATATGTCTTTTACCGGACTCAGCCCATCAATCGCTTCAGGATTAATATTGATTTCTACAATTTCGTCGGGTAGTTTATCATCACACAACAACGAAATAAAACCATTATCAGCACCTATAAAGTAATGACCATCAAAAAAAAAGCACATTGGCTTGTATTTGCGATGTAACAATGCATTTACCCCTACAATATGGATAGTCCCTCTCGGAAAGTTAGGATAAGCTTTTTGTAGAATATAAGCCGTTTCAGTGATGTCATAGTGGCTTATTTCATGAGAAATATCAACAATTACACTATCCGGTAATTCACTTAGAATACGACCTTTTAACGAGGCTACAAAGTAATCTTTATGTCCGAAATCAGTAGTTAATGTTATTATTGACATTTTATTTATAATAGACAACAAATATATTGCTTATTTTTGTGTTAGATACAATAAAAAAATGATTCACTTTTGACAGAAATTACATTAGAACTTACCGAAATTAATGCGCAAGACTTTTATGGCGCCAATAATGAGCACCTTAGACGCATAAAAGAATACTTTCCTAAACTAAAAATTATTGCCCGTGGTAAAAAACTTACTGTCGTAGGAAATGAAGAACTTCTACAGGCTTTCGAAAAGAAAACTGCACAGATAATTAAACATATACAGCATTATAATCGACTTTCTAATCGAGATCTAGAGATTATCATGACTTCAGATTTGCAAGAAGAAAAACAAATGGTAATCCACGATGATATTATTGTACATGGTGTAAGTGGAAAAATCATCAAAGCGCATACGCCTGGCCAAAAAGAATTGGTAAGCAAAGTGCATAAAAATGATATGGTTTTTGCAATTGGGCCAGCCGGAACTGGGAAAACATATACCGGCGTTGCCTTGGCTGTGCAAGCTCTGAAAAACAAAGAAGTAAAACGAATTATCCTTACACGCCCTGCTGTAGAAGCAGGAGAAAGTTTAGGATTTTTACCTGGAGACCTCAAAGAAAAACTAGATCCCTATTTGCAACCATTATACGATGCATTGAAAGATATGATCCATTTCGAGAAACTAGCATCCTATATAGAAAAAGGTGTGATAGAAGTAGCTCCTTTGGCTTTTATGCGAGGACGAACGCTCGATGAAGCTTTTGTTATACTGGATGAAGCACAGAATACCACACATTCTCAGATGAAAATGTTTCTGACTCGAATGGGGAAAAATTCTAAGTTTATGATAACTGGAGATCCAGAACAAGTAGATTTACCACCAAAACAAAAGTCGGGTTTACGGGAAGCAATTTCTATACTGAAAAATGTAAAAGATATAGGATTTGTATATCTAGACGAAAAAGATGTAGTTCGACACAAATTGGTTAGAGATATTTTACACGCATACAAAATGAATGAAGACCGAGAAAGAGAACTGATCCAAAAAAAAGAATCGTAGAGAAAAATTCAGGCAATAAAGAAAACTTCTTTTTATAAGTACTCCCCAATAAATAATATGATGAAAAAAGCCTTCTTGACCAAGAAGGCTTTTCCTGTTTTTTATTGATAAACATGCATGTAAAAAAAACTTCCGAAAAAAATTATCTCATCCCCATTGATCTCTATCAAGACTTCTATATTGTATGGCCTCTGCAATGTGCGTACTATTAATATTTTCGGCGTTGTCTAAGTCGGCTATCGTTCTAGCAACACGTAAGATACGATCATATGCCCGAGCAGAAAGGTTCAATCTTTCCATCGCAATTTTTATTAAATTTTTCGATTGCTCATCGAGCGAACAAAATTTATCTAACTCTTTTGTGCCGATCTGTGCATTGTAATGGATATTCAACCCTTCATACCGATCAATTTGTAGCTGTCTTGCTTTTAGCACTCTTGCACGAATAGTTGCACTTTTTTCACCATTTCTTTCCTTTGATAAATCATCAAAAGGAACCGGATTTACCTCAATATGCAAATCGATTCTATCGAGCAATGGTCCAGAAATCCGATTCATATAACGTTGCATTTCGGCCAAGCTCGAAGTATTCTTAGGATCATCAGCAAAATATCCACTTGGGCTGGGATTCATCGAGGCAACCAACATGAAACTAGCAGGGTAGGTAACGGTAAATTTAGCACGCGAAATCGTAACTTCTCGATCTTCGAGCGGTTGACGCATTACCTCTAAAACAGAACGCTTGAATTCTGGCAGCTCGTCCAAGAATAAAACACCGTTATGAGCCAAAGAAATTTCGCCCGGTTGCGGATACGAGCCTCCTCCTACCAAAGCAACATCCGAAACCGAATGATGCGGCGAGCTGAATGGGCGAATAGTTATCAGACCATTTTTTGGTAATTTTCCTGCAACGCTATGAATTTTTGTTGTCTCTAAAGATTCTTCGATACTCATCGGTGGTAAGATAGAGGCAATGCGTTTTGCTAACATGGTTTTTCCGCTTCCTGGTGGCCCGATTAGGATGATATTGTGTCCACCTGCGGCAGCGATTTCCATTGCTCGTTTTACATTTTCCTGTCCTTTAACATCCGAGAAATCATATGGATAGTTTTCGACCAGTTGATTGAATTCACTTTCAATATCCACCCGATGAGGTTCTAGTTCAGCTTCGTCATTCAAAAAATCAATTAAAGTTTTAATGTTTTCAATGCCATAAACTTTCAACCCTTGCACAACCGAGGCTTCATTTGCATTTTCTTTTGGTAAGATAAAACCATCAAAACCATCGAGTTTTGCTTGTATTGCAATAGGTAGGGCTCCCTTTATCGGGCGTAGAGAGCCGTCTAGAGATAACTCGCCCATAATGATATAGCGATCAAGATGATCAGTTTTTATTTGTTCTGATGCTGCTAAAATACCGATCGCAATGCTCAAATCATAAGCAGAACCTTCTTTTTGTAAATCTGCTGGAGCCATGTTGATGGTGATTTTTTTACCAGGAATTTTATAACCTACATTTTTTAGCGCAGCACTAATCCGAAAGTTGCTTTCTTTTATTGCACTATCGGGCAAGCCAACAAGATGATAACCGACTCCATTGTCGATGTTAACTTCTACAGTAATCATTTTAGATTCGACACCAAAGATGGCGCTTCCGTAAACTTTTACCAACATAGTGTGTGATTTTGTTCTAAATTAGTTAAAATTTATGGTCGCTCGCTAAGAAATTGAAAAAAAAGCTAGGCTATAGAGTAGGAATGTGTAAATTTACATCCTTTTTCTGGTGTATCAAGAATTTGTTAAACTTTGAGAGGAGGATAAATTAAAGAACTATCCATCAATGGAATTAAAAAATATATCGTTCCAGTATAAGGAATATTCGAACAAGGAAAGTTTGCCAAGCCAATTGAACTTATTGGTAGAAAAGGCATTATTAATCTCTAAGCAAGCATATGTGCCCTATTCTAATTTTCATGTTGGTGCAGCATTAGAATTAGAAAATGGAGAAATATTTTCAAGTACTAATCAAGAAAATGCTTCTTATCCTGTAGGAACATGTGCAGAGCGAGGATTGTTGTTTTATGTAGCATCACAATATCCTACCGAAAAAATAATCCGTTTGGCTGTTTCTTCAGAAGATTTAGCACAACCTCTACCGCCATGCGGGATGTGTAGGCAAGTAATCTTAGAGTATGAAAAAAAACAAGGAAAATCAATCGAGATAATTTTGTCAGGTAAGAGTGGTAAAGTCTATGTATTACCTTCTGCGGCAAGCTTATTACCTTTGCATTTTGATGAGAAATATTTAGAACCTTAATAATTGGGAATTTATCTAGCAAACACTTAAATTTGTTGGGTGAAAAGTGTGTTATGGAAAAATTAACAAAAGAAACCTATCTACAATGGTATAAAGAAATGACCTTTTGGCGTCGTTTCGAAGATAAATGTCGTTCTCTGTATTTGAAACAAAAAATACGCGGATTTTTACACCTATATAACGGTCAAGAGGCATTGCCAGCTGGTTTTTTACATGCTATGCAAAAAGGAGACAGAGTGATAACTGCTTATCGTTGTCATATCTGGCCAATGGCAATGGGAGTGGATCCTAAAGAGGTTATGGCAGAACTTTGCGGGAAAGCTACAGGAACTTCAAAAGGTTTAGGGGGCTCGATGCATATTTTTAGTAAAGAACATAATTTTTTCGGAGGTCACGGGATTGTTGGAGGACAAATTCCTTTAGGAGCTGGTATGGCCTTTGGTGATAAATATAATGGTAAAAACCATGTTACAATCTGTCTTATGGGTGATGGAGCTACACGACAAGGTGTACTACACGAAACCTTCAATATGGCAATGAACTGGAAGTTGCCAGTTGTTTTTGTGTGTGAGAATAACCAATACGCCATGGGGACATCTGTAAAGAGAACTGCCAACCATGAGGATATCTGGAAGTTGGGTCTTGGGTACGATATGCCTTCTTATCCTGTAGACGGAATGGATCCAGTGAAAGTAGCTGAAGCAGCCTATGAAGCGATTGAGCGAGCTCGTCGTGGCGATGGACCAACTTTTTTAGATGTTCGTACCTATCGTTACCGAGGTCATTCGATGTCAGATGCAGAACCTTATCGAACTAAAGAAGAGGTGGAGGAGTACAAACAAGAAGATCCGATTCTACATGTGCAATCGCATTTGTTAGCAAATAAATGGGCAACTCAAGAAGAACTTGACAATATGGTAGAAGAAGTAAAAAAAGAAGTGGAAGCTTGCGTAGATTTCGCTGAGAATTCTCCATTCCCAGAAGAAGATGTAATGTATAAATATATATACTCAGAACCTGATTATCCTTTTTTAGATAAATTAGAAAAAAACTAATCTATGGCAGAAATAATTAATATGCCTCGCTTAAGCGATACAATGGAAGAAGGTACCGTTGTAAAATGGCACAAAAGTGTTGGAGATGAAGTTGCAGAAGGTGATATTCTTGCCGAAATCGAAACTGATAAAGCTATCCAAGAATTCGAGTCGGAATATGATGGGGTTTTGCTCTACCAAGGTGTGAAAGAAAACGAGCCAGTACCAGTAGATACAGTTTTAGCAATTATCGGTGAAAAAGGAGAAGATATAGCTAGTTTAATATCTGGCGGAACACAAGAAAAAGAAGATACAACTCAAGAAACCATCAAAGAAGAGGCAGAAAAATCTACTCAATCTACTGTCAAAAAACAAATTCCGTCCAATGTTCATGTTATCAATATGCCTCGTTTGAGTGATACAATGGAAGAGGGAACAGTGACGTCTTGGCATAAAAATGTTGGCGACAAAGTAGCGGAGGGAGATATTTTAGCGGATATCGAAACTGATAAAGCAGTTCAAGAATTCGAATCAGAATATGATGGAGTTCTCTTGTATCAAGGAGTAAAAGAAAATGAGCCTGTTCCAGTGGATACAATATTAGCCATTATCGGAGAAAAAGGAGCTGATATAAGTGCTGTTTTAGAGCAAGGTTCTGCAGTAGCTAATCAAGAAGAGGTAGAAATCATAGATGATGAAAAGCCAGTTGTGGTAGAGTTGGAGGTTAAGAAAACTGGTGAACATTCTACCGAAACAACCCCTAGCGAAGAAAGAATTTTTGCTTCACCACTCGCCCGTAAAATTGCAGAAGATAAAGGAATAGATTTAGTACAAGTAAAAGGTAGTGGAGACAACGGTAGAATTATACGTAAAGATGTAGAAAACTTCACACCATTAGCACAACATACAGTAGGTTCTGAATCGGTTGCATCTCCTAATATAGTTGCAGGAGAAGATAAACATATCCCGAACTCGAGTATGAGGAAAGTAATTGCAAAACGCTTGGCTGAATCTAAATTCACCGCACCTCATTATTACCTCAATATCGAGCTTGATATGGATAATGCAATTGAAGCAAGAAAACAAATTAATGCGTTACCCAATACAAAAATATCTTTCAACGATATGGTTGTGAAAGCTGTTGCTATGGCTCTGAAAAAACATCCTTCAGTAAATGCAAGTTGGGCCGATAATGAGATTGTACAATATGGAGATATCAATATCGGAGTAGCAGTTGCAGTAGAGGATGGTCTATTGGTACCAGTTGTACGCAACGCAGATCAGAAAAGTTATACCCAACTTTCGGCCGAAATCAAAGATTATGCAACCCGTGCAAGAGATCGCAAATTGAAAGCCGATGAAATGGAGAAATCTACCTTTTCGGTGTCTAATTTAGGAATGTTCGGGATAGAATCATTTACATCTATTATCAATCAACCAAATTCGTGCATCATGTCTATAGGCGCAATCGTAGAAAAGCCAGTCGTGAAAAACGGACAAATTGTTGTAGGAAACACCATGATGATTTCCTTAGCATGTGATCACAGAACAGTAGACGGAGCAACAGGAGCACAATTTCTGCAAACCTTCAAAGCATATATGGAAAATCCTGTCGCCATGTTGGTGTAGTAATAAAAAACAATAATTAATAATGGCTATTCAAATTTTGGATAGCCTTTTTTATTAACTTAGTTGAATGCAAAAAATAAAAGATTTATATAAAATTATAATACAAACCATTGTCGAGTTTACAGACGATCGTCTTATGAAAATGAGTGCTTCGTTAACCTATTACGCAATGTTTTCTTTATCGCCCGTTCTACTAATCGTCCTTTCGATGGCAAGCTTACTGTATAAAAAAGAAGCAATCGAGAATAGACTATATTACGAAATCAAAGAATTGGTGGGTTCGGAATTGGCTATCCAAATTCAAGACTTTGTAGCAAACTCAGCCGTTTCGGGAGATAGCAATATTGCTTTGATTATAGGTGTCGGAGTTTTAATTTTTGGTGCTACAACCGTGTTTACCGATATGCAAGATAGCTTCAATCTCATTTGGCGCATAGAAGCTGTTCCCAAAAGAGCCATGCTCAAGTTTTTAGCCAATCGCGGGGTTTCCTTTCTGTTTATCATGATTTTGGGATTTATTTTGTTTTCATCCGTCATCGTAAGCAGTTTAGTTGTACGTTTTGGTGAAGATATACTCCATTGGCTCGACATCAGTCAAACCATATCTGCTTCCACATTTATGATGATTAATAACATTTTATCATACGTATTAGCTGTTATAGTTTTTTTCTTACTATTCAAATTCTTGCCCGACATCAAAGTCAAACCCAAGCCCATCCTCATTGGTTCCTTAGTAACAGCAGGTTTATTCTTTGTAGCCAAATATTTTATCAGTTATTACCTATCCATTTCCAAATACAATACAATTTTTGGTTCAGCAGGATCCATCGTCATTCTATTGTTATATATCTATTACAATGCAGCCATAATGTACTTTGGTGCAAAATTTACAAAAGTATTTACCGAATACTATGGATTTGGAGTTCATCCAAGCAAAATAGCAAAGCGAAGAATAGTTAAATTCGAAGAATGAAACATCTTCATTTCGGTAGGATGAACCACAAAGCTTTCCCAAAAGATAGCAACAAAACCTCAAGCAACACATTATTTTTGATACATTTCACGATCCGAAGGAACACTAGGGCAGAAAAAATTTATATTTATTGCCCACACTTTCAATAGCTTAAAAAAAGAACTGTAAAAATCTTATAAAATTATTTGTTTAATTCATTTTAGAGTTCATATATTTGCACTCCCAATACACGAGAAGAGTAGTTGTGTAAGGGTTTTTTGAAAACGCGGATATAGGAATTAAGTCGAAGGAGTTTTATGCTTCTGGGAGTGTTTCGAAAAAAGTTTCAAAAACTTTTGTTAGATTAAATTTAATTCTTATCTTTGCACTCGCTTACGAAAAATAAGGTATTTTTTTTGTGATGCGTAACAACTGAGGAGTTCATTTGACACAATGTAACAAGAAGAAAAAATAAAGCCAAGCAAACGTCAATTAGAGTTGGAGTAGCTTTTCAGTATCGTATAAAGAAATTTATATTACAATGGAGAGTTTGATCCTGGCTCAGGATGAACGCTAGCGGGAGGCCTAACACATGCAAGCCGAGCGGTAGATTATCTTCGGATAATTGAGAGCGGCGTACGGGTGAGTATCGCGTATGTAACTTGCCTTATAGAATGGGATAGCCCGGAGAAATTCGGATTAATACCGTATATAAAGCTAGGTGGCATCATTTAGTTTTGAAAGATTTATCGCTATAAGATAGACATGCGTAAGATTAGATAGTTGGTGAGGTAACGGCTCACCAAGTCGATGATCTTTAGGGGTCCTGAGAGGGAGATCCCCCACACTGGGACTGAGACACGGCCCAGACTCCTACGGGAGGCAGCAGTGAGGAATATTGGACAATGGGTTAGCGCCTGATCCAGCCATCCCGCGTGCAGGATGACGGCCTTATGGGTTGTAAACTGCTTTTATATGTGAATAAACCTATCCACGAGTTGGATAGTTGAAGGTAGCATATGAATAAGCACCGGCTAACTCCGTGCCAGCAGCCGCGGTAATACGGAGGGTGCGAGCGTTATCCGGATTTATTGGGTTTAAAGGGTCCGTAGGCGGATCAATAAGTCAGTGGTGAAATCCTATCGCTTAACGATAGAACTGCCATTGATACTGTTGATCTAGAATTAGTTTGAAGTAGCTAGAATGTGTAGTGTAGCGGTGAAATGCATAGATATTACGCAGAATACCAATTGCGAAGGCAGGTTACTAAGTCTATATTGACGCTGATGGACGAAAGCGTGGGGAGCGAACAGGATTAGATACCCTGGTAGTCCACGCCGTAAACGATGGATACTTGCTGTTGGGTTTTCGGGCTCAGTGGTTAAGCGAAAGTAATAAGTATCCCACCTGGGGAGTACGATCGCAAGATTGAAACTCAAAGGAATTGACGGGGGCCCGCACAAGCGGTGGAGCATGTGGTTTAATTCGATGATACGCGAGGAACCTTACCAAGGCTTAAATGCATAATGACAGATTTAGAAATAGATTTTTCTTCGGACAGAATGCAAGGTGCTGCATGGCTGTCGTCAGCTCGTGCCGTGAGGTGTTAGGTTAAGTCCTGCAACGAGCGCAACCCTTATCATTAGTTGCCAGCGTTTAAAGACGGGGACTCTAATGAGACTGCCGGCGTAAGCCGCGAGGAAGGTGGGGACGACGTCAAGTCATCACGGCCCTTACGTCTTGGGCTACACACGTGCTACAATGGCCGGTACAGAGGGCAGCTACCAGGTGACTGGATGCGAATCTCTAAAGCCGGTCTCAGTTCGGATTGGAGTCTGCAACTCGACTCTATGAAGCTGGAATCGCTAGTAATCGCATATCAGCCATGATGCGGTGAATACGTTCCCGGGCCTTGTACACACCGCCCGTCAAGCCATGGAAGCTGGGGGTACCTGAAGTTGGTGACCGTAACAGGAGCTACCTAGGGTAAAACTGGTAACTAGGGCTAAGTCGTAACAAGGTAGCCGTACCGGAAGGTGCGGCTGGAACATCTCATATTTAGAGTACATACGATGTGTTAGTTACGTAACAACCTATTTGTTGCTTGGTTTTTTTTCTTTATTTGTATATTTTATATTTATGTTGGATGTATATATAAAACAAGACCGCTCTTTTTAGAGTTTAGAAAGAGTCTCATAGCTCAGCTGGTTAGAGCGCTACACTGATAATGTAGAGGTCGGCAGTTCGAGTCTGCCTGAGACTACGAGGTTAACACTTAAAAAGAGGGGAATTAGCTCAGCTGGCTAGAGCGCCTGCCTTGCACGCAGGAGGTCATCGGTTCGACTCCGATATTCTCCACTATAGATCTTGTTATTTACTATCAAGATATAGAAGAAGTTCATTGACATACTGGAATAATTACTATAATTAATTATTATTTAATTGATTTAAATATAGTAAGCATATAGAAGACGATAAAACGATAAATCGAAAAAATAATTAACGAGTAAGATTAACAAGCACGACAATTAGTTGTGTACTACAGGTTTTTTATAATCAATTTATTATGAATTATTCATTAATATTTTAAATTTTATAGAAGGCCACTTGAGAAAAAAAGTTACAAAGGGCGTACGGCGGATGCCTAGGCTCTCAGAGGCGATGAAGGACGTGATAAGCTGCGATAAGCTGCGGGTATTGGCACATACGATTCGATCCGCAGATTTCCGAATGGGGCAACCCGTCAGGTTGAAGGCCTGACACCTATTAAATAGGGGCGAACGTGGGGAACTGAAACATCTAAGTACCCATAGGAAAAGAAATCAATTGAGATTCCGTCAGTAGTGGCGAGCGAACGCGGATTAGCCCATAAGATTATATAAGTTTAACAGAATAACCTGGAAAGGTTAACCGTAGAAGGTGATAGTCCTGTACGTGAAAGGCTTATATAATTGATATCGAGTAAGGCGGGACACGTGCAATCCTGTTTGAATATGGGGGGACCATCCTCCAAGGCTAAATACTCCTGAGAGACCGATAGTGAACTAGTACTGTGAAGGAAAGGTGAAAAGTATATCGAGAAGATAGTTGAAATAGAACCTGAAACCGTACGCCTACAAGCGGTCGGAGCCTATTTATGGTGACGGCGTGCCTTTTGCATAATGAGCCTACGAGTTAATGTTTCTGGCAAGGTTAAGCACTTCAGGTGCGCAGCCGTAGCGAAAGCGAGTCTTAATAGGGCGTATAGTCAGAGGTATTAGACGCGAAACCTTGTGATCTACCCATGGGCAGGTTGAAGCTTTGGTAACACAAAGTGGAGGACCGAACCCGTTGATGTTGAAAAATCTTGGGATGACCTGTGGGTAGGGGTGAAAGGCCAATCAAACTGGGAAATAGCTCGTACTCCCCGAAATGCATTTAGGTGCAGCGTTTAGTTAAGTATATTAGAGGTAGAGCTACTGATTGGATGCGGGGGCTTCACCGCCTACCAATTCCTGATAAACTCCGAATGCTAATATATGTTTCTAAGCAGTGAGGGCATGGGTGCTAAGGTCCATGTCCGAGAGGGAAAGAACCCAGACCATCAGCTAAGGTCCCCAAATGTATGCTAAGTTGATAAAACGCGGTTGGATTGCCCAGACAGCTAGGATGTTAGCTTGGAAGCAGCTATTCATTTAACGAGTGCGTAACAGCTCACTAGTCGAGCGATCCGGCATGGATAATAATCGGGCATAAGCATACTACCGAAGCTATGGATTACATATTATTATGTAGTGGTAGGGGAGCATTCTATCGGCGCTGAAGCAATTTTGTAAAGATTTGTGGAGCTTATAGAAAAGAAAATGTAGGCATGAGTAACGATAAAATCAGTGAGAAACTGATTCGCCGTAAGATCAAGGATTCCTAAGCTATGCTAATCAGCTTAGGGTTAGTCGGGTCCTAACATGTACCCATAAGGGGAAGTGGATGGCAAACGGGTTAATATTCCCGTACCTGCTCTCAATAAAAGTGACGGATGAATGTATTAGGTGCGTACTGACGGAATAGTACGTTGAACCTACGTAAAGTAGGGATAGTACACAAAGGCTTCGGCTGGCGTGATAATCCTAAGAATTTTGTTCCAAGAAATAGCGAGAGACGCAGCCCGTACCGTAAACCGACACAGGTGATCGAGGAGAGTATCCTCAGGCGCTCGAGTGAGTCGTGGTTAAGGAACTAGGCAAAATCGACCTGTAACTTCGGGAGAAAGGTCGCTCCGCTCCGGCGGAGCCTCAGTAAAAAGGCCCAGGCGACTGTTTATCAAAAACACAGAGCTTTGCAAAATCGAAAGATGACGTATAAGGCTTGACACCTGCCCGGTGCTGGAAGGTTAAGGAAGGTTGTTAGGGTAACCGAAGCAATTGACTGAAGCCCCAGTAAACGGCGGCCGTAACTATAACGGTCCTAAGGTAGCGAAATTCCTTGTCGGGTAAGTTCCGACCTGCACGAATGGTGTAACGATCTGGGCACTGTCTCAACCACGAGCTCGGTGAAATTGTAGTATCGGTGAAGATGCCGGTTAATCGCAACGGGACGAAAAGACCCTGTGAACCTTTACTATAGCTTCGTATTGACTTTGGGTAAATAATGTGTAGGATAGGTGGGAGACTATGAATTAGCATCGCCAGGTGTTAAGGAGTCGTTGTTGAAATACCACCCTTTATTTATCTGAAGCCTAACTCCTTTTAGGAGGACATTGCGTGGTGGGTAGTTTGACTGGGGTGGTCGCCTCCAAAAGCGTAACGGAGGCTTTCAAAGGTACCCTCAGCACGCTTGGTAACCGTGCGTAGAGTGTAATGGCATAAGGGTGCTTGACTGTGAGACCAACAAGTCGATCAGGTGCGAAAGCAGGACATAGTGATCCGGTGGTTCCGTATGGAAGGGCCATCGCTCAAAGGATAAAAGGTACTCCGGGGATAACAGGCTAGTCTCCCCCAAGAGCTCACATCGACGGGGAGGTTCGGCACCTCGATGTCGGCTCGTCACATCCTGGGGCTGGAGAAGGTCCCAAGGGTTGGGCTGTTCGCCCATTAAAGTGGCACGCGAGCTGGGTTCAGAACGTCGTGAGACAGTTCGGTCTCTATCTGTTGTGATCGTTAGAAGTTTGAGCGGACTTGACTCTAGTACGAGAGGACCGTGTTGAACAAACCTCTGGTGTATCAGTTGTACCGCCCGGTGCACTGCTGAGTAGCTACGTTTGGATGAGATAAGCACTGAAAGCATATAAGTGCGAAACTCGCCGCAAGATAAGACTTCTTTAAAGGGTCGTGGAAGACTACCACGTTGATAGGCTACAGATGTAAAGGCAGCGATGTCAAAGTCGAGTAGTACTAATTACCCATAGACTTTTTGTTAAGTTATACACAACTAATTGGTTGTCTTTGTTAATCTTAAGCGTTAATACACAATATTTTTTATTGATTATCTCTATTGTTTAAAAATTTTCAGTATATCAAACAATATTTGGGTGATTATAGCTGCAGGGCTCACCTCTTCCCATTCCGAACAGAGAAGTTAAGCCTGCATGCGCCGATGGTACTGCTAATGCGGGAGAGTAGGTCGTCGCCAGTTTTTATTAAAGAATCCTTATCCTTTTATTGGGTAAGGATTTTTTTGTTTTTAACTTAACTTATTACTTATTGTGTAATATCCCCTACCTCCATCAATGAATGTATTATCCGATGAATCAATGCATCAGCTTGTAAGTTTTAACTTAAGAACTATCTTTTCTACTTCATCCTACAGAAATCCTTTTAAAATGCTTTATTATATACAATAATTATTAATGGTAAAGATAAATTATTCCATTTTTTAGTATATTCTAATTTTATTATGAGCATATTAATTTTTTCATAGTTCTATTGTCTTTAGAAATTTAAAATATTGTTTGAATTGTTTTATCAAGATTTAGATTTACATTTGTATTTAAGTTAAATTGGTTTGGATTTTAAAGCGTTTGTTAAAGAATATCAACAAAAAGTTTATTGGCAGGTGCGTCGCATGGTGTATAATCATGAGGATACGAATGATTTAGTACAGGATATTTTTGTGAAAGTATATACAAATTTTGATCAGTTTCGTGGTAATGCTAAACTTTCTTCTTGGGTGTATAGAATTGCTTTTAACGAAACGATAAATTTTCTGAATAAACAAGCTAGAGAACGTACTTTATCATTAGACGAATTAGCTTTAGATTCTATAGATAAATTGAAAGATGATATTTATTTTGATGGTGATGATACTGAAATACTTTTACAGAAGGCTATTGCAAGTTTGCCTGTCAAACAACGCATGGTATTTTTATATAAATATTACGAAGAATTAAAATATGATGAAATAGCTGAAATTTTAGGTGGTAGTGTTGGAGGTTTGAAAGCTTCTTATCATCATGCTGTAAAGAAAATAAAAGACTTTATTTATCAACATCATTAAACCTTTATTATTTATTTTTGTCTTACAATCATGAGAGATATTAAACCAACTAATCCGTATCGTGTACCAGATAATTATTTTGATCATTTGGAACAATCTATTTTAGAGACTAATTTTTCGACTAAAAAAAGAAAACTTTCTTTAGGACCTTTGCTGGTCGCGGCTAGTGTAATTTTGTTAGCGGTTACTTTATACTATACGCTATATCAAACGAATTCTTCTTTCGTTGATGCAAAAAAAGAAGAGTTGGTTTACAATCGTTTATTCGATTTGTTTATCTCGGAAGATTATAAAAACGTGCCGGATGAAATGGAGAATGAAAAATTACAAGAATTTTATTCAGACGACTTATTGATCGTAATGGATTAATGTCTCCTCTCTACTCTTATACAATTTCTGCAGAGATGCCTCTATTCAAGAGCTCTTCGCATCTAGGCTTCAGGTAAGTATATTCTCCTGTTAGCACATCACATTTACCATTATAATGTATAATTAGTGTACATTGTTCTGCTTGTTCTGGTGTATGATCGCAAACATCAATAAGTGATTCGATTACCCAATCGAAGGTGTTAACATCGTCGTTATGAACAATGATCTGATTTTGTTCTTTTTCTTCTGTTAATACCTCAATATCCGTTTCAGGACTTGTTTCGATAAGAGGTTTTACGTTAAAATACATGGTTTTATTTTTTGATAAAATGTAAAGCAATCCAGTTGTTTCGTTCTTTTTTCGTCACAAATTTCAGACCATTTTCTGTACATGTTGCCAAAATATCATCGAAATCGATATCCAACAATCCACTCAAATATAAATCACCGTCTCTTGCTAAAACTTCACTATATTTTGGAATATCTTTTAATAAGATATTTTTATTGATATTGGCAAAGATAGCATCAAATTGTTTTCTACCCAATAATGAAGAATCCCCCAATTTGGCGTCGATGCTGACTGTGTTTTTTTTCGCATTTTCGAGTGAGTTTTCCACAGCCCATTCGTCAATATCAATAGCTTCAGCAAAGTTAGCACCTTTTTTCATTGCCAATATTGCAAGAATAGATGTTCCACAACCCATATCTAGAATATCTTTTCCCAGGAAATTATTTTCTAGAATATATTCCACCATCATATGAGTTGTTTCATGATGTCCTGTCCCAAAAGACATTTTTGGCGTAATAATAATCTCATAAGGGTAGTTTTCTTCGGTAGGATGAAAGTCAGCTCGGATTATGCATTGATCATTTACCTGTATAGGTTCGAAGTTTTTCTCCCATTCGGCATTCCAATTTTGTTGTTCAATTTCTTGTCGAATATATTGTATTTTGGCATCGCTTATTGTTTCTATAATCGCATTCACTGCTTGTTCGTCATCCAATTCTTTTGGGATATATGCCTGAAAACCAAATTCGTTTTCTACAAAACTTTCGAAAGGTAATTCGGCAATCATTGCGATTGTAATTTCGGTCCAAGGATTTTTGGGTAAAATAGTAAATGTATATTCGTTATAATTGGTCATAAAGAAATGATCTAAAAAGCTTGACAAAGTTACATCAAGTTTTTTAGACCATTGTTCATATTTTTTTACATTTCTTATTATTGTGCTGCCATTATAATTTGGGTAAATTGATCCAGTTGTAAAGAGGCACTTCCTACCAAACCTCCATCGATGTCATTTTGGGAAAATAAGTTTTCTGCATTTTCTGCATTCACACTTCCGCCATATAAAATAGGTGTAGAATTAGCGATTTCTGCTCCAAAATTTTTATCCAATACTTCACGTACATATACATGCATTTCTTGGGCTTGTTCTGGGCTTGCTGTTTTTCCGGTCCCGATGGCCCACACTGGCTCATAAGCCAAAATAAGTTTGTTAAGAAGCTCTTTATCTTGTTTAGCCAAAACATCGAGAAGTTGACTTTCTACCACTTCGAAATGTGTGTTATTTTCACGTTGTTCTAGATTTTCTCCAAAACAAAAGATAGGATAAATCTGATGTGCAAAAGCTTGTTTCATTTTCTGCTCTAATACTTCGGCATCTTCGTGTTGATAAGTTCTTCTTTCAGAATGACCGATTAGGCTAAAGTCTAAGCCAATAGAATCTAGTTGTTCTGCAGAAATATCACCAGTATAGGCACCTTTTTCGTGTGCAGATAAATCTTGAGCTGATATTTTCAAGAATTGCTCATCGACATTTTCTAGCAAGGTAGGTAGATATATAGAAGATGGTGCTATTATTACTTCTGCTTCTGGCTGATTGTCCGCTATCCAACCATTAAGATCAATCGCTAATTGAAGGGCTTCCTCAAATTTCAGATTCATTTTCCAATTTCCAGCAACAATTTTCTTTCTCATGTTTTATGTGTTTAGTATGTTTTGAAATATTTTTTTAATTAATTCTAACGCGTGGATCCAAGATTCCGTATATAAAATCGATAACAATATTAATGATAATAAACATCACGGCAATGGTGAGTACTGCTCCCATAACGATTGGCAAATCTAGTGCATTGAGTGCATTGACAATTTCTTTGCCCAAGCCATTCCAGCCAAAAATAAATTCTACGAAAACAGAACCGGCCAACATCGAAGCAAACCATCCTGATATTGCAGTAATTACAGGATTCATCGCATTTTGCATAGCATGTTTCATGATCACCATTTTTTTCGTAAGACCTTTGGCGTATGCCGTACGGATATAATCTTGATTAAGAACTTCTAACAACGAATTTCTGGTCAATTGACAAAAGACAGCCAAAGGTCGAGAACCCAAGGTGAGTGCAGGAAGTAAAAGGTTTTTCGGGACCAAATGAGTTCCTTCGCCTAGGTCATCTACTTCATATAAACTCCCAATCATATTGAGTCCAGTAATCGAATGCAGTAAATAGGCAAAGATATAAGCCATCAAGATTGCAGAAAAAAAAGAGGGAATACTCATACCGAAACTCGTAACTACTAGTAAAACACGGTCTATCCATTGATCTTTGTAGAGTGCTGCAATTATGCCTAAGCCAACTCCTAAAATAGTAGCTATCATTATAGATGCGATGGCCAAAATAATGGTGTTGGGTAAAGTTTCTGCAATAATGCTGTTGACGGTTTTCCCCTGTTTCTGAAAGGATGTTCGTAAATAGGGAGTTTTCAGCACAAGACTTTTATTACCCAATTGCAAAAGTGTTTGATAAGAATATTTTCCACTATTAAGAGCCGTATAATCGGTGCTATTTTTTTTGTTTTGATGCAAAGAAATAGGCGATAAATCATTGAGATAATAGGTATATTGTTTCCAGAACGGTTGGTCGAGCCCAAGATTTTTCCGGATAATAGCTAATTGTTCTGGATCTTCTTTTTGGTCGAGCATCATCCGTGCAGGATCTCCAGGCAATACTGTGAATAGAAAAAATACAATCGTAATTACTCCCCACAAGGTAAGTAAACTATACACTAATTTTTGTAGCAAATAGCGAATCATAACAAGTCGCTTAATAGTTGTTCTATGCTAGGTAAATCATTGAAATGGTACTTCGACTTCACCACACCGTTGCTTAATGTCATGATTCCAGGATTACTTCTGGTCATGGTTTTCAGAACAATCTGATCGACCAAACAAACTGGTTGTGTAATTTTTTCGATTGGATTATTACTCAAAATTGCAAACGGAATGTCGTGTACATGCGCTTCGTGTGCAATTCTCTCGATTGCCAATCTTTTCTTGGTAGCAATTTCATGTGCAAATGGTACAATAATAAAAATTACTTTGGGCTGATTGAGGTAATAGTCTGTTTTATCTACCCCCAAGCAGTCTAATGAAAAATCTTTTATTGCTGGCTCATAGCCTTTGTACACTAATCGAGATTTGGTGAGTTCTGGCAGAATTTCCCATGGCGTACCATCTTTATACCACTTGTCATTTGTCACATATTCTGTGTCATTGATTTGGACAGTTTTTCCGTTTTCTTTGTTTTTTAGTGTAAAAACAGTCTCATAAACCGAAGGTTTTTTTCCTAATTCTTCGGCAGATTTCATTTCTTCTTTCAGATCTTTTCCGACTGCGTATGCTCTAAAATCTATAATTGGTGAGTGTTCTATTCCTAGGTAAGCAACATACGACGATAAAATTAATCCTATAGCAAGAAGTAGATAGTTTGTTTTTGGTTTGAATAATGGTTGAATAAATCGATGACCAAAAAGAATTATTAAAATTAAAATCGTTAGCACTACATCTTTGATGAAAGATGTCCAAGGATCTAATGTTAAGGCATCCCCGAAACAACCACAGTCGGTAACTTTATTGAAGTAGGCTGAGTAAAATGTAAGGAAAGTGAAAAAAGCTATTACTGCAAGTAATGCCCAAGCAGTAAACTTTCGGGTAATTCCCAAGAGTAACATCAGCCCCAAACCAATTTCTAGTAAGGTAATCAATACAGCAATCGGAAGGTGAAACTCCATCAAACCTGCCAGATTGAGAACACTCGGTGAGAAATATTCTTCGAGTTTATAGCCCATCCCAATAGGATCAATGATTTTTACAAATCCAGAAATAATAAATAAAACTCCGACCAAAAGACGACAAATTTGTACTAGAATTCTCATACAGTTTTGTTTTCATGGATTAATATTAGTGCAAAGATCGAATAATTTACCATATCGAGATAATTAGCATCCAAGCCTTCAGAAACCAACGTTTTTCCTTGGTTATCTTCTATTTGTTTGATACGAAGAATCTTCTGTAAGATAAGGTCTGTAATCGAACTGATTCGTAAATCTCGCCAAGCTTCTCCGTAATCATGATTTTTGTTTTTCATCAAATCAAAAGCCTCTTGTGCCATTTTATCATAATATGCTAAGGCTTGTTCTACCGAAAGGTCGGGTTTATTGACCACACCCAACTCCAATTGAATCAGAGAAATCAGTGAATAGTTAATAATCCCAATAAATTCTTCTTCTTCGCCTTCGGCAATTTTTTGTTCGTCTTGAGTTTGAAGGGTTCTTATTCGATTGGTTTTGATATAAATTTGATCGGTAAGTGATGGCAAACGCATTACGCGCCAGGCACTTCCGTAATCTTGTAATTTGTTCTGAAACAATTCTCGACAATTAGCAAGGATCGTTTGAAATTGGTTTGCTGTATTTTTCATAAATTCGTTTCAAATTCAAAAATAAACGAAATTCGTTAAAAACCCGAAAAGATAACATGACAATTAACTGTAAAGGCACTTTAGTTGATCTTTCTACTCCAAAAGTGATGGGCATTCTTAATGTCACACCCGATTCTTTTTACCAAAAAGGGCGAACACCCGATATAGATTCTTTGTTGAAAAAAGCAGAAAAACATTTAGCAGATGGTGCAACTTTTTTAGATTTAGGTGGTTATTCTACGCAACCAGGAGCAAAAGAAGTTTCGGTAGAAGAAGAGTTGGATAGAATAATTCCGGCTGTGGATGTATTACAGAACTATTTCCCTGATGCTTTGCTTTCTATTGATACGTTTCGCAGTCAGGTTGCACAAAAATCTGTCGAAGCAGGGGCGCATATAATTAACGATGTTTCGGGCGGAACGTTGGATGAGCAAATGTTCTCAACCATTGGTCAATTGCAGGTTCCGTATGTTTTGATGCATATGAAAGCTACTCCGCAAACCATGCAAATCAATCCACAATACGAAGATGTTGTCACCGAAGTTAATCAGTTTTTGTTAGAAAGAGTTCAACAATTGCAGAGGCTGAAAGTAAAAGATATTATTTTGGATCCTGGTTTTGGTTTTGCCAAAACGCTCGAACACAACTATCAATTATTGGATAAAATGCAACTGATTGGTTTTGAGGAGTTCCCAATTTTGGTGGGCGTTTCTAGAAAATCGATGGTCTATAAATTACTCAACATTACGGCAGAAGAATCTCTCAATGCGACGACAGCATTGCATATGATTGCTTTGCAAAAAGGAGCAAAAATCCTTCGTGTTCACGATGTAAAAGAAGCCCGACAGGCGATAGAAATTTACCAAATGTTGCGTAAACCTATATAATTATTTACCCAAAGCGTGTTTGTATGCATCGAGAATTTCGTCTAAATCAGAGCTTACATGCCATACGCCGTTGACTAGTTCTAATATAATTTCGTTATCATAAAGATTTTCGTCATCGGTAAGTAGATTTATTTTTTCTAAATCTCGATTTCCGACAATTATCGCATGCGTAAGGTCGATTAATCGATCATTTACAGCAATTAAATTTTCGAAAGTTAATAACAAACCATCTCTTTCATCAATCAATTGATGCAAACTAAAAATTGTGAATTCTTCCGAATCGGTTTCTCCATCCAACCAAATTATTCGCCAATGGAATTGCTCGGGTGATGGAATCGGACGAGTAAGCTCGAATATATCGAGATAAGCATCGTTAGGTAATCGACTATCGATATGAAAATCAGCCATTTTTTTATAATTTATACAAAGGTAGAAAACGTTTTTTTCTTCTTTCTATAAAGGTTTCTATTTTTTTTCTAGAATGTTTAGGATTGTATGGTTTGTCGCTTGATGATTTAAGCTATAAGCAGTCTGTATAATTTCTTAGATCCAGTAGGGATGCGTAAGGTCCTTTTATCGATACGTGTGTGACTAATGAAGAAATCTCAAAGAGTTTTTCTCGAAAATAGGATGGCATAACAAAATAATTGTTAAATAGTTTTTGAAATCTGTTTTTTGTTCTGTTCCTCCATTTTAATAATTACCTTCAGAATGTTTCGAATTGATAGATGTTTTATTCAATTTTATAGTACTTAGGGTCTACCAGAAAATTTCACAAAAAAAGCCGAAACAAAAACTTGTTCCGACTTTCTTGTTGATTTATAATCAATCTGATAAACAATAATTAAACTTATACTGTTTGATGCTCTTCTACTTTTACTCTCCACCCGTAAGGATCTTCTACCTTCCCGAATTGGATATCGTTTAATTTCTTTTTCAGTTGCATTCCGTACGAATCTTCATCGCTAATATTGGGCAATTGGCAACGCTCATCACCAAACCCTACTGCATCATAAACGTTGACCACAACCGCTGTTCCTACTCCGAAAACTTCTTTTAGTTCTCCTTTTTGGTAAGCTTCATACATTTCTTCTACAGAAACAGGACGTACTTCTATATCATATCCATTG
Source organism: Weeksella virosa DSM 16922 (assembly GCF_000189415.1). GTDB lineage: Bacteria > Bacteroidota > Bacteroidia > Flavobacteriales > Weeksellaceae > Weeksella > Weeksella virosa. The sequence goes on from NC_015144.1 coordinate 1,597,493, forward strand.
TCTTTGGCTAATTGAATAATAGAATCTCGGGTTACCCCATCTAAAATTCTCTCAGAAGTTGGTGCTGTTAATAAAGTATCACCAATACGAACAAAAACGTTCATCGTACCCGCTTCTTCGATAAATTTGTGTGATATAGAATCGGTCCAAATGACCTGATCATAGCCTTCTAGTTTTGCTTGTTCAGTTGGGTAAAAAGAGCCTGCATAGTTTCCGGCACATTTAGCAAAACCAACACCTCCTGGTGCCGAACGGCTATAGTAATCAGCGATTTTTACTGATAATCTTTTGGTGTAATAGCTTGGTGAGTAAGCCATTAGGATAACAAAAGTGAATTCGTTAGAAGAACGTGCTGTGATCGCCTCTTCAGTAGCAAACATGGTTGGTCTTAGATACAACGATGTTCCTTCTTTTTTCGGAACCCATTGACGATCCAAATCAATTAAAGCTTTTAGTCCATCCATAAAGATTTCTTTAGGCACTTCTGGCATGTTTAGACGAACTGCCGACTTATTGAAGCGTTTGAAGTTTTTTTGTGGTCTAAAAATGAATACCTCATCGTCTTCATTTTTATAAGCTTTCATCCCCTCGAAAATAGCTTGTCCATAATGAAAAACCATTGCTGCAGGAGTGAGTTCGATCGGTTGGTAAGGCATGATTTTCGGTTCGCTCCACTTTCCGTCTTTGTATTTAGCAATCAACATGTGGTCTGTAAAATCTTTCCCGAAAGTAGTAGACTCAAACACTTTTTCTGTAAATTTGGTTTGAGGTATTTTCTCTATTATCATAATGAACTTTTGTTTGTTGCAATCCAAATATACGTTTATTTTGTTGAATATATTAAATCAAAGCTGATAAAAATTAGGAGATTTTTCGGATGAAAAGGTCAATTATCCAAACGCAAGACGGTTCGCGTACCATTCGTATAGAAGAATGGGCAGAATCCTATCATTCTGTGCATGGTGCGGTGCAAGAAGCTGTGCATGTTTTTATGAAAAATGGGCTAGAAGAAGTGGCCATGAATAAGTCAACCATAAAAATATTAGAGATTGGCTATGGTACAGGGTTGAATGCTTTATTGACAGTTTTATATGGCTCAAAACTAAACCTGATGATTGATTATGTGGGGATAGAAAAATTTCCGGTTTCTCGAGAAGAACTTTTCGCTTTGGCTTACGCAGATAGCTGTACGAAAATTGCAGATAAATCTATCGAGAAAATAGAAGATATACAACAGAAAATGTTCGATGCTTCGTGGGGTGTTTTTACAGAGATAACACCTTCTTTCAGACTGAAAAAAGTACAACTTGATTTTTTCGATTTACCGAAACTATTGGATAAAGATTTCGATTTAATCTATTTTGATGCTTTTGGTGCGCGTGTTCAACCAGAATTATGGGAAATGGAGTTGTTGCAAAAAGTGGTCGAAAAGATGAACATAGAAAGTCAATTCACTACCTATGCTGCGAAAGGGAGTTTGAAACGCACCTTGCAGACATTAGGCCTAGATGTCGAAAAACGTGTGGGACCTCCAGGAAAAAGAGAAATGATGATCGCAAAGAAATATCCTATCCAACCCGAAAATATCTGATAACAATGAAACCTTTTAATGTACGGGTCTATGCATTGCTTGTTCATGATGCAAAAGTTTTGGTAATGCACGAACCTTTTCTAGGGAAGTTGATTTATAAATTTCCGGGTGGTGGATTAGAGTTTGGAGAAGGAACGCGTGATTGTTTGGTAAGAGAATTAAAAGAAGAACTGAATCTGGAAATCGAGGTAGAAGAGCATCTTTATACACAAGATTTTTTCATGCAAAATGCTTTTGATCCCGAAGAGCAAATAATTCTAATTTATTATAAAGCGAGTATTTCTGATAAAAATTTAACTCAATTAAAAGTTTTAGAACGGAATATTAACCAGTTACTTTGGATGAGAATCGATGAGCTGTATGTAGAAGATTTTACATTAGTAGCCGATAAAAAAGTGATAGAAATTTTTCGAGAGAAATATCTAAAGAAATAAAAAAAACTTTGACTCCCTAGGCGTCAAAGTTTATGATATTTTGATCAACGAAATATTGGATAATTGCGTGTTTCATGAGTAATGTTTGTTCGTTTGTTTTCAGTTCTGGCAAATTCTCAATTAGCTCGAAATGTGGCCAACCGTCTTTATCCAAACCATCAAAACGATAATAACCAAAAGGTTCTAAAACACGACAAACGGCAATATGTAAAAGGTTAATTTTCTCATCCTTTTTGAATCGTCTTTTGCCTTGCCCTAATTCTTGAACCCCGATAAGAAACAGCATCGTATCCAAATCAGGTAATTCTCCATCGGTGAAATTTTCTTGAAAAAATCCTTCGATTTTCTTCCATTTTTCTGCCATATTACTAGCTCTTGGCATAAGATGTTGTGCCATTTTTTAGAATTTTTTGCCACGATGACGCATATTTGGATTTTGGAGTTGTCCTGGATTGAAATTGAACTTCTTCATTTGTCCTTGCATCATTTTTATATGATCCGTAAACATATTTTTATCATCTAAACGCTTGGCTTCTTTTAGGTAGATTTCCGCCTCTTTTCTTCTTCCTTTTGCCATGGCGGCTCCTGCTAGAGAAAGGTTTGCCATTGCTCGATCGTGCTTGAAACTAAGACCATAATCCAAAGCATTTCGCATATATTTCTCAGATACAGCAATATTATCCTCGGCTTCGGTAATGCCTTTCATATAATTAAAATAGCCCCACTGTTTACGAATTAGTTGGGTTTCTTGATTTGTAATTCTATTCAGCCATTTTTTGGCTTTTTCTACTTCTTGCTTTCGCATGAACCAAAAAGCCATGATGATATTTTCGTTTCGAAAGTAGAATACTATTGGGAAAATTGCTAAAAATAACATTATAAAGCCCCAGCCATACGCCCGATCTGTAAAAAGATAAATTCCACTAATGATAAGAATGCCAGCTAGTACAAGTTTAAGGTATTTGTTCATAATCTTTTATACTAAGTATGATTTAATTTTATCGGCAATTTTTCGCATTTCTTCTGCAGAAAGCGACAATTTGGGTTGTGTAAAATTGATATCTTGCATAGTGTTGAGAGGAACCAAATGTACATGTACATGCGGTACTTCTAGCCCTACAACAGCTACCCCAATTCTTTTACACGGAATGGTTTTTTCTATTGCTGGTGCAATACTGTACGCAAAATCCATTAGCCCTAGATAAGTTTCACGATCCAACTCAAAGAGTTTATCTACTTCTTTTTTAGGAATTACCAAAACATGTCCTTTCACCAAAGGAAAAGCATCGAGTATGGCAATATAGTTTTCGTTTTCTGCTACCTTATAAGAAGGAATTTCGTTCCGGATGATTTTTGTGAATATGCTAGCCATTTATTAAAATTTTTGGCAAGTTACGATTTAATCTAAAGAAATACTCAATACTTCAAAAGTTAAAGTCTGACCATTAGGCAGCTCTATTTCAGCTATATCACCTACCGATTTGCCTAATAAACCTTTAGCAATTGGTGTATTTACTGATATACGCGCTTTTTTTAGGTCAGCTTCTGTTTCGGGTACCAATGTATATGATAATTCTTGTTTACTTACTTGATTGCGAATACGAACAGTAGATAAAATCGAGATTTTAGTAGCATCTAATTTCGATTCGTCTATAAGACGAGCGTTAGCAATGGATTCTTGTAACTTAGAAATTCTCATCTCTAACATTCCTTGTGCTTCTTTGGCTGCGTCGTACTCAGCATTTTCAGATAAATCTCCTTTGTCGCGGGCTTCAGCGATTTGTTGAGAAATTTTCGGACGTTCATAGGTTTCTAGCTCGTGCAATTCGGCACGTAATTTTTCCAAGCCTTCTTTTGTTACATATTGTATATTTGCCATATCAATGTTTTTTACTTACTTACATTTATAGATATAAAGAAAATAATCCTACACATTGCCTTTATCGGGATGCGCAGGACTATTTTCTGTTTTGTTAAATGCAAAGATAGTAAATTTTTAAAATAGACATACATATGAAGCAATTTATTCGGTTTCTTTTCTTTTTTAGTACATTCTTTGTATCAAGTATTTTCAGTTCCTGTGAATCCGATACGCACAACGACTGTGTCCCGCGCGTAAATGTAAGCCTGACTCTCAATACTAACTTGCCAGAATATAGTGTTCTAAATTCACCTGGTAGATGGATATATGTAGGAGGAGAAGGTGCCGGAACAAGAGGTTTGATTATTGTGAGTATCGGTAATGATCGATATAAAGCTTGGGATCGTAATGCACCACATCTATGTCCCGATGTCAATACTACCCTCGAAGTAGTAGACGGCATTAAGATAGTGTGCCCAAAAGATGGAGCAGAATGGAATATTAATACAGGACAACCTATAAAGATTGCCAATCGCCCTCCTATGGAGTATAATGCGTTTCGATCAGGAAATACTTTGGTGGTAACTCGATAGCTACTATAATAGTATTTTCATTTTTTTCAAAAAAAATATACCTTAACAACATAAGCCCAACTCAAATTTTTTCGCTAGAAGAAGAAAATCAGAAAGAAGCGTTTTTTATTATATCAAATCTTTCGGATAGACAACCAAAATTTAGAAAGATGTTGAAAAAATATAGCAGCGGTGAAATCGTCTTAATTAAACTTGTAAGGAAGATACAATTATTTTAATTTTGACATGCAAATAAAATTATTACGAACTTAAGTAACATAAAAAACAAAAAATGAGTATCATTACACACATTCATGCAAGACAAATATTGGATTCTCGCGGTAATCCAACTGTAGAGGTAGATGTTATTACCGAGAACGGAATTTTAGGGCGTGCAGCAGTACCTTCAGGGGCTTCTACCGGAGAACACGAAGCTGTAGAACTACGAGACGGAGGTGATTTTTATCAAGGGAAAGGAGTTCTTAAAGCGGTTGATAATGTCAACGAAATCCTTGCACCAGAATTGGTAGGATACTCGGTTTTTGAGCAAAATTTAATCGATCATACCATGATCGAAATAGACGGAACCAATAATAAAGGGAATTTAGGAGCAAATGCAATTTTAGGCGTTTCTTTGGCCGTTGCAAAAGCAGCTGCGGAAGAATTAGGTTTGCCACTTTTTCGCTATGTCGGTGGTGTAAATGCCAATACGCTACCCGTTCCCATGATGAATATCGTCAATGGAGGCTCGCACTCTGACGCACCAATTGCATTTCAGGAATTTATGATAATGCCTGTAGAGGCCGAAAATTTCTCGGATGCATTGCGTAAAGGAACCGAAATTTTCCACGCTCTGAAAGCTATTTTACACGAGCGCGGTTTGTCTACTGCCGTAGGTGATGAAGGTGGATTTGCACCAACTTTTAAGGGAACAGAAGATGCGTTGGATACCGTAATGTTGGCTATAGAAAAAGCAGGTTATCAGGCAGGTACAGAAATTATGTTGGCACTTGATTGTGCTGCATCAGAATTTTATGTCGATGGAAAATACGATTATACCAAGTTCGAAGGTGCCGATGCAGCAATCCGTACATCAGAAGAACAAGCAGCTTATCTTGCAGAATTAGTAGAAAAATATCCTATCATCTCTATAGAGGATGGAATGGATGAAAATGATTGGAAAGGTTGGAAAGTATTGACGGATAAAATTGGTGAAAAAGTTCAATTGGTTGGAGACGATTTATTGGTAACAAATGTCAAAATGTTAGAGCAAGCTATCGAATCTGAAACAGCCAACTCTATTCTTATAAAAGTAAACCAAATCGGGACATTGACCGAAACAATCGAAGCGGTACAAATGGCACAAAACGCAGGCTATACAGCAGTAATGTCTCATCGATCTGGAGAAACAGAAGATGCAACTATTGCCGATTTGGCCGTGGCTTTGAATACTGGACAAATAAAAACAGGATCAGCATCTCGCTCAGATCGTATGGCAAAATACAATCAATTACTTCGAATTGAGGAGACTTTGGCTCAAACTGCTATTTACCCAGGCCGAAAAGCATTTAAAGTTAAGCGATAAAAACTGATGATAAAATTCATGAGTTTTTATGCTGTAAAAATTCGATTTTTATCGTATATTACCCTGGTTTAAAGAATTATATTAAAAAATGTCAGATAAAGTAACCTTAAATTACGAAGGAAAAAGTTTAGAATTGCCTGTTTCAACTGGAGCTATGGATGAAAAGGCAATTGATATCTCAAAATTAAGAGACCAAACTGGGTTGATTACAATGGATCCAGGATACAAAAACACTGGTGTATGTGAAAGTGAAATCACTTTTTTAGATGGGGAAGAAGGAAAATTATTGTATCGTGGTTACCCGATTGAGCAGTTAGCAGAAAAATCGAGTTTTGTTGAGGTTATTTACTTGTTACTAAAAGGAGAGTTACCAACACAACAAGAATTGGATCAATTCGAAAAAGATATTGCAGAATACAATTATGTGTCAGAGGATTTAGTGAAAATCTTGGATGCATTCCCAAGTACAGCACACCCAATGGGAATGTTATCGTCGTTGACGTCTGCCTTATCAGCATTCAATCCGAAAACTGTGAATGTAAATTCACCAGAAGACATGTACAAAGCAGCGGTTACCTTATTGGGTAAATTCCCAGTTTTAGCATCTTGGACACAACGCAAAACAAAAGGTTTACCGATTAATTACTCGAATGATGAACTGGGATATGTAGAGAATTTTTATCATTTGCTCTTCAAAAAACCAGGTAAAGAATTAGAACTGAATCCAGTAGTTGTAGATGCTTTAGACAAGTTATTAATCTTACATGCAGATCATGAGCAAAACTGTTCTACCTCTACGGTACGTTTGGTAGGATCATCACATGCAGGGCTATTTGCATCAATTTCAGCAGGGATTTCTGCACTTTGGGGTCCATTGCATGGTGGAGCAAACCAAGCCGTTCTAGAAATGTTGGAGGCTATAAAAAATGATGGGGGAGATGTGCATAAATACATCGAAAAAGCAAAAGATAAAAATGACCCTTTCCGTTTGATGGGATTCGGTCATCGTGTGTACAAGAACTTCGATCCACGTGCGAAAATTATAAAAGTGGCTGCCGATAATGTTTTAGAGCAATTAGGGGTGAATGATCCTATTTTAGATATTGCTAAAAAACTAGAAGAAGCGTCACTACAAGATAGTTATTTCATAGATCGTAAATTATATCCTAATGTTGATTTCTACTCAGGAATAATTTATAAAGCATTGGATATCCCTACTGAAATGTTTACCGTAATGTTTGCAGTGGGTCGTTTACCTGGTTGGATTGCGCAGTGGATGGAGATGAGACAAACAAATCAACCAATTGGTCGTCCACGCCAATTGTATACTGGGAAGCCTACCCGTGATTATGTAGAAATTTCTAAAAGATAATTTAGATTTAATAAAAACATATAGAGACCGAATCCTTAGAGATATCGGTCTCTTTTATTTTTAATCTAATTCTAATTTGTAGATAGAAGTTGATTTTTGTAATTTTAGCTCAGAAATAAATAATCATGAAGTTTGATAAAATAAATAACAAAGGGCAAGCTCAACTCTTTGAAAATAAATTTTTAGAAGCACTTACCAAAGGTAGCCCACAATTAAGTTGGGGGATACATCTTCCGATTCTTATTTTCTGCTTTTATTACGGCTATAAAAATTATCAAATGCCATTGGGAACGATGTTCATGGTATTTTTCGGGGCAATATTCTTTTGGACTTTCTTTGAGTATATTGCGCATCGATATATTTTTCATCTGATAAGTGAAAATCCCAAACTGCAAAGATTTGCTTACGTAATGCACGGCAATCATCACCATTATCCACGGGATAGACAACGTTTGTTTATGCCTCCTGTGCCAAGTTTAATTATTGTTGCTGCTTTGTTTGGTATATTTTATCTTGTTATGAGAGAATATGCTTTTGCTTTTTATCCAGGTTTTGTTTTAGGATGGTTGATGTATGCATCAATGCACTATATGATCCATGCAATGGCTCCGCCGTTTAAGTTTATGAAACCTCTTTGGCGAAATCATCATCTCCACCATTACAAAGACGAAACCTTAGGTTTTGGCGTATCGAACACCTTTTGGGATAAAGTTTTTGGGACAATGTTCGACCTGAAAAAAGAGAAAGAAGATAAAGAAAAAGTTCAAGAGCTAATGTTCGAAAAGAAAAAATAACATCAATAAAAATATTTAAGAGCTTTCAATATATTTTGAAAGCTTTTTTTGTACCTTTTCTAAAAAAATGAATAAAACAAACTGAAATAATATTTTGGTCTATTGTTTGCGACAAAGCTAGATGCACACTTTACCATAATGACTGCGATTAACAATCCTAGACAATGGAGCTAGGGCGACAAAGAGAAATGATTTTTGTGCTTTATACGGACTCATGTAGCAAGAGAAATTCATTCTATCATTAGAATCTAGAAGTAGAGGTTTTAGTGTATTTAATGTAAATAAATTTATAAGAAAGATTCCTTTCATCAAAACGACTAATGCTTGGGCGAATGATGACAAAAAAGCTCACAATTAATAAACATAAAAAGTACTACATATAATGGAAAATAAACAATTTCAGTTGAAAGAAAGTGCACGTGCTTCACTTCGTCGACATCGCAACAGGAAACTTCCTTTTGTCGTGAAGCTCGCTTGTGTTTTGGTAAGTTTAGTTACTTTATTTTATATCTCAATTGTCGGTAAATCGATTATTGTGCCTTTGATTATTGGTTTTCTTTTATCAATGGTATTATTACCGATAGCAAATTTCCTCGAAAGAAAGTTGCGCTTTCCTAGAATTGTAAGTTCTTTGCTTTCTCCGATCATGTTTGTTCTTGTAGTTTTGGGAGTTATGTTTTTGTTGGGGACTCAAATTGTACAATTCCAGAATGAGTTGCCCGAATTACAAAAACAATTAATCGATTTGTTTCATAAAACCCAACAATTTATTGCCGAACAATTTAATGTGACGGAACAAGAACAACTAAACTACTTGAAAAAAAATACAGAATCGACTATCAAACATGGCGGTGCTGTAGTTGGTGATGTTGTGTCAACAATGACAACCGTGATCGGCTCTTCTGTTTTTGTATTCTTATATACTTTTTTCTTTCTGCTCTATCGTAGCCATCTTACTAAATTTATTGTTTGGTGTTTTCCTCCAAGCGAACAAAAAAAAGTGCGTAATGTAGTTAGCTCTATCCAAAGCATTATCAAACAATACATCGTAGGTTTGGGCATACAGATTACTTTTATTACGGTTGCTTTGTTTACTGCATTTTCTATTATTGGGATAAAATATGCCTTCTTTTTTGCAGCTCTTTGTGGTCTTCTAAACCTAATACCCTATATCGGTATTTTCTCTGCAACAGTTTTGGCTACTTTGGTGACCTTGGCAACAAACGAACCCATCAATGCTTTGTGGGTAGTGATCTCCGTGATTGTTGTCAATTCGATTGATGGCAATATTCTAACACCAAAAGTAATAGGATCAAAAGTTTCTCTAAATTCATTTGTAGTACTTTTCGGTATTATCGTAGCAGAAAGTATTTGGGGGATGGCCGGAATGTTTTTAGCGATTCCGATTTTGGCAATTGCGCGTATTGTTTTCGATGCGGTCGAAGACCTGAAACCTTACGGATTTTTGTTAGGCGAAGAGAATGCACCTACCCCTATGTTCGAGAAATATTATAATTTATATTTCACGAAAACAAAACCAAAAGACGAAGATTTACCACAAAATCTACAAACAGAAGAGCAAAATCATCAAGAATTTGATGAGCGAAAAAGTGATGAAACTGATAAAGATTCATAAAATAATAATCAGCAATTCGTTATTTATGGTAGGATTTTTCTCATTCTATCGATATATAAAAGATCCCTTTCAGAAACTGAGAGGGATTTTAACTTTTGATTTATTTTGATTGGATTTAATTTTTATAATTAATCCATTTTATCATTTCTTTTATAGTAGGTTTTTTACCAAACATCAGAATTCCAACTCGATAGATTCTCGCAGCAATAAGAATCATAATCAAGGTAGAAACAATTAAAATTCCTAACGACAGAGCTAATTGCCAAACAGGAACATCGAACGGAATACGAGTCATCATCGAAATCGGTGACGTTAGCGGAAACATCGATAACCAGAAGGCAACAGGACCATCGGGGTTTTGTAGTGTTGTAAAACTTCCGTACAATCCGACCATCATTGGGACCAAAGGTAAAAAAGTAAATTGTTGCGTGTCGGTGTCATTGTCCACAGCCGAACCAATTGCCGCAAATATACTACTGTAAAACAAATAGCCTAAAATGAAAAAACCAATGAATGCAATTATAATAACTGGATAATTTAGGCTTAATAAAGTAGTCGAGATATCGTTTATTTGGTGCATAATATCAGGATTCTCTCCTAAGGTTGCGGATGCTTCTTCGGGTAAATTTTCGGTCATCATACTCATTCTTGCAGCCATAATCGCAGGAAAAATTGTCACCAAAATAAGGGTTATAGCAATCCAAATAGCGAATTGTGTAGTGGCAACCAACGTTGTGCCTATAATTTTTCCCATCATCAGTTCGAAAGGTTTCACAGAAGAAATAATAATTTCGATAACTCTATTTTGCTTTTCTTCAACCACAGAGCGCATCACTCGTACACCGTAAATCATGATAAATGTGAATATTATATAACACAAAAAGGCAGAAAGACCAATTTTTACAGCCAAACCAGAATCTTCTTTACCATCTTTTACATTATAAACATTTAGCTTTATATTCGATTTTGTATTGTAGATAACCTCTGGGTCAACACCTTTGTTTTGTAAAAGCATTTCTTCTGCTTTTTTATCCAAAGTAAGCTTAATTTTCGTACGTTCTTCCATACCCAAATTCCCGTTTGTAAAGAGTTGTGTATGCTTATCAAGCGGAGACAAATCAGTTTTGCTTACCAATGGAATATGAAGAAGAGCGTTGAGGAATTTACTTCCATTTAGGGTGTCTTTTATCGAATTTAGTTCGTTTTTGGTATAAAAAAGATAAGAAGTCGTCGGTGTAGACTTTAGCTCGGTGAAAAATAATCCACTTTCATCAACCACCGCAATATTTTTATGTTCTTCATTGGCCATGCTAAACCAAACTACTGCACCGATTGCCAGAATAATTAGCAAAGGTGATAAAACAGTCATGATAATGAAAGATTTATTTTTTACTTGCGTCAGGAATTCTCGTTGCGCAACGAGTAGAACTTGTTTCATGGTAGATTTAATGATTTGATTGTTGAACAGCCTCTAAGAAAATATCGTTCATAGAAGGTATAATTTCACTGAATTGATGAATTTCACCCACTTTGGCCAACTCCGACAATACATGATTAGGAGAAATACTTTTATCAAACTTCAGGTCGAATGAATGACCAAAAGGAGTCTGAAGTACATTTTCGGTAGAATAGTGTTGTGAGAAATTGGCAAATGCTTCTTCGGCAACATTGCTTAGCATAATCCTATATTTACCTGTTTTGTATTGGTTACGGACTTCCTCAATCGTACCATCCAAAACTTTATTAGAAAGATTAATCAAGGCAACATGATCACACATTTCTTCTACCGACTCCATACGATGTGTAGAGAAAATAACAGTTGTTCCTTTGTCGCGTAATTCTAAAATTTCTTGTGCAATGATGCTTGCATTTACAGGATCGAAACCACTAAAAGGCTCATCGAAAATAAGTAAAGCGGGATTGTGTATTACAGTGATGACAAATTGTACCTTTTGTCCCATACCTTTCGATAATTCACCTAATTTCTTTCCCCACCAAGAAGAAATACCAAGCTTGTCGAACCAATACTGTGTTCTATCGCGCGCTTCTGTATGCGATAAACCTTTTAGTTTTGCAAAATACATGGCTTGCTCACCGACTTTCATGTTTTTATACAAACCTCTTTCTTCGGGCATATAACCCACATGTGCAATACTTTCTTTGTTTAGGGGTTGATTATTGAGGATAATTTTACCTTCATCTGGTGCGGTAATTTGATTGATAATTCTAATAAAAGTCGTTTTTCCTGCTCCATTTGGACCCAAAAGACCATATATAGAACCTTTCGGGATGTTGAGGTCAAACGAATTCAGTGCCGTTTTGTCGGCATAACGCTTGGTTACGTTTTCAGCTTGTAATAAATATTCCATAATAAACTACTGTTCATTGCAAAGTTAGTCATCCCAGTGTAGGAATAGTTACAAATGCGATGAAATTAAGGCCATAAATTTTCTTTGAAGTTGACGATTTGATCGTTTTCGATTATAAAACCTTCATTTTCTAATAATTGCTGCATGAGTTGTGGAGGATGAAAATGCATTTTCCCTGTTAATTGTCCGTTACGGTTAACAACTCGATGAGCAGGAATAGAGCTATCAACATGTGCATGATTGAGAGCGTAGCCAACCATCCTAGCTCCACTTGTAGATCCTAAAATGGCTGCAATACGACCGTAAGTTGAAACTTTTCCTAACGGGATTTTCCTCACAATTTCGTATATTTCTGCAAATGTATTTGTTGGTTTGTCTAAACTCATTCTAACTTATTTTTATCGTAAATTTAGTAAAATAGAACAATATGAAACAAAGTCTACATGTGAAATCTATTCGCTCCCGACCAAGACTCAAAGCCTATTCTTATCATAAAAAAGAAGAGGTAGAAGATATTATGAAACAATTACTCGAGAAAAATTCAGATCTCGGAGGATATGTCGGGACATTAGGAAGTGTGGTTCGGGTACGAAAAGAAAAAACCAAATATTGGTCACCGCAATTGAGTTTGAAGCTGGAATATAACGAAGATCGCCCCGATGTGTTAGAATTACGAGGGATTTTTGGGCCACGACCAAGTGTGTGGACATTTTTCATGTTCTTGTACGGTTTTGCGGGGGCTTTGGCACTAACCGTAGGGATTTATGGTGCGGTAGAAATGGCTCTCGGGATTGGCACTGTCTGGATTTGGTCTTTGCCAGTTTCTTTTCTGATTGCATTACTTACCTATGCAGCAGCACGGTATGGGCAACATTTATCGCGTAATCAATTAGAAAGATTGCATCAATTTGTTGATGAAATATATCAGAAAGGAGATTTCTATAATAAATTACCGAAGCCATTATCCAAGTAAAAGAGTTAAAATCAATGTTAATAAATTCTATACACTTTTTCTGAAAACTTCACATTTTAGTAGCTTCTGCACAACTTTCAGGTAACTTCAGTAGCCGATATTTACCTAAAACTACTATGAAAAGAAAAGTTGATTTGGTGATTATCTCTGATGTGCATTTAGGGACGTACGGTTGCAAAGCAAAAGAACTGTTGGCCTACCTGAAAAGCATAAAACCAAAAAAAATAATTCTCAATGGTGATTTTATTGATATTTGGCAGTTTAAGAAAAGTTATTTCCCCGCTACACATTTAGAAATCATCAAACATATCCTCAACCTTTCTCTTAAAGGAACAGAAGTGATTTACATTACAGGAAATCATGACGAGTTTCTTCGCAAATTTCCCAAGGTACAATTTGGTAATATTCAGATTGTAGACAAATTAGTTCTAACGGTAGATTATAAAAAAGTATGGATTTTCCATGGAGATGTTTTCGATTTATCCGTACAGCATTCTAAATGGATTGCAAAATTAGGCGGAATAGGATACGATTATCTAATCCGAATCAATAATCTATCGAACTGGGTGCTAAAACAATTTGGATATGAAAAATACTCTTTCTCTAAAAAAATAAAAAATTCGGTAAAAAAAGCAGTCAAATATATAAATGATTTCGAGCAGACAGCAGCCGAACTCGCCATTGAGAATAATTATGATTATGTAATATGTGGGCATATTCATCAACCACAAATCAAAAAAGTGACAACCAATAAAGGTGAGTGCGTGTATCTGAACTCTGGTGACTGGATAGAAAATCTTACCACTATAGAATTTCATAAAGGATTATGGAAAATTCATCACTACGAGACAGGGCAATTCGAGTATGAAAATCAGGAAGATTGGTTGAAAAATGAGCTCCTCGAGCAAGATGAGCAAATGTTCGAGAATTTGATGGAAAGCATTCAAATAAAAATTAAATGAAAATATTATACGCACTGCAAGCCACAGGAAATGGACATCTGGCACGGGCAAATGTGCTAATTCCTAAGCTACAAGAATTTTTGCCAGTTGATGTTTTGGTGTCGGGTACAAATGCTCAACTAAAAGGTACTTTTGAATATAAGAAATACCAAGGAATTTCTTTGTTCTATTCGGGAAATGGTGGATTGGATTTTATGAAAATAGTACAGAAAAATAGCTTTTCTACCTTTGCTAAAAATATTCGTCGTTGTAAAATCAAAGATTATAGTTTGGTTATCAACGATTTCGAGCCGATTACCGCTTGGGCAAGTAAACTGCAAAACGTACCGACTTTGGCGCTGAGTCACCAATGGGCTGTGAAACATACTAGTTCTCCTAAACCAAAACAAAATGATTTTTTTGCTCAAATAATTTTAGAAAAATATGCGCCTTCACGAGAAGGAATCGGATTTCACTTCAAATCCTATCACTCATCCATTTATCTTCCATTGTTGCGCGAGCAAATTGTTGCACAAAAATCTTCTTATGATCATTATTATTTGGTGTATTTACCAAGTTATCACCATGATGAGTTGATTTCATTTTTTCAAAGATTTCCTTCGACAAGGTTTGTTATTTTTTCACCGATGACGAAAACCAGCTTTTCCAACTCTCAAATAGAAGTTCGACCTATAGATGGAGACCTTTTTATAGAAAAACTTCTTCATTGCGAAGGAGTTATATGTAACGCAGGTTTCGAGTTGCCTTCGGAGGCTCTATACCTGAAGAAAAAACTATACGTTATTCCGATTGCCAAACAATATGAGCAATTGTGCAATTATACAGCATTAAAAAAAATGGGCGTAGACGGAAATCTACATTTAGACCAAGCTGAGATCGCATCTTGGCTAAAGAAAAATGCAATTACGAATTTTTCATGGGAAGATCAGACCGATAAAGTAATCGGAAAAGTTTTGCAAACGATCTCAAAACTGCCAACTATCCGCTAAGAATGTTGTAATTTTGCATTTTTAGAATTTTATCATGACAAATAATAAACAACACCTAAACCTTCTCTTGCAAAAAGCAATCGAAGAGGTTTATCAATTACAGTTTCCATCGCTAGAAATTCAGTTTACTCGCAAAGAATTCGAAGGAGATTATACCTTGGTTGTTTTTCCATTAATCAAAACCCTTAAGAAAAAACCAGAACAAATAGGACAAGAAATAGGAGAACATCTTTTGGCACAAAAGAAAATTGCGTCGTACAATGTAGTGAAGGGCTTTCTTAACATAGAGTTGCTACCTTCTACTATTGTAAGCTACTTATCCGAAAATGCCCAAAATGTAAGTTACGGTCTACAATTTCCTACCGAAAAATCGAAAACCGTTATGGTAGAATATTCTTCACCCAATACGAATAAACCTTTGCATCTTGGTCATGTGCGTAACAATCTTTTAGGATATTCGGTTGCAGAAATTATTGCAGCAAGTGGAGCAAATATCGTTAAGACCCAAATCATAAACGATCGTGGAATACACATTTGCAAGTCGATGTTGGCTTGGGAAAAATTCGGTAACGGAGAAACCCCCGAATCGTCGAAAATTAAAGGAGATCATTTAGTAGGAAAATATTACGTAGAATTTGATAAACATTACCGCGACGAAATCAAAGAATTGGTTGCAAACGGTATGGAAGAAGAAGAAGCCAAGAAAAAAGCTCCGATTTTTATAGAAGCACAAGAAATGTTGAGAAAATGGGAGGCAAATGATCCCGAAGTTCGTGCATTGTGGGAGAAAATGAATAATTGGGTGTACGATGGTTTTGCAAAAACTTACCAACGTTTAGGTGTTGATTTTGATGAGTACCTTTACGAGAGTGATACTTATATTTTGGGAAAAGATTTGGTGGAGGAAGGATTGAGAAATGGGGTTTTTTATCGGAAACAAGATGGCTCTGTTTGGATAGATCTAACAGAGGATGGTTTGGACGAAAAGTTGGTTTTGCGTGCAGACGGAACCTCTGTGTATATAACGCAAGATTTAGGAACGGCCGTAGAACGCTTTAAACATAGAGAATTAGACGATTTAATTTATGTGGTAGGAAATGAGCAAGATTATCATTTCAAAGTTTTGTTTCTTATACTCCAGAAATTGGGATATTCTTGGGCAGAAACATTACAGCATCTCTCGTACGGGATGGTAGATCTACCAGAAGGAAAAATGAAATCTCGTGAAGGAACTGTGGTCGATGCCGATGATTTGATGCAAGAAATCTATGAAACAGCAAAAGAAATTGCACAAGAATTAGGGAAACTAGAAGGGTATACAGATGCCGAAAAAGAATCTTTATACGAAATAATTGCAATGGGTGCTCTGAAATATTTTATTTTGAAAGTAGACCCGAAAAAAAGAATTTTATTCGATCCGAAAGAAAGTGTAGATTTTAACGGAAATACTGGCCCTTTTGTGCAATATGCCTATGCGAGAATCCAATCTTTGTTGCGAAAAGAATCACCAAAAGATATGGATTGGTCTACGATAAAGTTGCAAGGAATCGAAAAAGAATTGATTCGTCTACTGAGTGATTTTGGCGAGACAATACAAAAAGCAGCCGAAGAATTGAGTCCGGCAATCATTGCTAACTATACATACGATTTGGTAAAACTCTATAATTCATTCTACCAAAATACACCTATCTTGAAAACCGAAAACGAAACCGAAAAACACTTCCGTCTAATGCTTTCCCTTTGGGTGGGAAATACGATAGCTTCTGGACTGAAGTTGTTAGGGATTCAAGTACCAGAGAGAATGTAACCTAAAAACAATAAAAAAACCTCCACATTTTGGAGGTTTTTTTGTTACTGTTTTTTCTTAGTTTACATTAATTTTTTACTGGATTGTTGTACAGGATAATTAGAAATAACATCCAACACAAGTTTATCGTTTCCTTTGATTAGCCTAATCAGTTCACGTAATTTTTCTGAATTTTCTACAGAAGAGAACATGTTATCGTGCATCAATAAAATTAAGTGATTTTTCTCGAATGTATAATTTTTCTCTAATCGATGCATAATGCCTTTATAAATACTTTGTGGTGAGTCTATTGAATTTCCTTTTTTGGGACGCTCCCACTCATAATCCCAACCGTATATTGCATATTGTTTGCTGGCTATATAATCGGCCACTTGTGCAGAAGCTTTGTCGAAATCGTTATGTTTGCGTTTACCCACTCGCCAAATATTTCTTCCCGGAAAACGAACAATTCTATTGGGAAAAAGAATCGAATCGTTGTTGCGCTCAATGTCCTTCAAAACATTATCTGCATTGCTGTAGAATTGTGAATATTTGTTGCGAGCATGTGTATAGGTATGGTTGGCTAACTCGATGTTTTTGTTGTCTTTATAATCTTTTACATAAGATTTTAGTTTTGGTGTAAAAGCATTAAAACCTACCAAAAAAACAGTAGCTTTTATATTTTCTTCCGAGACAATTTTGTTTATTTTTTCGCTCCCTTCTTGTGGTCCATCGTCGAATGTAAGGTAGACGAATTTTTTGTCGTCTATACTATCCTGTATTCTTTTCTGCTGAGCTATCGAGTCTTGCTTTTTTGCAACTGCAATGCTATCTATCACAAGGGAGTCTCGTAATGGAATAGAGGGCTTGGTGGTTTCGTGCACTGCATGATAGTTTTGGTTTACTGGCTGTTCTTTTTTACAAGAAGAAAAAGCCAAAATAAAAACAAAAGACAGAAAGAATGTTTTGTTAGGCATTATTATGGTTATGAGATTTTTATTAAAAATGAGATTTGGTTAAGCGATGCAAAAATAAGAATTTTGAAAGGATTAACCAATCAAGAAAATTTATTTTATACTAATTTTTGTACATAATTAACGTTTGGTTTTACAACTTTTTTATAGGGAATTCTGAGATACTTTTCGTTTAAAAAATTTCTAGTAGAGATGGAAAACTTTTATACATTTGGAAAGTATTAAAACACACTCCATGCTCAAATTAGTAAAAAAAATTATCCTCTATTTATTTATCGGGCAATTATTTTATATCGTTGTACTGAAGTGGATTAACCCACCAATAACCCTTACACAAATAACCGAAATGGTCAATCAAAAAAAAATCAAGAGATCGTACGTCTCTTATGATAAAATGGGTAGGAATATAAAATTGGCAGTAATTGCATCCGAGGATCAGAAATTCCCTACGCATAACGGTTTTGATTTTGATGAAATTCAACGTGCATACGAAGATAATCAATCGGGTAAAAGATTTCGTGGTGGGTCGACAATTTCTCAACAAGTCGCTAAAAATGTCTTTTTGTGGCAAGGAAGAACTTGGGTGAGAAAAGGTCTAGAAGTGTATTTCACCTTCATGATCGAAAAGATTTGGGGTAAAGAACGCATCCTAGAAATGTATCTAAATACTTCTGAAATGGGGATTGGTGTCTTTGGTATTGAAGCTGCTGCAGATTATTATTATCAAAAATCGGCCATCGACCTTAGTAGAGAAGAGGCTGCAAGAATTGCGGCTGCTTTACCAAATCCGAGAAAATACAATGTGAATCCTCCTTCTGCTTTTATTAATAGAAGAGCTAATCAGATTATGCGACAAATGAGAAATATACAAGGTTCTGCTGGTCTTAATGAAATTTTGGATAAATGAAAAAAACTCCCATTTTGGGAGTTTTTTTATGATTGAGTTTTATTTTACCAAAACTTTCTTGCTGATTTGCTCACCTTTATCATTCTTTAGTTGGATAGTGTAATTACCTTTTCCGAAACCTTTCATCGAAAGTTGAGTTTCTGTTTCACCTTTTCCAGATAATAATAATTGTCCTGCCGAAGAATAAATTTTATATTCATATTCTCCGAAATTTTGTGGCGTAGAAATGGTTAGATTATCTTTGGTTGGGTTCGGATAAATGGATACTTTTTGTATATCATTTGTATTGATACCTAATTTTTTACGGATTTTGAATACTGTTGATTCTGAGGATGAGAAATTACCTCCTTCTGCCAAAACAGTTCCATTTTCGGTGGTTAGTTTATAGAAACCTTGTCCATATGCACAGCAAATTCCATCACCTCCAGAATCGGTAATCTCGAATGTGTAACAATCGTCTTTTGGTAAATTAATGTCGATTGTATAGACTTGGTTGTTTGAGTAATTGCTGCCAGATTGTACGACCGCGTTTTTAGAATCATACACTTTCCATTTTGTTTCATCTCCAAAATAATCGGTTCTTAGAGTTAGCGTTACTTTATCAACTTCATGAGATTCTAATATATGAAAAACTTTGGTACGTTCATTGTTTTTTAAGTTTTCATCTTTGTCATAAATGATCTTAGCTTTCAACTCATGATTTCCGCTTACCAATTCTTTTTCGGGTAAATTAATAGTAATTCTACTTTTAGGTTCTAAACTTCCGTTCCAGGTTATTGTTTTTTCTTCTTCTTGATTGTATTGATAAACTAGTGTAAAGTTTTCTGCTTTTTCTAAACCTGCATTTCGAACATCAATCGTTGGATTCACAGTTTCTTCACAACTGCTAGCAATGTTTATCGAAGCAATTCCGAGGTCGAAGTTTTTCTCTTGTGCTTTGTAAACTTCTAATGTCGTAGCGTTTGTGTTATTAGGGTCTAGCCAATCTTTCAATCGAGAAGTAGGAGTGCCACCGCCTTCCCATGAAACATCAAAACGTCCATAGTTATCATTCTTGGTGTTTGGATTTGTTCCTGCGCACGCAGATTCTCCTCCATACAATTGTCCTACCAATAAACCATCCTGGTTGAATAATGCTGAGCCAGAAGAACCTCCTTCGGTAACGCCTAAATCCCATTTCGGGATTTCCCAGTTTTTTACACCATATCGGTTGCTTATGGTCGGTGAACTATAGTATTGAGAAATTTTCATGATATCTCCAGCTGGGTGATGTAAACCGGTTACCTCGGTCGGAGGCGTTCCTGTCCGATCCCATCCGGCCCAACTTAGTTCCCATTCTTCTGGTATTTCATTTCTTAATTTTAGTAAAGCAAAATCGGTATTAGCACTTCGGGCAACAATCTCTGCTCCACTCATACTATAAACTCGAGGTCCATCTCCACTAGGTGCTGTTGTCCCACAATCTGGATTTTCACTTATCCATTTAAAACGAAATGTCCAATTGGGCGTTCTGCTATTTATGCAGTGATCGGCAGTAAGAAAATAAGGAGTACCATCCTCGGCCGTATTATTTATTAGAGTTCCGCTACACCATGCAGAAGAACCACTTAAAATTAGTGCTACAGCTTGTTTTTGATCATCCCAATTATCGCCTGCTGCACAATTAGCATCTATATTACAATCTCCAGAAGAATTGAGATCTTTGGTATAATCCTTTATGTTTTTTACAGATCGATAACCATGGACAGCTTTGCTAATTCTGAAGGTTGATTGACCAATTTCTGTAAAAGGCTCATAAAATTCTATCGTTATTTTATCGCCATCAATCAGCCAAGAGCCTACTTCTTTGGTGTCGTTATTTTCTTTGGCACCATAATACCCCAAAAACTGACCAGCTTCGTTATGCATATACAACTTGGCATTGGGTGAAAGTTGATATTGATCGAAAACAAAATTTAGGGTTTGTGCATCTTTCGACTCGATCACTATCTGCCAAAGTCTATCACCGTTCGGTAGAGTTGTCCAAAGACCATCTCGTGTAGGCTGAATATCAACAGGAAACTCTTTACCAAAACGGAATGGTTTGGTAGGGAGCTTATCATTTATGGCATCTTCTTTCTGTAACAAATTCATATCAAAAGCTGGTAATTTGTACGTTGGAATAGAAGACTTTTGATGCATTTTTTGGCTATAAATTGTGCCCACATCTGTTACTTGACTCCAAGCAATACCTCCTATCAAAAGGAAAGGTAATAAAATTCTTTTCATGGGATAATAGTTTTTTACGTTAATGATTTTTTAAAATTAGGCTAATTTTTGATAATCTTATTAAATTTGATAAAAATAAAATTCATGTCTGAAATATTTAAATTGGAACCAAAGCCAATCTGGAAAAATTTTCATGCTTTGAATCAGATTCCGAGACCATCAAAAAAAGAAGAAAAAGTTCGGCAATTTATCATCGATTTTGGTGAAAAATTAGGCTTAGATGTTTCTACAGATAAGGTAGGTAACGTGTTGATCAAAAAATCTGCATATCCAGGAATGGAAGATCGTAAGAAAGTTGTTTTGCAATCGCACCTAGACATGGTGACACAAAAAAATAACGATATCGATTTTGATTTTGATACTCAACCAATAGAAATGTATGTAGATGATGGCTTTGTGAAAGCAAACGGAACAACTTTAGGGGCTGATAACGGTATTGGGGTTGCTGCAATAATGAGTATTCTAGAATCCAAAGAGATTCCTCACCCGGCAATAGAAGCTTTTTTTACTATAGACGAAGAAACCGGAATGACAGGTGCACTTGGATTACAACCGAATTTCTTGAGTGGAAAAATCTTGTTAAATCTCGATACCGAAGAAGATGATGAATTGGATATCGGTTGTGCAGGTGGTGTAGATATTACTGCAAAAAAAACATATCCGGTCGAGAAAATAAAAAATAAAACTGCCTTTCAATTGGTGGTAAAAGGTTTGCAAGGTGGGCACTCGGGGATGCAAATTCACGAGGGATTAGGAAATTCTAATAAAATTTTAGGTAGAATTTTGTACCATACTTTGGCTTATGAACCACAAATTTCTACTGTAAATAGTGGAGGTTTACGCAATGCCATTCCGCGAGAAGGAATTGTAGAATTTGCGTTAAACGCAGATAAAGAAAACGAATTTCGACAAGTTTTCGAAACCGTGAAAGAAGAAGTCATAGAAGAATTTTCGACCAAAGAACCAAAACTATCCATCACTCTAGAAAATGTTTCTGTTGCCGAGGGTATGAGTGTTGATGAGTCAACTACATTTATTCGTGTATTGAACGCAGCCTTCAGTGGAGTGTTTCGTATGAGTCCAGATGTGGAAGGATTGGTAGAAACGTCGAATAATTTGGCCAGAGTAGAAGTAGGAGAAGGGAATATCACATTCAAAAATTTGACGCGTTCTTCGGTGGAAAGTGGAAAAGAATATTTGAGTGAAGTAATTCGGTCAATATTCGAATTGGGTGGATTTTCGGTCGAATTTTCTGGTTCTTATCCAGGGTGGAAAGCCAACCCAAAATCAGAAATCTTATCGATTATGAAACAACTCTATACAGAGAAATTTGGTGAAGAGCCAAGAGTTGTTGCTTGTCATGCGGGATTAGAATGCGGGATTATTGGGCGTAATTATCCTGGCTTGGATATGATTTCTTTCGGCCCGAATATTTATGGTGCACACTCACCCGATGAGCGTGTAGAAATAAAATCTGTACAGAAGTTTTGGGACTATTTGCTGTTGGTTTTAAAAGAAATTCCGGTCGATGGAGTAGTTGATTATAGTTGCGAAGTTCCTAAGCAATATTCATAAACGCAAATAAGACTCTATAAAATAAAAGAATCGATTATCATAAGGTAATCGATTCTTTTCATTTGATAACGCTATTAATCTATTAATTCAAAAACATCAAGATGTTTTTTGGTAAAGATTCAGTTTTTATAGGCTGAATGGCTTTTGAAAAGTTTAATAATGATTGAATAGTTGATTCTTTCGGATTTAAAGCTGTTTTAAACGATGTAAAATTTTTATCCATTCGATAACATTTAATATTTAAAGTTAAAACGAATAGTCAATTAAATTATTGTATAAAAACATGCTAATCGATTGTTAGAACTAAATCTTTCTCATTAATCAACTTTCTTAAGTTAATCAAAGCATAGCGCATTCTACCCAAAGCTGTATTAATACTTACTTCGGTTTCTTCGGCAATTTCTTTGAAAGTTAGATCTCGAAAAATCCTAAGAATCAATACTTCTTTTTGGTCGGCGGGTAAACAATCAATCAAATCAATAATTTCACTATTAATTTGTTCTTTGATGAGTTTGGTCTCTAAGCATTCATCCAACTGTCCTAGGCAATCGAAAATATTATAATCTTCGTTTAGGCTAGAAGATTCACTTACTTTAGGCATTTTTTTATTGGCTCTAAAGTAGTCAATCGTAAGGTTATGTGCAATTCGCTGAACCCATGGATAGAATTTTCCTTCTTCGTTGTACTTACCGTTTTTTAGAGTAAGAATTACCTTGACAAAAGTATCCTGGAAGATATCTTCTGCTACGTCGCGATTCAAAACTTTGTTATAAATAGAGCTATAGATTCTGGTTTTGTACCGATTAATTAATGTTTCCAACGCACTTTCATTCCCCGAAATATAAGCGTGTATAATCACAGAGTCTTCTTCGTATATCATATCTACATTGTTTTTGCAAACAAAAAATTGTGTTAATTAATAGAATAGATATGTATCGATACGCAGTATTTTTATTGGTTTGTTAAACAAATATAAAAAAACATTTAATTGTTTTAGAAAAATTAACAAAAAAGCAACTAAATTTATTAGTTGCTTTTTTTAACGTTCAATGAATGATTATTGTTTATGATAATTTTGCCAAATGCTCTATGCTGTCCACAACTTTCTCTGAATAGCCAATTTCGTTATCGTACCAAGCTATAAGTTTTGCAAAAGTAGGGCTAAGCATGATACTTGCTTCTACATCGAAAACACAGGTTCTGGTTTCTCCAACAAAATCTTGTGAGACCATTGCTTCTTTTGTATAGCCAATAACGCCTTTCATTTCTCCTTCTGAGGCATCGGCAATCGCTTTGGTTATTTCTTCTAGGTTAGTAGGTTTTTCGAGTTTCACTGTAAGGTCTACAACCGAAACGTTTGCTGTAGGAACACGGAAAGATAATCCTGTTAATTTGCCACTAAGGGCTGGGATTACTTTACCGACTGCTTTTGCCGCTCCGGTAGAAGAAGGGATAATGTTTAGCATGGCGCTTCTTCCGCCGCGCCAATCTTTTTTAGAGATGCTGTCTACTGTTTTTTGGGTAGCGGTGGTCGCGTGTACGGTAGACATTAGTCCTTCTACAATTCCAAAATTCTCGTGCAGTACTTTGGCAAGTGGAGCTAAACAGTTGGTGGTACACGAGGCGTTTGATATAATGGTATGTTCGGCAGTTATTTCATGGTCATTTACTCCCATCACAAACATTGGTGTGTCGTCTTTTGATGGTGCTGTTAAGACTACTTTTTTTGCACCTGCAGCTAAATGAGCACTTGCTGTTTCATGAGTTAGGAAAATTCCGGTTGCTTCTACAATATATTCGGCACCAATTTCGTCCCATTTTAGATTTTTTGGATCAGTTTCTGAGGTTACTCTAATCACTTTTCCGTTGACAATTAATTGTCCATCTTTTGTTTTGATTTCTGCATCATATGTTCCATGAACAGAATCGTATTTTAGCATATAAGCGAGGTAATCTACATCAACTAAATCATTGATTGCTACAACTTCTATATCTTTTCTTTTTAAAATCGAACGGAAAACTAATCTCCCGATTCGACCAAAACCATTTATTCCAACTTTAATTTTTGACATGTTATAATTTTTCTTAACTTATTATTTGGTGAAAATATGTTTGGTAATATTATTTTTCTATATCGCTAATATTTTTGCAACCTTAAGTAATTCATTATCGATAGAATGATGTTTTTGGATAGCTTCCTCAATCGGAGTATAAACAATTTTGTTCGAGCGTAGCCCCGTCATGACATTGGTTTTGCCCTTCATTAACGCTTCTACAGCCGCAATCCCTAAACGACTTGCTAATACACGATCTTGGCAGCTTGGGTTACCGCCGCGTTGTATGTGACCAAGAACCGTAACGCGTATATCATAATCGGGGTGTTTGGCTTTCACTTGCTTAGCCAACTCGTAAACGTTCCCCAACTCTTCACCTTCGGCGACCACGACAATGCTTGATTTTTTGCCCGATTTTGCAGATTGTTCTAATGATTGAATCAATTCATTGATGTGGTCTTTTTTTTCTGGGATTAAAATGTTTTGTGCGCCAGAAGCAATGCCACTATTTAGAGCAATGAAACCTGCATCGCGACCCATAACTTCTACAAAAAAAACACGATCGTGTGAGGTTGCCGTATCACGAAGTTTGTCTACTGCTTCTACTACAGTATTAAGAGCAGTATCATAACCAATCGTATAATCTGTTCCAAAAATATCATTATCTATCGTTCCCGGTATACCAATAAAAGGTAGATTGAATTCTTGATGAAAAATATTAGCGCCCTTAAAAGAGCCATCGCCACCTATAACTATTAAACCATCAATATTATTTTTTTGAATATTTTGATACGCTTTCTTTCGACCTTCTATCGTTCTGAACTCTTCAGATCTGGCTGTTTTTAAGATGGTTCCCCCTTGGTTAATGATATTTTTTACAGATCGAGGTCCCAATGTTAGCATATCGTTTTGTATCAAGCCTTCATATCCTTGTAAAATCCCAACTGATTCTAAGTTGTAATATCTGCAAGATCTGACAACTGCTCGTATCGCAGCATTCATCCCAGGAGAATCACCACCAGAAGTTAAAACACCAACTCTTTTCATAGTCTTATAATCTTTCACTTCTCCCTAATGTTGCTAAGCTGATTTTAATTTTCATCTTCGTATACCGGGTAGAGAATTCCTTGAGCAAAATCCCGCTGAAGAATTACTTCTATGAAATAGTCTTCGCGTGTTTTTTTAGGGTCAAAAGTTTGTTTTAGGCTTATATCATAGGCTCCTCCTGCAGTATTCCATAGAAAAGCTTTCATTCCTCCACGTAATTCTTTGATAATGTCATAGGCGGTTTTGTCGGTTTCTCGGTAAATGAGCTTAGTTAATATTTGACCACGAGACGTGGTTAAATTTTTTAAATTTTTTTCAAACTGGTCCGCTAATAGTGCTTGTCTTTTTTTGATAAATTTCTTTTGGTCTTTGCGATAATTTAATTTCTCGATCGAATCCGTTACAAAATTATATTCACGCACAGCAGTGCGTACATAAGGCCAAACGTCACGAACTCGTTGTCTCAACCAAATATAATATTTTTTTTCTAAATCGGTCTTTAGATTTAGAGAATATATTTCCGATTCTTTTAGTTGAATCGTATCCATAAAATCAATTGATTGCTTCGATTCTTCTAGACGCAAAGTATCTTTTTTTAGACCAAAATCAATACCGAAAATCTGTGCCGATACTTGCATGCAGCCTAGAAAGGTAAAAATCAGGATATAAACAACTCTCATACGTTCTCTTCTACAAAAATTGTTCCCAATTTACTATATTTGTTCTATACTAAATAAATTATGATGAAAGAGAACCAGTTATTCGATGAAAAGTCAATGAGCTTTTTAGAAAAATATTTAAACACTGCATCACCAACAGGATTCGAAGTAGAAGGTCAAAAAGTTTGGATAGATTATATACGTCCTTTTGTCGATGAGGTACACATCGATAATTATGGTACTGCTTACGGGGTAATTAATCCAGAAGCAGATTATAAAGTGGTAATAGAGGCTCATGCAGATGAAATTTCTTGGTTTGTAAACTATATTTCAGATGATGGTTTGATCTATGTAATCAGAAATGGAGGGTCAGATCATATGATTGCACCATCCAAGGTGGTTAATATTCATACCAAAAAAGGTATTGTAAAAGGTGTTTTTGGTTGGCCAGCAATTCATTTGCGTACTGTAGGAAAAGAAGAATCACCAACTCCAGACAAAATTTGGATCGATGTAGGTTGCACCTCGAAAGAGGAAGTGTTAGAGTTAGGTGTACATGTAGGATGCGTGATAACTTATCCAGATGAATTTTTTACATTAAACAATCGTTACTTTGTTTGCCGTGCAATCGACAATCGTATGGGTGGTTTCATGATTGCAGAGGTTGCTCGAAAAATATTCGAACAAAAAGATCAATTGAATTTTGGATTATATATTGTGAATGCAGTACAAGAAGAGGTTGGCTTACGTGGAGCTGAAATGATAACACAAACTATCAAACCAGATGTAGCCATTATTACCGACGTTACGCATGATACTACTACTCCGATGATTACAAAATCCAAAGAAGGTGAACAAAAATGTGGAGACGGACCTGTGATATATTATGCGCCAGCAGTACAAAACAATTTACGAGAATTAATAATCGAAACAGCCGAAAAAGAAAATATTCCATTCCAACGAGCTGCAAGTTCACGTGTAACAGGTACCGATACAGATGCGTTTGCGTATAGCAATGGTGGGGTACCTTCTGCTCTAATATCATTACCGTTGCGTTATATGCATACTACGGTAGAAATGGTGCATCAGAGCGATGTGAAAAATGTAATAGAGTTGATTTACTCATCCGTAAAAACTATAGAGAACAAACAAGATTTCAGGTACATTAAATAGTTTTTTTGCTACGATGAATAACTATCGTTTTTTATCCTACCCGTAAAAGAAAAAACAAATTGAAAAGTCATGCTCGTAATAGAGTATGACTTTTTATTTTTAGAGTCTAAATAAATTAAAGATTAATACGTTTAAAACAACTATACGTTTGGTTTCTATTCATCAATTCGCTTAAACTTGTAAAAATTATCCCATCACTAATAATAGAAATCGAAAGCTTGGCAACTCCTACAGAAAAAATTATCTTTGTAAATAATTAAAAAAGTTCGACTTTTTGATTTCCAAAAAAAAATAGATTTCATGAAAATAGCAGTGTTTGTTTCCGGAGGTGGAACTAATCTTCAGACTCTAATAGATGCCGTAGAAGATGGACGATTACCCAACGTAGAAATTTCTATGGTGATGGCTGATCGAGATTGTTTTGCGATAGAAAGAGCACTCGACCATGAAATTAGAACTTATCTACTCGACCGAAAAACTTTCTCAGAAGATGCTCTTCATAATTTAGAAGGTGAAGAAATAGATCTAATAGTGTTGGCAGGCTTTTTAAGTATCTTATCCAAAGATTTTACCGAAATCTGGAAAAATAAAATGATCAATATTCACCCATCATTGCTGCCAAAATTTGGCGGTAAAGGTATGTACGGGGCATATGTTCATAAAGCTGTTTTAGAAGCCAAAGAAAAAGTTTCTGGTGCAACGGTACACTATGTAACAGCCGAGGTAGACGAAGGTGCAATTATTTGTCAAGGTGAATTTCAGGTAGATGAAAACGATCAACTAGAAGATTTACAACGAAAAGTGTCCGAAGTAGAACAGCGAATTTTAGTAGAAGCTGTGAAGAAAATCAGTGCTCAATCTTCTCATTAGAAAGATAAATAGGAAAAACAAAAAAACTTTAAAAACAAATATTCTCATGCAAAAACAAGCACTAATAAGTGTTTCAGACAAAACCAATCTGTTGCCATTTGCGCAATTTTTACAAGCGCATAAGTATAAGATTTTATCAACCGGCGGAACCTTCAAATTCTTACAAGATAATGGAGTTGAGGTAACCGAGGTAAAAGATGTAACACAATTCCCAGAGATTTTAGATGGACGTGTAAAAACTTTGCATCCTGCAATTCATGGAGGGATTTTAGCACGAAGATCAGATGATAAACATATGGATACCTTACGCGAACATCAAATCAACCCAATAGATATTGTGGTGGTAAACTTGTATCCCTTTTTCGAAAAACTAAATACCGGACTCTCTGAGGCCGAAATGATCGAATTTATCGACATTGGGGGGCCGTCGATGTTACGATCATCTGCTAAAAACTTTCAAGACGTAACAGTTATTACCGAAGTAGAAGATTATGCATTGGTAGAAAAAGAAATCAAAGAAAATGGAGAAACCTCTTTGGCTACCAGAAAAAAATTCGCAGCCAAAGTATTTAACCTTACTTCGGCGTACGATGCAGCAATCTCTACCTATTTATCTGATTCTATAGAAGAAGAATTTCCTAAATATCTAGAAACAGCTTACGAAAAACAAATGGATTTGCGTTATGGCGAAAATCCACATCAGAAAGCAGCCTATTATGTAGACAAAATTAAAAGTGGTGCAATGAAAGACTTTGTCTATTTACAAGGTAAGGAGTTATCTTTCAACAATATTCGAGACATGGATTTGGCCTATAAAGTTGTAGCCGAATTCGAAGAAACATGCTGCTGTGCAGTAAAACATTCTACACCGTGCGGAGTAGCAATTGGCGATACAGTTGCAGAAGTATACGAGAAAACCTATGCTTGCGACCCGATGTCTATTTTTGGTGGAATCGTAGCATTTAATAAAGAAGTGGATGAAAAAACAGCACGAGAATTGGTGAAAATCTTCCTAGAAATAGTAATTGCTCCAGCCTTTACAGAAGATGCCTTAGAAGTTTTCAAACAAAAGAAGAACTTACGCATCATACAAGTGAAACATCCGGTTTCTGATAAACAAAGTTATGTGAAGGTAGACGGTGGACTTTTAGTACAATCAAGTGATCACCAATTTTCGAATACTTTTGATATAGTTACCAAAGTTGAGCCAACAAAGAAACAAATGACCGATCTAATTTTTGCACAAAAAATTGTAAAATGGGTAAAATCTAATGCAATTGTTGTAGCAACAAACGGACAAGCGTATGGTATCGGAGGCGGACAAACAAACCGTATTTGGGCAGCACAACAAGCTATAGAACGCGCCAAGGAAAAAGTAAATGAAGGATTGGTTCTAGCATCTGATGCTTTTTTTCCATTCCGTGATGTTGTAGATTATGCTGCCGAAAATGGCATTCAAGCAATCATTCAACCAGGAGGATCAGTAAAAGACGAAGATTCTATCGAGGCGTGTAACGAACATCAAATCCCGATGGTATTTACAGGTATGCGTCATTTCATGCATTAATCTATCGCTACCTAACTATAAATAAGAAAACAAACAATGAGTACAAAAATTTTAATTGTAGGAAGTGGTGGGCGAGAACATGCAATTGGTTGGAAGTTCGCTGAAGATTTTAAACGTAAACAGGAAAAAGTAGACTTGTTTTTCGTACCTGGAAATGCAGGTACAGCAAAATTAGGTGAAAATATCGCACTGAATTCTATTACAGAAATGAAAGATTTTGCTCTAGAAAATAAGATAGATCTCACCTTTGTTGGTCCAGAAGCCGAGTTAGCAGAAGGTATAGTAGACCTCTTTCAGGCGAATCATCTACCAATTTTTGGCCCACATAGAGAAGCAGCCAAGTTAGAATCTTCCAAAGCTTTTGCAAAAGATTTTATGCATAAATATGGCGTAAAAACAGCTGAATATAAAGTTTTCCAAGGACCGATGTTGGCTATCGAATATTTAGAAAAAGCAAGCTTCCCAATTGTTATAAAAGCATCTGGTTTGGCCGCAGGAAAAGGCGTGATTATTTGTCAAGATTTTGACCAAGCCAAAAAAGCTGTTCTAGAAATTATGGAAGACAAAACCTTTGGTGATGCAGGAAATGAAGTTGTAATTGAAGAATATTTGGAAGGATTCGAAGCATCGATACTTTCTTTTTTCAATGGGAAAACCATTATTCCCTTTATATCTGCCAAAGATCATAAAAAAATAGGTGAAGGAGAAACCGGGCTCAACACCGGAGGTATGGGAGCAATCGCACCGAACCCCTTATTTACCGAAGCACATTATCAAGCATTTCTAGAGGATGTTTTGGAGCCAACAAAATGTGGGTTAATCAAAGAAGGTCTGAGGTTTTCGGGTGTCATTTTCTTTGGTCTGATGATTACTACAAAAGGAGTTTATCTCTTAGAGTATAATTTACGAATGGGAGATCCAGAAACACAAACAACTTTGCCATTACTAGAAAATGATTTGTATGATGTAGTGCAAAAAACTATTAAAAACGAAGAGTTTACGCTGGAGTTTAGCGCTCAACACAGTTGTTGTGTAGTGATGGTTTCGGGAGGATATCCTGGTAATTACGAGAAAGGTTACCCAATAAGAGGATTGGATCAGGTAACTTGCCCAACGTTTATTGCAGGAGCGAAACTGTCGCAACAAGAAATTCTAACCTCTGGAGGACGTGTGCTTAATGTCGTTGGGATAGGAAAGTCGTTAGAAGAAGCAAGAAAAACAGCTTACGAGAATGTAGCAAAAATACACTTCGACTACGAATATTATAGAAATGATATCGGTGAGATAAAAAAGAAGTAATTTTTATCTACCTATTATATCATACAAAAAAGCGACTATTTAGTCGCTTTTTTTCGATAGTTGTTTTTTGTTTAATCTCCTAAAATACAGAAAAGAAGAAAAACTAGAAAATCAAATTTTTCATAAAACCGTATATTTGTGTCCGGAAAAATAAAATAGTAGAATGAAGTTAATACGTTTTGGAAAAATAGGAGAAGAGAAATCTGGCGTCGTAATCGATGAAATAAGGTACGATGTTTCTGGTTCTGGAATTGTGTATGATGAAGAGTTTTTTGGATCAGAAGAGAAAAGAGCAGTATTAGAAAAATACATCGAAGAAAATAGAAACACTTTGCAAGTAGTGTCGAATGAAGAGCGGTTAGGGCCACCTATGGTACGACCAGGAAAAATTGTATGCGTTGGATTGAATTTTGAAGACCATGTAAAAGAAACAGGATTAGAACAACAGCCAGAGCCGATTATGTTTCTCAAAGCCAATCAATCTTTTTGTGGTCCGCAAGACGGCATTATGCAACCAAACGGTTCTACCAAAATGGATTGGGAAACAGAATTAGCTGTAATAATTGGTAAGAAAGCCAACAACGTAAACGAAGAAGAAGCGATGGATTATGTATACGGCTATGCATTGATGAATGATATTTCGGAGCGTGCATTTCAGACCGATCGCGGTGGTACTTGGGATAAAGGAAAAGGGTGTGATACTTTTGCACCGCTCGGGCCATGGATTGTGACAAAAGATGAGGTAGATGATGTGGATAATATAGGATTGTGGCTAAAACTAAATGGTGAAATGATGCAAGACGGGAATACACGCGATTTCATTTATCGGATTCCGAAATTAATTGCTTATCTAAGTCAATTCCTGTCATTCATGCCCGGAGATATTTTATCTACTGGCTCACCTGCAGGCTCGGGAATGGGTAAAGAACCGCAAATTTGGCTAAAGCCTGGTGATATTATCGAGTATGGAGGGGATTATTTAGGTAGTACCACACAGACTATTCTTCCTTTTAGTAAAGACTAGAACAAAAAAACTTGTTTCTTCAACAATTTCTGTAGTAATCCTTTAGCCAAAGGATGAGGTTTTTGTTTTGATGAATCATTTATTATCTTCACAGGATTACTTAGAAATTAAAAATAAATAGATAAAAATCAAAATCCTTTTTGCAATCCGAAAAGGATTTTGTACATTTGCACCCCGATCATAGTGTCGGTAATTAAGTAGAATATTAAAAATCAATCAAGAGAGTGGACACGTTAAGTTACAAAACTACATCAGCCAACAAAGAGACTGCCCAAAAAGAATGGGTAGTGGTGGACGCTTCTGGCCATAATTTAGGTCGCCTGTCATCAGGAATAGCGAAGCTCCTAAGAGGGAAACACAAAACCAATTTTACCCCACATGCAGACTGTGGAGATTACGTTATTGTGTTGAATGCAGACAAAGTTGAATTGTCTGGAAATAAATGGGAGGATAAATTATATATCCGTCACACAGGTTATCCAGGAGGGCAAAGATCATTAACTGCAACAGAGTTGTTTAATAAGGATCCTAAACGTCTTATCGATAAATCTGTAAAAGGAATGTTGCCGAAAAATAAACTAGGTGCAGCATTATTGAAAAATTTGCACATTTTCGTGGGAGAAGAGCATACACATCAAGCTCAAAAGCCAAAGAAAATTGATATTAACCAATACTTATAATTAAATCCATGGCAATAGTTCATAAAATAGGACGTAGAAAAAAATCTGTAGCCCGTGTTTATTTGCAAGAAGGGACAGGAGAGATTTATATCAACGGACGTACTTTAGAAGATTATTTTGGTACAGATGTTTTACGTTACAAAGTAGAGCAACCATTTCTAATCACAGGTACAAAAGACAAATATAACGTAGATGTTAAAGTATTTGGAGGTGGTACCACTGGACAAGCAGAGGCAATTCGTTTGGCAATTTCACGTGCATTATGTGAGATAGACTCAGAATTTCGTTTAGAGTTGAAGCCAGAAGGGTTATTAACTCGCGATCCACGTATGGTAGAGCGTAAAAAATACGGACAGAAGAAAGCTCGTAAGAAATTCCAATTCTCTAAACGTTAATCAATTATTTAAATTATTAAAAAAATCCATTTTCCGTTGGTTTAGCATCTAAACAATTAAGGCAATTTATATACCCACTTAATTGTTGCTTGTTGAGAAAACGGAACGTAAACTATCAAATAAGAAAATGGCAAAAATAAATGTAAAAGACCTATTGAATGCAGGTGTGCATTTTGGTCACTTAACCAGAAAATGGAATCCACACATGGCTCCTTATATCTTTATGGAGAAAAATGGTATCCATATTATCGATCTTCACAAAACTGCAGTGAAGTTAGATGAAGCTTCGGAAGCATTGGGGAAAATCGCAGCATCAGGACGTAAAATTCTATTCGTTGCAACCAAAAAACAAGCAAAAGATGTAGTTGCTAAACATGCAGAAGAAGTAAACATGCCGTATATTACAGAACGTTGGCCTGGAGGTATGTTGACAAACTTTGTAACGATCCGTAAAGCAGTTAAAAAAATGAACTCTATTGACCGTATGAAAAAAGACGGTACTTTCGAAACTTTATCGAAAAAAGAAAGATTGCAAGTAGATCGTCAGCGTGCTAAGTTAGAGAAAAACTTAGGTTCTATCGCAGACATGACACGTCTACCTTCTGCAGTATTTGTAGTAGATATTGTACGTGAACATATTGCAATTGCAGAAGCTAAAAAATTAGGTATTCCAGTATTTGCGATGGTGGATACTAATACCGATCCGCGAATTGTAGATTACGCAATTCCTGCAAACGATGATGCTTCTAAATCTATTGATATTATTTTATCTACTGTAGCAGAATCTATCAAAACTGGTTTATCTACCCGTAAAGCAGAAAAAGAAAAAGCGAAAGAAGATAAAGAAGAAGGAGTAGAAAAAACACAAGAAGCTTAACATTTATTTGATGATTAAGTCATCGATATAGTATAAAATTGTAGCTCCTACGTTTTCGGATGTATGAGCTACTTTTGTTTCAGACTACATAAGAAATACTAATAAACTAAAAAAACAATTATGAGCTATAAAGCAACAGCCTCTGAGGTAAGTAAATTAAGAAATGCGACAGGAGCAGGAATGATGGACTCTAAAAAAGCTTTGGAAGAAGCTGGTGGAGATTTTGACAAAGCTGTAGAAATTCTACGTAAAAAAGGTCAGAAAGTTGCTGCAAACAGAGCAGACCGCGAATCTACAGAAGGTGCAGTAATCGCTAAAGTTAACGCAGCACACAACAAAGGGGTAATTATTGCACTAAACTGTGAAACTGACTTCGTTGCGAAAAACGAAGACTTCGTAAAATTAGCTAATGAATTAGCAGAATTAGCTTTAGATTACAACACAAAAGAAGAATTGTTAAAAGCACCTTATGCAGGCATCACTGTAGAAGAGAAATTAACAGAACAAACTGGAGTAATCGGTGAGAAAATCGAAATCGGAAACTTCCAAACAATCGAAGGATCATCTCTTAACGCTTATATCCATGCAGGTAATCGTATCGCAGCAGTAGTAGCTCTTTCTGGCGAATACGATGGTGCGAAAGAAGTTGCCTATGATGTTGCAATGCAAGTTGCTGCAATGAATCCAGTAGCATTGGATGAAACCCAAGTTGCTCAATCGATTATAGATACTGAATTGAATATCGCTCGAGAACAATTAAAAGCAGAAGGGAAACCAGAAAACATGATCGAAAATATTGCAAAAGGGAAACTACAAAAATTCTTCAAAGAAAACACATTGGTTCATCAAGCATCAATCAAAGATGGGAAAGTAGCAGTACAAGATGTTGTAAAAGCAGTTAACCCAGACCTGAAAGTAACAGGATTTATCCGTTACTCAATCTAATAATCGAAAAGAAATTAGTCAACATAAAACAATCCGGTCAAAGTGTTTTTGACCGGATTGTTTTTTCTATATGGTCTATACTTTAATATTTCCGGTACGATAAATTACTTTGGCAAACTTACAGTAGCATGACTTTCGTTGGTTTGTTCTAAAAATATTTTTCCACGCAAAATACTCTGAATTGTTTTTATCAACTCCTCTTCAAAAGAATCCCTCAATTGAGATTGGTGGTAAATCAAACTTACTTCTCTCGTTGGAATTGGATTTTCGAATTGACGTAAATTTTTTCGCAATTTTTTCGGTAATTCTTCTGCCACCAAAGCAGGTAAAAGCGTCATTCCATATCCTTCGTTTGCTAATTTTATCAATGCGTCAAAACTACCACTTTCTAGTTTAACGGGACGTTGCTTTATTTTAGAGGCTTCGCATAAAGATAAAACATTATCACGGAAACAGTGCCCTTCTTGCAAGATGAGCAAATCTGCAGATTCTAAATCGGTTTCTACTATTTTTTCCTGGCTTGTCAAACGATGTCCTTCAGGGATATACGCAACCAATGGCTCGTAATATAAAGTTTTTTCGATAATTTGATCTTCGTGTAAAGGCGAAACGACAATCCCAAAATCCAATGAACCGTCTTTGATTCCTTTGATGATTTTTTCGGTTTTGAATTCTTTGATTATCAAATTCGATTTTGGATGTTTTTTCTCAAAAGTTTTATAGAACAACGGAACCAAGGTAGGCAATATTGTTGGTATTACACCAATCACAAAATCACCTTCTAACAGACCTTTTTCTTCATTCACCAAATGCTTCATACGATTAGCTTCCATCAAGATTGTTTTGGCTTGTTGTACTATTTTCTCACCAATTTGGGTGATTTTTATCGGATGGGAAGTGCGATCGAAAATCTCTACATTGAGCTCTTTCTCTAGTTTCTGAATTTGCATGCTAAGAGTTGGTTGAGTAACAAATGATTTGTCAGCTGCTACAGTAAAGTTTTTATACTCTGCCACTGCCAATACATATTGTAATTGCACTAATGTCATAAAGATTTTTTTGATATGTTATCTTAGTAAATATATGAGTTTTTTTGGTAAAAAAATGAGAATAAAATAGCCGTTCCTTTTTAAGAAAGAAACGGCTAAAATCTAAATTTCTAAAAAAATAGAAATAAATTATTTATTAAGATTTTTTTGTAATTCAGCTGCCCAATCTTGTAACTTTTTTGCATCTTCTGGGGTGAGTTTTTGTGCAATTTCTGCCATTTCTTTAGAGAAATCTACAGCTTTAGCTTGTAATTCTGTTAGCTTTGTAGCATCACCAGAAGTAGCAGCTACTTTTAGTTCTTGTACGTAAGCTGCGTATTTGTCTGCAAATGCTTTTGCCTCTGGAGAGGTGAAAGCTGGCATTGCTGCTAAAGTTTCTAAGTTATTGTCAATCTCAGTTTTTACTGTTTCTGTTGCGTCATTTGTTGTTTCAGCTATTACCTCTTGTGTATCTTTAATGTTTTCTACTTTTTTTTCTGTTTCACTTTTGCATGAGGTAAAACCAATCATTCCTAATACGGCTAATCCTAAAATTGTTTTTTTCATTTGTCTGATTTTTTTAAATGTTTTTTATAGTTTTTCAAAGGTAAAGAATTGATCACAATAAATTATGTATTTTTTTAATTTTCTTCATCAATAAATTGAACTTCATACAATTGATGATAAAAACCATGCTGTGCTAGTAATTCTTCGTGAGTACCACTCTCAACAATCATTCCATTATCCATTACTAGAATTTTATCTGCATTTTTTATGGTCGCTAATCGATGTGCAATTATTATCGATGTTCTATTTTCTGTGAGTTTCTCAGTGGCTTTTTGGATCATCTTTTCAGAGGCGGTATCTATCGAAGAGGTTGCTTCATCCAAAACTAAAACCTCTGGGTTATATATATATGCACGTAAAAAAGAAATCAACTGTCGTTGCCCAACAGAAAGTGTACTTCCACGCTCGCTTACTTCTGTAAAATAACCTTTGGGTAATTTGGTAATGAACTGATGAATACCAATTATTTTAGCGGCTTGTTCTACTTCTTCTAAGGTGATTTCTTTATTACCCAATACGATATTGTCGTATATAGTAGAATTGAAAAGGAAGACATCTTGCAAAACAACAGCTACATGTTGACGTAAGTTATGGATATCTAAATCGTAAATATTATGATTATCGATAAAAATCTCTCCAGAATCTATATCATAGAAACGGCTTAATAAGTTGATAATTGTTGATTTTCCAGCACCAGTTGATCCAACAATTGCAATAGTTTCACCTGGCTGTGTCGTAAAAGAAATACCTTTTATTACTGGATTGTTCGGCACATAAGAAAACTTAACATTACGGAATTCTATTTTCCCGTCGATATGATCGAGCTGTATAGTTCCTTTGTTCGGCAAGCTTTCATCTGAATCTAAAATTTTGAAAACCCGAGCAGCTCCTACCAGCCCTCGCTGAATAGAATTGAAGCGTTCTGCGATTTGTCTCATCGGTTGCGTTAACATCGTTGTGAAGGATATAAATGCAATAATATCGCCAACCGTAACATCTCCATGAATTGCGGTTCGTAATCCTCCAAACCAAATCATCGACCCGATAGCCGTTGCCGAAACAATATCGACCACAGGAAAAAGAAGAGAGAAATAGAAAACTGTTTTCAGGTAAGTACCCTTTAATTGATTGTTTATGCTTACAAATTTTTTATACTCACGCTTTTCACGGTTGAATAGTTGAATGATATTCATCCCGGTTAATCTTTCTTGTACAAAAGAATTGAGATTTGCCGTATAAGTTCTTTCAGCATGGTATACGTTTTTCAGGGCTTTCTGAAATAGACGTGTAATAATCATCATTAAAGGGAGGATGAGTATCACGACGGTTGCCAATGTCCAATTCATATAGTACATCATACCAACAATGAAGATAATTCGTAAAAAATCTCCTAATATGACGAGGATTCCATCATTGAAAACTTCGGCAATTGTTTCTATGTCCGATACCGAGCGCGTTACCAAAACTCCGTTCGGTGTTCGATCGAAATAACCAAGCCTGAAGGTCAGTAAATGATTGTATAATTTTACCCGTAAGTAGCGAATTACTTTTTGGGCAACAACATTGGCCAAATAAATCAAAAAAAACTGCAGAAAGCCTTCTAATAAAAGAGTACCACCAATTAGCATAAGATGTTTTTGTAGCCCAACTGCATCATAATTCACTATGTATTGGTCAATTGCGACACCAGTGAGATATGGGCGGTATATAGAAACCGCAGAGCTAAGAACCGCAATGGCAACAACCGATAAGAATAAACATTTAGATTGTAGGCCGATACTGATAACACGCTTTAGACCTTGGAAATCGAAAGATGAACTGTCTAGTTTGTCGCTCATAATATAAAGAGGTTTTCAGGATAAAGAACTTCTACCAAAAAAAGGCCTTGTGGAGGGGCAGAAGCAGCTGCAAATTTACGGTCTTTTTTATCAATTATGTTGTTAAAATCGGACGGAGTTATTTTTCCCAAGCCAACTTCTACTAATGTCCCCACGATGGCGCGCACCATGTTGCGTAAAAAACGATCGGCTGTAATCTCGAAACAAAAAAAATCTTTCTCGATCTGGATCCACTCTGCTCGATAAACCGTACAAATATTGGTTTTTACGTCGGTGTGTAATTTTGCAAAACTTCCAAAATCTGCTTTTTTTATCAAGTATTTTGCAGCTTCGTTCATTTTTTCTATATCCAATGGTTTTCGTATTTGCCAAGAAGTTGTCGTAGTAAATGGATTTTTTTGGGTATAAATATGGTAGTGATAGGTTCTTTTCACCGCATCGAAACGTGCATGTGCTTCTGGAGCCACACAATGAATAGAAGTAACGCTTATATCTTCGGGCAAAAAGGAGTTTAGTCTACGGATAAAATCATCTGTCAAGCTTCCATCAAAGTCAAAATGTGCGTACATTTTCTTGGCGTGCACTCCGGTATCGGTTCGTCCGGCTCCTACAATATTAATTTCTTCTCGGAGCAAAGTCGATAAACAAAACTCAATTTTTTCTTGTACAGATAGTTGTTTTGGCTGTCGTTGCCATCCAAAATAGTTTTGTCCGTTGTAAGCTAATTCTAAGAAGTATCGCAATTGTTTATAAATTTGTTGATTCCAAAAATACAAATTTTGAAAAAGATTCTCCTACTATCCGATACTCATTCTTATATCGATGACCGAATTCTTGCTTATGCTTCGCAGGTTGATGAGGTGTGGCATGCAGGAGATATAGGGCAAGAAAATGTTATTAATCAATTAGAACAAAAAGCCTTTGTGCGAGCTGTATACGGGAATATCGATGATCAGTTGATTAGACAATCTTGGCCCGAAAATCAACTTTTTACCTTAGAAGGTGTTACAGTTTTGATGACACACATTGGCGGATATCCTAATAAGTACACGGCAAGAGTAAAAAAAATGCTGACTGATCATCGACCAGATCTCTATATTTGTGGACATTCTCATATACTGAAAGTAATGTATGATAAGAAGTTGCGCTTGTTGCATATGAATCCAGGTGCTGCTGGTAAACATGGTTTCCAACGAGTGAGAACGATGTTGCGGTTTGATTTGAGGGACTCTAAAATAGAAAATTTAGAAGTCATAGAATTCGATTCGTAAACTTATCTAATTTTTCTCCAACTATTTTGTTTGATAGTTTGTTTATCAAGATATCAGAATAAAATTAGTACAACCAAATAGTTGGTTTTATAGAATTTCTTACCAAAAAAATGAAAATTAGGATGAGAAATAGACAATCTATTTTTTATCAAAACAGCTTACTACTGATTCATTTCGATAAGATAAGCCATGTTTCTAATAACAGACTGATGTTTTTTAACAAATGGATTTTCTTTGTTCCAGACATATCCTGCCAAAACTGAACAAATTTTCT
Organism: Weeksella virosa DSM 16922; assembly: GCF_000189415.1. Lineage (GTDB taxonomy): Bacteria > Bacteroidota > Bacteroidia > Flavobacteriales > Weeksellaceae > Weeksella > Weeksella virosa. The sequence goes on from NC_015144.1 coordinate 1,637,709, forward strand.
CCTTGACATCTAAGTTTTCTGGCCGGAAAAAGAAAAGAGTTTGTAGATTTCCTGTGTACCATTCTCGCACGTAGGTAGAAAAAACATCGATCCCGAATTTCATGTATTCTTCATATTCTACTGCCCAATTTACAGCTTCTCCATTGAGTTCTTTGTAGATTAACTCTGCTGCTAATGCACCAGACTCTGTAGCAAAACATACGCCTGAAGAAAAAATTGGATCTAAAAATTCGGTACTATTACCGGTGAGAATATAGCCATCGCCAAACATTTTTTTGACAGAAGTAGAGTAGTTTTTTAATATTTTTGGTTCGAACAGAAAATCTACCTCAGAAAAACGATTTCGATAAAAGGGTGAACGTTGAATTCCGGTTTTTAAAGCTCCCTCAAGATTCTCGCTATGCTTGATTAAATCCTCTACATAAGCAGTTTTTCCTACCAGACCTATACTCGTATTACCATTGGAAAACGGTATCACCCATAACCAAACCTCACGCTCGATTACGTCAAACGTAATTTGAGTGCCTTCTCTCCCGATTGGTCTATTTTTTTCGTAAGTATGCGAAAAAATTGCCGAATGCGGACTCAGTGTAGAATCATCATGTAGATTTAGCAGTCGAGGTAAAACTCTCCCATAACCACTTGCATCTATGATATATTTAGATCGAATGATAGACTCTGTATTGTCTTTGTTTTTTATTATCGTTAGGCAATTTCCTTTGTTAGGTTCGACGGCTATAACTTCCGTCTCGAACGCAATGTTAACTCCTTTTCTTTGTAATTCATCGGTAATAGCTTTATCAAAATCAGCACGCGGTATTTGCCATGTCCAATCCCACCCCGTACCAAATTTTTTACTAAAATCAAACTCACAAATCAACTCATCTCTCACAAATCGAGCACCACTTTTCACCTGAAAGTTATATTTTTTTAGGGGTTCTAGAAGTCCGGCTTCATCGAAACGATCCATCGATCGAGGCAATAAGCTTTCGCCGACAACTAAACGTGGAAATTTCATTTTTTCAACAACTTTTACCGAGATGTTTCCTTTGTGTAAATAGGCCGCAGCAATGCTTCCTGCAGGGCCGGCACCAATTATTACTACATCCACCTCTTCTTGTTTCATAATTAACTTTTATAGTGTTAAAAAAATACTAATTTTGTAGCCATTTATTTACCTAATCAAAACATGTCAAAGGTAAACAAATTGCTTAAAATAATATAATATAGAACCTGTTTGAGATAATGGAATTATCAGAAAATATTCAAATGAATTTAGCAGAATTAAAATCGATTGTTTTTGGTAAAAAACAGGTTGACATAGAACCAACTGTTCAGCATAAAATACAAGAAAGTTTTCGATTTTTAGAGAATTTTATTCACGACAAAGTAATTTATGGTGTGAACACAGGTTTCGGTCCGATGGCGCAATATCGTATAGGCGAAAAAGATCGTAAACAACTGCAATACAATCTTATTCGGAGTCATGCAACCGGAGTTGGACAACCCTTGTCGCTAGAAATGGTGCGGGCAGCAGTTTTAGCAAGATTCAATACCTTATCTTTGGGTTATTCGGGTGTGCATCCATCTGTTTTAGATTTAATGAAAACGATGCTGAACCGCTCGATTTATCCTGTTATTTTCTCGCACGGAGGAGTAGGAGCTAGCGGTGATTTGGTTCAATTAGCACATCTAGCTTTGGCAATGATTGGTGAAGGAGAAGTTTGGTACAAAGGTGAACGTCATCCTACCGAAATTGTTTTTCGTGAAGAAAAAATCGAACCCTTGAAGATTTATATTCGCGAGGGATTGAGTATTATGAACGGGACTTCGGTAATGGCAGGAATCGGTTTGGTAAACATATATTACGCTGAAAAATTAATGCGTTTAAGTTGTGTTGCCTCTAGTATGATCAATGAATTGGTTTGCAGTTATGATGATCATTTTTCTGTAGAATTGAATGCGGCAAAACTCCACAAAGGACAGCGTTATATTGCTAAACAAATGAGAAATTTCTTACAAGATAGTTCTCTAATACGTTCACGAAAAGAGTATTTATACAAAGCAGCAAAAGAAGAAATTTTTAAAGAGAAAGTACAAGAATATTATTCGTTGCGTTGTGTTCCTCAAATTCTCGGTCCCGTACAAGAAATGATTTGGAGTGCAGAACAAACCATCGAAAAAGAAATCAACTCGGCAAGTGATAATCCCATTGTAGATTTAGCAAGTAAGCAGGTGTATCACGGAGGTAATTTCCATGGCGATTATATTGCATTTGAGATGGATAAATTGAAGTTGGGGATTACAAAATTATGTATGCTCGCAGAACGTCAGTTAAACTATCTACTCAACTCTAAAATCAATGAACTACTTCCACCATTTGTTAATTCTGGTAAGTTAGGTTTCAATTTTGGAATGCAAGGAGCGCAATTTACAGCAACCTCTACAACAGCCGAAAATCAGACCTTATCAACATCAATGTATATACATTCGATTCCTAACAATAACGATAATCAAGATGTTGTGAGTATGGGTGCAAATGCAGCTTTGTTGTGTAATCAAGTAATAGAGAATAGTTTCGAGGTTCTCTCTGTGCATTTCATGACCATTGTACAAGCAATCGAAGTTCGAGGATGTTTAGAACAAATCAATCCAAATTCGAAAAAAATATTCGATTCGATTCGGAAAATATTTCCAGCAACCCAACAAGATGTTGTGCTATATCCTTATATTAAGGAAGTGAAAGATTTTTTAAAATCGAACAATTTCTAAGATGAAAAAAACAGTTTTAGTAACGGGAGGATCGCGCGGAATAGGTCGTGCAATTTGCGTACAGTTGGCTCAAGATTTAGATTTTCATGTGCTTATTAATTATCATTCTAATAAAGACGCAGCCATGTCTGTTGCAAAGGAAATAGAAGCGTTGGGGAAAACAGCAGAAATTCTACCGTTCGATGTAAGCAGTCGAGCAGCCGTGCAAGAGGCATTAACAAACTGGAAAGTCTCTCACCCAGAATATAGAGTAGAGGCAATAGTAAATAATGCCGGAATTACAAAAGATGGCCTTTTTATGTGGATGGATGAAAAAGATTGGCATTCGGTAATTTCAACAAGTTTAGATGGTTTTTATCATGTCACTCAATTTTTTATACAAGATATGCTCCGTCAACGTTTTGGTAGAATAGTAAATATTGTGTCGGTTTCCGGACTCAAAGGAAATCCTGGTCAGACAAATTATGCTGCAGCAAAAGGAGGGGTAATAGCTGCCACAAAATCTTTGGCACAAGAAGTTGGAAAAAGAAATATTACAGTCAATGCAGTAGCACCTGGATATATCGAAAGTGATATGACTGCCGAAATGAACCAAACAGAACTGAAAAAGCATATTCCACTCAACCGGTTTGGGCAAGCCAAAGAAGTGGCCGATTTAGTTAGTTTTTTGGTATCGGAAAAAGCTGCCTATATCACCGGAGAGGTAATCAATATAAATGGTGGATTATATACATAAATAATTGGTAGAATGGAAAATAGAGTTGTAATCACAGGAATGGGAATTTATTCTTGTTTAGGAACTTCGCTCGATGAGGTTACCGAGTCTTTACGAAAAGGAAAATCGGGGATTGTATACGATGAAGAAAGAAAGGAATATGGTTTCAAATCTGCCCTAACAGGAAAAGTACCAACCCCAGATCTGAAAAATATACTCAACAGAAGACAAAGAATTACCATTGGCGAAGAAACCGAGTATGCCTATATGTCGACCATTCAGGCATTGGAACAAGCCAACATTTCGCACGCTTACTTACAAGAAAACGAAGTCGGAATCCTCTTCGGTAATGATAGCGTTTCACGAGCAGTGATCGAGGCAACCGATATTGTACGCGAGAAAAAAGATACAACCCTAATCGGGTCGGGTGCAATTTTCAAATCGATGAATTCTACCGTTACCATGAATCTTTCTACTTTGTTTCAGTTAAAAGGTGTCAATATGACAATAAGTGCTGCTTGTGCAAGTGGTTCACATGCAGTAGGTTTGGCTTATCTTATGATCAAAGGAGGATTGCAAGATATGGTGATTTGTGGTGGGGCCCAAGAGATCAATAAATATGCGATGGCTAGTTTCGATGGTTTAGGCGTTTTTTCCAACTCAGAAGATCAACCCACCAAAGCATCACGACCGTTCGATAAAAATCGAGACGGATTAGTACCAAGTGGAGGTGCTGCAACGTTGATTTTAGAAAGTTTAGCGTCTGCCCTGAAAAGAGACGTCCCAATACTGGCAGAAGTCGTTGGGTATGGATTCTCATCGAATGGCGGGCATATCTCTACACCCAATGTAGATGGACCTATGTTAGCGATGCAAAAAGCGCTAAAACAGGCTAATTTATCAGCCGATGAAATAAGCTATATCAATGCACATGCAACATCTACACCTGTTGGGGATAGTAACGAAGCACAAGCGATTTATAATCTATTTGGAAAGAAACCCTATGTAACATCTACAAAGTCGATGACCGGACATGAATGTTGGATGGCTGGAGCAAGCGAAATTGTGTATTCTAATTTAATGATGTTGAATAACTTTATCGCTCCTAACATAAATTTTGAAGAACCTGATGAAGTCTCGGCTCAATTAAATATTCCGAATCAAATTGTACATAAAGAATTTGATGTATATTTGTCGAACTCTTTTGGTTTCGGAGGTACAAACTCTGCATTAATCATAAAGAAATATAAAATTTAATGCAAAGAATGGTGAATACAGACATTTCAGTAAAGATTAATGAAATATTAATGGAGGAATTTGAAGTAGAAGCAAATGCTATTTCAAAGGAGAAAAATATCAAAGAAACATTAGACTTAGATAGTTTGGATTATGTTGATTTGGTGGTAATTATCGAATCTAACTTTGGAGTGAAATTGGTCAAAGAAGACTTCTTGAGTATGATAACCTTTGAGGATTTTTATACCATCATTCAACAAAAAATAGACGAAAATAAAGCGTAATGACCCAATGGGAAGGAAAATCGAAGGGGACTTTACTTGGGTATAAAATTTTTGTATACAGTATAAAAAAATTAGGCATACGGACAGCGTATATAGTTCTTTTGTTCGTTGCTTTCTATTACTTCTTGTTTGCTTGGTCGAGCAATCGAGTGATGTATAATTATTTTCGGAAAAGACAAAACTTTTCTATTTCACGATCAATTGTTGGTATCTATAAAAATTATTACATATTTGGGCAAACTCTACTCGATAAAGCCACAATATCTATGGGGTTCCGCAATTGGTTTACGTATGATTTTGATGGAATCGAAATTCTGAAATCTCTTATAAAAGAAAAAAAAGGAGGAATCTTAATTAGTGCACACGTCGGCAATTTCGAAATTGCAGAATATTTCCTAAACGATATCAATACCGATATTAATATCCATTTGGTTACCACCGATTTGGAGCGAGATGCAATAAAAAATTATATGGAACAGATTCGAGTGAAATCAACCATAAAATTTATTGTGATACAAAAAGATATGTCACACATTTACCAAATAACCGATACACTTTCTCGTAACGATTTGATTTGCTTTACAGGAGATCGTTTTTTTGAAGGAAACAAAACGCTCGAAGAAAATTTATTAGGCGGATTGGCACAATTTCCCGCAGGACCATTTTATATTGCATCACGCTTACATGTCCCAGTGGCTTTTGTATATGTGATGAAGGAACCCAATTTGCATTACCATTTATACACGAGAAAAGCAAATTTCAGGCACCGTGACGCACAGCAATTACTCAAAGAATATTGTGCAAGTGTAGAAGGTATCCTAAAAAAATATCCATATCAATGGTTTAATTATTTCGATTTTTGGAAATCTACCCGATAATAGTTTGGTATGAAAAAAGTATTGGTTATTTATTATTCGCAATCGGGGCAATTGAAAGATATAGCCAATTCGATAGCACAACCTCTGGTAAATGATACAACCATTGAAGTAGATTTTTATCCTATCAAGATGAGAAAAGACTTTCCTTTTCCGTGGGATAAAGAAAGTTTTTTTGGAGTTTTTCCCGATTCATTTGGGCAAATACCGCATGAGATTTTAGCACCTCCTACCGAAATTCTTCATCAGAAATATGATCTTATTTTATTGCATTATCAGGTTTGGTATTTATCTCCTTCTATTCCAGTTAATTCTTTCCTACAATCCATATACGCAGAACAACTTCTAAAAAACACAAAGGTGATTACCGTAAGTGGTAGCCGAAATATGTGGGTATATGCACAAGAGAAAATGAAGAAAATTCTTCTAGCCCAAAAAGCACATTTGGTAGGAAATATCGCCCTTACGGATAGAAATATAAATTTAATCAGTGTAGTTACCGTAGTCGATTGGATGTTTACTGGTCTTAAAAGAAAAGCATACGGAGTTTTTCCTTTGCCCGGTGTTAGCAAAAAAGAAATTTACCAAGCCCGAAAGTTTGGCGAAATAATCCGGAATGCTTTGCAGAATGACAATTTAAATGAAATACAAACCAAATTAGTTGCAGCAGGTGCCGTAGAAATTAGATGGTTTTTGGTATCAATGGATAAAAAAGCTAATCGGTTGTTTGCTGTTTGGATAAAGATTTTTAGAGCAAATCCTACTAAGAAATCCCTTCTAATCAAACTCTTTAATATATATTTGTTGATAGTGATTTGGTTCGTATCCCCGATCGTACATCTCATAGAAACGCTTTTCTATCCATTTTTTATTGGCAAGAAAAGACAACAAAAAAAATATTATCAAGGAATCAATCTATCAGAATGTTGAACAATGTCTATATAACACGTAGCGCAAAATTTCTACCTAATAAAGCAATTTCCAATGATGAAATGGAAGATTATTTAGGGCAAATTAATCAACTTCCCTCCAAAGCAAGAAGAGTTGTTTTGAGAAATAATGGTATAATAAAAAGATATTATGTAGTCGATAAACAACAAAATATACACTACACAAATGCAGAACTAACCGCTAAAGCAATAGGAAAATTGTTTGATGATCAGGTGGTTATGCAAGATGTGCAGGTTTTGTCTGTTGGTACATCCACGCCAGATCAGTTGTTGCCATCTCACGCATCGATGGTGCATGGATTACTAAAAAATCCTTCGGTAGAATTAAACTCTTCTAGCGGCATTTGTTGTTCTGGGATGAATGCTCTGAAATTTGCTTATCTATCTGTTTTGTCTGGCACGGCCAAAAATGCAGTAAGTTCTGGATCAGAATGTGTTTCTCCATGGATGTTGAGTAAACGATTCGATCAAGAGATAGAAAACATAAAAGAACTTGATCAACAACCGATTATAGCTTTTCGTAAAGAATTTTTACGCTGGATGCTATCCGATGGAGCAGCTGCTTTTTTATTACAAAATAAACCCAATGAAAACGCTATTTCATTGAAAATAGAGTGGATGCAATCGTATTCTTATGCGCACGAAACAGAAGCTTGTATGTATGCGGGTGCAGAAAAAAACGAGGAAGGTGAATTGGTTCCATGGCAAAATTATTCTAATGAAGATTGGCTGAAAAAATCCATATTTAGTATCAAGCAAGATGTAAAAGTTTTAGATGAATTTATCCTAGTAAAAGGCGTTGAGAGTATGTTAGATGCTCTAAGAAAGCATCAGATTTCGGTAGACGATATCGATTATTTTTTACCACATATTTCATCAATGTATTTTAAGGATAAATTATACGATAGTTTCAAAAATGCCAATTTCGAGATACCATTCGATAAATGGTTTATTAATTTGGATAAAGTAGGGAATGTAGGAGCTGCATCGATTTATTTGATGGTCGAAGAACTCATGAATTCAGGGAAGTTGAAAATTGGGGATAAAATATTATTATCTGTACCAGAAAGTGGACGATTTTCTTACGCTTATGCTTATCTTACCGTTGTTTAATTAAAATATTTTTTTATGAATTTGCCCATCTGCAATGCAGAAATCATCAAAACATTTATCCCTCATCGTGAACCTATAATTATGGTAGATGTTTTGTACAAATATGCAGAAAAACAAGTTGTGGGAGGGTTGACCGTTGAAGAAAACAATCTTTTCTATAAAAATGGACATCTTGCAGAACCAGGCCTCATAGAGCATATGGCACAAACAGTAGCACTGCATACAGGTTACCAATACTATCTGATTGGTCAACCAGCTCCGACGGGTTATATTGGTACGATAAAAAATTTACATATCAATCGATTGCCAAAAGTCAAAGAAAAAATTGTAACAGAAGTAGAAATTCTACAAGAAGTAATGGGGGTTTCTTTGGTGAAGATTACATCAAATATCAACCAAGAATGCATAGCAATAGGAGAAATGAAAACCGTTTTAGCTCCTCTATAAATGAGCAACAGTCCGATACAAGAAGTTTCGCTTTTCTTGCCGCATAAAAAACCAATGTTATTGGTCGATCGAATTATTCGTTTAGATTTGGTTTCGGTAGAAACTGAATTTTATATTAGCGAGGATAATTTTTTTGTAGACGAAAACCACTTGTTAGAAACCGCCTTGATAGAACATTCTGCTCAAAGTTGTTCATGTGTTTTGGGACAAGAATATTATCAAAAAAAATACGGAATACAACCGAAAAGTTTTGGTTACATCAGTGCAATAAGAACATTTGTTGTTTATCAAATCCCAACCAAAAACCAAACTTTACACACCTCGGCAGAGATGATTTCTAAAACTTTGCTCAATGATTTTATTCTCTGTTCGCTGAAAGTTGCCTCGTATACAAAAGGTAATCTATGTTCAGAAGGGCAAATAAATCTGATTATTCAACTATAAAAACTTTCTTATTAGTTATAATCAATAATTTTCATACCAAAAGAGTAAATATTTAAACTAGATTTATCAATCCTATCAAAAAAATTGTAATTTTAGAGACAACAACTATAATAGATTATTTTTTTGATAAGAGAAAAAATAAAACTCACAAACATCTAAAAATAGTAAATTACTTGTTTTTGAAAGACCACAATGAAGAAGAATGAAGTACCGCAAGACGAAAGCTTTCTGAGTAAAAACAATCTCTCCGAACTATACTATGTCGTAGACGAAGACGGACATTTCACCACCGAACAATCGAGTGGCTGGGAACCCAAAACCATTATGCAAACAGAAACTTTGCGTGTCTTACAACAACGTGTAGAGAAAGCAAAAGAAAAGGTGAAACAAGGAAAAGTAAGTCCTATAGTTTATTATATGGAATTGAATAAAATGGACTGGCCAACTTTAGCTGCTTATATGCACAAGTGGCCTTTTTTTATAAAAAGACATGCCAAACCAAATGTATTTAATCGTCTGAATGATAGTGTGTTGAGTAAATATGCAGAAGTGTTCGGTATAACTTTAGAAGAACTAAAAAAAATCGATGGAAAAAAATAAAGAAATTCCATTTGTACATCACCAATCAGCGCATTGCGAAACAGGAGTAGCCTCTAATTTATTAAAAAACAGAGGACTAGACATTAGCGAAGCCATGGTTTTTGGTATTGGATCTGGGTTGTTTTTTGTATACCTGCCTTTTCTCAAAGTAAATCACGCACCTGCGATAAGTTATCGTCCAATGCCGGGAAGAATTTTTACCTGTTTGGCAAAGCGTTTAGGCTTGAAAATAGAGCGAAAAAAATTTCGATCAGAAGAAGAAGCACAAAAACTACTTGATCAGAAAATAGCAGAAAATATTCCCTGTGGTTTGCAAGTTGGGGTTTATAATTTACCTTATTTTCCAGATGAATATCGCTTTCATTTCAATGCACATAATTTAGTAATCTACGGAAAAAAAGAAGATCACTACTTGGTGAGTGATCCAGTGCTCAATCACCCAACAGAACTTTCTGCAAAAGATTTAGAAAAAGTACGTTTTGCAAAAGGTGTTTTAGCACCCAAAGGACATATGTATTATCTGACCGAAATTGCTACACATATCGATTGGGATAAAGCAATACGAAAAGCAATCCAAAAAACATGCAACGAAATGTTGGCACCTGTACCTATTGCAGGGGTTCGAGGAATGCGGTGGTTGGCAAAAGATATCCGAAAATGGCCGAAGAAAATCGGTAATGTAAAAACCAACTATTATCTAGCACAAATAGTAAGAATGCAAGAGGAAATAGGAACTGGAGGTGGAGGTTTTCGGTATTTATTTGCTGTATTTTTACAAGAATCTTCAGAGAAAATACAACAACCTATTTTAGATGATTTTTCTAAAGAAATGATTGCTATTGGCAATCAGTGGAGAGATTTTGCTTTACAAGCTTCTAGGGTTTATAAAAAGAGGAGTCAATTAGAAGAAGTGTACAATACATTAGCAGATGAACTATTGGTTTTGGCCAATAAAGAAGAAGATTTTTTTAAGCGTCTGAAAAAAGCTCTGAAGTAATGATCCAAATCAAAAACATCTCTAAACGTTATACATCCTACGAAAATACCGCTCTAGATGCAGTGTCTTTTTGTATTCCCACTCAATCTATTTTCGGTATTCTTGGTCCTAATGGTGCCGGAAAAACAACCTTAATTACCATGATGTGTGGTCTTCAAAAGCCAACCGAAGGTGAGATTATTATCAACGGGTTGAGGTACGATAAAAATGCCAAAAGCATAAAAGCCTTAATAGGAGTAGTACCCCAAGAATACGCTTTGTATCCTACCTTAACAGCTTATGAAAATCTAATTTATTTCGGAAGCATGTATGGATTAAAAGGAAAAAATCTGAAGGAAAATGTGTCGAATTCTCTAGAAAATATGGGACTGAAATCCTTTGCTAATAAAAGAATAGAAACTTTTTCGGGCGGAATGAAAAGAAGAATAAATCTCTTGGCTGCGGTTTTACATCAACCAAAAATTCTATTTCTCGATGAGCCAACTGTAGGAGTCGATGTGCAATCGAAAACAAAAATTATAGAGTTTTTGCATCACCTAAATTCTACCGGAACTACAATCGTATATACATCGCATCATCTTCGAGAGGCACAAGATTTTTGTACCGAAATAGCAATTCTCGATCAAGGAAAAATAAAAGCAATTGGTTCGCCGAAAAACTTACTCGAGTCTTATCCTAATACGAAAAACTTAGAGGACATTTTTATTCAATTAACCGGGAAAAACTTACGAGATGTTACATAGACTTTGGCAATCTGTGAAAAAAGAAGCTTTATTACTCTTTCGTGATTATGGCGGTTTAGCGGTGTTGTTTGTTATGCCGATGATTTTAGTTGTGATGGTCACGCTGATCCAAAATCAGGCTATGCAAGGGCAAACATCGCAAGCATTCCCTTTGTTGTTTATCGACCATGATCAAGATTCGGTTTCACATTCTATTCGGCGACAATTAGTGCAAGAAAATACATTTTTTTTGATAGATTCTCTCAATGGAAAAGTCCTGAATGAATCTACTGCAAAAAAACTGGTGTATGATGGTAAATATCAATTAGCTTTGATTCTACCGAATAATTTATCCAAAGATTTGCACACAAATGTCGAATTTAATGTAGAAGAAATCGTAGGAGATTTTGGACTTTATAACACCACGGATAAACCCAAACAAAAAAATAAGCCCAAAGAAATCGAGTTGATTTTCGATCCTGCTGTCCAAGAAAATTTCAAGAACAATGTGAAATTTGGAATCGAAAAAATAATTTATAAAGCCCAATCAGAAACTATTTATCAAACGTTCAGAGAATATTTAGGCGAAGATACAGCACCCAATTTTCAGCAAGATCAATTGATCACTTATAAAGAAATTTCCGCAATCAATCATCAAGACAAAGAACCAAACGCAGTACAACACAATGTACCAGCATGGACACTATTTGCAATATTTTTTATCATAGTACCTTTGTCTGTCAATTTGGTGAATGAGAAGAATTTAGGGACAAACTTTAGGTTGCGAACAAGCCCGATGCCATATTCTACCTTGCTTATAGGTAAAATAATTATTTATCTTGTAGTATGTTTGTTGCAGTTTTTCTCCATCATTCTTTTATCTCAGTTACTTTTTCCACTTATCGGATTAGAAATTTTAGACATCGAAGGTAAATTACCCATGATGCTTTTTTTTACCATTTTTGTCAGTTTAGCAGCCATAGGGTTGGGGATTTTATTAGGTGTAATTTCTAAAACACAAGAGCAAGCACCACCATTCGGAGCTACTTTTGTGGTCATTCTAGCTGCTTTAGGAGGGATTTGGATTCCGGTTTTTATGATGTCTACAACTTTTCAGAAAATAGCAAAACTATCTCCAATGCATTGGGGACTGAGCGGGTATTATGATATCTTACTGAGAAATGCATCGCTATCATACATCCTACCCGAAATATTTTCCCTACTTTTGTTTTTCCTATTCTGTTTAGGCTTATCCATACTTTATGACAGAAAAAAACAAGGCAATTGAACTTACACTAGCCAATGAATGCTCTATACGAGTTCGTTTCAATGAAGCAGATCCGCTTGGGATAGTCTGGCACGGGAATTACCTACGATATTTCGAGGAAGGGCGCGAATCTTTTGGTCGAGAACACGGGCTTACCTACCGAAATATGGAAGAAAACAAAGTAGCAGCACCAGTCGTAAAATCTCTTTGCGAATATAAATTGCCATTGAAGTATGATGAGATTTTTATTATAAGAACTACTTATATAGATTCTGTAGCCGCAAAATTAATTTTCCGGTACGAGTTGATAAACCAACAAGGGAAAACAGTTTGTACAGGAGAAACAATTCAGGTTTTTACCGAACTGTCGACAGGAGAATTACTCTTGAATTTTCCTGATTTTATAAAAGATTGGAAGAAAAAAGTCGGTATGCTATGAGAAATGTTTTTATTCATCAAGCTGATATTATTACACCTTTAGGACTTAGTTTGGATGAGAATTGGTCGAACTTATTAATTCATAAATCAGGCATTCAACGAATAGAAAAAATAGGAGGTATAACAAATTTCTATGCATCACTTATCCAATCAGAACTAATAAACGATTCGATTATCGCAGATAAAAATTCTTCTCGTATAGAAAAGATGTTGTTGTTGATATTGAATAAATTATACCAAAAAAATGTGGAAATTACACCAGAAACTACCGTTGTTCTTTCTACAACCAAAGGAAATATTCGAGCATTAGCCCATAATCCTATCGAAGCATTCATACCGCAAATAGCAAACTTTTTACAAAAGAAACTACAATTGCAGAACAATGTAGTTGTCGTGTCAAATGCTTGTACATCAGGAGTGTTAGCCGTAAATATTGCCAAGAGAATGTTGCAAACTTCACAAACTAATCAAGCAGTGATATTGGCCGTTGATGAAATTACAGAATTTGTCTTGTCTGGGTTTGATGCTTTCAAGGCGATGAGTAAAAAACCTTGTAAACCTTTCGATAAATCTCGTGATGGCATTACTTTGGGCGAAGCAGTAGGAGCACTTTATATGTCGACAAAACCCCAAAATAACACTTGGAATTTCCAGATACTGGGCGAAGGAAATATAAATGATGCTAACCATATATCGGGCCCCTCTAGAACAGGCGAGGGATTGTATAAAAGTATAAAAAACGCACTCGAAGAAGCTAAAATTTCTGCCGAAAACATCGACTATATTTCTGCGCACGGAACGGCAACTCGATACAATGATGATATGGAGTCGATTGTGTTCGATCGATTGAACATGAACCAAACTCCACTCAATAGTTTGAAAGGTTATTTCGGACATACTTTGGGAGCGTCTGGACTAATAGAGCTGATTTTTGCGTGCAAACAAATAGAAGAAAAAATTTTATTACAAACGCATGGTTTCGAAGAATTTGGGGTAGCAAAAACAATCAACGTATTGCAAAATCATACAAGAACAACAGGAACAACATTCCTGAAAACGGCATCTGGCTTTGGAGGAAGCAACTCGGCAATAATTGTTAGAAAATATGGGAGATAAACAGCTGTATATCCAAGATTATGTACAAATTTTGCCCAACAGAATTCGGCAAAACGACCAAATTATTTTTGATAAAGAAGATATAGGGACATTTGCTGACTTTTCTAAAGAAATATATAAGATGCTAGAAATTTCTTATCCGAAATTTTATAAAATGGATGAGCTTTCTAAAATAGCAATACTTGCTTCAGAAATGATTTTCATACAGAATGACTCTCAAGATACCGCCCTTCTTTTTTGCAATCGTACTGCAAGTTTATATACCGATAGTAAACATCAAAAAAGTATTTCAGACCAAGAAAATTATTTCCCGAGTCCTTCTGTTTTTGTTTATACACTGCCTAATGTTTGTGTAGGTGAAGTCAGTATCCGATATCAATTACAAACCGAAAGTGCATTTTTTGTTGCCGAAGAAATGCCATTTTCTTTGCTAGAAAATCAAACAAAATACCTTTTGAAAACAGGTAAAGCAAGGCAAGTCTTGTGTGCATGGATAGAATATTATCAAGAAAACTATTCTGCTTTTGTATATTTGGTTTCTGAAGAAGGAAAAATACCTTATCAAGAGAATTATTTAAAAAATAGATACAAGGAAATATCATGGAAGATTTAATTTTAGAATTGAAGAATAAAATCGTAGAAGTTCTTAACTTAGAGGATGTTAACATAGAAGATATTCAAGCAAATGAACCGTTATTTGGTGATGGACTAGGATTGGATTCTATCGATGCTTTAGAACTTATTGTATTGATGGATAAAGATTATGGAATCAAAATTGCAGACCCAAAACAGGGTAAAACCATTTTCGAATCAATCGAGTCAATGGCTCAATATATCACCGACAATAGAACAAAATAATGGCTACTAAAATTGCAATAACTGGGATGGGAATTATTTCTGCGATTGGCCATTCGGTTGCAGAAAATCTCGACTCTTTATTGCATAATAAAAGTGGTCTAGAGAAAATAAAATACTTGTCGACCAAACACAAAAACGAATTTTTGGTAGGAGAAGTCAAAAAATCCAACCAAGAATTGGCTTCTATTTTAGGTTTACCCAATAATCATACTTTCACAAGAACAGCACTTTTAGGAGCAGTCGCTGCCAAAGAAGCGGTGAAAAATGCAAATCTTACATGGGGTAAACAAGACCGAATAGGTCTGATTTCATCAACATCGGTAGGTGGGATGGATCAGTCTGAGTTGTATTTTTTCGGTTATGAAAATCAACCCGACAAACAAAAGTTTATTCTAAGCCACGATGCAGGTGATTCGAGTATAAAAATAGCTGAAATCATCGGTTTAGAAGGTTATGTTTCTACGGTAAGCACCGCTTGTTCTTCTGCTGCAAATGCAATAATTATGGGTGCTCGATTGATTTCTTCTGGCAAACTCGATTGCGTAATTGTAGGAGGAACAGATGCTTTATCAAAATTTACTTTGAATGGTTTCAAGTCGTTGATGATTCTCTCTGATTGCGCAAATCAACCTTTTGATGAAAATAGAAAAGGACTAAATCTAGGCGAAGGAGCTGCATATTTGGTGCTAGAGTCGGAAGAATATGCACAAAAAAATCAACGACAGATAAACGCTTATCTTTCTGGTTACGGGAATGCCAATGATGCACACCACCAAACAGCCTCATCAGAAAATGGAGAAGGAGCTTATTTGGCTATGCAAAAAGCTTTGTCAGTAGCCAAAATTTCACCAGAAAATATAGATTATATCAATGCACATGGTACTGCCACAAGAAACAATGACGCCTCTGAGAGTGCTGCATTGTTACGTATTTTTGATAAAAAAACATTATGCTTCAGTTCTACCAAACCCTTTACAGGCCATACCTTGGCTGCAGCAGCTGGTATAGAAGCTGTGTTTAGTATTCTTGCTTTAGAAAAGCAAAAAGTTTGGGCAAATCTCAATTTCGCACAACCTATGCAAACTCATAATCTTCATCCTCAAACCAAAATTTACTCGAAAAAAATAGAACATGTATTGTCGAATTCTTTTGGTTTCGGAGGAAATTGTTCAACCCTAATTTTTAGTAAAGCATGAAGAAATGTTATATAAATGGGGTAGCAGCAATTTCGGCACAGAACTATCGAGAAGTAAAGTTTACTGAAAATAATACACCACTGACAGAATTTCTTAATTATGCAGATGAACCAAATTATAAAGAATTTTTATCGGCTTCATCGTTAAGAAGAATGTCGAAAGCAGTGAAAATGGGATTGTTTACAGCGCAAAAAGCTCTTAAGTCGTCTGAAGTTTCTGAAATAGAAGCCATTATTACGGGTACAGGATTGGGTTGTTTGGCAGACTCGGAAAAGTTTTTGGCCAATCTGATTCAGAACGATGAAGAATTCTTAACACCAACAGCCTTTATTCAATCAACGCATAATACTGTAGCAGCCCAAATTGCACTGCATCTGCACTGCAATGCCTATAATTTTACGTATGTAAATGGTGGAAACTCTTTCGAAGCTGCTGCATTAGATGCACTTTTACAAATTAAAAATAACGAAATCTCAAACGCATTGGTCGGTGGAATTGATGAAATTGCAACTCGAACACATCAATTATTACAATTGGTAGAAGTTATTCAATCTACAAAAAATGGTTCGGGAGCCAAATTTGGGGAGGGAGCAACATTTTTTATTTTATCGGATAAATTTACTCAAAAATCATATGCAGAAATTGTAGATATAGAAATCCGAAACAAACTGGAAAATAAAACAATTGAAGAATTTGTGGAAAGTTTTCTACAAGAAAATCAATTGATGTTGAATGATATACAAGTTATTTTTGTAGGAAAAAATTCTGAGGTTACTACAACAGAAATCGACCAGTATTTCGATGCATTACCCCAAGCTATATATTCATACAAAAAGTTTTGCGGAGAATACGATACTGCTTCTGCTTACGGGATGTTGTTGGCTGCTGAATTTCTGAAAAATCAAAATTATCCGAACCAATCAGAAGTAGAAAACATCCTCTTGTACAATCAGTTTTTAGGTAAAAACCATAGTTTAGTGTTGCTTAGAAAATGTCAAAACATCGAATAGTTTCCTGTATCTTTCTTGGATATTTTTTTATTATTATCTACTTGATTTTTGGGTATGATGTTTCTTATTATTGGTTGATTTTACTTGGGATCCTTTGGCTTGGAATAACAAGTTGGGGTGTGTTTGATCTACGTTTAAACTACTTTCTTAGCGTTTATTATCATCAAAAAACCAACGCAAGAATAGTCGCTCTTACTTTTGATGATGGACCAACAGAATGGACAGGCGAGTTCTTATCTCTGCTAGAAAAATATAAAGCGAAAGCAACTTTTTTTTGTATAGGCAATCAGATCAAACAATATCCAGAGATATTCGAGCAAATTATCCAAAATCAACATGAAATAGGAAATCATACCCAATCGCACCTCAACCAAACAGGTTTTTTATCCTATCAAAAATTGAAAAAAGAAATTCTTAATAATGATGAAATTATAGAAAAATATATGGGCGAAAAACCCAGCTATTTTCGTCCACCATTTGGCGTTTCAAATCCTACTTTTGCCAAGGTTCTTCAAGATACGAATCATCAAGTAATTGGTTGGAGTGTACGTTCTTTGGATACAGTGATAAAAGAAGAAAAAACGATTGCAAAAAGAGTCTTGCGAAAAGTGAAGCCAGGATCAATAATTTTGATGCACGACACATCCGAAAAATCTTTGTTGGCTTTGGAGCGTATTTTGCAAGAATTGTACAATAATCAATATCAAATGGTTACTATTAGTGAATTGAAAATTAGATAAATATGAAGAAATTAGCAATTTTGTTTTTGGTATTATTGGCTACTTTTTCTCTGGCACAAAATAGGATGAGTTACAATGAAATAATTAATTTCAAGAAATCTGTGAAGACAGAGATGAATAAGATAAACACTTTTTCTGCTACATTTACAGAAACAAAACACTTGAGTTTCTTGAAAAAACCAACGGTTTCTAAAGGGAAGTTTTATCTTCAAAATCCAAATAAAGTTTTGTGGCAATACACCAGTCCGAGTAAAACTTCGGTAATATTTGTTGATAATAAAATAACTCTGAAACAAGCCAATAAAAGTAAAACAACAGATCTTAGTCGTCAAAAAAACTTCGCACAGTTAAATGCTCTAATCATTGGGTCATTCAACGGAGATTTGTTTGATAATCCAGCGTTCGAGAGTGATTTTTATACCAATACTAAAGGTTTTTTGGTTAGATTAATGCCAAAATCAAAAACTGCCAAAAAATATTTAAAACGAATCGAATTACAATTTGATAAGCAAGTTGATATGGTTAGTGAAGTAAAACTAATCGAACCAAGTAATGATTATACACAGATTTTATTTTCGAATAAATCGATAAACCCGAATATAAGTCCATCTATATTTAGGCCATAATGTGAATCGAATAAGAATTTGTATTTTTGGATTGTTTAAAGCAATTTACTGAGAAAATAAACTTGATTTATGGCTGTTTTACATAAATTTTACACCGTTATTTCGAATGAAGAAAAGACTGAAAATTCCTATCAAGTTCTAATAGAATTGAATAAAAATCATTCTATTTTCGAGGGGCATTTTCCTGGTAATCCAGTAACACCAGGTGTGTGTATGATACAGATTATCAAAGAATTGGTAGAAGAAATTACCCAACAAAAATGGCGATTGAATAAGTTGAGCAATGTGAAATTTATGGCCATAATAAATCCTCAAGAACACCCTATACTGCATATTTCACTTGATATTCAAAAATATCATAATCGGTTGAGGGTGAAGGGGATGACTGTTTATGAATCGGTAGTTGCCTTGAAATTGAGTGCAGAATTTGAAAACTCTATGTTATGAAACTTTTTTTAGGATTTTTATTAGTAACTTTCATTTTTTTCGGTTCAACTTTATCAGAGGTTAGAAAAAAATTCGAGCAAGCATCGAAAAGTAAGGAAGAAACAATCAGTTTCTATAATGCTCTACATTCGTATAAAGGAAAAGACGCAACTATGTTGGCGTATCAAGGTGCGTCAGAAATGTTGTATTCGCGTTATTTTGGTGCAAAGGAAACGAGAAAAAAATTACTTATTAGCGGTTCTTCGAAAATTGAGGCAGCTATACAATCAGAACCAAGTAATGCAGAAATACGTCTTATTCGTTTTATTATACAAGAGAATTTGCCCAAAGTAATTGCTTATAATAGAAACCTAACAGAAGACAAGAAAAGTATCCTAAACTTATACTCGCAACAAACGAAAGAGGTAAAAATGTTGATAAAAAAATACAGTCAACATTCTAAGGGTTTTACAGCATCAGAAAAAGAGAAATTTAACTAAAATTTTGCAAGCAATCACAACAAAACTATTCGATAAATATCGAGTTTGCGTTATCATTCCGACCTACAATAATTACAAAACTTTGGCAAAAGTCATCGATGGAGTTTTGGATTTTACAGAAAATGTATTGGTGGTAAATGATGGTTCTACCGACGATACAAACAAAATTTTATCGAAATATAAAAAAATTTCAATAATCCATATACCAATAAATACAGGGAAAGGAAATGCACTGAAATGTGGTTTTCGTTGGGCCAAAGAAAAGAATTATTCATTTGCTATAACGATCGACTCCGACGGTCAACATTATGCAGATGATTTACCAGTATTTTTAGAGCGATTAGATCAAAAAAAAGGAGAGCAAATTTTGTTGATTGGCAATAGAAATATGACACAAGAAGGCATTCCAAAGAAAAGTAGTTTCGGGAATAATTTTTCTAATTTTTGGTTTTGGTTCGAAACCGGAATAAAGTTAGAAGATACGCAATCTGGTTATCGCTTGTATCCGGTAGAAAAATTACCAAAACGTTTATACACACAAAAATTCGAGTTCGAGATAGAAGTTATCGTGCGTTTAGCTTGGCGTAGGGTTACCATCGAACACGTTCCGGTGAAGGTTTTGTATGATATGAATGAACGCGTTTCTCACTTTAGGCCCTTTTGGGATTTCGCCCGTATAAGTGTACTCAATACTTTTCTAGTAGTGTATGCTTTATTTATTTTTTGGCCCAAAAAACTTCTACTAAGAAAATGAAATTAGAATAAAGAAAAAGGTTTCTTTTCATCTTACTATAATTGTCTTAATTTTAGACAAAATTTCTATTCATGTACCAATTATTCTATCGATTTTACAAATGGGTAAACCGACATCGATCACTAAGTATTGGTTTGGCTCTGATCAGTTTATTGGTAGGTTTTTTTATTATTTCTAGCCTGAAGATAGAAGATGATATAACGAAAATACTCCCTAAAAGTGAACAAGGAAATATCACCACAAAAGTTTTTCAACAACAAAATTTTTCAGACAAAATTACCGTTCTTGTTCAGAAGAAAAATGGTGGTAATGATGAGCAATTGATAGACGCTGCAGAAGCAATCGAACTCGAGTTAGAAAAGTATAAGAATTCTATAATAAGTATTCAAGGTGTACAAAATGAAGAAATTTTAGAAGATGCTTTTACGATGGTATATAATCATTTACCAAACTTTTTGTCGGATGATGATTATACGATAATTGAACAGAAAATCAATCAAGATTCGATTCGTGCATTAACCCAAACTAATTATGAGCGTTTAACTTCTCCTGCTGGAATTATTAGTCGAAATTTTATCCTAAAAGATCCATTAGGTTTAACTTTTTTGGGCATGAAAAAATTGCAGGAAATGAGCTCCATGAGTGATTTGTTGTATCAAGATGGTTATCTTTTTACCCAAGATAAATCGACACTATTGCTTTTTATCAATCCTAAACATAAAAGCGGTGATACCCAAAACAATGCAGCGTTTGTAGAGGGGATAAAAGAAATAGAATCGAAAATCAATAAAGAGTTTACACACATAAATGTTCAGTTTTTTGGTGCACCCATTATTGCAGTTGCCAATGCGAAGCAAATAAAATCTGATATCATAAAAACCATTGCAATTTCTATGAGTTTTTTGGTGGTACTTTTAATGTTTTTTTATCGGAAAATCTCAATTCCCCTAATATTATTTATCCCAACAGTTTTTGGTTTTACAACAGCGCTGGTAATAATTTATTTTATCCGAAAAGAAGTATCCGCGATTTCAATCAGTATAGGAGCAGTTTTATTGGGAATTACGATTGATTATGCTTTGCATATGATGACACATTTTAGAGAAAAACAGTCTGTAGAAATCCTATACAAAGAAATTACTCAACCCATACTTATGAGTTGTCTTACGACGGCAACAGCCTTTATTTGTCTAGTGTTTTTGCACTCTGATGCTTTAATCGATTTAGGGATTTTTGCGTTCATTACGGTATTGATGAGCGGTATTTTTACTTTACTTTTCATCCCACATTTGTATCGTCCTAGATTAGCAAAATCAGAAGAAAAAACTACATTTATTGACCGATTTGCTTCGCTCAGTTTCGATCAGAATAAACCGTTGATTTTTGTCACGTTGGTGTTGGTGATAGTAAGTCTATTTACATTTTCTAGCGTAAAATTCAATCAAGATTTATCGAGCCTGAATTACACGCCAGAAGATCAATTAAAAGCTGAAAAAACCTTGTCTCAAAAGACATCGATGATGCAATCTTCTTTGTATTTGGTGAATTATGGCAGTTCATTAGAAGAAGTGCTAGAAGAGTCAGAAAAAGTTTTTTTTCGTTTACAAAAAGATTTAAAAAACTCTAAAATCGAAGATTTCTCTTCTATTTCTCCACTATTATTACCCAAAAATAAGCAACAAGA
The DNA here is from genome assembly GCF_000189415.1 of Weeksella virosa DSM 16922. Lineage (GTDB taxonomy): Bacteria > Bacteroidota > Bacteroidia > Flavobacteriales > Weeksellaceae > Weeksella > Weeksella virosa. The sequence continues at coordinate 1,659,479 of NC_015144.1, forward strand.
AAAAATAGAAAAATGGAATTCCTTTTGGACAGAAGAAAGAAAATTACAACTGAAAAAAATGTTGATTAATGAAGGTGAAAAAGTAGGTTTTCTACCAGAAACATATTCAGAATTTTATACACATTTATCGAACCGATTTTCTCTTCTAACTCCTAAAACCATTCGAGATTTTGACACAACATTTTTTGATCAATTTATAACCTCTAAAGATAGTTTTTATACAGTTTCTACATTGGTTAAAGTCCACCCAAAACAGAAACAATTCTTTATACAAGACTATCATACTGCCGAGAAAAATGTGCTAATAGACCGTAAACAGCTGATCGAGACATATTTAGGTGCAATGGTGAGCGACTTTAATCGATTGATTAATTACTCTTCTATAGCCATTATAATTATACTTTGGATATTTTTCAGACGAGTAGAATTGGTCCTGGTAAGTTTATTGCCAATCATTGTTACAGCATTGGTTACAGCAGGTTTGATGGGACTTTTTAAAATAGAATTCAATATTTTTAGTTCCATAGTGTGTACTTTAATTTTTGGTCATGGTGTAGATTTTAGTATTTTCATGACAAGTGCATTGCAAAGACAATATACTACTGGAATCAACGAAACTAAAAGCTACAAAATTTCGATTCTTTTAGCAGTAACAACCACCTTGTTAGCCATCGGATCATTAATTTTTGCACAACATCCAGCCCTAAAATCTATTGCTTCTATTGCTATAATAGGAGTTTCGGTTGCTGCTCTTGTAACGTTTGTTTTGTACCCACCAGTTTTTCGGTTTCTGTTTTTCAATCGCCCACGTAAAGGACTATCCCCCGTTAGTTTACGCATTGTTATCACAACATTTTATTTGTTTTTCTATTTTATTTTCTTCGGAATTATCTTGAACGGAATCATTCGTATTTTACGAATTATTGTACCAATATCTCGGCAAAAAAAATACCAGCTTTTTGATTGGCTTCTAACCAATTTTATGAAAACTATTCCCTATCTGAACCCTTTTGTTAAAAAGAAAATAATCAATCATTCAGCCAAAAACCATCAGCAAACCGTTTTTATATCTAATCATTCGAGCTCGCTCGACATACCGCTAAATAAAATGTTGCTTAAACACTCTATTTTTGTGGTCAATGATTGGGTTTATCGTTCGCCTATTTTTGGAAAAGCAATTCAATCGGCCGGTTTTTTTCCAATTTCCAAAGGGATCGAAAGTAATTTAGAAAAGCTCAAAAATCGTATAGGAAATGAATTTTCTGTCATCATTTATCCAGAAGGAACGCGTTCACCAAACAATGCCCTTGGTCGTTTTCATAAAGGAGCTTTTTATTTGGCTAATGAACTCGAACTCCCTATTCAACCATTGTATTTGTTAGGTGTTTCGGATGTTTGGCCAAAAAATGAATGGTTTATTTTCGATGGTCAACTAACTTGTGTTTTCGGAAAAGTTATTCAACCAAATGATCAAAATTATGGTACATCATACAGCGAACAAGCCAAAAAGATAAGTCGACATTTCAAAGAAGAATATCAGAAATTACGAGATTATTACGAAGATGAAAATTATTTTAGAAAAAAATTATTTTTAAGCTTTCTGTATAAAGAAAATGAGGTTGTCCATGAAATGAAGATAAATTTTGACCAAAAAAAAACTGTTTATCATGAATTGAACGTTTTACTAAACAAAACAGGAAAAATTTACCGTTATGCAAATGATTTTGGCGAATTTGATTTTATTTTGACAATGCAACAGCCCAAAAGAGAAATGTTAACCTATATAGAAAGCAAAGAAAAAAGAGCGATTGCCCAAACCAATTATATAACAAAAACTCGAGAAATTCTTTACCTAACCAATGAAACAATTCCAGAAGATTGCACAATTATGATTGTTGATGCACAAAAATTTACTATAGAAATATCAACATCTATCAAAGAAATCTTTGTTGTAGATACCTCTCTTTCTGTAGAACATTTTACCGACTTTGTCATAAAATATCCTACCGATAACTTCATGCACTTGAAACGATTATGAAACAGTACGATACGGTAATAATAGGGAGCGGATTAGGCGGTTTGGTTACGGCAGTAATTTTGGCAAAAGAAGGGCAGAAAGTGATTGTTTTAGAAAAGAATAATCAATTCGGAGGAAATTTGCAAACTTTTACCCGAAATAAAACCATTTTCGATACCGGCGTTCATTATATCGGAGGACTAGATTTGGGCCAAAATTTATACCAATATTTCACTTATTTAGAAATAATGCCCCATCTGAAATTGCAGAAACTTGATGAGAATTGTTTCGATCAAATATCATTTGACGATGTAGAAGAAACGTTTTGTTTGGCTCAAGGATATGAAAATTTCATTCAACAATTGGTAAAACATTTCCCTAAAGAAGAAAAAGCACTCCGTAAATATTGCCAGACCATAGAAAAGATATGCGATGCATTCCCTATGTACAATTTGAAAAAAGGAAAAATGACTTACGATGACGATATTTTATCGATTCGTTTGGTCGACTTTTTAGATGAGATAACAGACAATCAATTATTGAAAAGTGTTCTGGTCGGAAATAATTTTTTATATGTTGGTGAAGCCGAGACAACACCTTTATACGTACATGCTTTATCTGTAAATTCGTATATGAAAAGTGCTTGGCGATGTATAGATGGTGGTAGCCAAATAGCAAAACAATTAATCAGGGTATTAAAAAAATATGGAGGAGAAGTTGTCAAATATCAGGAAGTTGTAGGTTTTAAGGTTGAAAATCAGTCTATAAAGTCATGTACTACGAAAGACGGATCAATATATTTGGCCGATAATTTTGTGTCGAATATTAACCTCAATGACACTATACGTTTGGTAGGCGAACAACATTTCCCTAAACCTTTTAACAGGCGAATAAATGGTTTACGTTTCACACCATCTGTTTTTTCATTATATTTGGTATTAAAGCCAGAATCTCTACCATATTTTCCATATAATTTTTACCATCATCAATCGAAAAAAAACTATCTCAATGAACACTTGTTAGATACATCACAATGGCCCTCTGTGTATATTGCAACTTTTACGGCCAATGGAAAAAAACAGCAATGGGCAGAAGGAATGACCGTAATGACCTATATGGACTATGAAGAATTGGCTGAGTGGCACAAGACAGTGAATGTGTCTACCAATGATAATTATGGTAAAAGAGGTATGCGTTATGAAGCGTTTAAAAAACGCAAAACAAACAAATTACTAGACGAATTGGAGAAAAAATTTCCACTGATAAGAGAAAAAATCCAGCATGTTTACACATCTACGCCTCTGACTTATCGTGATTTTATTGGTTCGAAAAATGGAAATTTATACGGTTATGTGAAAGATGCAAATGCACCGATGAAAACATTTATTTCGGCTAAAACAAAGTTGAAAAACTTATTTATTACAGGGCAAAATGTTCGAATGCATGGTGTGTTGGGCGTAACCATCGGTGCATTTGTTACTGGATCCGAGATGCTTAATGGATACGACGAATTATTGGATAAAGTAATTGCTTCGCAAAAATGAAAAATTTTCTAGCTCTAATTATGATGATTCTATTGCTCCAATCCTGCGGTATAAATCGTAGTTTGAAGCAAACCGTTAACGTATCATCTTACCCTAAAGCTGATTTCGATTTAGTAAAAATCAATGATACGGTTCGAAAGATCGGACAAAATTTTTTACGAAAGAATATACAAGGTAATTGGGAGTTGTACTTATCCGGAAATCCATATGCTATAGGAGTGAAAAATGGAATGTTAACACAAAAACTATATCAACACCAAGAGGAAGTTTTTTTTAACGGAGTTCAACAATTGGTCGGAGAAAATAAAAAACTAAATTTCGCACTTATTTTTCTCAAATGGTTCAACCGTGATATCCAGGAGTATATCTTGCCAGAATACCAGGCAGAATTGTATGGATTGTCGCAGTTTGCATCCGATCAATACGCTGCTTTAGCACCCAGTTACCAACGAAATTTGTATTTGCACGGTGCACACGATATAGGGCATGCTATGACCGATTTGATGATCGTAGGCTGCTCTTCGGTGGCTTTGTGGGACGAGAAATCTATTGATCAGGAATTGATCATTGGTCGAAATTTCGATTTTTATATCAATGATGAGTTTGCAGAAAATAAGCTGGTTCAATTTATTTTACCCGAAAAAGGATACGGTTTTTTATCGGTTTCTTGGCCAGGTTTTATCGGCGTTACATCTGGTATGAATACCGAAGGTCTAACCGCAACCATCAATGCAGGAAAATCAAGCATACCACACAAAGCAAAAACACCGATTTCATTAGTCGTTCGCGAAATTCTACAATATGCTTCAACCATAGAAGAAGCCATTTCGATTGCAAAGAAAAAAGAAGTTTTTGTTTCAGAATCCATTATGATTGGTAGTGCTAAAGATCGAAAAGCAGTTTTGATAGAAATTTCACCAAAAAAATTTGATGTTGTTTATCCTCAACAATCCTACTTAATCAGTACCAATCACTTTCAAGGTCAAGTATATCAAACCGATAAAAGAAATCAACAACATATCATAAACTCACATTCGGATTATCGATACCAAAAAATAAAAGAGAAAATAGATTATGTGCAAGTGTTTGATGTAGAGAAGGTTGTAAGGATGTTGCAGGATTATAAAGGTTTGAGTGATAAAGAAATAGGGTATGGAAATGAAAAAGCCTTGAATGCACTATTGGCCCATCATGGCATTGTTTTTAGGCCCGAAAAAAAGTTGGTATACGTTTCATCTTCTCCCTATAATTTGGGCGAGTATACAGTTTATGATTTAAATTTTTTGAATGATCGCTTAAATTTACAAACAGCAATTGTGATTGATTCTCTGAAAATTAAAAAATCACCCTTTGTCGACAGTCATGCACTACGAGATTTTGAGAAGTTTAAAAAACTTCGACGAGAAATAAGAAAAGCACACCAACAAAAAATTGTCTTTTCAGACGATAAAATGACTGAATATATTTCATTGAATCCTTCTTTCTGGGAAGTTTACAATGATGCGGCGATAAATGCCTTGTTGCAAAAAAAATATGATTTAGCCATACACTATTTTCGAGAAGCATTGAAAAAAGAAATCACAACAATTCCTGATCGGAAAAAAATAGAAAAACAACTCGTAAAACTAAGAAAGTACACAAAATGATTCCACTGATCGAAACAAAAAGCAGCGAAGAAATTCTATTGTATCAAGAAGAAAAACTAAGAGAGCACTTGGCTTATTTAGCAGAAAAATCTCCTTATTATCAACGTTTATTCAAACAACATTCGATCGATTGGACCACCCTAAAATCGCTAAAAGATTTATCAAAAATACCGACTACAAAGAAAGAAGATTTATACACGAATAATGATGATTTTTTCTGCGTTCCGACACAAGAAATAGTAGATTTTGCAACTACATCGGGGACGCTAGGAGATCCCGTAACTTTCGGTTTGACAGATGAGGATTTGGATCGTTTGGCATATAATGAAATGATTTCTTTTCAGTGTGCCTCTATCCAAAAGGGTGATCGTGTGCAGTTAATGACCACGATGGATAGACGCTTTATGGCTGGCTTAGCTTATTTTTTAGGATTGCGAAAAATGGGGGCAAGTGTGATAAGAGTAGGGGCAGGTATCCCGCAACTACAGTGGGATTCTATTTTATTATACAAGCCCAAATACCTTATTTCGGTTCCGTCTTTTTTATTGAAAATGATTGAATTCGCCGAGCAAAATAATATCGATTATAGAAACTCATCGGTAAAAGGAGTGATTTGTATTGGTGAAGCTTTGCGTAATGCAGATTTGAGTCCTTCTCTTTTACATAAAAAAATAACAGAAAAATGGCCATTAGATTTATACTCTACTTATGCATCTACAGAAATGGCTACTGCATTTACCGAATGTGAAGAAAAGCAGGGCGGGCATCATCATCCAGAACTAATTATTTGCGAGATTTTAGATGATAATTTACAAGAAGTTGCTGAGGGTGAGCTAGGTGAACTAGTAGTTACGCCCTTAGGAGTGAAGGGGTTGCCGCTGTTGAGGTATCAGACTGGAGATTTGGTGAGAAAGCATTCGGCAAAATGTTCTTGCGGTCGAAATACCTATAGAATTGGACCCGTTGAAGGTCGAAAACAACAAATGATTAAATACAAAGGCACAACTCTATATCCACCTATAATGCATGATTTATTATCGAGTTTTGATGAAATAAAGCTGCATCTTATTGTTCTATCTCATACAGATGTCGGAACGGATAATTTGGTTATACAAATTGTTTCGGAAAATACAACCGACGAATTTTTACATCAAGTAAAAGATACATTTCGAGCAAAACTTCGTGTAGCTCCCGATGTAGTTTTTGTGTCGGCTGATGAAATTCTACCCGTAGTGCATAATCCATTAAAAAGAAAACCAACTTTTTTTATCGATCAAAGAAATTGATTCTAGCCTTCTATTATTTAGCTAAATGAAATTTTTTTAGAATATCAACGAATTTTGGGTTGGTAATGTACTGTCTAAAATCATGCGATTTCATTCCAGTAAAATCAGTTTTTTCTAGAAAAGGATAGCTCAGAAGTAATTCGTTGTAGAGTTTTTCATTGTAGCCAAAGTTGGATGGAATTAGGTTTTTAGACAAGAAGCCTATACGACCTTTCCCTAGAACATAATCAGAATTATTGATGGTGATATGCATTTTTTTTAGTTGGGGCGAAAAATGCTTTAATTCATCATCATCGGTCAAGAAATCCATTTTTCCTATGGCCGGAGCTAGCATTATACAGAAAATTTTGTTATTATTTTCGGCCAATAGTGGCGCATTCGTAAAAACTACGTGATGTGCGTTTTCTGCTCTTTTTATTTCGCTATTTTTCAGAGAAGGATTGGTTAGCGCACTGAGGACTACAGATGCACCTCGGCTATGAGAAATCAAATAAATATCTTTGTTTTTCATAACATTGAGTATTCTTCGCAAACCAAAAACGCCTGCCATTTGGCTATTTGTGGTAGCAGAAATCCATACTTTTGCTGCTCCAAAAAGACTTTCATTTACCAAACCATCCCAATAAAAGTTTATTATTTCATCTTGTTTTGTACTGATATTCATATACGTTTTTGCTTTATTGTAATTTTTTAAGCTCGACATATAATCATTATCAATCCCATGTACAAAAATGATGACTCTTTTTTTCGATTTCACTCTATTGGCTATTGCAGAAAGTCGGTTTTTTTCGTAAATAGATAATTCGTTATCGAATTGTTGCTCAGTGGCAATTTTCATTAAAGAATATTCTTTTCTATTGGCATTTGTAGGTGGTTTTCCGTATTTTTTCTTCCAATTATTAGGATAAAAATTACCATTCTGATCGACAAAAGAACCCGATGTGTTGGGCTCAATAAAATTGTTCGGAGCTTGTGAGGTGGGTACATTGTGTATCGCTGCACAACAAGTGAGTAACGATAATAAAAGTAAATAAAATAGGTTCTTCATGGTCAAATAAGTCAGAAATTAACTAGAGTAAAAGGTAATTACAAAAAAAAATAAAGCGCTGAACTTATCTTTCTAGTGATGTATAACGCCAGAACCTACCAATTCGTCTTCGATATACCATGCACAAAACTGCCCTTCTGTAATCGCCGATTGTGGAGTGTCGAAAGCAACAAATAATCCATTTTTGGTTTGATGCAAAGTTGCTTTTTGCAATGGTTGACGGTAACGAATTCTTGCTTGCACCTCTAAACTTTCTCCTTCCTTAAGAGCCATATCCTCTCTTATCCAATGAATTTCATCTGCTTGTATAAAAAGTGCATCTTTCAATAACCCAGGATGATCATGTCCCTGACCAGTATAAATGATATTTTCTTGCACATCAGTTGCTAACACGAAAAGTGGTTCAGCTTTTCCGCCTACGCCCAGACCTTTTCTTTGACCTCGCGTAAAAAAATGTGCTCCTTGATGTTCACCAACAATTTCACCATCGGTTTTTTTATAGCTTATTGCTGCGGCCTGGTTTTCTAATTTTTTTTCTATGGTAGGAAAATGTTTTTCTTCTTTTTGATATATAGAAGAGCTTTTGGGAATTTCGATTATTTTCCCTTTTTTAGGTCGTAATTGTTGTTGTAAGAATTCTGGTAAACTTACTTTTCCGATAAAACACAAACCTTGTGAATCTTTTTTATCGGCTGTAACCAAATCTAGGTTTTTAGCAATACGACGAACTTCTGATTTTTCTAAATTACCAATCGGGAAAAGAGCTTTACTTAATTGTTCTTGAGAGAGTTGACAAAGGAAATAAGATTGGTCTTTGTTATTGTCGACACCTTTAATAAGTTGGAATATTTCTTTTCCATTTTTATCAATAAAAGAATTTTTTCGTGCATAATGGCCGGTTGCAACATAATCTGCTCCTAACTCTAGAGCTGTTTTCAGAAACAAGTCAAATTTTATTTCTCGATTACATAACACATCTGGGTTCGGCGTTCTACCTTGCTCGTATTCTGCAAACATATAATCTACGATTCTTTCTTTGTAAGAGGCAGACATATCGATTACCTGAAACGGTATATTTAGTTTTTCGGCCGTAAGCAAAGCATCTGCACTATCTTCTATCCAGGGGCACTCATCTTCTAGTGTAACACTTGCATCATTCCAGTTGCGCATAAATAGTCCAATAACTTCGTAACCTTGTTCTTTCAAAAGATAGGCTGCAACGCTCGAGTCAACTCCTCCTGATAATCCGACAACTACTCTTTTCATAGGTATGCAAATTTTTTGCAAAGTTACGGTATAATATTCAATAATTTTTTGCTTCGGTAATTTGTTTAGTTTTACTTTACTTATAAAGAAATTACTTTTGGATAGTTTAAATTTTATTGGATTTTTTGGTTGATTAATTCGCTTTTTGGTCGGAAAAAAAGAATCGATACAATGGTTGAAATCCCAATCAAAATTGGATAAATTAAATACGGGATTATTGATAAAGGTGACAAAACTTTACCCAGAGAAGCTGTTGCGGTTAAGGCAACCAATATCTGTGCACCATAAGGTAATAAGCCTTGTATGCTGCACGACATGGTGTCGAGAATGCTGGCTACTCTTTTCGGAGATAGTTGGTTTTTTTCGGATATTTCTTTGGCTAAATTCCCGACGATCAGAATTGTAAGGGTGTTGTTGGCCAAGGTAGCATCGACCAGGGCGGTCATGGTTGCGATACTTAATTCTGCCTGGCGTTTTGTTTTTAGTCGATTGGTAAAAAGATGTGTTAGGTAATCAATACCGCCGTGCAAACGAATAATACCTACCAATCCTCCAATAATTAGACACATCAGACTGAGTTCGAACATACTATTGAATCCTTTGTTGATGGACTCTATCAAAGCTAAAAATGTATTATCATAAACCAAAACTCCTATAAGCAAGAACGCTAAGACGCCAATAACCAAAGCCCACAAAACATTCAGTCCATAGATTGCTAATCCAAAAACAATGAGATAGGGGAGAGTTTGTAGAAAATCAAAATCAAGAGTAGTTGTATTTTCGGTTACAGGAGGTAAATCGCTCGATGCGTACCAAAAGAAAAGGATAGTACAAATTGCAGCGGGTAAAACCAGTTGAATATTGGCTTTGAATTTTGTCTTCATGTCTATTTCTTGAGTTCTTGTGGCTGCAACTGTTGTATCTGAAATAAAAGATAAGTTGTCGCCAAACATTGCACCTCCTATAATTGCACCGATTAATAAAGCCAAACTTCCAGGTATTTGTTGGTCTATTTCTACAGTGATAGGAGCCAAAGTTGCAATTGTGCCTACTGAAGTCCCAATAGAAATCGACGTTAAGCATGCCAAAAGGAAAAAACCTGGTAGGATGAATTTCGCTGGTAAAAAGTGTAAAAGAAAATTAGCAATTGATTGGATGCCACCTATTGCATTTCCTAGTTGAGAGAAAGCGCCCGCCAAAAGAAAAATCAGAATCATCAATAAAAGCGTTTCGTTACCTGCTTCTTGTGAGAATGCTTTTAGTTTTCGATCGAAACTTATTTCCGGAAATTGTAAAAATGCCAATAAGGTAACTGCAACAAACACGACCAAAGCTGGTACGCTATAGAAGTCGTTGAGATATACGGATATCGAAAAATAAACAATAATAAATATGATAAGCGGCAAAAGTGCCCAGAAATTTCTCTTCTCTGAAACCATAGATTAAAATTAGGGTGCAAAGGTTTGAATTTTCTGAAAAATAATCTATAATTTGAAGAGAATAAAAGAATAATCAGAAAACAAAACTAAATAATGGATTAATATAGAATTGTTATCTAGTTTTGATGTTTTGGATAAGAAATATTTCTACAGTTTCTTTATTTTATAGACAAGCGTTTATGGGTATTGGTTATAGCTCGTTCATTTTTTTCATCAATCCATGCTTGTCCTTTGAATTTTCTCATCAAATTATCATAATTGCGCATGAGAAAAATATTGTAAACAGCTTCTGCAAAGTTTTTCGGCTTATGAGCCAAAGAACGTAAACTCATAGAAAATCCTGGTGTAATATATTTCATGTAATGCCACCAACCTTCGGGCATGTAGAGCATTTCTCCGTGTTGTAGATCTGCCGACATGGGGCGCAGACTTTTCAGAGCAGGCCATTGGTCAAAATCAGGATTATCGAAATCAATATCTTCGCGGCAAATTACCGAATAGGGGATTTTATACATATATTTACTCTGCTCGGGAGGGATGATGATACAGCGTTTTCTTCCTGCAAAATGAAAATGCAAAATATTGGCTAAATCGATATCGTAATGCATAAAAACATTAGATCCTTCGCCACCAAAAAACAACATCGGCATAGACTTGAATAGATTGAGACCTAGATCGGGCATCTTATAATCGTTCTGCAATTGCGGAACTTTACTCATGAGGTTGTAAAGAAAAATACGTAAATCAGTAGGACCTTGATGTAGTAAATCTACATAGTCCGACATTTTCATTCTAGCAATCGGTTCGTTCACTTTTTTAGTGTAATCCACTGGATCATTGTTGTATAATGGCACAATTTGTTCACCGGCTACTTTTTTTATATACTCAAAATTCCATTTTTCGTAAGCAGGCCAATCGTGGGTAACCGTTTCTATTACTACTGGTTTTTGAGGTTTTACATAATACTTTTGGAAATCTTTTGCCGAGATGCTTTTTATGCGTTCTACTTCAGTGAAATTAAAATTCATTGTGTGCTGTAAATAAAAATGCAAATTTAGGTAAGATTTTCGTTAAATTTTAAATATCAAATGAATAAACCTTATTTTTATATCATCAAATCATGAAGAATTTTTTACTGTCTATTCTGTTTTTTTGTGCTTATGTTGTTCAGGCTCAGGTAGTTTTTCCTTATGTGGAAGTAGATAAGGATGAAGATTTTGCTTCACTTTTTGTAGAGAGTTTGATGGTAGAAACTTCACTGCAAATGGTGTTGGGGACGGTTGTTTCTGAACAAGTTTTTATCAATAAAAGTCAACATGCTATAGCATTACGCTATGTAGTTCCATTCGTAGGAAACCAGAATTTGTATGCCTTGACGATTGAAAGTGATGATGAGAAAATTGAGTTTCGGGCAGAAACTTTGTCCAATGTTCGTCGTGCATTACAAAAAAACAATCAAACGATATCTGCTCATGCTGATCAATCCGAATTGATGACGGTTGATTTGTCGGATTTGCCAGCGGGCAAGAAATTGAAAATCCGAATAAAATGGACGAAAATTGTTGATCACAATAAAAAAGATTATAACTTTTTGTTGAGTTCGCCGATTGTAAAACGAACCAAAAATTTCACTGTTACAAGGCGCTTTCAGTTTGATAAAAAGGAATATACACCTAAAAATTTTCTCTATAAAATTAATATTCTTGGAGAAAATGGACAGCTATCTCGCTCTCTTCCTGCACATTTTCAGATGATAAATAACGTAAATCGTCTCATCAAAACATTCGAAAGCTCTGTTTTTTTTGGTCATACAATAGACCTATATTATCACTATTTTATGACAGAAATGCAAACGAATTTGTTACGGTTTGATGATGGTAACTGCGCTTATTTTTTGGGTAATATTGTACCGCCAGTCAAAATAGAGCAAGAAAAGTTAAAGCCTAGAGAATATATTTTTTTATTGGATACTTCGGGCTCTATGCGGGGGTTTGCTTTAGAGGGAACAAAAAAAATGATGCTCTCTGTTATCGAAAAGTTGAAAGAATCTGAAAAGTTTAATATTTATTATTTCAATAAACACAGCAATCAACTTGCGACGCATTCTGTTTTTGCAACTAAACAAAATATAGAAAAAGCAAAGGAAATGTTACTAAATCTCGAAGGCTCTGGTAATATGAAACTGAATGAAGCGCTGAAAAAAGTACATCAAATTCCGGTCGATTATTCTTTTAATCGCTTGGTAGTCATTGCTTCTGATGGACGAATAGATCCCAATCAGAATATTCATTTAGATATCAAATCGAACCTGAAAAATGCTCAGTATTTTGTGTTGGGAATAGGGAAAGTTGTCGATAAAAATAACCTAAATTATTTAGGTTATACTACAGGAATTTCACCTTTGATAATAGAAAGTTCAGAAAATATCGATACTAAGTTAAAGGCATTCGAATCTATGATTCTTACTCCTTTATTGCGAAATATAGAAGTGCAATCTAAGACAATAAATTTAGAAGAAACTTTTCCAAAGAACTTCAATGGATTTCTGTCTGATCGACCCATAAATTTTGTGACGAAAAGTTGTCATTTGCCACAAAATGCTCGCTTGTCGATTACCGGAAAAGATGGTGAATTGGTTTATTCAAAAGAGTTTTCTGATTGGGAATCTACGTCCACTTTCGGCGAAGCAATAAAGTATTATTGGTTATACAATAAAGTGAAATCGCTGATGCTAGAAGAAAATAGATGTGGCGAATATTGCCGAAAAACAGGGCGTTATAGAAAAGAGATAGAACAACTCGGGAAAGAATATAATGTGGCAACACCATATACTGTTTTGGTAGAAAATTCTTCTGATCGACGAGATATTATACGTTTTCATTACGATTATGATTCGGATGGAGATGGCGTAAATGATTTTATAGATCGCTGCCCGGATGAAGTCGGAATGCGAGAAACTTTTGGGTGTCCGATGCAAAAATTAGCCAAAGAAGAAAAACAAGAAGCATTGGAAAAGTTAGCAAACAAATGGGTGGGAAGTGTGAAGTTTAATTTTGATCAATCCATTATCCGAGACCATGATTTTAGTTTTCTAGATAAATTAGCACTGCTGTTAGTGGATAATCCTACTGTAAATTTTATAATAGAAGGGCACACCGATGCTGCGGGTACCGAAAGCTATAATCTTACTTTATCAGAAAAAAGAGCTTTTGCAGTTGCCCAATATTTAGAAGGAAAAGGCGTAGATTTTTCGCGTATGCATATATTGGGGATTGGTACTTCTGCGATGAAATATCCAGAATGTAAGCCTGTGGAAATGTGTGAAGAATGGAAGAATTTCGAAAATAGGAGAGTTGTAATAAAAATGAACTCTTCAGAGTAAACCCCAAAAAGTATTGCTAATCGTTGCTTTTAGGGGCTTATTACAATCAATTAGTCAGAATTTAGACATTCATCAAACTTTCAATCTCATCAATTTCGATTGGAATATTTTGCATTAGATTAAAAGGTTTTCCTTCTTTCTGAACGACATAGTTATCTTCTAATCGTATCCCGAAGCCTTCGGAAGGTAAATAAAACCCCGGTTCGATTGTGAAAACCATTCCTTCAACAAAATCATCGGTTAAGATTCCGTAATCATGCGTATCTAGCCCCATATGATGAGATGTTCCGTGCATCATGTATTTTTTATATGCAGGCCACTCTGGATTTTGATTTTGCACATCTGCTTTGTCTATTAAACCTAGTTGTAATAATTCTGCCGTGTATACCTCGCCCATATCTTTGTGGAATGTATACCAATTTGTACCGCTAACCAACCGATCTTCTGCTTCTTTTTTACAACGCAAAACAGAGGCGTATACTTCACGCTGTTTGGCAGAAAACTTCCCATTCACAGGGAGTGTTCTACTCATGTCCGAAGAATAGTTTGCATATTCGGCTGCCACGTCCATCAAAATCAAATCACCGTCTTTGCATTGCTGATTATTTTGGATATAATGCAAAACATTCGCATTTTTTCCAGAGGCAATAATCGGTGAATATGCAAAACCTTTCGACCGATTTTTTAGAAATTCATACACAAATTCGGCTTCTATTTCATACTCCCAAACTCCTGGTTTGATAAAACTCAAAACGTTCCGGAAACCTTTTTCGGTGATATCACATGCTTTTTGAATCTGCTCTATCTCGATAGGGTCTTTTATGGAGCGCAAACGCTGTAAAATCGGATTCGAGCGTAAATAAGTATGAGCAGGATAAGTTTTTTGTAGCTCTTTGTTGAATCGTGCTTCGCGAGTTTCTACTTCCATGGGGGTTTCTACCCGATAATGTTCGTTTTGGTTGAGGTAAACATTTTCGGCTTCTACCATTAGTGTTCGCAAAATGGCAGGTAAGTCTTGCAGCCAATAAACAGTTTCTATACCCGAAATTGCGGTTGCTTGCTTTTTGCTTAATTTTTCTCCTTCCCAAATGGCGATATGTTCATTGGTTTCCCGAACAAAAAGAACTTCTTTGTGTTTAGGATTTTTTGCGTCTGGAAAAAGGATAAGTACCGTTTCTTCTTGATCTATTCCCGAGAGATATAAAATGTCTCTATGTTGCGCAAAGGGTAATGTGCTATCTGCAGATATAGGATAAATATCGTTAGAATTGAAAATAGCTATACTGTTAGGTTGCATTCTTTTGCCGAATTTTTTACGGTTTTTTATGTACAATTCAGCGTCTATTGGGGCGTACTTTGTTGTCATCTTTTCTGTAAAAAAATATAATTATATGATAGAAGAGGGTTTTCTTCCTTTGCACACAAATGTACAAACACAGCAGCATAAAAAAAAGAAGTCTTTGATTAATCAAAGACTTCTTCCACCAACCTAAATTTATGAAAAAGTATTTACTTTTTACAATTACAAATATGTGAAAAAAATATTGAAAAAATAATTTTTTACAGAAAAATTATTACAAAGAATTGATTTCAGTGAATTTTAATCATTATAACCGTAAAACTAAGAAAAGAAACAAGAAATAGAAAAAAATGAATAAATCAGTCAATTGAAGTTGAAAGTTTAGAAAAAAGTATATATATTTGCAGGCTCAAAATATTAGTATAATTTATTTAAAACGAAAGTAAAATGACACATTACGAAACTGTTTTCATTTTAACTCCCGTTCTATCTGATTCGCAGGTAGAGGAAGCAGTTAAAAAGTTTCACGACTACATCACAGCCAATGAGGCAGAGATTGTGGCAACTGAAAATTGGGGTTTGAAAAAACTGGCTTACCCTATCCAAAACAAGCGCAATGGTTTTTACCATTTAATCGAGTTCAAAACAGACAATACTGATTTAGTATCGCAGTTAGAATTAGTTTTCAAACGTGATGAACGTGTAATACGTTATTTATCTGTAAAATTAGATAAACACGGAGTTGAATGGGCAGAAAAACGTAGAACTAAATTAAAAACCGCTAACAAGTAAAAATTTTTTGAACTATGGCAATCGATGAATTAGCTAAAAAAGCAGCAGGTGGGAACGAATCAGAAATTCGTTATTTATCACCTTTAGATATAGAAACACAATCAACGAAAAAATACTGTCGTTTCAGAAAATATGGTATTAAATATGTTGATTATAAGGACGCAGATTTCCTGCTTCAATTCGTAAACGAGCAAGGTAAAATTTTGCCACGTCGTTACACAGGAACCTCGTTAAAATACCAACGTAAAGTATCTAGAGCAATTAAGAGAGCTCGTCACTTAGCTTTATTACCATTTGTTGGAGACCAATTAAAATAATTAAAACCTAAAAAAGATAGATCATGAACGTAATTTTAAAACAAGATGTAGAAGGTTTAGGTTTTGAATTTGAAGTAGTTTCAGTAAAACCTGGATATGCGCGCAACTTTTTAATCCCACGTGGTTTGGCAATTGTAGCTACACCGAAGAACGTTGAGGAATTGAATAAAGTGTTAGAAGCTCGTAAAGCAGAAGAAGATAAATTAGTTGCTGCAGCGAAAGAAAAAGTTGCAAAACTAGATAGCTTAGAAGTAAAAATCGAAGCAAAAGTTGGTTCTGGAGATAAGTTATTTGGATCTGTAAACAACGGAGATTTAGCGGCTGCATTACAAGCAAAAGGAGTAGAAATCGAGAAGAAGAATATTCGTATACCTGGAAACACAATCAAGCGTTTAGGGAAATCTGTTGCAAAAATCCGTTTTCACCGCGATGTAGAAGTTGATTTTGAATTTGATGTTGTTCCGGATGCAGCGTCTATTAAGGCAGCAGAAGATGCAGCGAAAACAAAAGCAGAAATGGCTCGTTTAGATGCACAAAAAGCTTTGAAAGCACAAGAATCGAACGAAGTAACGTTCAACTTTGACAATCCTTTACGCCCTAAAGTAAAAGAGGAGAAAAAAGAAAAAGTTGAAACTGTAGAAAACTCAACAGAGGAAACTGCATCAGAAGAATAAACCAAAGTTTATATATCTTTTTAAAGTCCGGTCAATTTATTGATCGGACTTTTTTGTGGCTTTTTATGTCGTGAAAATAAAATATTTTTATACCAAATGTTTATTTCAAACTCATACTCTTCTATTGCATAGCAATAATACTCCTCAAAACTCAGACCGCGGGTAAAGTTGAAAAGATTCTGAAAAAAGTAAAAGAAAATTCACCAATGTTTTTAAAATCTAAGCTATACTTGAAGTTTTAATGGTGAGAGAAATATATAGTATACATTCCCACTAGTTCAGCATCTAGAAACAAGAACTTTTGGTAGATACTGAAAATGCATTTGTTTCTATAAATAAAAAAAGAAGAGTCTGGCAATCTAGTTAATAAATATTTCCAAAGATTCTTTTGCTGGAAATGGGAAATAATTTTTCTTAAAATAAAAGTTATCTAAAAATCTAGCCATAGAACTGCGACTAAAATTGGAAAACAAAAGGTATTAATTAATTTTTTGCAAGCAATGTAAACTATTTAAAATAAGACTATTGTAGTTTATAATCCACAGTGCTATCTGAGCGGATTGGTAAGGGTAACAGGCAATGTCTATATGGTAAGATTCCTATACAGGCGAAATTGCATAGTCGACAACCATGATAAAACAGAAGTAGCTAAGAAATAGAAACCGTACACTAATGCTCTGTTAAATAATAAACAGACACCCGAAAACCTTTGTTGATCAACGAAGAACTTAGCTGAACATCTAACCAAATCGAAGCGTTGTTGTGCATTTCTTTCTGTATAGTGTGACTTAAGGTAGCAATATCATTCATCGTAATGCTATAGTGCTCATTGACCTCAATAACAAGGGCAATGTATTCTAGAATCGCTTTATTTTGTTTAACTTCTCGAAAAAAAGAGATCATTTCATTTTTGATGTGATATAAATTTCCTGTAAAAGTCGCTCTTAAACCAAATTCTATAAGGTAGCGCTCCACGAAGTCAACTTCTTTTTTCATTGAGAGTAATTTTACCCAAAACTAATTTTTTGAGCAGTCAAAACATGTCGCTTAGAAAAAATATCGTGCAAAAAAAGAGATAGAAAAGGTGTAAGTAGACTTCAATAAGAAAATCAATGAGCATAGAGGGGCGGCTATACCTGCTCTACGTTTATGTAAGATATTGATTATCGTCTTCCTTTAGGGCCAATACGAATGGTTTTTAGAGTTTCTGGCAACTCAGTAGCTTCGAAAATCGGCTGTGCCTCTTTTAAGAAAACAGAATAATCATCGTATCGATTAGAGAAATGTCCTAGGATCAATCGTTTGGCATTAGCTGCCTTGGCAATCATAGCGGCTTCTTTTGCGGTCGAATGCTTCGTAAAATCTGCCAAATCTTTCAGATCATGCAAAAAAGTACTCTCATGGTACAATAAATCTACATTCTGGATAATAGGAACTATATCGGGTTTGTAGCACGTATCCGAACAATAAGCATAGCTATAGGTTTGTGGCGCATCAAAAGTAAGGTACGAATTGGGAATAATTTTTCCACTTTTCAGGATAAAATCTCGTCCGTTTTTTAGGTTCTGATAATCGCAAACTTCTATTTCATCAAACTCACTAATTGCATCAGGATTTAAGCGTCTTGGTTTTGATTTTTCTTGAAAAAGATAACCGTTGGTATAAATACGATGATCGAGCGGAATGGTTTTTACAAGTACTTTATCATCTTCGAAAATCACTTTCGATTCGTTGCCTTCTAATTCATTAAACAAAATCGGGAAACCGTGGTAAGAACCCGAAAGTCTCATCTGAATAGTGATAAACTCTTCGATTCCCTTTGGTCCATGAACTGTGATAGGTTTTTCTCGACCAAGCAACTGAAAAGAGGATAGTAAACCAATTAAACCAAAAACATGATCACCATGCATATGCGTAATAAATACATGGTTGATTTTACTGAATTTCAGCCTTGCTCTGCGTAATTGAACTTGTGTTCCTTCTCCGCAATCGATCAGAAAATAACGCTCAGAAATATTAAGCACTTGTGCACTTGGATGAGAGTTGGCAGTTGGTAAGGCAGAATTGTAGCCCAATATGGTTAGTTCTAAGGCCAAAGTATAGCTTTATAAGTTTTCTGTAATATAATGAATTAATTTTTGTGTTGCAATGCTTCGATGACTGATCGCATTTTTCTCTTCGGCCGACATTTCTGCAAAAGTATAATCAAAACCACTCGGGCGGAAAATAGGGTCGTAGCCAAAACCTTTGTTTCCTTTGTTTTCATTCATTATTTCCCCTTCAATTCTTCCTTCAAAATAATGAACCTCATCGTTGATCATCAAACAGAAAACACTAATAAAATAGGCTTTCCTATTGCTAATACCTTCTAATTCTTTTAGTACTTTTGCAATGTTGTCTTCACTATTTTTGGTACCTGCATATCGAGCAGAAAAAACTCCTGGCCGACCATTCAATGCATCGATTACCAAGCCAGAATCATCAGCAAATACAGGTTGATGAAATTTCTCGTAAATGGTTTTGGTTTTGATGAATGCATTTTCTTCGAATGTATTACCGGTTTCCTCTATATCATCATGAAAGTTGAGGTCGGTAAGCGATTGTAATTGAATCGTCTCGGGAAGCAGCGCTTGTAGCTCTTTAAGTTTATCTTGGTTATGGGTGGCGAAAATTAATTCCATAGATGTTTTATGTTTTTTTTACTTAGAAAATAGCCAGCTATTAAGCTGATGATTAAACTGATAAAAACAGGTGAAAGCGAACTACTTTCGATAATTTGTTCGTCCATTTGCTTGTATTTCATCATCATGATAAACGAAAAAATATTGTTTGCAGCATGAAGGAAAATTACCAGAAGTAAGGATTTTGTTTTGTAATAAATGAAGCCGAAAATTATCCCTAAAATTCCTGCTCCGATAAACTGCCAAGGATTGAGATGGGCGGCACCAAAAATAATTCCACTTACTAGAATTGCAATCCAAGGCGACGTGCCAGAGTTTAGAATTCCTCTTAGGATAAAACCTCTAAAAATTATCTCCTCTAAAATCGGGGCTAAAATACAGACGGTTATGAAACCAGCAATTTTATAATTGAGCATCTGAAGGAAGCTGCTTTCAAATGTGTTGTATAAATCTTGAAAGATCTGGGTGTCAGTCGGCACCAAACCAGTAGACCACTCTGCAAAGGGAAGTGCAAAGATAAAACAAAGGAATCCTAATAAAAAATTAATAGGTTTGGTCGGATAAATCAGCCAATCTCTAACGGTGTTTTTGTCTACATGAAACCAACCCATCAGTAAAATGATTGCACCTCCTGTCCCTGTAAGAAAGGCTAATGGTAAAAGAAAATGAAATAAAAACGGATAAAAAAATGTTGGCCAAATCACCAAACTTTGTCCTATTTGGACTGTAAAGGTTACGGCAAATCCTACCAAAAAAGCATAATATGCAGAGAATTTGAGTGTTTTTATTTGGGGCAGCTCGAATTTATTCATGATGATAAGGTTTGTTTTGCAAGATAGTAAATGCACGATAAATTTGTTCGGTAAGAAATAAACGAACCATTTGGTGCGTAAAAGTCATTTGAGATAATGATAATTTTCGATTGGCACGTTGATAAAGCCGATCATCAAAACCATAAGGACCTCCAATCACGAAGATAAGCGTTTTCACTGATTGGTTGAGGTCGTTTTGCAATTGTTGTGCAAAGTCTGTCGAGTTGATTTGTTTTCCTTTTTCGTCGAGTAATACAACCAAATCTCCTTTGTTTATGCGCTGTAGAAGTAAATCTGCTTCTTTAGATTTCTGTTGTTCTATTGTGAGCGTTTTTCGGTTTTTGATATCAGCAAGCTCGAGTCGCTGGTAGTTGATATAGGTAGGAAATCTTTTTTCGTATTTTTGTAGAAGTTGTTCGATGGCTTGCTCATCTGTTTTTCCTACACAAAGGGTGAAAATGTTCATAGAATAATCAATAATTTAGCAAAAATAAATCTATTGTCGAAATTGAAACAAAAAAATAGGCTAAAAAGGCTCATCGTTTGGAGTAAACGTAAACGACTGAAACAGTTCTCGAATATTCCTTTGTACGATTTGCTAAAAGTTTTTTGGATCAGGGTGATGAAGGGGAATTTTCCTGTTCGTTCGGGAGCAATCGCCTGGACACTGTTTTTTAGTCTGTTTCCTTTTATTCTTTTCCTTTTTTCTTTGTTGCCCAAAATACCACATTATGAAGAACTGAAACTTTTACTTTTTCATCAGTTTTTACCCCAAATCATACCCAACTCTATTGGTAAAGAAGTCATCGGATATATTGATATTACGACGCAGCAACAAGAGCAAAAATCGGTGAATTGGTGGTTTATGATTTTTACCATTTTCATGTCATCGAATGGTGTGCAGGGAATCATAAATGGTTTCAATGTGAGTTATCAAGATGTTTTTATCAAAAGAAACAACAATAAACAGCGTTTGATTTCTTTGATACTAACCATTTTCTTCACTGTGTTTCTCATCCTACAATTGACGTTGTTGTATTACACTGGCATCATTTGGAAATATCTTGCCGAGACCAAATTCTTCTTCGATTTATCAAAAAGTTCTCGACTGATCAATATGACCAGTGTGATTATGTTCTATTTTTTATCGATGTGCATGTTGTACCATTACGGGCCGAATAATCAAGATAAATCGAAATCTACCGTCGTGCCAGGAGCAGTGCTATCAACCCTTCTTTTTATTACTACTTTGTTCGGATTCAATGTCTATCTCAAACACTTCAATAATCTCGATTTACTTTATGGTTCTTTGGGATTGGTGATGCTGGTGATGATTTTTGTGTATGTCAATGTAATTATTTTATTGGTAGGATACGAATTGAATATGTCACTGACGTATGCCAAAAACTACTCGAATATGAATAAAATACAGAAAAATAATTTTATCGAATTGAATCTAAAAAAGGAAACCAATTCTCAGTCCTAGAAAGACAACCTAAGGGTTGAGTAAATGCCCGCAAGTTTTGCAATAAATAGAATTATCCAAATGATAATTATCGCCACAATATCTGCAAACATCTGTGTTGGTTGGGATATGATCGTTTTCTTTAGACGCACGAGCTATTTCTTGCGACATAATCCCTGCAGGTACAGCAATAATACCATAACCCAAAATCATAATAATAGAAGCTAGAAAACGACCCAAGCCCGTTACTGGAGCGACATCTCCGTAACCTACAGTTGTCATGGTTACGACTGCCCAATAGATACTGATTGGGATGCTTGTGAAGCCCGACTCTGGATGGTTTTTTTCTATCGCATACATAAAAGAGCCCAATACCACAACGATAAGAATAACAAAAGATAAAAAAACTATTATTCTATCTTTACTTTGCTGCAAGCTTCTTAGAAGAATGTTTCTGTTTTGCGTGAGCCCGGTAAGATTAAAAATTCGCAAAATACGGAATAAACGAAGAATTCGGATGCTTGATAAATATTTACTATTCGGGAAGAAAATCCCGAAATAGAAAGGAAGGATACTCAGTAAATCGATAATCCCATAAAAACTAAAAACATATCGTAAAGGTTTTTGTACGCTGTATAATCGTAGTAAATATTCGATGGTAAAGAGAATGGTAATTAACCATTCCGAAACAACTAAAAAAGTATGATAGCGAGCATTGAAAGTCGGAACTGACTCTAGTATAACCAACGCTACACTAAGAATAATCAACAATAAAAGACTAAGGTCGAATAGTCGACCATAGGGCGTATTGGCTTCGAAGATAATCTCAAATATCTTTTTCTTTAGTTTATTTTCTTCGTCTTTGTCGAGTTTTTTCAATCGGAAAATATTCCATTTCATGCCCACAATCTCTTTATAAAGAGCTAAATTAGATAAAAAATATCGAATATGAAGATCTTAGTTTCGGGTGGAACAGGTTTTATTGGTAAGGCTCTAGTAGAATATTTACGTTTAAAAGCTCATGAAGTTCGTGTTTTGCAACGTTCGTATCCAAAAGAAGACTTTTATTGGGATGTAGAAAAAAATATTTTTGATGAAAAAGCAATGCATCAAATCGATGGCATAATCCATTTGGCAGGTGCACCTATTGCAGAACCTTGGACTGGTTATTATCAAAAAGTTTTGTACGAAAGCCGAATCGATACAGCTAATTTTCTATTAGAAAAAGCCAAGGATTTTTGTCCAGATTTATCCTTATTTATCTCAGCCTCAGCAATTGGTTTCTATGGCAATGAAGCTACGGATAAAACCTTAACAGAAGAAAGTGAAGCAGGAGAAGGTTTTTTGAGTAAACTTTGCGTTGCTTGGGAGGCTGCTGCAGATCAGTTTCACGAGATAGGGGCCCGAGTGGTCAAAGTACGTACGCCTGCCGTATTGAGCAAAGACGGTGGTTTGATCAGGGTACTGAATAAGGTTTTTCGGTTGGGTTTAGGGACGAATTTAGGGGGTGGAAATAATTATATGCCTTGGATCCACTTACAAGATTTGTTGCGTGTGTATGAATTTGCTCTGATTAATTCTTCGTTAGATGGTGCGGTAAATGCTGTTGCTGATGAGCAGATAACCCAAAATGAATTCAATTTGGTTTTGTCTAGAGAGATAAAAGCTCCTTATTTTCTACCTAATATCCCCGAATTTGTTGTGAAGAGAATACTTGGCGAACGTAGCGCATTGGTGCTAGATGGTTGTTTATTATCGAACATGAAGCTGAAGAATCTTGGTTTCCGAATGCAATATCCTAGAATTGAAGAAGCAATGAGAACAATATTCATTTCTGAACATTGATAGTTATTTCGGCCTTTGTTTTGGATAATTGTGTTAAAGAAAATAAAAAAAAGAAAAAGGATTAAATACTAGATTTAATCCTTTCCTCATCAGTTTTTCCTCTATTGTGTTAATTAAGAAGCCATTCTAAATTTATTAGAAATGATTTCTGTAAGTAAAAATAAACATAATTTTTACATTTCCAACTTTAAAGGTAAAGAAAATGTTAATTTGTATTGGATATAGATACGTAAAGATAGAAAAGATGCTTGCTTATTCTAAATTCATCAATTTTCTATCGTATCAATGTTGAATATTTGATAATTTTTCTTAATAAAATTAACTGCAGTAAAGAGGTTATTCTACTAGGATGTTTATATAAGTGAAAACTTTACTTTGGCTGATAGAGAAGGAGTTGCCAGAACAAGAAAAATAAAAAATAATCAACTCTTTATGGAGTAATCTGATAATTTTATCGTGTACTACAATCGAAATTAGACCACTAATAAGTTGCATCCTCTAACATCAGAATGGTCGAATCTTCCTAATATTTCGAATGTTCTAGAAGATTTTTTTCTGCCCAAATCGTCGGTTGCAATAAAACTACACGAATGGAAATTTGCTAAGTCGATTACATTTACCCCACCAGTTTTTCCTTCTTCTACGAATGTAAGTGGGTCCTCGGTTTCACGAATCAACAAATGCATCCAGTTTGGTGTTTCGAAGAGAGCTTGTTCTCGCATGTATGCTTGCGAAAGTAACTCTGTCATTCCGTATTCGGAATGAATGTTTGGTGTGCCGAAACCTTTTTTGAGAATCGAGTGAAGTTCTTGTCGAGTAATTTCTTTTTTCCGACCCTTCATACCGCCGGTTTCCATAACAATTGTACGAGAGAGCTGCATCGGATATTTCTCTACAAAGTCGAGTAGGGCAAAAGAAACGCCAATCAGGATAGCATTTTTGCCTGCATTTTCACACGCCAATAAATCGCGGTGCAATTCATCATGATTATACAAATAAAAGCCGCCAAAGGAAGAGTCTGCTTGTTGTGTCCAATATTCTACCATGTCGATTAGTGATGAACCGTTTCTTTCTAGATAAGATGGAAGCAGGGCGAAAATGCAATAGGTAGACAAATCACCATAGAAGTGATGAAAACATTTAGACAAACTATGATGGTACAAAGCCAAATCTGCAACCAAATGTTTGCTCGTATTTTGCCCAGTTGTTCCAGAGCTTGTAAATATTTTTTCTGGAAGAAGTTTGTTTTCTATTATCGAATATTGTTTGAAAAAACGAATTGGCAAAAACGGAATTTCGTACAAATCAGAAATATTTTTGGGGTTCACTTTCATCAGCTCTACAAAATCTCGATACACTTGCACATGTTCTGCCTGATGACGAAAAACTGCTAAGGCTTTTTCTTCGAATTCAGAAAAATTTTTTATATCGAAAATAGAATACGGATCCATCATTGTACAAAGGTACGAAACTTAGTCTTTGGTCAACGCCATATTTGCCTTGTAAATATGATCGCCGATATATTCGTAGTTTTGTATCAATTCTTTGTAATATAACGCACTTAATGTACCAAGTTTATCTTTTTCGATGCTTTTGATAAGGTCTGCTTCGGCAGCTTTGTATAACCGATTGATGTTGTGTTCTATTTCTCGAGACTTCTCTATGTCGATTTCATTGTTAGGCGAGCTTAAATTCTGAAACAAAAAAGAAGTTGCTAAGTTGAGTTCTTGTTGCATTTTCGACATATGAATGCGCAAGTTTGGCGTAATAAAACTGTTGCTTTTTCTTCTTTTGTTATGGATCATCGTCATCTTGATTGCAATATCGCTAATGCTCTCTAAATGATGACAAATAACCATCAGTTGATTGATTCTTCTTGCCTTGCTTTCGTTGATGTCTAGGTTGTAGATTTTCATGAGAAAAGTCGTAATTTCTTCTTCGATTTCGTCACTTTCGTTTTCTAGCATTAACACTCTTTCTTTAAGAATCTTAAACTTTTGATCATCACTTTCGGTTATCATCCTACCCAAGGTTTGGATTGTGCGTCTACTTATTGCAGCCAGTCTCAAGATATTTTTGGTTGCGTCGTTGAGGTAAAGATTAGCATTGTTACCGTAAGGCACTGTAATGAAATTCATTCTCTCAATCGATTTTGATTTTGCTCCCAAAACCTTACCGTGTTTTTTGTTGAAATATTCACTTATCGGATTCAGAAATATCAAAGCTATAATTGCCGTAATGGCATTAGTTATCGTATCAAAACTAATCAGTAGTATGCTAGAATTTGATATGTACTGCTGTAAAAAGGGTATGATATAAGGAACTATAAAGAAAAATAATAATGCACTCGCAATATTGAAATAAGTATGAAAATTAGCAACAATTCTTGTAGATTTATTACCGATAAATGAAGCTAGTTGTGCAGTAAAAGTAGTTCCGATATTAGCACCTAAAATCATCATTGCTGCTAACTCTAGTGGCAATCCCTTGTCGACAAGTAGAACCGAAATAGCAATCGATGCTGATGAAAAATGAATTACCAAGGTAAGGATTAGACCAAAAATAATAAACAATAAATAACGAGCATAAATCCAGCTATAGTCGGTGTACAGGTAAGTTTGCAGAATTTGTATATCGGTAATATCGGGTAAAAAAGCTTTGAGGAAATAAAGGGCAAAAAAAATCATAGTGAATCCGATCATTACCCCGCCAATTAATCGCCTGTTTCTATTGTATGAGGTATAAAAAGGCACTGCAATAATAAGTAAAGGCAAAGCCAAATAAAGCAAATTGAACTGTAGGCCTGCAAAAATCAACCACAACGTAAGAGTTGTGCCTATATTTGCGCCGATAATTAAACTAAAAGCTTTTTTGAGATTGATAAGACCAGCATTGACAAAACTCAAGAAAAAAATACTCGCAGCAGAAGACGATTGTATCGATGTGGTGAAAATTGTACCAGTAACAAAGGTGGTAAAATTGTTACGCGTTAATTTATTTAGGGTGAGTTGAAAACCATCACCAGAGATTGCCTGTAAATTATCACTCACCATTTTCATGGCATAGATAAATAGCGCAACAGCTCCCAAAACTTGTAATATGATGAAGAGTATTTGCATTTTGATAAATGTTTACAAAATTAAGGTTAGCAATGTAAACTCTATGTTAATCTTTGCTGCTGAAGAAATTTGTGGAGTGTTTAAGTTTTAAGGCTTTGATTATCAAACTCTAAAAATAGAGTTGGAAAAATGTCATAAAAAAAGTATCTCAAGTATTTGCAAGATTCAAAAATCAGCACTAATATTGCACCACGAAAAACGAGAAGTTCTTAAATATCAAGAATTACTTTTGCCGATATAGCTCAGTTGGCCAGAGCACGTGATTTGTAATCTCGGGGTCGTGGGTTCGAATCCCTCTATCGGCTCAATGTAAAGTAATGCAAAATTACCCTTTTGGGGAGATACTCAAGCGGCCAACGAGGACGGACTGTAAATCCGTTGGTATTCACCTTCGCAGGTTCGAATCCTGCTCTCCCCACAAATAATACAGTTACTTTTTATTTATGTAAGTGTGTTGAAAGTAGAAAATGGACTAAAATATACCTTAGTCCATTTTTTATTTTTAAAAAATTATTGAAGTGCCTGTTCTGTCTTAATAGAATTGAGGGATTTCTTTATTATTTTAATAAATTTTCAATAAACGAACGAGAATATACACGTCCTACATGTTTGATGAATCGAACAAAATCTATGCTCGATTCGTCATTTGCTTCATCAGAAATAACTCGCATTACACAAAACGGTATAGAGAATTCGTAGCAAATTTGTGCAATTGCTGCACCTTCCATTTCTACGCAAAGAATATTCTGAATTCGTTGATTTAATTTTTCTTTTTGTTTAGTGGTAGAAAAAAACAAGTCGCCTGAAGCAATCAAACCAAAATGAATTGTGGGATGATGCAAGTGGAATTCGTCTTTTTCTGCTTCTGTAAAAGAATTTGTTAGTAAGGTATTGTTTGCTGCCTTTCTGCTTCTTTCTAACAACTTAGTGTCTACCTCGAAATAAGTTTTTCCTAAAAGAGGTATTTCGTGGCGTGGCATCAACGGGGATGCGTTCATGTCATGTTGTATTAATTTCCTAGCCAAAACTATATCGCCAATTTTCACGTCAGGATGAATCGCACCTGCAACGCCTGTGAAAATTAATTGGGTAATATTGTAATGTAAAATCAAAGTACTTACCGTTGTTGCTGCGGCTACTTTTCCGATTCTAGAGTATGCTAAAACCACTTCGTGCTTACCAATCTTCCCGATATAGAAAGTTCTTTTGCCTATTTTTTCTTCTCGTTTATTTTCTATTAATGGGATTATATAGTTGATTTCTTCGGGTATTGCGCCTAAAATTCCGATTCGTTCATGCTTCATTATTTTTTATATTTATAAATGGTACAATAAATCTCGTACGCCAAAATCCAAGGCAAACAAATCAAAATCAAAAAATCATTGGCTATTTTTTTCATGTGGTAAACTTACAACGAAAGTCAGAATCTATAAAATACGTTATCTTTTTCTTGTGAAAATTGTTCAAAATATTTCTTTTCATAAACCCAAAACTTCTAAAGTTATTGCTAATCTTCGAATCGGAATGTTCCGAATCAATAAGATTACTTGTAACTTTGTAGTAATAAAAAACTAAAATTATCATGAAGCAATTTATTTCTGTAAACGATGTAGAGAATATTGATCAATTATTAGAAAAAGCTTTAGAAATAAAAGCAGATCCATTTGGGCAGCAAGCAGTTGGGAAAAATAAAACGATTGGTCTAATTTTTTTCAATCCCTCTTTACGTACTCGTTTAAGCTCTATCAAAGCAGCGTATAATTTGGGTGCAAATGCATGGGTTCTAAATGCTGGAGCAGACTCTTGGACGCTAGAGATGGGTGACGGAACAGTAATGAATGGTGATACACAAGAGCATATAAAAGAAGCAATTCAGGTGATGAGTGCGTATTGTGATGTGTTGGGAGTGAGAACTTTTCCGAAATTGGAGCAAAAAGAAGAAGATTATAGTGAGGCAATGTTTAATAAAGTAAAAGATCTTTCTTCGGTGCCGGTAGTTTCATTAGAGAGTGCAACGTTACACCCATTGCAATCATTTGCAGATCTTATTACAATTGCCGAAAAAATAAATTATAATCCAGCAAATCCGCCAAAAGAAAAGGTAAAGGTTGTCATGACTTGGGCGCCGCACCCTAGAAGGTTGCCGCAAGCTGTCCCAAATTCATTTGCCGAATGGTTTACGAAAGTAGATTGGGTAGATTTTACAATAGCTCAGCCAAAAGGGTATGAGTTGGATGCTAAATTTACTCATGGTGCAAATATTGTTTACGACCAAGAAGAAGCACTGAAAGGAGCAGACTTTGTTTATGCAAAAAATTGGTCTTCGTATGAGGATTATGGTGCAATAATACCTCAAGAAAAAGATTGGCAAGTGACCATCGATAAGATGAAACTTACCAACGACGGAAAGTTTATGCATTGTTTGCCGGTAAGAAGAAATGTTGTGGTAGCAGATGAGGTGCTCGATTCGTCGTATTCTATCGTGATAGAGGAAGCAACAAACAGAATATATTCAGCGCAAACTGTATTTCATGAGATATTAAAAGGCTTGAAGTAATTAATTTAGAATATTATTTCTGTATTATCTAATTACGTAAGATATTTTTCTAAAATATACTCTTTAAATGAAAATTAGTAGAAAAATATTTTATTTATGTAAAAAGTAAGCTTATCTTTGTCGGAGCAAAACTTATAGAAAGCGATGAGAATTTTTATTTGTCATTCAATGTACTCAACAAGATGCATGATTTCTAATTGGGATCATGGCGGGAGTTCTATGTGGAGTGACAAGAAAAAAGTCGAGTCGTAAAACAAGTCCCGTTATTTAAAAAAAAATAACGGGACTTTTTTTATTAATAATAAAAATTAAACAAAATGAAGCCTAGTAAACAAGTATCTGTCAGAATTTGGCCGTTGCAAAACAACACTATCCTTAAAAATCAATTGTTAACCTATCGTATGTACGGGAAACAATTAGGTTCTGCACCTGTAATTGTAATAAATCATGCGATGCATAGCGATTCTGACTGTTTGTTGCATTGGGAGGGAATTTTGGGTGAGAAGAAAGCAATTGACCTTGATTTCTATACTGTTATCTGTTTTGATGTGCCAGGGAAAAGTACCAATGAAATAACATATTATAGGAAGAATAACGTGAAAGCTCGTGACATTGCTGTATTGTTTTGGCTAGCATTGTTCGAATTGGGTGTGGAAGATATTTTTGCTATTATTGGAGCCGATTTGGGAGGAGGGATTGCTTGGGAAATGGCAACTCTCTTTCCAAAAAGAATTCAGAATCTTTTGCCAATTGCCGCTTTGCCACTTGTGAAAGATTGGTTAAAAAATTATCCTGTCGTAAAAAATGAATGGTATAAAGAGCTTTTTCTATCGGTAAATATTGCAGAAAATAGAAGAAAATGGAATGAGGTTATTCAGGCTGTACAAGCAAATTTACATATCTTATGCGTGCAAGATTTGAAGTTTTATAACCAGGAAAAAGAAAAGCAATTTTATCAACAACTGAAATTGATAAAGCCATCTACAGAATTTTATACGTTAGATACGTTGCATAATAATCAATTGATTTTAGAGAAAGAACAGGTAGATAAAGTTGTTGATAAAATCTTACAGAAAGCTTTGAGAAAAGTTGCTTAAACCAGATTTATATATTTTTGGTTTAGAAAATCACTTTAGAAATTTTTTTATCAGAGCAATTATCTTTTGTTCGAAAGGTAGTTGCTCTTTTCAGTTGCGGAAAGTAGAACGGATCAGTTGCGGAAAGTACAAGCCAAGGCTAATTCCTCTGGCAATAATATATAAGATAAAAGAGATCCATAAGCCAGAATTTCCCCATTTCTGTACCAATAACGTCCCAGAAGCTACTAAAATAATAAGTGAAATAATCGATGCGTTTCGCATTGCTTTGCTTTGTGTTGCACCAATAAAAATACCATCCAACTGGAATGCAGCAAAAGAAAACATAATGTAAATTCCGGCATAAATCACATGGTTTTTTGCAATGTTTAGCACATTAATATTATTGCTAAAAAATTGGATCGCAATTGGACCGAAGAGAATAATTCCCAAGCCCAACATGAACGCCGTTATAGCTGCCAATTCGGTAGAGTTTTTCACTTGTAGAATGAACTCTTTTTGGTTTTTTGCACCTATAGATTTTCCGCTTAGCATTTCTACAACGTGTGCATAGCCGTCGAGAAAAAAGGCCGATAAAGAAATGAATTGTAATAGGATATGATTTGCAGCCAAAATAGAATCTCCAAATTTAGCACCCTGATTGGCAAACCAAGCAAAACCAGTGAGCAAAGCAAATGTACGCAACATAATGTCTAAATTAACCCTGAAAATCATCCAGATCTTTTGTTTGTTTATGATTTCGGTCCATTTTTTTCTTATAATAGAAAAAGAAAATGGTATTTGTGTGGTTTTATGAAGAAGATATATCGCATAGAATAGTGCAAACCATTCGGCAATCAAAGTTCCTAGAGCAATTCCTTTAACCCCTAATTTCAATCCCACTACAAATATAATATTGAGAAGAAGGTTGAGAAAGTTCAGTGATAATTGTATCCATAAGAGTTGTCTAGTATGTCCTAAGCCTATCAAGCTCCCGATAATTCCAAATGTAATTAAGGTTGCAGGAGCGCCCCAAATCCTGATGTAAAAATAGTTATCGACCTCGCTTTTTACTTGTGGGCTTGCACTCATCAATTTTCTTGAAACTTCGGCAATCGGGATTTGTAAAGCAATCAGTACAATACCAATCAGAATAGCTGTGAGGAAGGTTCTGTAATAGATAAGATTAACTTCTGTTTGGTTATTTGCTCCCCAAGCCTGTGAAATAAAGCCGGTTGTCCCCATTCGTAGAAAACCAAAACCCCAATAAATAAAACTAAAGATAAGTGACGCCAAACTAATGGCACCTAGCTCAGTTGCTGTACCAGTGCGTCCGATAACGGCAGTGTCAGATAGCCCTAAAAGTGGTGCAGATGCATTAGCCAGAATTATCGGAATCGCTAATCGAATGATATTTTTATGATTAGAAAACTTCGATCTTATGTCTTTTTGCTTCATAAACAAAAGGTTTACGTCAAACTAATATTAAGCAATAATATTTAAATTGCCTTTAGACGCCAAACGGGTTCAGTAGTTCTTGCTTTTTTAACTTAACTTCTAAAACCCGAAATTGAGGGGAGTAATGCAAGTATACCAAATGATCTACTATTGAATTTTTAAATAAAGTATCTTCTGTTTTTTTATAGGGTAAGTTTAATGAGTTTTGGGTGAATCGGTCGGTAGTACCAAAAGGATTTCGGTTGGGATATATTTTTCGTTACTTTCTAAAATGGGTCTAAGATTTTTATTCACGATAATCGAGATAACAGCAATTTTTAGTTTCGGATTTGCACGTTTCAAATAATAGTATATCCCACCGTAATTCTTCGAATGATAATCTCCATTAAAATGCAAAAAAAGTTCGTTTTTTTTATGATTTAGTAAAATACTTTCGGCCATCGTTGCATCTTTCAGTGCCTGAGCATAAACAAAATTTTTGGCATTGGTAGCAGAATGATCTTTCATCATCTCAATCATTTCCGGATATCCAGGTGTTTTTTCATCTACGAATAAGGGTAGTCTAACTATCCATTTTTTTTCGTTTTCGGGTAACGAATCTAGAGAAGCTAGACCGTTTTTTGCAACAATTGAAGCGTATTTTCTCGGGACATTGCTTGCGACAACCCCAAGGTTTTTTTCTTTTGCAAACAGAAGCAAGGGTTGATAATCTGTTTTGTAATTGGACCAAAATCGAACAGAATCTGCAAATACTTTCTCGTTGATCTTGTTCGTAAGAAACCAATCAATAGCATGTTGATTATCCCGCTCGAACATCTCAAAACCTAATTTAAGTTTTTTGTTTGAGGTTTTGTATAATTCTTCCGCGAGTTTTAATTGTAACCAATGTGTAACTGCATCGTTATGGTGTTCACCAAAAAGTATAATATCATATTTGGATAAGATCTTTGCAGTTTGATGAAAATCAATTGCTTTTTGGTTTTTGTTATAAAACTGATAGTTCTTTAGATCTTGAGCGGTTGAAAAATAACTTAATAAATACAAAGAAATAAAAAAAATAATCCGTATCATAGAATAAATTTGGTGATGAAAGTAACAAAATTTTCACAAAATAGACTAATGATTCATATATAATATTTATGCAAAAAGTACTAGAAATCAATCAGCTTTCTAAACGCTTTGGCTCTCTTTTGGCTGTTGATAATGTTTCATTTACGGTAGAAAAAGGAAATGTTTACGGTTTGCTCGGTCCAAACGGAAGCGGGAAATCGACTATCTTGGGCATGATCCTGAAGGTGATAAACCCTACAAGTGGAAGTTATCGTTGGTTCGAGTTGGCAGAACAACCTCAAACACTAAAGAAAGTTGGCGCAATAATAGAAAGTCCGAAATTTTATCCCTATCTCTCGGCCCAAAAAAATCTCGAAATTGTTGCAAATATCAAAGAAGTATCCTACCAAGAAATTGATAAAAAATTAGCATTGGTTGGCTTATTAGACAGAAAAAAAGATAAGTTTGAGCACTTTTCTTTAGGGATGAAACAGCGATTGGCAATTGCAGCCGCCTTGCTCGATGATCCACTAATGCTCATTTTAGATGAACCAACCAATGGTCTTGATCCCGAAGGAATAATCCAGATTAGAGAAATTATTCAGAAAATTGCAGCAACCGGAACCACAATTCTATTGGCAAGCCACTTGCTCGATGAGGTGGAGAAAGTTTGCTCGCATGTGGTGGTTCTCAACAAAGGGAAAGTGCTGTACGCTGGCTTGGTAGAAGAGATGAACCCAAACTTTGGTTATATAGAAATTTCATCTTCTGATTTAGACGTTTTAGAGAATTTCTTACATAAACTTCCGTATTTCTCGACCATAACCCGAAAAAAATCTATATTGGTTGCAGTGCTTAAAGAAGCAGTTCCGGTAGAAAAAATCAATAAAAAGGCATTCGAACAGGGAATTGTTTTAAGTCATCTCACGATGAATAAAGAACGACTAGAGGATCATTTTTTACAACTTATTCATAAAAATAAAGAATGAAAAGATTACTAAACATCGAGTGGAATAAAATATTCTACAACAAAGGAACACGAATTTTTGTGATTTTATATTTCGCAATGATAGTCGCAATGGGAGTTATCCTACCAGTCTTCAAAATAAATGTGAACGGAATCGATCTAAATCTAGTGAAAATGGGAGGATTGAAAATTCCTTATATCTGGCACAACTTGGTTTGGTTAATTGCTTTTGGGAAGTTTTTTTTGGCTGTAATTTTAATCAATAATATCAGTAACGAATATGCTTTCGGGACGATAAAACAAAACATGATAGATGGTTTGAGCAAGAAAGAGTTTTTTGCTTCGAAACTTCTAAGCACGCTTTTGTTGGCTTTAGGTTCAACGGTTTTTGTGTTTTTGGCTGGATTGGTTTTGGCCTTTTTCAAGAATGAAAATGTAAATATTCTGAGCGGTTCTTCTTTTGTTTTAGGGTATTTTGTAGAAATCACAAATTACTTATTGATTGCAGTATTTCTGTCTTTTTTACTCAAAAAAAGTGCTTTTGCAATTTTGGCTCTTTTTGTATTGAGTTTTGGGGAAACCATCATAAAGGGAATCGAATATTTGGTGAGAATGTATATAAAAACAGGAGAGAATCTAGACGAAAAGATGACTTTGTTGTCGTCCTACCTGCCTTTCAATAGCAATTCTTCTATCGTTGGATATCCTGCTGTAGACATTGGGAATTATCTTACAAAAGGAGAATTGTTTGTGGCTTCTTCTGTAAATTGGGCAAGTTTTAGTGTGAATATTTTGTATTGTTTTCTCTTTATTTATGGATCTCTAGCGTTGTTGAAGAAAAGAGATTTATAAAATTCTATAAAATATTTATCTTTGCCCAATGCAGATGACAAATTTCGAAGCCCTGAAAAATCTTTTGGCTTCCCCTAAAAACATTGTGCTTTTACCGCACAAAAATCCCGACGGTGACGCCATTGGCTCAACCTTGGCGATGAGTCAATTCCTTATAAAAATCGGTCATCAATGTCATGTGGTTGCCCCTAATGATTTTCCGAAATTTCTCAAATGGTTACCCCAAGCAAAAGAGGTAATTATTGGTGATTATAACCCCAAAAAGGCCGAAGCATTGATAGCGAATGCCGACCTTATTTTTGTTATGGATTTCAATACCCTAGAAAGAATCGACCAGTTAGGGCAATTGGTAAAACAATCGAATGCACCAAAAGTTTTGATTGATCATCATCAAGCTCCCGATATTTTCGATTTTATGTATTCGGATGTATCCATGCCTGCAACCTGTCAGATGGTATATAATTTTATAGAAACCATGGAGGGGGAATCGTTGATCGACAAAGATATTGCAACCTGTATCTATACCGGTATTATGACCGATACAGGAGGATTTCGTTTTCGTAATACTTCGTCTAGCACCCATAGGATTGTAGCGAACCTTATCGATAAAGGAGTAGAGGTAGACCGTGTAAATTCTTATGTAAACGATGCCAATTCGCCCGTAAGACTTCAATTGTTAGCCATAACGCTCAATCAACTAACATTGTTGCCCGAGTACAGAACGGCTTTCATGTATCTTACTAGAAAGCAAATGCTTGCCAATGGATTTCAGAAAGGAGATACAGAAGGCTTTGTAAATTTTGGTTTGTCGGTAGAGGATTACGTTTTTTCTGTATTCTTCATTGAGGATACTCATCATAATTTTATCAAAATATCTTTACGTTCAAAAAGCAATTTTGATGTGAATGCTTTCTCTAGAAAACACTTCAGTGGAGGTGGACATATGAATGCTGCGGGAGGACGATCGGATTTACCAATGGAAGAAACCTTAGAACGTTTTAAAGCTATTTTAGTTGAATATCAAGAAGAACTAAAAGCAGTCGAGTTATGAGGAAGATAGTGCTAGGGATTGGTTTGGTAGGATTATTTTTCGCTTGCGGAGATCAGGTTGTGCAACGGCCTGTAGTTTATCAGAACGACGACTTTATGAAGCGTTCGCAAGAAAGAGGTAAACTTCTTTTGGCAGAAGAAAATGAATGGTTCGAGCAGTATCGAGAGAAATCTGCATTAACTTTCACACAAACATCAATGGGCTTTTGGATATCCAATTCGGCAATTGTGTCAGAAAATATGGCCAAACAAGGAGATTTTATATCCTACGATTATCAAGTGAAAAACTTAGACAATAGCCTTATATATTCCTATCAAGAAATTGGGCCGCAAAAAGCAGTCTTGGGGAAAATAGATCTGCCACGTGGTTTACATGCTGCGCTACAGTTAATTTCTGCTAACGATTCTGCGACGATTTTACTACCCTCTTTTTTGGCTTATGGAGGTTTTGGTGATCAGAAAAAAATCGATGCCGATACTCCTATAATAATAGAAATTAAAGTACATGAAATACGAAAAAAATAATAATGAAAAAAGTAATATTAATCCTTACATTATTACTTATCACGGTAAGTTGTAGTGTAAAAATTCCAAGTACGATGAGTAAAGAAGAATTTAAGAATTTAGAAGATGGTTTGTATGCCAACATGGTAACAAACAAAGGAACTATGTTGATAAAACTATACGAAGAGCAAGCACCTATGACGGTAGCTAACTTTACAGGTTTAGCAGAAGGTAAGATAAAAAATAGTGCAAAAGCAGAAGGAGTACCTTATTATGACGGGGTAATTTTTCATCGCGTTATTAAGGACTTCATGATCCAAGGTGGAGATCCAGACGGTCGTGGAACAGGAGGACCTGGATATAGTTTCGAAGATGAATTTGATGCGTCATTGAAACACGATAAAAAAGGAGTTTTGTCTATGGCAAATTCTGGGCCTGCAACCAATGGATCGCAATTCTTCATTACAGAAGTACCAACACCTTGGTTAGATGGTCGTCATGCAATTTTCGGGCAAGTTGTCGATGGTTTGGATGTTATAGATACTATTGCCAATGTAGAAAAAGATGGACAAGACAAACCGAAAGAAAATGTTGTGATAGAGAAAGTAGAAGTTATCCGTAAGGGGGAACATTACAAAGAATACGATCCAGCAGAATCATTCGAAACGGCTAGAGCAAATCATGCAAAAAAATTAGAAGAACAAAAAGCCAAAGAAGCTGCAGAAAAAGCCAAAGAAGTAGAAAGACTAAAAGAATTAGAAAGCAAAGCACAAGCAACCGATTCTGGATTGAAATATGTGATCGAAAAAGAAGGAGAAGGTGCAAAACCAGTGCACGGTGATGCAATCAACGTTCACTACACTTTGCGTTTAGCAGATGGCGAAAAAGTAGACTCATCTTACGATCGTCAAGACCCATTGAGAGTAACGGTGGGGGTTACAGGTTTGATCCAAGGCTGGATGGAAGCTTTAACAATGTTCAACCGAGGAAGTAAAGTAATGCTAATAATTCCTTCACATTTAGGATACGGAGATCGCGGAGCAGGCGGAGTAATCCCACCAAATGCAACATTGTATTTTGATATGGAAGTTTTAGAAGATTAATTACTCTTCGAGAAATGATAAAAAGCAAGCGAAAGCTTGCTTTTTTCTTGCGTTAATTTTTTCTCCGATCAAAAGACGCATCCTACCAAAATAATTGCCCGATGAATGAATAATCGTATCTTCGTTACGATAAAAAACAGAAGACAAACTGGTGATCTTGGTTTTTGAGATTAGAAAATTTATGCTAAAGAATAGAAACTAATAAAAATGACAATACAAGAAGTAATCCAGTCCTTAGAAGAAATTGCCCCTTTGCAATATGCAGAAGATTTTGATAATGTAGGTCTACTAGTGGGTAACAGTCAATTTCAGGTAAGCAACGTGTTGGTAACGCTCGATACGACAGAAGAAGTTGTGCAAGAAGCCATCGAAAAAGAATGCAATCTGATTGTGAGTTTTCATCCGATTATTTTTTCGGGCCTAAAAAAACTAACCGGTAAAACATATGTAGAGCGAGCAGTGCTAAAGGCGATACAGAACGATATTGCTATTTATGCTATCCATACTGCTTTGGATAATTCTCAGGTAGGTGTAAACTATCAGATTTGTCAACAATTAGGATTGGTGAATCAACGAATCCTCTTACCAAAAAAAGAAATTCTGCATCAGTTGTATGTATATGTGCCCGAAAAAAATGCAGAAGAATTACGAAAAAACCTCTTCCAAGCCGGAGCTGGCCATGTAGGTAAGTATGATTTATGTAGTTTCAATCTCGTAGGTGAGGGAACTTTTCGTCCGACAGAAGGCAGTAATCCTACCATCGGTACACATTACGTGGCGCATACAGAAAAAGAAGTGAAAATAGAAGTATTGGTGCCAGCTCATGTAACCGATAAGGTGATAGAGGCGATGAGAAAAAATCATCCTTATGAAGAAATTGCGTATGGATTGATTGCGTTGGAGAATGAGAATCAAACAGTTGGTATGGGAATGATTGCAGAATTGCCCGAAGAAATGAATGAGCATGATTTTATGGATCGTCTAAAGGATCTGATGAAAACACCGCTAATTCGACACTCGAAATTACTGAATAAAAAAATAAAGAAAGTTGCTGTTTTAGGAGGTTCAGGTGTTTTTGCTACCCGAAGTGCCATTGCCCAAAAAGCCGATGTATTCATCAGTGCAGATTTCAAATACCATGATTTTTTCGCTGCAGAAAATAAAATAGTTTTGATGGATATAGGACATTTCGAATCGGAACAATTTACAAAAAATTTATTAACTACTTTTATTAGTAAAAAATTTACTAATTTTGCAGTCTATAATTCCGAAATTAATACCAATCCTGTTAATTATTATTAACCATGGCCGAAACAAAAACAACCAAAGAAATGAGCGTTGAGGAAAAATTACGCGCATTATATGACTTACAACTGATCGATTCACGCTTAGATGAAATTCGTAATACCCGTGGTGAATTACCCTTAGAGGTAGAGGATTTAAGTGACGATGTTGCTCAAATGGAGAAAAAAATTTCTAAAGTAGAGGATGAGATTCAACAATTCGAAGCAATGATTAATCAACGCAAAGAATCGATTGTGAACGCCGAAGCTTTAATAAAAAAATATACCAAACAACAAGATAACGTACGCAATAACCGCGAGTATGACGCGTTGGCTAAAGAAATAGAATACCAAGAATTGGAAATAGAATTAGCAGAAAAACGTATTCGCGAGCACAATGCAAAAATCGAACATAAAAACCAAAATAAAGCTTCGTACGAAGAAAAACTTGTTGGTCTCAAAGAACATTTAGAAACCAAAAAAGGTGAGTTAGACGGAATTATTAAAGATACCGAAAAAGAAGAGGTTAAATTGCTAAAACTTTCAGAAGAGTATAGTAGTAAAATAGAAAGCCGTTTACTGAAAGCTTACCGACGAATCCGTGGAAATATGAAAAACGGTTTAGCTGTGGTGCCTGTAGAACGTGGTGCTTCGGCTGGTTCTTTCTTTACAATCCCACCACAACGCCAAATGGATATCGCTCAACGAAAAAAAATTATAGCAGATGAGCATTCGGGTAGAATTTTAGTTGACCCAGAGTTGGCAGAAGAAGAAAAAGAAAAAATGGAGGCTATCTTCAAGTAATTATTCCTCGAGATAAGTGATCACATTAAGATAAGAAAAAAAGGCACCAATTGGTGCCTTTTTTTCTATGGTATGAATTTTGTTAAAACCAAATGAAAAATAGTCTATAATGTATAAAAAAGTACTCTTTTATTTATTTGGAATATCACTTATCCTAAGTCTATCAGCATGTTCAAATAACGATGATGACTATGTCGGCTATGATTATTATGCTCAGAATAATGGAGCTGTAACCTATGACGGTATTACCAAGAAAATTCGGTATATGAATATTTTCGATACAGGTAAAATAACCTCTGATGGTAGAAAAATTTGGAGTATAGATTTATCTTCAGATTATATGAATGGTGGGCAAAATATTATACGAACAGATGTTCTTTTCCAGGCAGATATTTTAGTGCCAGGAAATATGAAATTAAGTGGTAATTATGATATGCTGGATCTAAATGGAAGAACATTTAATTTTGCGAGTTATTTCGAGGGGGTTCAAATTATGGGAAACGAAATAACTTCGTATGAATTCAAAATTAAAGACGAAGACTTCATTTCTGGTAATTTATCCCTTACTGTCTATAACAACAATTATGCAGAAGTAACTGTTAACGCCATAGATGGTTATGAAGGAAAAAATCGCCCATTGAATCTTTGGTTTAAAGGAAATATTAATTAATTATAAAAGTTGATCGTTGATAATTTTTCATAAAAAACTCAGCCATAAAGCTGAGTTTTTTTATGAAAAATTAGGCTGTTCGACCTTAGAGATTACTCTTCGTTTTCTGTTTCTTCTTTCATTGTATGGAAAACATGATTCACATCTTCATCTTCATCAAACTTTTCTAATAGTTTCTCGATGTCTTCGCGTTGCTCTGCAGTCAATTCTTTGGTAACTTGCGGAATACGCTCGAATTCAGACGAAAGAATCTCGTATCCATTTTCTTCCAAGGCTTTGAAGATGGTTCCGTAATTTTCAAAAGGTGCGTACAAAACGATTCCATCCTCTTCCTCGAAAACTTCTTCTACACCATAGTCAATCATTTCGAACTCTAAACTCTCTAAATCTATATTTTCTGGTTTTTCTATTTTGAAGTGACATAAATGGTCAAACATAAATTCTACAGAACCTTGCGTACCAAGCGTTCCGTTGTATTTATTGAAGTAAGAACGAATATTGGCTACAGTACGATTGTTGTTGTTTGTCGACGTTTCTACCAAAATAGCAATACCGTGTGGCCCGTATCCCTCTAGAATTACTTCCTTATAGTTTTCGGTATCCTTATCCGTTGCTTTCTTTATGGCACGTTCGATATTATCTTTGGGCATATTTACCGCTTTTGCATTCTGAATAACGGCACGAAGTCGCGAGTTTGTCGCAGGATCAGGACCGCCTTCTTTTACCGCCATAACAATATCTTTCCCTATTTTGGTAAATGCTTTGGACATTGCCGCCCAACGTTTTAGTTTACGTCCTTTTCTAAATTCAAATGCTCTTCCCATGGATATGCTACGTATTTTTAGACAAATTTAAGCTTTTTGACCTATTTTAGGAAATTATTTATTTACTAGAAATCTAAAGGATTTTTTGGAATAATTATACGAGCAGAATTGATAAGTTTCGGTAGAAGTTATTATAGGTTATATCTTAATAGATCCGAGAGTTGTTAATTAGATATTATTGATTTTAAGCAAAACGGCTAAGTATGAAAAAACACTCCAAAGCTTATTAGGTGAGATAACGAACCTGAAATTATCTCTAGAATCCATTGTAAATTGGTGGAGAAGAATTGTATAAAATTCAATATACTGAGCCTAGCAAATCAATGCAGAATAGTAGTATAGAAGGTCTTGATCGATTTTTTTGTGGGTATATATTCAATAAACTTCATCATGCTACAGAACAAAGATAAATAGAAAATAGAATGACAAATCGTAGGAGCAAAGAATAGAAAAACACCAATTGAGAAAAATATTAGACATGATAAATGCACAAAACAATATTTGGTTTTAGATAAATAAAATCTAATTGATATTTTCTTGCTAAATTTGGCTAAAATTAGATTGTTTGAATATAGAAATATTAAAAGAATTAATTCTTCAGAATAACGATCCCTTGCCAGGATGGGATTATCAGAAAAAAGCATCACCACCCTACCGAGGTAAATATGATATAGAAGCCATTAAAAGAACTAACCCCAAAGTGGCTTCTGTTATGATTATGTTGTACGAGAATGAAGAAAAAGAAGTGGAATTTCCGATTATTTTGCGTGTTATTTATAATGGCATACATTCTAATCAATTATCACTACCGGGAGGTCAGTTTGAGGAGTTCGATGTAACCATGGATCAGACTGCAGTACGTGAAACATCTGAAGAGGTAGGTGTAGATGAGATGCAAATAGAAGTTTTGAAGCAGTTGACAGAGCTTTATGTACCGCCAAGTAATTTTCTTATCTATCCATTCATAGGATACTATCCTCAGGTTCCCGAATTTGTGCCTTCAGAAGAAGAGGTACAGCATATTATACCAATAAATTTAGAAGCGTTTTTAGAAGCCGAAATCTCATCTTTTGAGTATGATTTTTCTGGCAATATAGTAGAAATGCCCGGATATGATATCGGAGAGAATGTTTATTTGTGGGGTGCAACTGCAATGATTCTCGAAGAGTTTAAAGAATTCATTAAAAAGAGTATAACTTTGTAAAAAAAAATATCAAATCAAGTGGCACAAAAAGCAAAAAAGAAAACCGTATACCGAGATGTCTTTGGGCATCTTTTTTTTCTGAAAAGAATTTTGATATTCGTCTTAGGCAGTCTTACCTATAGTCGATACAATGGGTTCAATA
Organism: Weeksella virosa DSM 16922; assembly: GCF_000189415.1. Taxonomy (GTDB): domain Bacteria; phylum Bacteroidota; class Bacteroidia; order Flavobacteriales; family Weeksellaceae; genus Weeksella; species Weeksella virosa. The sequence continues at coordinate 1,701,656 of NC_015144.1, forward strand.
AGCTGAAAGTTAGCGGCACTGCAAAACTAAAAGATTTACCCAAAACCAATGTTCTTTTTGTATCCAATCATCAAACTTATTTTGCAGACGTATTTGCCATGTATCACGTTTTTTGTAGTGTGCAAAATGGCTTTGTAGATACCATAAAAAATCCTGTTTATCTTCTCAATCCCAAAATAGATTTTTACTACGTAGCAGCAGAAGAAACAATGAAAGATTCTTTGCTCACAAAACTTTTTGCTTATACCGGAGCAGTAACCGTTAAAAGAACATGGCGAGCAAAAGGAGAAAATGTCAACAGAAAAGTTGATCTGAATGAAATATCTAATATCGACAAAGCTATCCAAAATGGTTGGGTAGTTACTTTCCCGCAAGGTACAACCAAGGCTTTTGCGCCTGGTCGTCGAGGAACAGCACATCTGATCAAGACGAATAAACCAATCGTTATTCCGGTAGTGATTGATGGTTTTCGACGCGCTTTTGATAAGAAAGGTTTGCTAATCAAGAAGAAAGGAATTCGTGCAACAATGACCTTTAAAGATCCATTGCATATCGATTATGAAAATGACTCATCAGATATGATCATGAGAAAGATTATGGATGCAATTGAACAATCTCCAGAATACAATAAAGTAAAAACAATAGATGAAATTTTAGAAGAATATCAATCTGTATCACTAGACGATTATCTGAGTGAAGATGAAGAAATGAATGAAGAAGAAATTCAAGAATTAGAAGAAAAACAAAATCAACCAATCACCACCAGAGAAAAAAACACAGAACAAAATCAATCATCTAACCAAACATCCAAAGAATAAATGAAAAAGGGAAAAATACATTTTATTGCTATCGGAGGCAGTGCAATGCACAATTTGGCAATCGCTTTACAAGAAAAAGGATATATCGTTACAGGTTCGGATGATGCTATTTATGAGCCATCTAAAACTCGTCTAGCCGAACGTGGACTTTTGCCTAATAAACTTGGTTGGTTTCCTGAAAAAATTACCGAAGATATAGAGGCTATCATTTTAGGAATGCATGCTCATGAAAACAATCCAGAAATGCTAAAAGCACAAGCATTAGGACTAAAAATTTATTCCTACCCAGAATATTTGTACGAGCAATCTAAAGATAAAACACGAATCGTTATCGGTGGCTCTCATGGTAAGACCACAATAACGTCCATGGTTTTGCATGTTTTGCACTATCACGGTATAGATGTCGATTATATGGTAGGTGCACAATTAGAAGGATTTGATGTAATGGTACATCTTACAGAAGAAAACGAATTCATGATAATGGAAGGTGACGAATATTTATCTTCTGCACTAGATCGCCGTTCGAAATTCTTATTGTATCAACCCAACATAGCTTTGATTAGTGGGATTTCTTGGGACCATATCAATGTATTCCCTACTTTCGAAAACTATAAAGAGCAATTCTTAAAGTTCGCAGAAAGTATCATCAACGGAGGAGCTTTGGTGTACAATTCGATGGATGAAAACGTTCTCGATATAGTAGAGAAAGTAGAAAAACCACTAAAAAAATTCCCATACCAATTACCAGAATATACAATAGAAGACGGAACAACGTATCTCTCTACCGAAGAAGGACCGATACCATTAGAAGTTTTTGGTGAACATAATTTGATGAATTTAGAAGGAGCCAAAGAAATCTGTAAACAAATAGGTCTGATGGAAGAAGACTTCTATGAAGCTATACAGTCTTTTACTGGAGCCTCGAAACGATTAGAATTAATCAGTCGCACAAAAGATTTCATTGCATACAAAGATTTTGCACATGCACCTAGCAAAGTAACTTCGGTAACAAAAGCCGTAAGAGAACAATTTCCGGCCAAAAAAATTGTAGCATGTTTAGAGATTCATACATATTCTTCGTTGAATGTAGAATTTCTTTCGCAATACAAAGACGCATTGGTTGCGGCCGATGAAAAAATAATCTTTTATGATCCAGAAGCCTTGAAAATTAAGAGAATGCAAATGATATCCGAAGATGACATCAGAAATGGGTTCAATGATCAAACGATTCGAGTGATGACCAACCCAGAAGAATTGAAAGCATTTTTACAAGAAGAGAAAAAGGAAAATAAAGTCTTCTTGATGATGAGTTCTGGAAGCTTCGGAGGTTTAGAACTGAAAGAAATATTTTCTTGATAACAAGATAGTTAAATCATCGAAAACTAATATTTTTTTTGCGTAATAGTAAAAGATTTATAAATTTGCAACCGAATCACTGTTAGTAAATAAGAGTAATTTTAGTTTTTAAAGTTTTTTTTCAATTAAAAACATTTGTATAAACTCATAATACGGTTGAGTGTTTCTACAGCAAACCATCGAAATTTGCTTCTACAAATTGTTTTTTTTACTTCTTATTGTAGAATTTCAACTGAATTTCAGTTCCTATTTCTTTCACGCTTTTTATCGTCCAATCTATTTCCGCTAAGTCAGCCAATTTTTTTGCGATATTCAGACCCAAACCAACTCCAGAAAAAGTTTCGTTTCTACGTCATCCGACCGAAAATGTCGATTTTCTATTCGCAGAACATCTTCCGATTTCATGCCGATTCCGTTATCTTTTATCGACAAGATGTACGTGTTTTCTTCTTGCTTAGATGAGAGGGTAATCTGTCCTTTTGGTGAAGTATATTTTATAGCATTAGACAAAATATTATCCAAAATAATTTCGATAAATTCTCGATAATTTTCGGTAGTAAAGGAATGGAGTTGATTAATTTTTGTAGTGATTTGTTTTTCGTGTAGCAACAAATCGAAGCGTTCGAGCGTATGTAAAACTTCTACTTTTAGATCGAAATTGGTTTTCTTTAGTTGCAAACTATTATTTTCTACGCGCGATAAAAGTAAAAATTGTTCGACCAAAGCATCTAAACGATCGATTTGTTTTAGGGTATAGTTTATTTTATCCTGATATTCTTCTTGTGTTCGTTTTCGTCGAATCAAAATTCCTAAAGTTCCTTTTATAATCGTTAACGGTGTTCGTAATTCATGAGAAGCATCGGCCGAAAATTGTTTGGCTTTGATGATCTGATATTCTAATCGATCCAATAAAGAATTGATTGTTTTTGCCAACTGATACAATTCATCTTTCCTTGTTGGAAGCGGAACTCGTTGGGATAAAGTACTTTCTGAAATCGATTGTGCAGTATCGATAATATCGAATACTGGTCGAATGGCTTTGGCTGCAATCCATCGTGCAGAAATTAAAATTACCAAAACCGAAACCGGAAATAAAATCAATAAAACCAAACGTAAATAATCCAACGCCAATTCGTGGTGTTTTGGCGAAACTCCTATCACCACATACCCTACAATTTCACCATGATGAATTAGTTTTGCTTGTGAAATAAGCAAATCAAAAGAATTGATTTTGGTAGAGTATGGAGTGTTTTCTTTTTTCTTTTTGTTTCATGGAATTTGATTCTGAACCAAGTTAGGCGATTTTTCTACCAAATGAAAATGAGTATCGTAGATCGCAATAAAAACCGGATTCAAAGCTAAATCTGTATGTTCGATTTCTTCCCATTCTCTTGGTTCTACAAATTCAAGAAACGTGTCTTGCTGAGCTACAAAGGCAACATGATGTTCGATTTCTTTGTTCAAAGTTTCTTTCATCGTTTGGTTGATTCCACGATAAACCGTAAAATAAATAGAGCCACAAATCAGCAATAGAATCACCGAAAAGGTAAAGCTGTAGTAAAGGGCAATTCTATTTTTTAGGGCAATTTTCTCAAAAATCGCTACTCATAAATCCTACTCCACGAATGGTTCGCAGCCGAGGATCATCTTTTTTAGGTTCAATTTTTTTCGGATTGCATTCACAAAAACGTCGGTTACACTGCTGTCGTAATCAAAATGAATATCCCAAACATTTTCTAGAATTTCTTTTCGGGTACAAGCACGATTTTTATGTATGAAAAGATACTGTAATAATTCGTATTCTTTGTGGGTAAGATCAATTAATTCTTGGTTAGAATAAACATGATGCGTTTGTTGATCAAGCGCTATCGAACCAAATTGCAAGCGGTTTTGGTAAGATGAAGCACGTAAATAAACCCGAATTCGTGCCACCAATTCATTAAAATCAAAAGGTTTTTTTAGGTAATCATTTGCGCCAGCATGTAAACCTTCAATCGTGTCTTGTACGGTATCTTTGGCTGTGATAAAAATTATCGGCGTATTTTGATTGATGTTTTCTGTATTTCTTATTGTTTTGCAAACTTCTAAACCCGAAATATCCAAAATCATCCAATCCAGTAAAATCACATCAAAAAGAGATTCTTGTGCTTTTTTTATTGCCTCCAAACCACTGAAACAATGCGTCGTTTGCATACTTTCTTCTTGCAAACCTTGAATCATAAAATTGGCGATTCCAACCTCATCTTCTACCAATAATATTGTGGTGTTCTTCATGATAATTTTTTAGGTAAGATGACTTTCAATGCTTCTGGTGCTACGGAAATAGAAATTTTATTGGTCGGAAAAATTACTGCTTCACCATCGATTTGAGCCAATATTTCTGATTCGTCTGTGATAATTTCGAGTTGTTGAATCGTTTGTTGTGATACTTGTTTCATCTTATCTAAACGGCGCGTAAGTACATGCAAAGAAAAGAGAATTTGCTCGAAAAAGTTGAGTTTTTTCACTTCTAAAAAATTCAATTGATGATCGTTTATTTTGGCATCGGGTGTAAAAGAAATGCCATACCCTGCTTCATTAGAATTTGAACAAAACAGAAAAAAATAGTCTTGTTCTTTGTTTGTTTGCTGATTGATACAGGTATGAAATTTTTTCGCACGATATTTCAGTAAAGCTTTACAACTTGCAAGAGTATATCCAAGAAAATTTCGGGTTGTTTTTTTACTGTATTGATGAATTACAGCCGCATCGATACCGAATCCGATATTACTGAAAAAATAGTAATCGTTTACTTTTCCTACATCGATTGGCATGGTAAATTGTTGTAAAATTACCTCAAAAGCTTGAAGGTTATTTTTCGGAATATCTAAATGAGAAGCTAAACCATTTCCCGAACCGATCGGAATAATCCCTAACGGAATCCCAGTCCCAATCAAGGTTTGGGCAACTTCATTGATCGTTCCGTCGCCGCCACACGCAATAATTGTTTTTGGATTTTGATGAATGATTCGTTTGGCCAAATCAGTTGCATGTCCTTGATTTTGGGTGAAATGAATTTCAAAATCAATTGATTTTGTAGAAAAATAGCGATTAATTTTTCGAGCAAGTTGACGTCCTTTTCCTCTCCCTGAAATGGGGTTGACTAAAAAAACAAGACTATTTTTCATTCAATAAATGATTGCTAAATAAATAATCAGCAGTTTGATAATTTGATATTATCGATTTCTTAAAGTTCGGATTTATTTTCACTTCTTCCAAATCTTTATGATTCCAAATATATTGATTGCCTTTCTTTTGATCAGATAAAATAAAAACATCTTGTCCTTTTTTCATTCCGAGTTTTATGTAAGTGCCAACAAAAGAGCGAGGTTGATAAGTTTTGTCGAACACATCTTTTCCATAGAATTGGGAAACGTACGTCCAATTCAACATCGAAAATAATGTCGGGAAAATATCGATCTGAGAAACTTCTTGTGTAACATTTTGGTTGACATGTGAAGGTAAATTATAAATAAATGCCGCAATGTGATGGTTTTTCACATCAATCGCATCTTTAGCTGCGCTGCTTGCACAGTGGTCGGCAATAAAAATAAATACCGTATTGTGGAACCAAGGTTTTTGTTTGGTTTTTTGTAGAAAATCTCCTATCGCAAAATCGGCATATTTCACTGCGCCCTGTCTTCCGCTTCCTGAAGGAATGTCTATTTTTCCGGCTTCGTAAGTGTAGGGTTTATGATTGGAGGTCGTCATGACGGATGCAAAAAATGGTTGTTTTGTAGAATATTTTTCATCAGCAACTTTCAGTACTTTTCGATAAATATCGTCATCTGCAATTCCCCACGTATTCTCGAAGGTTACTTCGTCATCCTTAATTGTATAACGTTTGGTATTGATTTTATCACTCAAAATACTTCCTCGTCCACGATCATAAATATCAAAATTATTTACTCCAAAAAACGCATTCATATTATCAAAATAACCATCGTCACCATAAAAAAATAGATTCTGATAACCTTTATCTTTAAAAACAGAAGAAATCGTGTACAAGTTTTGGTTATCGACGCGTTTCACAATGCTGTTGCCCGGTGTCGGAGGAATCGAGAGTGTAACAGCTTCCATTCCCCGAACAGTTCTTGTTGTAGGAGAGTAGTAGAAAGTAAATGCTAAAAAACAAGGTGAAACAACTTGCTACAGCAACATCGTACAACAATCCAAAAAATAAAGTAGGAAGAACGGAAGTCAAATGCCAATCGAAATCTTGGTAAACCCAAATAGCAAAAATTATTCGGATTAGAAAAGATAAAGAAATAAATAAAAGACTGAAGAACAGGACTATGCTGTATCGGTTATCGAAGCATTTTTTCATGAGTATTGAGGTTAAAATTCCTCTCAAAAGTAAGCAGGTAGGATGATTTAAGAAAGAGGAAAAGTTAGTCTTAAGCAAATCTTAAGTTTCGAGAAAACGAATGTTGAAAAGATTCATGATTAAAAAGATTTAATGATTTGATAATTTTAATATTCTTTGTAATTTTGTACCACCTTAACGTAAAGGAAATAGTTACATTTAGTTTACAACATTTGTATAGCTCATAATATGGTTGAGTGTTTCTACGGCAGACCTTAATAAATTGCCACTACAAATGATTTTTTTAGAACAAAATCTAAAAACATTGTTTGTTTTATAAGCCATACAAGTTGTAGAAAAGTTTCACAAGAAGTGCCAACAGACAATGAATCAAAGACTCTTCATTCAGAAAAAATCAGAATTTGACGTTATCAGTCAAAAAACAACGATAGAACTACAGAACCTTGTCCCACATGCAGTGTGCAAGGTTTTTGTTATTTACGATTTATTCGGAATCGATGAAAATCAGTTAGCCAAAGTGCAAAATACAATTTTTGTAGATCCGGTTACCGATATTTTATATACGCATTATGAGGATGCAATTGTTGAAAATTTTCCGTACTCAAAAAACTTTTTTGCAACCGAATTTCTTCCAGGTCAATACAATCAAAGAGATGATTCGGCAGAACAATGTTTATTATTGATGAATGTAGAAGGAGTTACGGTAAAATCAGGAATGTTGTATGTGTTTAATGGAGAACTTACCAATGAAGAACTGCTGAAGTTAAAAGAGTATTTGATAAATCCGATTGAATCTCGAGAAAAAGATTTGTCTATAATGGAAATTCCGTCGTATCCTACTGCAACCGAAGTTCCTGTAATAGAAGGTTTTGTAGAGGCAGATGAATCAAAGCTGAAAAAAATTTATGCAGATTTCGGATTGTCCTTAGAAATGGATGACCTGAAATTCATCCAAGAGTATTTCCAGTCCATTAAGCGTAATCCTACCGAAACAGAACTAAAAGTTTTGGATACCTATTGGTCAGACCATTGTCGACACACCACTTTCGAAACCGAAATAACCGAGGTAGACTTTCAGTCGAAATTCAATACAACCCTTCAAAAAACATTCGAATATTATCAAAAAATTCGGCAAGAATTAGGAACCACAAAACCTATCCGTTTAATGGATTTGGCCACCGTTATGGGGAAATATTTATCGCGCACCGGTGTGGTGAAAAATATAGATGTTTCAGAAGAAATCAACGCTTGTTCGATTGTAGTGCCAATAGATATCGATGGTGAAGAAGAAGAATGGTTGCTACAATTCAAGAACGAAACCCATAACCATCCTACCGAAGTAGAACCCTATGGAGGGGCTTCTACCTGTGTTGGTGGCGCTATTCGCGACCCTTTAAGCGGTCGATCGTATGTGTTTCAGGCGATGAGAATATCAGGAGCAGCCAATCCGTTAGAAAAAATAGATAATACATTACCCGGAAAATTGCCACAACGCAAAATTTCTAAAGAAGCCGCAAATGGATATAGTTCTTATGGAAATCAGATAGGATTAGCGACAACATTTGTGAAAGAAATATACGACGAAGGTTATAAAGCAAAACGTATGGAGGTCGGTTTTGTGGCAGGAGCTGTAAAAAAAGAGTATGTTCGGAGGGAAGAGCCAGTCGCTGGCGATAAAATTATTTTGTTAGGAGGCGCTACCGGACGCGATGGAGTAGGCGGTGCATCAGGCTCATCAAAAACGCATGACGGTCTCGATTTGGATGATCTTTCGGCAGAAGTGCAAAAAGGAAATGCAATAGTAGAGCGTAAAATTCAGCGTTTATTCCGTAATCCAGAAGTGTTAAAATTAATCAAGAAATGTAACGACTTTGGTGCAGGTGGGGTTTCGGTTGCAATTGGTGAAATCGCTCGCGGTATTTACATCGATTTAGATAAAGTTCCTTTGAAATATGCAGGACTTAACGGAACCGAATTAGCCATCTCAGAATCTCAAGAACGTATGGCCGTTGCCGTAGAAGCCAAAGATGTAGATACATTTATAGCTTTGGCAAAAGAAGAAAACTTAGATGCAACTTGCGTAGCCGATGTTACCGATGATGAGACGATGACTTTGGTTTGGAGAGGAAAGAAAATAGTAGAAATTGATCGAAAATTTCTCGATACCAACGGAGTTCGTAAGCAAGCAAAAGTCATAGTGACGGATGAAGAATATCCGAATCCGTTCGAACAAAAAGAATTTAATAAAGAACAATTTATACAAATGATGCAAGAGTTGAATCATGCATCACAGAAAGGAATGGTCGAGATGTTTGATAACAATGTCGGACGCTCAACAGTTCTCAATGCTTTTGGAGGAAAAACAATGGATACTCCCGAAGATGTTTCGGTGCAAAAGTTTCCTGCAAATGGCTTTACCACAAGTGTTTCTATGGCAGCTTTTGGTTACAATCCAAAACTTAGTCGTTGGTCGAATTATCACGGAGCCTATTTTGCAGTAATCGATTCGATAACAAAATTGGTTGCGGCAGGAGCAAATTATACCGATATTCGATTAACATTCCAAGAATATTTCGAGCGTTTACGAGAAGAAGCTACCCGCTGGGGGAAACCTTTTGCAGCTTTGCTAGGTACCATCGAAGCACAAAGACAATTTGGTACACCTGCCATCGGTGGTAAAGATTCGATGTCGGGGTCATATCAAGATATAGATGTTCCGCCAACCTTAATATCTTTTGCTGTTGCCCCTTCTAAATTAGAAAAAGTTGTGCAAGGAACATTGGCAAAAACCGATTCTTTGCTATCGATTTTTATACCAAAACAAACAGAAGATTATTTGTTAGAGGAAGCAAATACAAAAGCAATTTTCAGTTTCATTCATCAATTAGATCGAGAGAATGTTCGCTCTATGATGACCGTAAAATTGGGTGGAATTGCCGAAACGCTTGCCAATATGGCATTTGGTAATGAGATTGGAGTTCAACTGAATACTTCGCTCGAGCTTGCTCGTTATTATCCAGGTGCAATTATCATCGAACATGAAAATGAAATCGAGGTTCCATCAGAAATCAACGCTAATTATTTTACAATCGGAAAAACGCAAACTGAAACAGTTTTAGAATTTAATGATGATAAAATTGATCTTTTGGATCTGAAATCGAAATGGAAATCGACTTTCGAGCCATTGTTTCCTTCGACCATCGAACCAAAAAATAAAGTAGTTGACCAACCGCTTAAAGCAGAGCAAATTTGTTTCGCTTATCCGAGTCATAAAGTAGAAAAACCAAGAGTTTTTATACCTGTTTTTCCTGGAACCAATTCAGAGTACGATTCGGCCAAGGCATTCGAAAGAGAAGGTGCAAAGGTAGTTTCTGTTCCCTTCAGAAATCTTAGCAAAGAAACTATTGCAGAGTCGGTGAAAGTCTATGTAGACGAAATAAACAAAGCAAATATTTTCTTCATTCCTGGTGGATTTTCAGCGGCAGATGAACCAGATGGTTCAGGGAAATTTATCGCAACGGTTCTCCGAAATGAAGAAATAAAAAAAGCAATTCACAACTTACTCGATCGTGATGGATTGATTTTGGGAATCTGTAACGGATTTCAGGCACTCATCAAATCTGGACTTTTACCTTTCGGGCGACTACAAAACTTAGAAGTAGATATGCCTACTTTAACGTTTAATGAAATCGGACGACATGTGTCGCAATTGGCAAAAGTACGTGTAAACAAATCACATTCTCCTTGGTTGAAAGGAATGGGCGGACAAGAATATTGGGTGCCAATTTCGCATAGCGAAGGTCGTTTTGTTGCCAATGAAAAAGCATTGAATTTACTGATAGAAAAAGGACAAATCGCTACACAATATGTAGATTTAGAAAGTAATTTAGCCAGTAAAATGCCATACAATCCTAATGGTTCTACCTTTGCTGTCGAAGGAATTGTATCTCCTTGTGGTAAGATTTATGGTAGAATGGGGCATCCGGAACGATATGAAGAAGGCTTGTTCAAAAACATACCCGACTCTTCTTATATGAATATATTCAAGAATGCAGTAGATTATTTTAAAGGATAAGAAAAGGTAGAAGGAAAATCCCTACAAAAATAATATCGTTTCTATCCTAAAACTAGTAAATTAGAACAAACAACAAACAATAACAAACACCCGAAATGAACATTTTCATTTCAAACAAAACAAAAAAACAAGGTTTTTAATTACAAACAACACCCATGAGCTTAACAAAAAAAGACTTCATTTACGAAGGAAAAGCCAAACAAGTCTATGCAACAGAAGAAGCAGACAAAGTAATTGTTTATTACAAAGACGATGCAACTGCTTTTAATGCACAGAAAAGAGGAACGGTGAAAGATAAAGGCGAAATGAACAATAAAATTTCGACGCTTATTTTTCATTATTTAATGAATAAAGGAATTCCTACCCATTTTATCGAACAGTTGAATGATCGCGAACAATTGGTGAAAAAAGTATCAATCATTCCATTAGAAATGGTTGTGCGTAACTACGTAGCTGGTTCTATGGCGCAGCGACTTGGGTTAGAAGAAGGAGCGAAATCCCCGATAACCATTTTCGACTTATGTTATAAAAAAGATGAATTGGGAGATCCACTTATCAACGATCATCATGCAGTTTTATTAGGAGCTGCGACCTATGATGAATTAGAAGAGCTGTATAAATTAACCGATAAAATAAACGAAGCACTAAAAGAACTTTTCTTAGAAGCTGGTTTGATTTTGGCAGATTTCAAGATAGAATTCGGTAAAGATGCAGAAGGCAATATTATTTTAGCTGATGAAATATCTCCAGACACTTGTCGTTTATGGGATGTAGAAACAGGTAAGAAATTAGACAAAGATCGTTTTCGTAGAGATTTGGGCGATGTCTCAGAAGCTTATCATGAAGTGTATAACCGTTTATCGGCAATATTAAAATAACCTTTCTGTCTCGAGAGAATGATCGATAAGAATTTTTACAAAAAACAGCTAAAAGATTTCTATACTTTTGATTTTTATCAACGTAACCTGCTAAAAAAATATGCATCGGATACAGTAGATAGTATGAATGAAGAGTGTGGAATTTTCGGAGTATACTCTCCAAATCCGATTAACACTTACTCAATCACACAATTTGGGTTGTTTGCTTTGCAACACCGAGGACAAGAAGCTTGTGGAGTGTCTTTTCTGAAAGATGGAAACATAAAAACCGTTAAGAAAACAGGTTTAGTTTTGGATGTTTTCAAAACCATGGAGGCTGAAATCGAAGAATATCAAGGTAATGCAGCAATTGGTCATACCCGCTATACTACAGCTGGTGGAGGAAGTAGACGTAACATACAACCTTTGTATACCTACAACATTTATGGGAAGCCACATTTCTCGATTGCACACAATGGAAATTTGATTGAAGTAGACAAGCTGAGAGCTGAACTCGAAGCCGAAGGTTTACCATTTCTAGCAACCTCAGACACCGAAGTACTCTTACGATCTATACAAAAATACTCTAATCTAAATTTAGTAGAAGCCATCCAAAAAGGAACCGAAAAAGTAAAAGGAGCTTACTCGGTTCTGTTATTGACCAACAACCAAATGGCTGCATTTCGTGATCCGAATGGTATTCGACCTTTATCGATGGGTAAACTGAATGATGCGTATATTTTCTGCTCAGAAACCTGTGCCTTGGATGCGGTAGGAGCCGAATTTATTCGTTCGGTAGAACCTGGCGAAATAGTTATCGTAAACGAAAAAGGCGTACATTCATATTGGCTAAAACAAAATAAAGAACAACGTGTTTGTGCGTTCGAATACATTTATTTTGCTCGTCCAGACTCTAATATACAAGGCAAAGAAATCTATGATCTGCGCGTAGACTCTGGTCGGAAACTATTCGAACAATCGCCTGTTGATGCAGATTTGGTGATTGGTGTTCCCGATTCAGGAATCCCATCAGCCATTGGCTACTCCGAAGCATCAGGAATCCCGTACGAACCAATTTTGGTGAAAAACAGATATATGTCGCGCTCGTTTATTGTTCCATCCCAAGAAATGCGCGAACGAATTGTAAACCTGAAACTGAATCCTATCAAGAATAAAATTAAAGGTAAACGTTTGGTGGTTCTAGATGATTCTATTGTTCGCGGAACAACATCCAAACTTTTGATAAAAATTCTTAAAGAAGCAGGAGCCAAAGAAATCCATTTCCGTTCAGCTTCACCACCAATTATTGCTCCTTGTTACCTAGGGATCGATATGCCTTCTAAGACCGATCTGATTTCTGGAAATAAGACTATAAAAGAAGTAGAAGAATATTTGCAAGTAGATTCACTAGATTTTCTTACGGTAAAAAATCTGATGGAATTGTTAGGAAGTGATGAACATTGCTTTGGATGTTTTACCGAAAAATATCCAGTCAACTATTCGATAGAAGAAGAAACTGAAAATAAAACTTTGCATATTGATTAATGTGCAGCATCCAATCAAAAAAAAAATAGAAAAAATGAGTAATACCTATAAACAAGCAGGCGTTGATAAAGAAGAAGGTTACCAAACAGTCTCGAAAATAAAAGATGTCGTTGCAGCTACCCATAACGAAAATGTCTTGAATGGTTTGGGAAGCTTTGGTGCTTTTTATCAACTAAGCGGATATAAAAATCCTGTTTTGGTGTCAGGGACCGATGGAGTAGGAACCAAATTGCGCATCGCATTAGACTCGAAAATCTATAATACCGTCGGCATCGATTGCTTTGCTATGTGTGCAAACGATATTTTATGCCATGGAGCAAAACCTTTGTTCTTTTTGGATTATCTAGCATGCGGAAAATTAGATTCTGATATTGCTGCAGAAATTGTAGGAGGAATTGCTCGTGCTTGTAAAGAAACAGGAACTGCGCTTATCGGTGGCGAAACAGCAGAAATGCCCGGAATGTACCAAATAGGAGATTATGATGTGGCCGGTTTTTGTGTAGGAGTTGTCGAACGAGACGAAATTATAGACGGTACGAAAATACAAGTCGGCCAAAAAATAGTAGCCTTACCATCAAGTGGATTTCACTCGAATGGTTTTTCATTGATAAGAAAAATTTTTCGCGATTTCAATGAAGAATTTGAAGGTAAACCGTTGTATGAAACTTTGTTGGTACCAACAAAATTATACCAGAACGATATCTTCAAAATAAAAGATGCTGGAATCGAAATGACCGGAATTGCTCATATTACCGGAGGAGGATTGATAGAAAATGTACCTAGAATCCTGAGCCAAGGATTAACTGCTGTAATAGATAAATCGAGAATTAACGTACCAACCGTTATGCAAGAATTAGCAAAACGCGGTAATATTGCAGAAGATGAAATGTTCGGAACGTTTAATATGGGCGTTGGAATGGTGGTGATTGTTGAAGAAAAAGACGCAGAAAAAATAACAAGTTTAATCGATAATAGTTCAATTATCGGAGAGATTACCGAAGGAAACCAAGGAATTATTTTGAAATAAGAAATTCCTCAAAAAAAATATAAAAACCGTATAAGATTTAATCTTTTACGGTTTTTTTGTTTCAACAAACGTATAGTTACCACAATGAAACAAGGAAGAATTCGTATAGCTTTTTCATTATTTCAGATGGCTTTTACATCCTAGTTTTCTTCTTATCTTTGTTATTCATCCAAAAAAAAACTAAACTTCTAAAAAGAAAATGAAGCAATCGAAGGCCTTGGCAATCCTAAAATCTGGTAGAAATGTTTTCTTAACAGGCTCTGCAGGTGCCGGGAAAACATACGTCCTTAATCAGTACATCGATTATCTAAAAAAACATGGAGTAGGAGTAGCAGTTACTGCTTCTACAGGGATTGCAGCCACTCACATGAACGGGCAAACGATTCATTCTTGGGCTGGAATTGGCATTCGAGATTATGTAAGTGATCGGTATTTGACATCGTTACGAGAAAAAAAATATTTCAGAGATAAAATGGAAAAAGTTAAAGTTCTTATTATCGATGAAATATCGATGTTGCACAGAAATCAGCTCGATGCTGTAGATTATGTGCTAAAGTTTTTCAAACAAAATGAAGAGCCCTTCGGAGGTATACAAGTTGTTTTTTCGGGTGATTTTTTTCAGTTACCGCCAATTGGTGAAGAATGGGAAGAATCTAGAGATAAATTCTGTTTCATGTCGGATGCATGGGTAAACTCTAATGTGCATGTATGCTATCTCACAGAACAATATCGACAGACGAATAACGAGTTGAATGATATTCTGAATGAAATCCGCTCTGGAATTATTACTCAAAATACATACGATTTATTGGAGTCTAGAATCCTTTATTTTGCCGATGAAATCGAATCTCAAACACGTTTGTTTACTCACAATATAGATGTAGATCGACTAAATAAAGGCTTGTTAATGAATATAGATTCATCTTCTAGAATTTTCGAAGCCAAAGTTTCTGGCAATCCAACATTAATAGAAGTACTAAAAAAATCGGTACTTGCAGATGAAATTCTCGAACTGAAAATTGGTGCAAAAGTAATGTTCGTGAGAAATAATTTCGATGTTGGTTTTGTAAATGGCACTTTAGGGTATGTAAGTGGCTATACCGAAAAAAACGATCCGATTGTCAAAACTTTAGACAACGAATTCTTGATCGCAAAACCCGAAACTTGGGCAATAGAAGACGAACACGGGAAAGCTTTGGCATCGTTTACACAAATACCTCTTCGCTTGGCATGGGCGATAACCATTCACAAATCACAAGGGATGACACTCGATTCTGCTTATATAGATCTTTCTAAGGCATTCGAAAAAGGACAAGGTTATGTGGCACTTTCTCGCTTACGAGATTTACAATCTTTGCATTTGCATGGTCTAAATGAAACAGCATTGCAAATAGACTCACTGGCAATGAAAGCCGACAAACGGTTTCAGGAACTTTCTGCACATATCAACCAACAATTAGACGAAGAATCTCTCAAAGAAACTTGGGCTAGATGCATACGTCGTTTCGGAGGAACGTTTGATAAAAAACAAATAAATAAAAATTTAGAAAAACTGAACAAAGCCAAAAAAGAGCCTAAAAAATCAACAATTCTTATCACACTAGACTTAGTGAATGAAGGATTGAGTATTGATGAAATAGCCGATAAAAGAGGACTTACCAGTTCGTCGATTGTTGATCACCTTACCAAACTAAAAGAAACAGGAGCCGAATTTGATTTGAAGCGTTTCCGACCCGAACAATCGATCATAGAAAAAGTGCGTTATGCGTACAGTGAAATTGAGTTTGAAGAAAATAAAATCCTCAAACCTATTTACGACTATTTGCAGGGTGAACTCACGTATGAAGACATAAAAAAAGCACTCTTATTTATAGAATAGTCAAAAATGAGAAAAGACTCCTCAGAAAGAATATTCTACCGAAAATTAATAAAAATAGAGGTGTAAAAGTACATTAGGCAAATGTTTAATTTTTTCCGAAGATTCTCATTATCTTTGTGTAAATCCTTTTACTATGGCTAAACTAATCCGAATACATCCAGACAATCCACAAGAAAAAGCAATCGATCAAGTGGTCGAAGTCCTAAAACAAGGAGGATTAATAATCTACCCTTCCGATACGGTTTATGGTTTAGGATGTGATATTACGAATTACAAAGCCATGGAAAACTTGGCACGATTGAAAGGAGTGAAACTTGATAAATCCCAATTTTCTATAGTTTGTAATGATTTGAGTCATCTTTCAAACTTCACCCGACCAATATCCAACTCAACTTTCAAAGTCCTTAAAAGGGCATTGCCTGGCCCATTTACATTTGTTTTGCAAGCTTCGGGAAATTTACCTTTGGCTTATAAAGGGAAAAAAACCGTAGGAATTCGAGTGCCTGACCATTTGGTGCCTAGAAGAATTGTCGAAAAATTAGGGAATCCAATAGCCTCAACATCCATTTATGATGAAGATGAAATTCTAGAATATACAACCGACCCAGAGCTTATTGCAGAGAAATGGGACAAATTGGTCGATGTTGTAATCGATAGTGGTTATGGTGATAATGTAGCTTCAAGTATTATCGATGCAACAGAAAATGAAATGGTTATTTTGCGCGAAGGCAAAGGCGATATTAATGAATTTTTATAAGAAAACTTTAGCATGAAAATACTGATTTCACCTGCGAAATTGATGGATATTAATCCAAAATCGGTTTGGAAAAAATCTACACATCCTCAATTTTTAGAAACTTCTGAAAAAATTATGCAGGAGCTACGAAATAAAAATGTACAAGAACTACAAAACCTGATGAAAATCTCTACCAATTTAGCAGAGATCAACGTAGAACGTAATCTGGTATGGACAGCCCAACCCAATGATAAACAAACAACTCAAGCAATAACTGCCTTTGCAGGTGAAGTTTATCGAGGAATAAAACCAGAAGAACTATCTACAGAAGGACAGAAATATTTGGATAAAAATTTATTTATTTTATCGGGTTTGTATGGATTATTGCGCCCTTCGGATCAGATAATGTTGTATCGATTAGAAATGGGCACTAAACTTCCTGTAGAAAAATCTAAAGATTTGTGCGAAATTTGGCGAGCACAATTAACAGAATACGTTAATAATCATACCCAAAAAGACGAAACCATAATCAATTTAGCAAGCAATGAATATGTGAAAGCATTGGACAAGAAAAAGCTAAACTCACCATTGATCGAAATAGATTTTATGGATTTCAAGGACGGAAAATTGAAAAAGATTATGATGTATTTCAAACATGCACGTGGTGAAATGGTGCGTTGGTGTGCAGAACATCAATGCAAAGAAATAGAAGAACTGAAAAATTTTGATGGAATGGGGTATCAGTTCGATGCCAATCTTTCGACCGATAAACGATTGGTTTATACAAGATAACTAGATAAATATACCCTCAAAAATAGATTAAATATCCATACTTTCCCATTATCTTTGTGCAGAAATAGAGCAAAGGAATGGGAAAGAAAAACCGCTTTTATAAGCAAGTTTCATATACAACTATGCTTGCGTTGCTTGCAACAGTTGTTTTCTTCTCTTGTGCAACGCATACTGCACAAAGAGGAAAAAATATAACTACCAATACAGTTAAGATAAACTCGGATGTTGTCCACTCTTTTTATTTGTTCGGAGACACCCATGGACTTGAAAAGAATTCTAATCAATATCAAGCAATTGAAAACGAACTAAAGAAAGCACCGAAAAACAGCAGTATTTTTTGGCTAGGAAACAATGCCAAGGCTGAAGTTTTAGGGAGTTTGAAAAAAGCAACAACTGCCAAAAACTATATTTTCAATGGTGAAAATGAATGGAAAGCAGGTTACGATTCGTTGATGATTAGAGAAACTTCTTATAGAAAAAAATCTATTCAGGTTCTTCCTTCTAAAATTTGCGCTATAGAAACGCTAGAAGTTAACGATTCGTTGGCTGTTTTGGCTATTGATAGTGAATGGTTCTTGGAAGATTGGAGCGATCATCCAAAAGCTACCGAAAATTGTCCTATTCAGACACGGGAATTGTTCTTTACCGAATTGCAAAATAAACTAAACGATTATCAAAATAGAATAACAATTATTGCGATGCATCATCCAGTGATTTCTAATGGGAAACATGGCGGTAAGTTTTCGGTACAAGATCAATTATTTCCTATCGAAAATAGAATCCCGATGCCCGTTATTGGATCCTTTGTCAATTTGGTTCGAGCTACTACCGGGCTTACCAGTCAAGATTTACAAAGCCATCGATACCGAGATTTTACCCAACGTGTTTCTACCATAATCGGGAAACGAGAAAATGTTCTGATTTTTTCTGCTCACGATCGGAGTTTACAATACCTACAGGATGGGAATGTACGGCAAATAATTAGTGGAGCTTCGGTGAAGGCAACTGCTGCAAAAATAGCCGGAGAAAATGACTATTCTAATGGGAAGAAAGGCTTTGCTAAAGTAAAAGTGTATGCGAATGGAGCTTCTGACGTGGAGTTTTTCAACTGGGAAAATGGACAAGCTGTATGGGTACACACTCAAGAAATGACTACACCGCGCAAAGAATATTTAGCAAAAGTGTATGATAAAAACATTCCGAAAGAAAAAGTCGTGAGTGTAGTCGATCAGAAAAATCTGAAGAAATCACAAACATATGAAACCTTTTTCGGAAAACATTATCGGTCGGTATTTGGTATAGAGTTCCCCGTAGAGACACTCGATTTGCAGAAAAGAAACATCAGACCTATCCGAGAAAATATCAATTTGCAAACCATAAATTTACGTTTACAAGATAATGAAAATGCATTTGTGATGATTCCTGTGCGTAAAAGTGCAACACAATTAATCCAATCCATTGCTTATAAAAATGAATATGTAGCAAATGATTTCGAGAATACATTTACCGAAAAATTCCTCAATGATTTCCAGACAACTCAACATCCTTTTTATCCTCTAATTGTACCCAATATTGCACAATTAGTCAAAGTAAATCAATTAAAATCGACATTGTATTATGTTCCAAAGCAAGAACTTCTCAAAGAATATAATGAGAATTTTGGTGATGAAATTTATTTTCTAGAGCAATATCCTGTAGTAAAAGACACACTGTCAGATTTTACAACAACCGAAGAAGTGTTGAGAAAAATCGTTGAAAATAAACATCAAAAAATTGATCGAGAACAATATATCCGAGCTCGTTTATTAGACATGCTTATTGGTGATTGGAATCGTAATGAAGCACAATGGACTTGGAGAAAATCTATCCAAGGCCAGGATACCATATATACACCCTATAGTAAAACGCGAGAATTTATTTTCCCGAAATACGATGGGCTGTTTTTTAATTTGCTGATGCGTTTGGCACCTTTCCGTCATATGGAAAATTATAAAAATCAGATAAGAAGTGTAAAGTGGTTCAATAAAATTGCTTATCCGATCGATATGGCTTTATTGCAAAATACAACCGAAGAGGAATGGCAAAAACAGGCAGACTATTTGCAAAATACAATTAATAAAGAAAACTTAGAGAAAGCGTTTGCTCAATTACCAAAAAAAGTTCAATCGAAGATAGATTATCAAATCATCGAAACCATTTTAGAACGCAAAGAAAAGTTACCTGAATATGCGTCCGAGTATCAAAAAGTACTCGATAAATTGGTCATCCTGAAAGGAACAAACAAAGATGAAAAGTTTTTGGTAGAACGACTTCCAAAAGGTGAAACAAAAGTTTTGATACTCGATAAAGAAAATAATGAAACACTTTTCGAGCGAGTTTTTGATAGAAAAAACACCAAAGAAATCCGCCTTTACGGAATGAATGGCAATGATGATTTTCTACAAAAAGGCAAAGGTAGTAATTTGATTAAAGTGAGAATGATCGGAGGTGTAGACGATGATACGTATCAAATAAATACTCGCCAAAAAATAAAAGTGTATGATGATAAGAGCAACAAAGACTTGTCTGGTTTGTATATGTATGATGATTATGAAATCAATACCTACGATTATAAAAAACCAAAATACAATACATTTTCTGTAGTACCGAATGCAGGCTATAACCCCGATGATGGCGTAAAATTAGGATTGATAGGAAATTACACCATTAACGGTTTCGACCGGAAACCGTACTCACAAAAACATCAACTACAATTCGACTATTTCTTTGCTACAGATGCCTTTGATGTCAAATATAAAGGGACTTTTATGAAGGCAATAGGTAAATGGAATTTCGATGTCAATGCATCGTATACATCACCAAGCTTTGTAAATAATTATTTTGGGATGGGAAATGAAACGATCAACTATCAAAAAGAGCACGATATGGATTATAATCGAGTTCGAATGCAAACTTACAAGCTAGGACCTTCATTTTTCAAGATTTTCAACAATACTGGACGACTAGATTTTTTTGCCAATTACCGATATGCAAAAGTTGAAAGAAACTTAGACCGCATCGTGAACGATGATCCTTCGGTTCATTACCGTGTATTCAATGGCCAAAACTTTGGCGAGATAGGAGCAAGTTATCTATTCAGAAACTACGACAATCTTTCTCTACCAACGATGGGATTCACGTTTTCTTTCTTGGCAAAATGGGTGAATAACCTAGATTATTTAGAGCGTAACTTTCAATACATAGAAGCCAATATTGGATTCACACATAAACTCATCAACAACGGACGGCTTACTCTTGCATCTATGGTAAAAGGGAAAGCACTTTTTGGTGATGGTTACGAGTTTTACCAAGCGACAAATATCGGTGGCGACCAAGATTTACGAGGATATCGAACAGGTCGTTTTACTGGTGAACAAGCCTTTGTACACTCAACAGACCTACGGTATAATCTTACAAAAGTAAAAACATTTATTCCTTTGCAAATAGGTGTTTTTACTGGTTTTGATTACGGAAGAATTTGGATGAAAGATGAAAATTCTACCAAATGGCACAATGCCCTAGGTGGAGGAATTTGGATAAACGGTGCACGAGCAATCACAGGGACTTTATCTTTTTTCAAAGGAGAAGATCCTGGGCGTGTAGTTTTCGGGCTCAATTTTGGTTTCTGATAATACTCTTGCTATCATACCCTAGTCAAAAGGAGCACAAATCTTTGGCTCCTTTTTTTCTTCCCGATAAGATGAAATACTTTCGGCAAAAATCAATCTATCAAAGAAAGCTGGAATTTCCTGTTTTCTAAATCTATGCTCACTACGGTAACAAGTAATTCTTGGTGCATATGAATTTTGCTATTCACATCAGCAATAAATTCTTTTGCAATTTTAGACACATGAAGCAAACCATTTTCTTTGATTCCGACATCTACAAAACAACCAAAATGTGTAATGTTTTGCACGATTCCAGGAAGCCTCAGACCTACTTTAAGATCTTCCAAGTTCTTAATTTTAGGGTTGAATGAAAAAACTTTTCCTTGTTTTCTAGGATCAAGACCAGGTTTCTCTAATTCTTTCAGTAAATCTTTTAGGTACAATTCACCCATTTCTTTTTGGGTATATTTTCCTATTTCGATGGTAGACAAAACTTCTTTATTTCCTATCAAATCTTCACTTTTCATACCCAAATCATTCGCTATTTTTTCTACTATAGAATAACTTTCAGGATGAACAGCCGAATTGTCGAGCTTGTTTTTTCCATTTGCAATGCGTAAAAAAGCCGAAGCTTGTAAAAATGCTTTTTCTCCAAAACTAGGAACTTTTAATAAATCTTTCCGACACTCAAAAGGACCATTTTTAGTGCGATATTGAACGATGTTTTCGGCAAGTTTTTTCCCAATCCCCGAAACATATTGCAACAAATGTGGACTTGCCGTATTGAGATTTACTCCAACTTGGTTTACACAAAACATCACCGTTTGGTCGAGCTCTTCTTTGAGCAAAGTTTGGTTAACATCGTGCTGATACTGCCCAATACCAATGGATTTAGGGTTTATTTTTACCAACTCGGCCAATGGATCAGATAAGCGTCGACCTATAGAAACTGCTCCCCGAACCGTAACATCTTTGTCTGGGAATTCTTCCCGAGCAATTGCAGAAGCAGAATAAATAGATGCACCAGCTTCGCTAACTACAAAAACATCGAGCGGTCTATCAAATGCAATTTTTTGGATAAAATGCTCTGTTTCTCTCGAAGCGGTTCCGTTACCAATGGCAATTGCCTGTATTTGGTAGGCATTGACCAATGAACGGATTTTCTTTTGTGCTGGAATCGATTCGTTTTTTGGGGCATGGGGATAAATATTCTCATTGTGCAATAATCCGCCATTTTCATCTAAGCATACAACTTTGCATCCCGATTTGAAACCTGGATCTATCGCTAAAATTCTTTTCTCACCGTAGGGCGGTGTAAGCAGTAATTGTTGCAAATTTTTAGAGAAGATTGAAATAGAAAGGACATCTGCATCTTTTTTGGCTTGTTGCATTAGTTCCGTTGTTAGCGAAGGTTCTAAGTATTTCGTGTAGGCTTCTTTACATGCTGTCTCTAGAAAGTTTTGTACTTCTTTTTGTTGTGTTTTGATGATTTTTTGTCTGATGATTTCTAGAGCCTGCTGTTGATCGAATGCTAATTTTACGCGCAACAAACCCTCGTTTTCACCTCTTAGAACAGCCAATAATCGGTGAGCCGGAATTCTTTTTATGGGTTCTTCAAAATCAAAATAATTAGAAAATTTACTAGCATTTTCTTCCGACTCTTTCCCTTTGATCAAAAGACTCTTTACTTTACCCTCATGGAACATGGCTTTGCGCAATTGTTTTCTCACGTTCTCATGCTCATTAATCCACTGTGTGATAATATGTTTGGCACCATCCAGTGCGTCTTTAGTTGTTGTAATCTCTCGACTAAGATATTTTTTTTGTAAATTCTCCCAATCCAATGCTGTGTTTTGCTTCATGATAATTTTAGCCAAAGGCATCAAGCCATTATCAATCGCAGTCATTGCCAATGTTTTTCTTTTCTTTTTATACGGTAAATACCAATCTTCTAGTTGGGTCGGATTATAACAATTCTCTATTTTGATACGTAATTCTTCTGAAAGTTTACCTTGTTCTTGTATAGTTTCTAGGATATTTTGTTTACGTTTTAGTAAAGTTTCAAAATTTTTTTTCTTTTTTAAAATTGTAGATAACATAACCTCATCTAAATTGCCTGTTTGGTCTTTTCTATATCTTGCAATAAAGGGAATGGAAGCATCTTGCTCAAAAAGCACGATGATGTTTCTTAGAGTTTTGGGTGGAATTTGTGTTTCTTTTTCTAAATATGTCTCTAGATTCATTGTATTGGTAATCGTTTAATGAAAATTACTAAAAGTTACGGATTATGCATTGTAATTAAAAATACATGTATAATTATAATAATAAAAAGCATTATTTGATGAATAATCCTTAAAAATAAATTTGCTTAATTAAAAATCTTGTTCTATATTCGCGATAGAGAACTAAGATGAGTTTTTTTAGTGTTAATTGAACAAAAACAATCAGAAGGGGTTTTGGTATTTTGCCAAACCTCTTTTTTTATGAATTTGTCTACAAAATTACAGTATTATGCCAAGAATAAAAGTAGATGTCGCTGAAAACCCTATTTTCCAGACAATAATTCCGGTTCGTATCACCGACCTTAATTACGGAAACCATTTAGGTAATGACTCTTTGTTATCGATAATTCATGAGGCGCGTGTGCAGTTTCTTTATTCTCTAGGTTACTCTGAGCAAAATTTTGCAGGCGTTGGATTGATCATGGCCGACGTTGCCATAGAATATAAATCGCAAGGTTATTATGCTGACCAGTTGAAGGTTTCTATAGGAGTAAAAGATATAAGTCGTGTTGGTTTTGATATCACATATTCCATAACAAAATCAGAAAACGGTAGAGAAATCATCGTAGCAAAAGCCAAAACAGGAATGGTTACTTTTGATTATTCACTAAATAAGGTGATCGAACTTCCTGCTACATTTTTAGAAAAACTACCATAATAATCAACACTCAATGCTTACCTTTGTGCTCTTATGAAGATATTACCATTTAGAAACTTATTTGTAGGAATAATCGATACACTAGCTGAAGTTTTTTTTGAGGGCAAATATGCCGATAAAGAACTAGAACGAGTCCTAAAATCTAATCGATCTTGGGGTGCAAGAGATCGTGCATTCATTGCCGAAACGGTTTATGATTTGGTTCGTTGGAAGCGTTTGGTAGAAGGTTCTATGAGTAAACCTTTGAGTCGAGATACACTTTGGGAATTTGTAGGCACTTGGTTTATCATGAATATGGCAGAGGAACAACATCTGCCGAGTTGGGATGAATTTCGACATCTCAATCCAAAAGAAATAATAAAACGTCACCATCAATCAGCAAAAAATCCGGCGGTAGCACAATCTTTTCCAGATTGGTTGTACGCTTTGGGTGAAAAAGAATTGGGCGAACAATGGATAAAAGAGGTAGAAGCACTTAATCAACAAGCACCAACCGTTATACGAGTAAATACCTTGAAAATCGACCGAAAGTCTTTACATAAAGAATTAAAAGAAAATAAAATCAAAACGCATATCTTATCCAAGTTTCAAGATGCTTTAGAGTTGGATGAAAAGATGAATATCTTCAGAACAGATGCATTCCAGAATGGTTTTTTCGAAGTTCAGGATGCTGGATCACAGCTCATTGCTCCTTTTTTGCGTGTAGAGCCTGGCCAACGTGTAATTGATGCTTGTGCAGGAGCAGGAGGTAAAACTTTGCATTTGGCATCTTTGATGAAAAATAAAGGACAAATTATTGCGATGGATATCCATGAATGGAAGCTGAAAGAACTGAAAAAACGAGCTAAACGTAACAATGTACAGAATGTTCAAACCAGATTAATCGAATCTAAAACAATCAAAAGGATGGAAGAATCTTGCGATCGTTTACTTATCGATGCACCATGTAGTGGTTTGGGAGTTCTCAAAAGAAATCCAGATGCAAAATGGAAATTGCAGCCCGAGTTTATCGAAAACATCAAGAATGAACAAGCTAAAATATTGGATAGCTACTCGAAAATGGTAAAAAAAGGAGGGCTGATGGTTTATGCAACCTGTTCTATCTTACCATCCGAAAATCAAGAACAAGTAGAAAAGTTTTTGGCAAATCATCCAGAATATACACTGATTCTAGATAAACAATATTTACCATCCGAATACGGTTATGATGGTTTTTATATGGCTTTGATGGAAAGAAGATCATAATTTATTGCAGAACACACTATGCATTTATTGCAATAACGTATATTAATCAAGCTAATAGCAATCCAAAACAAAACATTAATAGGTGAAAAGTCTTCTATAAAAAGTTAATATTTTTATTTAAAAGACTCAATAGTGGAAAGTTTTTGATTTCTTTTACACAATAAAAAAAGAATTTCACTCTACAGAAAACAAAAAGGCTGTTTCCTAAATTTTAGAAAACAGCCTTTTTTTTAATGTATAATTCTATATAATCAGAATTAATCCATATATGCTTCGATCGGAGCACACGTACAAACAAGGTTGCGGTCACCGTAAGCATCATCGATACGAGAAACCGAAGAGAAAAACTTACGCTCTCTTACCCATTCTAGAGGATAAGCAGCTTTCGCACGTGTGTATGGATAATCCCATTCATCTGCCGTTAGTAAATGTTGCGGATGAGGTGCATTGTGCAATACGTTGTTGTCGGCAGGATACTCGCCGTTTGCAATTTCGTCTATCTCTGCACGAATAGCAATCATAGCTTCGCAAAAACGATCTAGTTCTGCTTTGTTTTCTGATTCTGTCGGTTCTACCATCAAGGTTCCGGCAACTGGGAAAGAAACGGTTGGTGCATGGAAACCATAGTCAATTAATCGTTTCGCAATATCAGTTACTTCAATTCCTATTTTTTTAAATGGTCGACAATCTAAAATAAACTCGTGGGCTACAACTTTATTTGCATTGGTATAGAGAATATCATAATATTTCTCTAAGCGTGCTTTCATGTAATTGGCGTTGATAATCGCTCCTTGAGTAGCTTTGAGTAATCCTTCTGCACCGAGCATCAAAATATAGGTGTACGAAATAGGAAGAATAAATGCCGAACCATAAGGTGCTGCAGCAAAAGTATTGTTAGCCTCTTTACCTCCTGTTTCGATAAGCGGAGAAGAGCCTAAGAAAGGAGCTAAATGCGCCTTTACACAAATGGGTCCAACCCCTGGGCCACCACCTCCGTGTGGGATGGCGAAAGTTTTGTGTAGATTTAGGTGACAAACGTCTGCGCCGATATTTCCTGGAGAAGTAAGGCCAACTTGGGCATTCATATTAGCACCATCCATATATACTTGTCCGCCATAGGCATGAATCATTTCGGTTACTGCTTCGATATTACTATCAAATGCTCCGTACGTAGATGGATAAGTAATCATGAGTGCGGCTAGATTATCTTTATACTTTTCGCACTTTTCTTTCAGATCTTCTAAATCTGTTTCACCAGTTTCTAGGTTTTTTACAACGACAACTTGCATGCCAGCCATCGCAGCAGAAGCTGGGTTGGTACCGTGTGCAGATTGAGGAATAAGTGCAACATTACGGTGCCCTTCACCTTTCGACTCGAAATAAGATCGGATAACCATGAGCCCTGCATATTCACCTTGAGCACCAGAGTTGGGCTGAAGAGAAGTGGCATCGAAACCGGTAATTTCTGCTAGGTATTTTTCTAAGTTTTTTATTAATGTTTGATATCCTTGTACCTGATCTTTTGGAGCAAAAGGGTGAATATTTCCCATTCTTTCCCATGATAAATGAAGCAATTCTGTAGCAGCATTCAATTTCATTGTACAAGATCCTAGAGCAATCATCGATTGATTTAATGCTAAATCTTTGCGTTCTAATCGCTTGATATAACGCATCAATTCTGTCTCGGTATGATATAATTTGAAGTTATCGTGGGTAAGGAAATCAGAAGTTCTTAATAAATCTTCAGGTAAGTATGAATCTTCTACTTCGAATTCGAATCCATCTTCGGTATTTTTTAGTGAAGCAAAAATGCTGATGATTTCGAATACATCTTCCTCTGAAGTCATTTCATCTATTGTGATAGAAACTTTTCCTTCCTCGAAACCATTGATATTGATATCGTTTTCTCTAAACTTCGCTACCAAATCTTGTGTGTTATCCGTTTTGATTTGTACTGTATCAAAGAAATGAGTATTGGTAGTTTCATATCCTAAATGTTGAAGAGCAGCTTGTAAAATTCCGGCCTTGGTATGGATTTGATTAGCGATAAAAGTTAAACCTTCTTTCCCGTGGTAAACGGCGTAGAAAGATGCCATTACAGCCAAAAGTACTTGTGCTGTACAAATGTTAGAAGTTGCTTTCTCGCGCTTGATATGTTGTTCGCGTGTTTGCAACGCCATGCGAAGGGCGTAATTACCTAAACGATCTTGTGATACACCAATGATTCTTCCAGGTATTACTCGTTTGTATTCTTCTGTACAAGCCAGAAAAGCAGCATGTGGACCGCCATATCCCATAGGGATACCAAAGCGTTGTGAGGTACCTACAGCGATTTCTGCTCCCCATTCACCTGGTGGTGTTAAGAGAGTTAGAGCTAATAAATCAGTCGCAACAGCAACTTTTACTGCTGTAGCTTTTGCTTTCTCTACAAATGTTTGGTATTGATTGATTTGTCCGCCTTTGCCAATGTATTGTACAATAGCTCCGAAGAAAGTATCGTCGAGTTCAATGGTTTCGTAATTACCAACAACCAGTTCTATTCCCAACCCGTGAGCTTTTGTTTGTAGTACAGCAATCGATTGTGGGAATAAGTTGTCTGCTACGAAAAATTTGAGAACATTGTTTTTTTTCTGTTCACGAGAACGAGATTCCAAAAGCATATGCATAGCTTCTCCACATGCAGTTCCTTCATCCAATAAAGAAGCGTTGGCAATTGGTAAACCTGTAAGGTCAGAAATTACTGTCTGAAAATTCAGTAATGCTTCTAATCTTCCTTGTGCTATTTCTGCTTGGTAGGGTGTGTATGCTGTATACCATCCTGGGTTTTCTAGTACGTTTCGTTGTATAGGGGCAGGTAAAATGGTCCCGTAATAACCGTAACCCAAATAGTTTTTTACTTTGGTGTTTTGAGCAGCTAATTCGGCTAAGTGATTAGTAGCTTCAAACTCAGAGAGAGCATCAGGTAAATCTAGTGTTTTACCAAGTCGAATTGTATTGGGTAAAGTTGCTTCGATTAGTTCTTCTATCGAATTTTTCCCGATAACCGATAGCATTTCGGTAATCGTTTCGTCATGATTTCCGATATGACGTAATGAGAAATTGTTTGTGTTCATTATTTTGTTTGCGTGAGTTTAATTTGTGCGTAAAAATACAAATTTTTATTTTGACTTTGGATATTGCTTTAATCAATGTGTAGAATAACAATAGCTTTTTTCTTCTAAAAAAGAATTAAAATTGTACTGCAAATTTTTTAGAAAAATGTAATTTTATCGTAAGTTTATTTTTTAATATGAAAATCGATAGCCTAAAAGAAGTGGAAAAAGAAAAAGACTATCCGTTTCTGAAAAAATTAGAAACAAAAATAGAAGCTGCAAAATTAGAAGACGCTAAGAAATCGAAAATGAAACGCGTTCATAAAAAAGGCTCTAATCAGATTGCTAAAAAAATGGGAGAAGAAGCAGTAGAGATGGTTATTGCCTCTGGCCAAGATAGCGATGATGACTTTCTAGAAGAATCAGCCGATGTGTTGTTCTATTATTTGATGGCATTGCACGATCGAGGTTTCCAATTAAAAGATGTCTTGCGAATCTTGAAAAATAGACACAGCAAGCAGAAAACGTAAAAAAATATCTTAGTATGCAAAAAGGAGGTAGTGTAACACTAAAAATTTTAGTGGCATTGGCTATTGTTATTTTTTCTGTTATCAAGTATTTTGCCTCTTCGGATGTGAATGAAATAACCGGAGAGAAACAATATATTTCTCTCTCGAAGGAAGATGAAATCGCATTGGGTATTAATTTTGCTCCACAAATGGCAAAAGAATTCGGTGGGCTTTCTACCAATAAAGAAATGCAAAATTTGGTTCAACAAGTGGGAAATCGATTGGTGAAAAATACCGATGCAGCAAGAACTTCCTACCCATTTCATTTTTATGTATTAGCCGATTCGCAAACAGTCAATGCCTTTGCTTTACCTGGAGGGCCGATTTTTATTACAGAAGGATTGTTCAGAAGATTGAAAAACGAAGATCAATTAGGTGGAGTTCTTGGGCACGAAATAGGGCACGTAATTGCGCGGCATAGTGCAGAACAAATATCCAAACAAGCACTTACGCAAGGATTAGTAGGTGCTGCTGGTGTGGCAAGCGGAGATGTTAATACGGCACAATATGCCCAGTTTATTGCCAACATGGTAAACCTGAAATATGGGAGAAGTGATGAATTAGAAGCCGATGATTTGGGTGTTCGGTTTATGATTCAGGCAGGATACAACCCCGAAGCGCTAATAGGTGTAATGGATATACTAGAAGACGCTTCTGGCAGAGTAGCCGTACCAGAATGGCAAAGTTCTCATCCATCGCCTAGTAATCGTCGGATCAAAATAAAAGAAGCTATCGAAAAATATCAACAACCATAAACCCCTGGATAGTAACTAAGCCTATTCCAAAACAAAAAGAAAGATATTCTTAGTCTAAAAATCTACTTTTCAGCTCGGGAGTCGGCAACCAACAACTTTCTTTTTTACCGAAAAGACGGTATCTATTTTTCGCAATAAAAGAATAGAAAAAATCTCGGGAATTTTTCGGTAAGATAGCACAATAACTTAATAGTCTAGCAGGATGATGTAGCTCTTTCGCAATTCGCAAAACTGCATCCGATTTAGTGAAAAAAGTGTCTCCATCGAGCAAGACAATCGAATCAAAGTTTTTTGTATCCAAACCATGTTTTCTTAGAAACATTTGTCCAAACTCCGATTGCAAAGAGGCAAAACGAAAATGTTTATTTTTGTCATGTTCGAGTACAAACTGAACAGATTGATTGCATAGATTGCAAATTCCATCGAACAAAATAATTTTCTCGCTTTTCATTTTTCAAATTTATACAAAAAATAAATAAGTCTTTTTACCTTAGCTTTTCTAAAACCGAAAAATGTATAATGATTTTCTGTATCGCAAAATCGATAACTCTGGCTTAGTTTTATTTAGAATTTTTTTTGGACTCTTTATCATGCTCGAATGCTGGGGAGCGATCTTTACAGGTTGGGTTGCTAGCAATTTCGTAGAACCAACGATAACTTTTAGCTTCATTGGCTTCGAATGGACAAGCATTTTTTTGGGGCAAAATATGCTATATCTATACGGTGGAATGGGCTTTTTGGGCTTGATGATTGCGTTAGGATTTATGTATAGAATCTCCACCCTCTTTTTTGCCTTATTGTGGACACTCACTTATCTTATGCAAAAAACCAGCTACAACAACCACTATTATTTGTTTATGTTGGTTTCATGGGTCATGGTCTTAGCTCCTGCACACCGATTTTTTTCGCTAGATAGTTTTTTGTTTTCTAAAATAAAAAGCAATCAATGCAGCATGTGGGTATATTATTTTTTTATGGGGCAAATGACAATTATGTACTTCTTTGCAGCTATCAACAAAATATATCCCGATTGGTTCAACGGTGTGTTTCTATTGCCAAGCTTCGAAAAAGTAGGAAATTATCTGAAATATGATTTGAGTTTTGATATTTTAGGTGATTTTGTAGGAAGTTTGCCTTTTGCAAAAGCTATAGCAATTGCCGGTTTTTTATTCGACTTGCTCATCGTGCCGATTATGTTGATCCCAAAACTTAGACGTATAGGATTGGTGATGGCTCTTGTTTTTCATCTCTTTAATTCAGCCGTTTTTCAGATCGGAATATTCCCGTACTTTTCCTTAGCTATGATGATTTTCTTTTTTCCGGTCGAATGGTTTCAAGAACAATTTTTTCCTAAAAAATCGTATTTGCTAGATAGAATAGAAAATAAAGAAGCACAAGCCACACGTAAAATGATTTTTCGTTATGCATTTATTTTGTACTTTTTGTGGCAAATATATTTACCAATTCGTCACCACTTTATACCCGGAAATGTGTTCTGGACAGAAGAAGGTCATCGCATGGCATGGCGAATGATGCTGAGGTCGAAATCGGGCGATATTACTTTTTATACCGAAAATAAAAATGGTGAGCGAAAAATAATACCGATACAACATTATCTTACAGGAAAACAAATAGCTAAAATGGCAGTAAGCCCCGATATGATTTGGCAGTTTGCTCACATCCTGAAAGATAAACTAGACCCAGAAGGAAAAGAAAATGTAAAGATATTTGTACATTCCTATGTTTCTGTAAACCGAAGTGCTTATTACCCTTTTATTGATGATAATGTAGATTTAGCAAATGAAAAATGGAGCTATTTTGGGCATCAAACTTGGATACTTCCACAACCAAAAGAATTACATTTATCTTACTTTGATTAAGAATTTTTTTCGTAATTTGGTTTTTAAATTTTAGTAAGACTATGAAAAAAACAATAATATTTGCTTTTCTAGGGCTAATTATTTTAGGTTCGTGTAAAGACTCGCGTGAGAATGCGGTTGACGCTTACAAAGCCGTTGATAAGCAAAAGCAAGAAGAAATTATACTAGACTCGTTGGGGCAAGTTGCTAATTCGAGTTTTGCAGATTTTAGAAAAGCATTTGCCGAACAAAAAGAAGGAACAAGCAATTTCTTTGTGAAAGAAAAATATGTAAACGATGCAAATCGAGAAGAGCATTTATGGATCAGAGATATAACAGCAAAAGGCGATACTTTGTACGGAGTAGTAGACTCTAAACCGCGGGTGACAAATAAAGTAAAACATAATGACACGATCGTTATTGATCCTGCTCGTATCTCTGATTGGATGTATTACGATAATGGAAAATTGGTAGGAGGTTTTTCTTTGCGTTACGAGCGCTCTAAACTATCGGTAGAAGAGCAAAAAGAATTCGATGAAAAATACAATGTTTCTTTTGAGTAGTTTTATATAGAATTTATAATAAAAACTCAATAAAAACTCCATAAAAAAGTCTTTAGATTATCGAAAGACTTTTTTATGGACTGAAATAAACTTATCAGCTTCTCATCAGTTTTTATCCTTTACTTCTAGCTTTTATACTCCAAGTAAAAAGAAACTTCGCTACCACATCTCCTTCTTCATCAGTACCGACAGAGGAAACTTGGAATGTTACACCTTCTTGGGTTTCGATAGCTTCTTTTATTTTCTCATCCATCAATTCACCATCAGAACACGTGAAAACTATTTTACCTACCGCTTTCTTAGTGAAAGTTGATTCTTGGTGCACTACCAACGTAGAAATATTTGCACCACTTTCTTGTACTTTATTCAGCAACATCATTCCACCAGAAAACTCTGCAGCCATACCTTGCACGGCCCAAAACATGCTCTGAAAAGGATTTTGATTCAGAAAGTCGAATTCTACGTAAGTTTGAACTTGATTTTTATCAAAACTCTCTAAACGTACTCCTGCAATCCAAGCGATCGGAATTTGCGAAGTAAGTATTTGTTTGAAAAGTGCTTGTGTCATTTTAATTCATTTTTTTTTGAAGAAAAGTAGCTCAAGATAGGGAATATAGAATAAATAACTATTATTTTTGTGTGTAATTATCGAAAATTTAATTGTAAAGGATATGATTTGGGTTCTTGTTTTGTTTATCTTTCATTGGTATGCATCCTTGTTTTTTCAGACTTTTTTTCATCATCGTTATGCTGCACATGCTATGTTTCAGATGAGTCCTTTTATGGAGAAAGTTTTTCATGTGTTGTCTTTTATCTTTCAGGGTTCATCTTATCTTAGTCCCTATGCGTATGGTGTAATGCATCGCATGCATCATGCCTATGCAGATACTGAAAAAGATCCACATTCGCCCCTTTTCGATAAAGATATTTTTAATATGATGTGGAGAACACGATTGGTGTACAATGAAATCGATCGCAACGAAGTAGAGGTACAACAAAAATTTAAGAAAGGTGTTCCCGCATGGCGTTCGTTCGACAAGATAGCTGAGAATAATTGGGTAAGGGCATCTTGGGCGATTATTTATATTTTGATTTACCTGGCAATAGATGCTCCTTTGTGGACATTTTTCGTGTTCATTCCTTTGCATATTTTGATGAGTCCAGTGCATGGAGTAGTGGTGAATTGGTTTTCTCATAAATACGGTTATCGAAATTTCGAGGTAAATGATACGTCGACCAATTTCTTGGCGAAAGATTTTCTTATGTGGGGTGAATGTTTACATAATAATCACCATAAATTTGGCGGAAGACCAAACTTTGCTGTGAAAAAAGGAGAGATCGACCCGATGTTTCCGATTATAAAACTAATGGCAAAAGCCAATATCATACAATTCAAACCAGGTCGTTTAGATACGGAATATATGTAAGATATCGAAAGAATTTTTGACGATAATTTAATATTGACTAGACTATTTTGTAATTTAGCGCAAATTAATATTAAATTCTCATGAAAAAATTTACTACTTTAGTGAGTATGTTTTTTTTGGTAGGGACTTTTGCAACGGCACAAACGCGTGCAGTGGCTAAAGAAATTGCCTCAATTACTGCTCAGAAAAAGACATTTCAGTCGTATTCACTTTTTACTAAATCCACTTCAGCGCTAAAAAATGTAGAAGTTGAAAAGGCAGAATATTTTACTTTGGATATTGCTTCGCTAAAAGGATTAGTACAAAAATCTCCTAGCAATATTTCGATCAGTTTACCATACGATGGGAAAGAAATTACATTAGAATTAACCAAAAACACTACGCTTTTTGATGATTCTTTTTATGTAACAGATGAGAAAAATAATCTTATAAAATATAACCCAGGAGTTTATTATCGTGGTATAATCAAAGGAGATAGCAATTCTCTTGTTGCGTTCAGCGTTTTTGATGAGGAAGTAATCGCTGTGATTAGTTCTGATGATTATGGGAACCTTAACCTTGGAGCACTAAACGACGACCAAGGTAAGATGATCAAAGGGAACAAAAATTATGTTTTGTATTCTGATAAATATCTTAAACCAGAATACGATGGAAGTTTTTGCTCTGCAGACCAAATTCCACATGAAGGAAGTAAATTCGATTACCAAAAATTCTCTGGTGAAAACCAAGGCAAATATGCAACCACGAAAATTCCTACAATTTATTACGAAGTAGATTACGATATCTATGTAGCTAAAGGGAGAGATACCACATCGGTGATGAACTGGTTAACTGCTTTGGTAAACAATATGCATACCATTTACAATAATGATGATATCGATTTGGCTATGCGAAGTACTATGATCTGGACGGTGAAAGATCCATACCAAGGAATAGGAAGTACATCTGTAAAATATTTAGAGAAATTTAGAAAAAATCGTCCAACATTCGATGCACATTTAGCACAACTAGTTGGTATTGATCCAGGCGCTTTAGGAGGTGTGGCTTATCTTAATGGATTGTGTTCTCAGGCAAATTATTCGTATTGCGATATGGATAATACGCCGGTAGTAAATTTCCCAAGCTACTCTTGGAATGTAATGGTTATGACACACGAATTAGGACACAATTTAGGTTCACAACACACACATGCTTGTGCTTGGAATGGTGATAATACTGCAATAGATGGTTGCTATACACTAGAAGGAAGCTGTGCAAACCCTGGTATACCATCAAGCGGAGGAACAATTATGAGTTATTGTCACTTACGATCTGTCGGGATAAACTTCAACAACGGATTCGGCCCTCAACCAAAACAAAGAATCATCGATTTTATCAATTCTAGAACTTGTATTACCGAATCACTAGATGATGTATGTATAACTTACCACCCAGAATATCAAGCGGTAAATGTCACGCCAACTTCTGCACAAATAAATGTGGTATTGAACAATAACGAAGTTACAAATTGGGAGTATAAATTATCGAAATTCAGTAGAGCAGTTCCTTCTACCTGGTCGACTAACGAAAACAACACGTTCAATTTTTCTGGTTTAGAAGCCAATACATATTATCGTTTACGCATTCGCAAAGCATGCGATGAAAATAACATCAATGGTGTTGACTTGGTTTTTGCAACAAGTGCAGAAGACTTCTGTTCTGGTAATGAGAAATTTGTAGATTTCGGAGGAGTTAACACTCGCTATATTCCAAGTGAAAATTGGACTCGTACTTTAATGCCATCAAAAGAAGGGGCTAAAATCAAAGTTGATTTCGTAGCCTTCAATACCGAAGCAAAATCAGATTATTTATATGTATTTGATGGAGTAAATGAAGAAGCACCTTCGCTAACACCAAACGGTTTAACGGGAGACCTCTCGAACAACTTGCCAAATTTCGAGGCAAGCAATGAAGCAGGTGCATTAACATTCAAGTTCACCTCAGATGGATCTATAGAAAATGCAGGTTGGGAAGCCAATGTTAGCTGTGCAGTTTTAGGTACAGATGATCAAAATGCGTTGGTAGACTATTCATATTATCCTAATCCAGTTACCCACGAAATGAATTTTGTGGCTAAAAATCCATTCCAAAAAATAGAAATTTATTCAATGGATGGAAGAAAAGTTTATAGTAAGAACTACAAAAATGTATTTGCCACCCAGGTAGATATGAAATCATTAGCCAAAGGAACTTATCTAGTTCAGGTAGATTTCAATGGGAAAACAACAACATTCAAAATCGTTAAAAAATAAATAACAATACATAAGTAGTTTGATATAAACAAAAAGGGTTTCAAAAAAAAATAGAATTTGAAGCCCTTTTTTGTTTACCATTTTCTGAGTTCTAAATTCGGCAGCGCATAAGGATCAAACCCTTCGAACAAATCCTTAATTAATTGAAAAACCTGCTGATAATGCATTAAAGTTTCGTGTGACTGATGATTTTCAAAATCCATAATATCAATCAAAAAAAGAAATCGATCATATTTTGTCACCTGCAGATAGGTTCCTTTATCTGTTAAAAAACCGATGTGGCTTCCGTCGTAATCGGGCATAGAATGAAAAATATCTATAGCCTGGCCAAAACTACAAGGCAAGGGCGATTCTAACGGAATTTCTAGTTCGTCTGCTATGTTCTGGAAAAACACTTTCATCGGACAAAGATACTCAAACTCTTGTTCAACTTTCTATCAACAATTTTCATATTAATAGATATATTTATAAATTAGCACAAATTTCGAGCATGAACTACGATATTATTATTATAGGTAGCGGACCTGGCGGGTATGTAGCTGCCATTAGAGGGTCTCAATTAGGGAAAAAAGTGGCTATAGTAGAAAAAGCTGAATTGGGTGGAATATGCCTTAATTGGGGATGTATTCCGACCAAAGCATTACTAAAAAGTGCACAAGTATATAAGTATTTAAATAACGCCCAAGACTTTGGTATCAATGTACCAGAAAATATCGGATTCGAGTTTCCGAACGTGGTACAAAGAAGTAGAGGAGTTGCCGACCGCATGAGTAAAGGAGTGCAATTCTTGATGAAAAAGAATAAAATTGATATAATAAAAGGGGAAGCAAAAGTCCTACCCGGTAAAAAAGTATTGGTTACCAATGAAAACGAAGCCAAAGAATATCAAGCAGACAATATTATTATTGCTACAGGAGCACGTTCTCGCGAGTTACCTGCGTTACCACAAGATGGCAAAAAGGTAATCGGATATCGTGGCGCATTGGCATTAGAAAAACTTCCGAAGTCGATGATTGTTGTAGGATCAGGAGCTATCGGTGTTGAGTTTGCACATTTTTACCACTCTCTTGGTACGGAAGTAACCATCGTAGAGTTTTTACCAAGAATAGTTCCGGTAGAAGATGAAGACGTATCAAAACAATTACAATTATCTTTCAAAAAATCGGGCATAAAAATTCTTACCAATGCAGAAGTTACTCAGGTAGATACATCGGGTGATTTGGTGAAAGCAACTGTAAAAACAGCTAAAGGAGAAGAAGTTCTTGAGGCAGAAGTCGTACTTTCTGCTGTGGGTGTAGTACCAAACACAGAAAACATTGGATTAGAAGAAGTTGGTATAGCAACCGAACGTGGAAAAATCGTTATCAATGATTATTGCCAAACCTCTGTTCCCGGATATTATGCAATTGGAGATGTTGTAAAAGGAGCTGATTTAGCACACTTGGCATCTGCACAAGGAATTCTAGCCGCAGAAAAAATAGCTGGATTAGAAGTAGAGCCTATCGATTACGGTAATATTCCGGGTTGTACATATTGCTCTCCAGAGATTGCATCAGTTGGGCTTACCGAAGCAAAAGCGAAAGAAGCTGGCTATGAAGTGAAAGTAGGAAAATTCCCATTCTCTGCCAATGGTAAGGCTGTAGCCAATGGTGCAACAGATGGTTTTGTGAAAGTTGTATTCGATGCTAAATATGGTGAATGGTTGGGTTGTCATATGATTGGGGATGGAGTTACCGAAATGATTGCCGAAGCTGTTGTGGCTCGTAAACTAGAAACTACAGGGCATGAAATAATGAAGTCTGTTCATGCACACCCTACTATGGCAGAAGCAATTATGGAAGCTGTAGAGGATGCATACGGACATGCAATCCATATCTAATATAAATTGATATTAGAAATTATAATAGTATGTAAAAGGGCAAGAATTTTCTTGCCCTTTTCTGTGTTAAATTATTGTAATCAATTTTTACAATAACAAATCGTTTGCCGAATAGTTGTACATTTGTATCTCAAAAGAAAAGGGTTAATATTAATTAAAAAAAATAAAAAATCATGAAAAAAATCTATTCTTTAATAGCAGTTGCTGCTCTTTCTACATTCTCTTTTGCACAAGTAAACGCAATACCTGGGAGTGATTTTGAAAATTGGGAAGAGTTTACAAGTGGAGTAAATTCATACGGGATAAAAGCTTATGCAGTACAGGGTGTTGGTAAAGGAGTTGATGGGTCAAATTCATTAAACATTACAACTAATACACAAAAAAATGACTATGTTTTTACCTCAAGATTAGGTAGCAAACTTACTTCACAACCAAAACAAATTACTTTTTGGGTAAAAGGAACAGCAGGAAAAACTTTATCACTAAATATTTATAAAGTAGATGGTACATATTATCCATACAACGTAGGAGATTTGTCTGCGGATACCACCGTTGTTTCTTCAGCAAATAACCAATATGCAGGTGTTATCAATACAAATGGTAATTGGGTAAAAGTAACATTAGACTTATCAGACAAAACAGATTTGAATGTTACAGACTTAGACAAAGACTTTTTTGCTTTAAAAATTGGTAAAGACGTAGATTATGCGCTAGACATAGACAATATCCAATTATGGGATATGAACATGAATGTTTACACGCTTACACCAGAAAAAACTGTATT
Source organism: Weeksella virosa DSM 16922 (assembly GCF_000189415.1). Classification (GTDB taxonomy): domain Bacteria; phylum Bacteroidota; class Bacteroidia; order Flavobacteriales; family Weeksellaceae; genus Weeksella; species Weeksella virosa. Next base: position 1,740,158 of record NC_015144.1, read on the forward strand.
GAACACTTTGTGGACAAATACAGCTTCATTTGATGTAAAAGGAAAAGCAACAGTAGAAGTGTATAACACAAACGGACAAATTGTGAAAACTTTCGAAGTTAATGGAAAACAAACAGTTAATGTATCTTCATTAGCAAAAGGAATTTACTTCGTGAAAACAACAACCAATGGTACTTCTTCAACTACAAAGGTTGTGAAAAAATAAGCATAAATATTTAAGAATCTATAAAGCCTCATTTTTATGAGGCTTTTTTTGTGGTTTAGAAGTATGTTAATTATATTCATACACAAACCACAAAAAAATGATAAGAGAAATTTCATACGCAAGCGGACCATCGAACGTGCCGCTTTTAGGAGAAACTATTGGCGATAACCAAAACGAATCGTAGCCAAATATCCTACCAAAGATGCATTGGTTAGTGTTGATCAAGATATTCGATACACCTATTCGCAATTTTATCATCAAACCGAAATTATAGCCAAAGCTCTTTTGGCTCAAGGAATACAAACAGGAGATCGAGTTGGGATTTGGTCGGCCAACCGAGCAGAATGGGTATTACTACAATTCGCCACAGCAAGAATAGGGGTGATTCTTGTTACCATATACCCCGCTTATCGAATTAATGAGCTAGCTTATGTTGTCAACCAATCAGAAATCAAAGCACTTTTTGCATCCAAACAATACAAGTCTAGTCAATACCAAGATATGATCGAAAAAGTAAGACCCGAATGTTCTACCTTAGAGCATGTGTACATTTTCGAGAATGGTTGGAAAGAGTTTTTAGCTCACTCGGACAAGGTCAATACATCGAAACTCAATTTCATCGAACAAAGTGTCCAGTTCGATGATCCCGTGAATATCCAATATACCTCAGGAACAACTGGTTTCCCAAAAGGCGTAACACTCACACACCACAATATCTTGAATAATGGTTATTTTATAGGCATTCGACTAAATTACACTTTTAGAGATCGCGTTTGTATTCCTGTTCCATTTTATCATTGTTTCGGGATGGTTATAGGAAATTTAGCTTGCGTATCACATGGTGCATGCATGGTTCTACCATCGGATAATTTCGATGCTGCCAAAACTCTAAAAGCTGTTCAAGAAGAAAAATGTACTTCGCTCTATGGCGTGCCGACTATGTTCATAGCAGAATTAGACCTGCCAAATGATCTATCTACGTTGCGTACTGGGGTGATGGCAGGATCTCCCTGTTCGATCGAAATCATGAAAAAGTACAATCCTTGATGAATATGAGAGAAGTATCTATTTGTTATGGAATGACAGAAACTTCTCCAGTATCAATTCAGACCAAAATAGGAACACCACTAGAAAAACAAGCAAGTACCGTTGGGACAGTGATAGATCATTTAGAAATAAAGATAATCGATCCCGAAACTGGTGAAATACTACCACGGGGAGTACAAGGAGAGCTGTGCACTAGAGGATATTCGGTGATGTTGAAATATTGGAATATGCCCGAAGCAACTGCACAAGTAAAAGATAATAATAATTGGTTATATTCGGGTGATTTAGCTACAATGGATGATGAAGGCTATGTGAATATTACCGGTAGAATAAAAGATTTGATAATACGAGGAGGAGAAAATATCTCACCAAAAGAAATCGAAGATTACCTCTATACGCACCCAAAAATATCAGATGTACAAATCATCGGTGTCCCAAGCGAAAAGTATGGAGAGGAAGTGATGGCTTGGGTAAAAATAAAAGAAAATGAACTCTGTTCGGAAGATGAATTACAAGAATTTTGTATGTCCATTGCACACTATAAACGCCCGAAGTACTGGAAGTTTGTTACCGAATTTCCAATGACAGTCTCAGGAAAAATAAGAAAGGTAGAAATGAGAGAGATTGCTGTTGAAGAATTGGGATTGCAAAACGTAGAACGCATTAAAGCTTCTTAAGCTCGCAGAAAATTACGTATATTTGGAAGGCAAAATTAAAAATACAACATGCCAAAAATATTAATCATCGAAGACGAAAAAGCCATCCGCAACGTACTGAAAAATATTTTACTCGATGAGGACTCTTCTTTCGAAGTAGATGAAGCAGAGAACGGTGAGATTGCCCTTGAGAAAATTAATGAAGTAGAATATGATTTAATCATTTCCGATATCAAAATGCCAAAAAAAGATGGAGTAGAAGTACTAACAGAAGCACTAGAACAACATCCCGATCTTACTTTTGTAATGATTTCTGGTCATGGTGATATCGAAACCGCCGTAGATTGTATCAAGAAAGGTGCATACGATTATATCTCAAAACCACCAGATCTCAATCGACTACTCAATACGGTACGTAATGCGTTAAACCACAAATCATTGGTAAAAACCAATACGGCACTCAAATCAGAAAACAAAGCACTCAAACGCAAAGTAAGCAAACAGTATACGATGATAGGGAGTTCGGAAAGATTAAATGAAATCCGAGAGATCATCGATAAAGTAGCGTCTACCGAAGCACGCGTTTTGATCACAGGACCAAACGGGACCGGAAAGGAGTTGGTTGCACATCAATTGCACGAGAAAAGTGATCGAAATAAAAAAACACTTATCGAAGTTAATTGTGCAGCAATACCTGCAGAGCTCATTGAGAGTGAATTGTTTGGCCATGTGAAAGGTTCTTTCACAGGAGCAGTAAAAGATAAACAAGGTAAATTCGAGTTGGCCAACCAAGGAACAATTTTCTTAGATGAAATTGGAGATATGAGTCTATCTGCACAAGCAAAAGTTTTGAGAGCACTACAAGAAGGAAAAATTTCTCCTGTAGGAAGCGAGAAAGAAATCGACGTGAATGTTCGTGTAATTGCTGCAACCAATAAAGACCTGCGAAAAGAGATTGAGGAAGGGCGTTTCCGAGAAGATTTATACCATCGATTGGCAGTCATCATTATAGAAGTGCCAGCCCTCAACGACCGAAAAGATGATATTCCAGAACTAGTAGAACATTTTGTAGTTCTGCTAAGTGAAAACCAAGGTTTACCGTATAAAAAGTTCGATGCCTCGGCTTACGAAGCGCTGAAAGAAATCGATTGGACAGGGAATATTCGCGAATTAAGAAATGTGGTAGAACGTTTGTTAATCTTGTCGAACGATCCAGTGAAAAGAGAAGATGTAGAAGCTTTTGTACGCAAATAAATGAAAAATACAGCACCAATATTTCTTCTTTCTGTAGGGTTGTTTTTCTCATGCGAAACCTCTAATCAATCTCAGATAGGAAAAGATTTTTTTGAGACATACGCACTCCGAAAAGATGAAAAAATATTGCAATCATTTTATAACGACACTATAGAATATGAAAATGTAGTTTTACAAAGTGGTTTGCATCCTATATCGAGTGTAGAATTGATTCGAACAAACTTCAACTTCCATGACGCACAAATGGTGTATCCGAACGATACAATCTTGCGGGTAGAACAGTTAATGAGCAACGACACTATGATTGTTGCACAAGGCTATTTTTTACCCTACCAGTATCAAGGACTAACAATCCCCGAAATGAAGTTTACGACATGGTTATTTCTCGACAAAAACAAGAAAATAAAAAAACAAATAGACTGGTTTAATTATCCGATAGAAGACATTATACAGGCTTATCAGATGAAACAATCTATGAATTTTTCTACAGCGCCTCAAATACAAGAATAATAAAAAAAGAGTGGTTACATAGCCACTCTTTTATTATTGCTCTGTATTGAAAAACACTTTGTAGTAAAACATTTTTTTGTTCTCATCATATCCCTTTTCTAGGTAATCTTCTGCAGCATCCGCCGCCATCAAATCTATTTTTAGAATGATGTTGGTATCGAGTTTTATTTCACTTTTTATTTTTTTAGATTCTTTGACGAGCGAAGGTTTATTCACTTCAAAAGCCGTGTCGAATTCTATTTTGAAATCTTCTGCATATTGAGTTTTGAATTTTTTATAGTCATCCACCAACTCAAACTGTTCAACTACTTGACTCTGAATCATTTCGTCGGTAACCATTTCATTCATCGTTAATAAATGCAACGTTTGAGACAGAAAATTGGCTTGTGTTTGCTTGTCATTTCGTTCTAAAACAACCTCTTCGGCAAACTGATTCATCAAGTGTAAATATTGTTTGGTTTGATAGCGATTATCGTTAACAGCCGTAATTTCTAAGAAACTTTTTTTCCAATATTCGGATTCGTTTTGCAAATCATCAACCGAAAAAACAATATATCCGTCATCTTTTTGTGCATTGACAACAAAAGCCGCTTTGTCTATTTTCTCTAATTTATATCCTTTTTGAATAAAATAATCGATGTTTTTGGATTCATCGAAACGGATGTATTTCTTTTTATTTTCTAGCTTGAAAATGCCAATACCTTGCGTGGTAATGTCTCCATACCTGATATTATCAAAAAAAGCAATGAAAACTTCACCCGACTTTATTTGCGGATGCAAAGATTTCTCGAATAAATGGGCCAAAATCTCATGCGAAAAATCTAGAAAATCGATCTTCTCCTCGAACATTTCTTGCATCAAACTATACACCACATTAAACTCCAGCTTTTCAGTATAGTGAGAAAAATGATAAGCATCCATGTTGCGTCTGAAAGCTTGTGTAAGAAACGGAAATAAATCTTCTTCTTTTTTTTCGTCCATTTTCAAAGCTGCTTCCGCAAAAATATTGCGTTCTTCGCGCACTTTGTGGCCAACTTTCTGTAGGGATAAATAAGAAATATAAGCACTCTTGAAATCGATCATCGTACATAAAATATCCCACAAAGATACATTAACTGGCTTGCTGTGCAAATAGATTTCGGTAGGATTTGGGACAGAAAATAAGGTTGATGCTTCGGATTATCTTTTATGAATTGGTTTTTTTTTGATTCGAATATTTTTTGGCACACTTATGGAATTTAACAAAATTGTAAAATCCTGAAAATTTATAGAAAATGAAAAATATACGTGTACTTTTAGTAGGGTTAGCTATGGTTTCTGGTACCTTGATTTTTGCACAATCGGCTAGAAATGGTGATCGATCATCGAATGGTAGAGGAAATTCTACAGTGACCAATCGGGCGAGCAATAACAGCAATCCAAGAGCGAATATAAATGCTTCTTTTGGATCGAGTAAACAAGAAAGTATGAGCGACCCGCGCAGAAGTAATCCAAGAACAAATCAAGGAAATACGCCTAATCATGTGAGAACAGGCTCTTCGATAACGGTAAGGACTCCTACTAGTGCGAATTCTCGTTCGGGTTTTCGTGCAACAAATTCTGCCGAAACTATAAGAAATAGTTCGTTATCTGCAAGAACGGTCGAGAGAGGGAATACGCGAAGAAATAACGTTGAGGTAAATTATAGAAACAACCAACGCGAGATTAGATCCCAAGACAATGGGAGAGATGTAATTCGTTTTCAGAATGATAAACGTTATGAAGATCGTCGATACAATTCGTATGTATACAATGTGAACAATTATCATCATTACACGTATAACAATTATCAATTCTATGGAAATAATGGAGTGTATTACCGTCCGTACAATAAGGGATATATCCGTTTTATGCCACCGGTTGGTTTTCGGGTAGATTATTTACCCATAGGCTATTCGAGTTTCTATTACAACCGTAGACCTTATTATTTCTATGAAGGAATTTATTATATCAAAAAAAGAAACAGATTTTATGTCGTAGAGCCTCCTTATGGAGCAATTATCGAAGCTTTGCCCGCTGGTTATGAAACGGTAAATTATAATGGCGATATTCTATATGAATTCGGAGGTGTTTTGTACCAAAAATATTATGACCAATACGGTTTTGCCTACCAAGTTGTCGGCTTCCTCGATTAAGGTAAAGAACAGAAAGAGAGTATCCAGCGATGCTCTCTTTTTTTATTAAGTACAATTTAGGTAAGAAGCAATAAAACATAGTTATTTTTTTTGGTTAATTAGATTCATTTAATATCTTGCGGACACAAAAAAATAAAGTATGCCTAAAAAGAAATATACGATAGAATTTCCGATAAAATCATCACCTTCGTTGCTTTACAATTATTTATCGAATCCTTCGGGCTTATCAGAGTGGTTTGCAGATAATGTAAATTCTCGTGGAGAGAAATATACTTTTATATGGGATGAACACGAAGAAAGTGCTTTTTTAATGAAATCTAAAGTAGATTCTTATGTTCGTTTCCAGTGGGAAGAAGATGAAGATACCAAATATTTTTTCGAGTTGACCATTGTGGTAGATGAACTAACAAACGATGTTTCGGTTGTGATTACGGACTTTGCAGAAGAAGATGAAATCGAGCAATCGAAACAACTTTGGGAGAGTCAAATAGAAGATTTAAAGAAAATTTTAGGTTCATTATAATAAAAAAAGAAGTTCAAGTTTTGATGATAAATTTCAATGGAAGCTTAGTTCCGCAAGAACAATTAGTATTTTCTACGAACGAACGCATCATATCGTATGCCGATTCTATAAAAGAGTTGATCCGAATTGTTGATGGTGAAATATTATTGTGGGAGGACCATTATTTTAGTTTAATGGCTTCTATGCGGATAATGCGCATGCAAATTCCGTTGAATTTTACTCCAGAATTTTTTCAGAATCAAATCAAGACTTTGCTTCAGCACAACCAAAACGGATGCATCACTTTCACCTGTTATCGTACCACTTCTAGCGATATTCTAGACAGTAGTATTGGCTATTTTATAGTATTCGATCAGCAACAAGAGGCTTGGAATCATGAGATAGAAGAGGCAGAAATTGATGTCTACAAGGATTTTGTTATCAATGATTCTTTTTTCTCCCAAAATAATATTGTACATCCCGAAGAAAATATTGCAAGAGTATATGCACATGAAAACGATATGCGCGATTTAGTTTTGCTCAATGCCAATAAACGAATAGCAAAGAGTTTGAATGGGTCTATTTTTCTTGTCAATGATCATAAAATAAGAACACCAAAGCAATCAGAAGGTGTACAGAAAAGTGTACTTAGAAATCATTTTATCTCGACTCTTAACAAAGGAAAAGTTTTCGAAGTAGAAGAAACAGAAATTTTTCCGTTTGAGATGCAACGTGCCGAAGAGATTTTTGTATTAATAGACGGTTATGGTATGGTATCGTATACGAAGAATCGTAAAAAAACATACAGAACCGACAAAGCTCAAGAGATATTTTCGCTTTTCGTCTAAAAATAGAATAAGGTTTTTTCTACAAAGTTTAATTCATAGAAGGGTCGGCGGGTGTATTTACCCATATAAGGTTTTCTCCACCTAGTTTGGTCAGTTGTTTTTTCCAAAGGTCAACTTCCCAATCTCGAAAAATATCAATGCGTTCGCGTACCAAAATCCATGCATTCATTTCGAGTTCAATTTCTAACTGTCTACTCGACCAGCCAGAATATCCTAAATAAAATCGGATTTCATCATCCCCTATTTTTCCCATATTAATCGCCTCTCGGACATCTTCGTAATTTCCGGACCAATAAATATTTTCGGCAATTTTTTCACTCTCGCGAATAAGATCTGGACGAGAATGCAGATAATATATATTTTCTTTGTCTACTGGCCCCCCTTCGTAGACAATAGAATCAGAATTCATTTGAGATACAAAAATATGTAGCGGGATATTTGATGATTTATTTAAGATAAACCCTACAGAACCTTTTTCGCTATGTTCGGTGATGATGACTACGCTTCGGTTGAAGATGTCGTTATTCAAGGTTGGTTTTGCTATGAGAATATCACCTTTATTTATACGTTTATTTTCCACAACTTTTATTTTATTTATTAATAACTTCGTGTGTTAAAATGTACCTATAAGATAGTTCGTATTTTACTAATTTAAAAAAAATAATTCATGAAACAAGATTTATCTGATAAAAGAAAAAATTATTCTAAAAATTTTATAGATTTTGATCATTTGGCAGAAGATGCTATAGAGCAATTCAAAAGCTGGTTCGATGTTGCAGAAAAAAACCCTTTGATAGAAGAGGCTAATGCGATGACAGTTACCACAGTAGAGAATAGCGGTAAGCCAAGAAATCGAGTGGTTTTACTAAAAGAGTATAACCAAGATGGTTTTGTTTTTTACACTAATTATCAGAGCCAAAAAGGCAAAGCAATAGAGAATAATCCACGAGTATGTTTAAGTTTTTTTTGGCCTGCTTTGCAACAACAAATAATTATTACTGGGAAGGCAGAAAAAGTAAGCGAAGAGATGTCTGATGCATATTTTGCTAAACGTCCTAGAGAAAGCCAAGTCGGTGCATGGGTATCGCCACAGAGTTCGGTTATAGACGAATTTCATGATTTTGTTGACGATGAAGATTCAATAATCAAAAAGTACAAAAACCAAGAAATACCAAGACCACCTCATTGGGGAGGTTATTTGGTGAAACCAGAAGAAATTGAGTTTTGGCAAGGTAGACCTAGTCGATTGCATGATCGTGTGTTGTACAAAAAGAAAGATAATGGTTGGAAGAAATATCGTTTAGCTCCATAAATTTGCTATACGCATCTAAAAATTATATTTAGTGGGAGGTACCCCTTGTACAGATTATGAGATACAAAAAAAACTCCTAACAATTAGGAGTTTTATGCTTTCTTAAGAATAAGGTAACTTCTTATTTTTTGTCTACTGCAGCAGATAATTCTGATCCAGCTTTAAACTTAGCTACAGTTTTAGCAGCGATTTGAATTTCTTTTTTAGTCTGTGGATTAATTCCCGTTCTTGCAGCTCTCTCAGATGTTGAGAAAGTTCCGAATCCTACTAAAGCAACTTTTTCTCCTTTTGCTAAAGCATTCGTTACATTAGTTGTGAATGAGTTCAAAGCTTTTTTTGCAGCTTCTTTTGAAATTCCTGCATCAGCAGCAATTGCGTCGATTAATTCAGATTTGTTCATAGCTTAATAAATTAAATTTAAATGATACACAAATATAATCTTTCCCTTTGTTTATGCAAGTTTTAGATGAAAAAAAATACTTTTTTTCATCAAATATTAATGTTTAATTCTTTTTTTTAACTAATTTACAATAAATCATTAATCATCTAAGGCTAACCAACTTACATTTTGATTGCCGTTGATAAAGTCTTTTGCACTCATTTTGCGTTTTCCTTGTGGTTGGATTTCTAGAATTTCATAAACACCATTTTCTACCCGGACAAATAAATTTTTTTTGGTAAGATGAAGAACATTTTTACTTAAATCTTCAGGAAAGTCCTGAGCAATTTTACCGGCTAAAATTTTGGCCGATTTACCGTTAATCATTGTCCATGCCGCTGGGTAAGGGCTTAGACCTCTTACATGATTATGTATCTTTTCTAACTTCCAACTCCAATCGATTCTGCAATCATCCTTGTAAAGTTTTGGTGCATGATGCAAGTCTTTCTCCAACGGTTGTGGATAAGAAGTTATAGAGTCTTTTTCTAAAGCATCGAGTGTTTCAACAACTAGTTTTTTGCCAAGATTCATCAGCTCATCATGTATTTTCCCGACATTATCATCTACACCGATGGCAACTTTGTCTGTTAGAAGAATTTTACCAGTATCTATTTTTTCATCAATTAAAAATGTAGTTACTCCTGTTTCCTTTTCTCCATTCATGATTGCCCAGTTTATGGGTGCAGCTCCACGATATTGCGGGAGCAGAGAACCGTGTAAGTTAAATGTTCCTTTTGGTGGAATCGACCATACTACATGGGGCAACATACGAAAAGCTACTACTACAAAAACGTCGGCGTCTAGCTTTTTAAGTGCCTCTATAAAGTTTTTATCGCGTAGTTTTTCTGGTTGTAAAAGGGGTAGTTTTTTTTCTTCTGCATATTGTTTTACTGCCGATTGCTGTATTTTTTGCCCTCTTCCTGCTGGTTTGTCAGGAACTGTTACAACCCCAACAATTTCGTGCAGACTGTTTTCGTGGATTTCCTGGAGAGACGCTTTTGCAAATTCTGGCGTCCCCATAAAGACAACTCGCATATTTTTATTTTTTTTATAGTTTCTTGAAGGTGTCCAAACCTTCTATTTTCAATTTCATTTCATCAACCAAATATTGTAGTTCGGCAATAATGTTTTCTTTTGGCGAATGTATAAAATGCATTACAATTTCATTTAATGTTTTTCCTTCTTCGCCAATAAAATCAAGTAACTTTAGAGAATCTATTTTGTCTGATTTTTTTTCGCTTAAACAAACATCACATCTACCACAATTTTCTTTGGATTTTTCTCCAAAATAAGAAAGCAACATACGTTCTCTGCAATATTCATGTTGGGCAGCGTAAAAGGCCATTGCTTGCAGTTTTTTCCAATGATTAACTTGGATTTCTTCATACATTTTCCACCACTTTCCTTTCAACAAATTCGAGTTACGTGGCTCAAGAAATTGAATACGCGTAAGGAAGCGATCAGAGTAATTTATTATATCTTGTTTATGCATTTGATGCAATTGTGTACGCACGTCTCCTAGACTACGATGCGTATCAAAAGCTATTTTCAGCTCATAAACATTTTTGGGTAAAGTATAAATCCCAGGATAATTCCTCTCTAAATATTCTAACAACTCTCTATGCTCGTAATGTTGTACTACGGTATTGGGTAGAGTATTAATATAAACGGTACTGTTCTGAGAATAGTCTTTGAGATAAATGATTGCTTTGTTTTGTAGGAATTGAATGAAATTGAAAACCTTACGAACATCCAAATTAAACTTTTCAGAGAATAGAGGTACGTCGAGCGATTGGATTTTCTCTGGTTTTTCACCCTCGGCAATTTGTAAATAACTGAACAAGAGATTGCCAATCTCTATGAACTCCTTTTTGGTAGGAAGTTTTGATTTGAAGGTGTTTTCAGCAATCAAAATATCCTCAGAATTCGATAAATAAATTCCTATAGAGGGCAAGCCGTCTCTTCCTGCGCGCCCTACTTCTTGGTAGTAAGCTTCGATAGAAGGAGGTAAATCTAGATGAAAGACCGTTCGTACATTTGGTTTATCAATACCCATCCCAAAAGCATTTGTCGCTACCATTATTTGGTTAGGATGTGACGTCCAAAAAGTTTGCTTTTCTTTTTTTTGTTGTGCGTCTAATTTAGCGTGATAAAAATCAGCATTAAAGCCATTTTCTTGTAAAAGAGATGCGATTTCGTAGGTTTGTTTTCTTGTTTTTACAAAAACTATACTGCTACCTGGATATTTTTTTAGATAATAAATTAAATCTTGCTTTCTGTTCTCAGAATATCGGACTTGATAGGTGAGGTTTTCTCTACGAAGCGAAGTTTTGAATATTTTAGGTTTCTTTAGTTCTAGAAAATTAATTATGTCCTCTTGTATTTTCTCTGTCGCAGTTGCTGTAAGAGCCAATACTGGTGTGTTAGGAAAATGAGCTCTGATACTAGCTATATTCAGAAAGGAAGGTCGAAAATCATGTCCCCATTGAGAGATACAATGTGCCTCATCGACGGCAATAAGTTTTACTTGGAAGGTGCTTAGTCGCTCTATAAAAATTTTACTTTGCAAACGCTCGGGTGAAACAAAAAGTAATTTTACTTTTCCGCTTTGGCACTGATCCAAAATCAATGTAATCTGTGTGAAATCGAGTTGGCTGTTAATATACTCTGCCGGAATATTTTTATCTTTCAGGTTTTGGACCTGATCTTCCATCAAAGCAATTAACGGGGTGATAACCAACGTAAGTCCGTCTAAGAGCAATGATGGTAGTTGATAGCAAATCGATTTACCAGCACTGGTGGGCAAAATTGCTAGAACATCTTGTTGTGCTAATAGCTGTTGAATGATTTCTTCTTGTGGATAACGAAACTTTTCGAATCCCCAGTATTGTTGTAAAACTTCTTTTATTTCCAAACAGAATACGACTTTGGTTGATTAAATATACCGTTTTTTTTCGTGTTGTACAATCGAATGTAGTGCAATGTGAGAAATTTTGTCTTATCGAAATAACAAACCCCAAATGAACTTTGGGGTTTGTTGAATTATTTTAGTTTGTTTTCTAGCATTAGTAAAAAAGCATACTCGAAAGCAACTTCTTTTAGACTTTCAAATCGGCCAGAAGCGCCTCCATGTCCCGTATCCATATTGGTATCTAGTAATAGTAGATTATTGTCTGTTTTGTATTCTCGTAATTTGGCAACCCATTTTGCTGGTTCCCAATATTGTACTTGAGAATCATGCAAACCTGTTGTCACCAAAAGATGGGGATAGCTTTTCTTTTCTATATTGTCGTAAGGTGAGTAACTTTTGATGTATTGATAATAGATTTCATCGTTCGGATTTCCCCATTCGTCATATTCTCCTGTAGTTAGAGGAATGGTATCGTCTAGCATGGTGGTTACCACATCTACAAAAGGAACTTGAGCAATTACACCATGAAAAAGATTGGGCTCTAAATTAATCACTGCACCCATGAGTAAGCCGCCTGCCGAACCTCCCATTGCGTATAGGTGTTGAGTAGAAGTATAGTTTTTGGCCACTAAATCTTTGGCCACATCGATAAAGTCATAAAAGGTGTTTTTTTTGTTGAGAAGTTTTCCGTCTTCATACCAAGAGCGTCCCATTTCTTCTCCACCACGAATGTGTGCAATCGCAAAAATGAAGCCTCTGTCGAGTAAGCTTAATCGCGTGGTACTGAAGTAAGGCTCCATCGAATAACCGTACGAACCATATGCATAGAGCAACAATGGCGTTTGTGCAGAAAGTGGAGTGTCTTTTCGTCGAACGATAGAAACAGGCACCATTTTTCCATCACGTGCTTTGGTCCATATTCTTTCGGATACATAATTAGATTTATCAAAATTTCCGAGTACTTTTTGCTCTTTTTTTACCTCGAACGTTTTGTTTTTCATATCATAATCGATAACCGAACTAGGGGTTGTTAGTGAGGTGTAATTGTACCGAAGAATATTGGTGTCAAAATCTGGGTTGACCGATGTGCTTGCGGTGTAGGTAGTTTCATCAAAGGGTAAATAGTAGTTGTTTGCTCCGTCCCACGAACGAATATTAAGGTTGAGCAATCCATTTTTACGTTCTTGAATAACTAAATAATCACGGAAAATTTCGAAACCTTCTACCAAAATGTCTTCGCGATGAGGAATAAACTCTACCCAATTATCTTGCGTTGTAGATTGAGTAGGTGTTTTCATTATTTTGAAATTTTGGGCTCCATCTTTATTGGTTTGTACGTAGAAATTATTCCCGAAATGTTCGATAGAATATTCTAAACCTCTTTCTCTTGGTTGGAAAACTCTAAACTCAGCATTTGGTTCATCGGCTTTTATGTAACGATACTCGTCTGTCATAGTACTCGATGACCCAATGATGATATATTCTCTCGATTTCGATTTGTAAACATAGGTGCTAAAAGTGTCATCTTTTTCTTCATACACCAAAATGTCTTCTTTGCTAGAAGTTCCCAAAACGTGTTTCCAGATCTGATATGCACGTAGTGATTTGTCTTTTCTCGTATAGAAAAGGGTTTTGTTATCTGCTGCCCATACCGAAGAAGCAGTAGTGTTTTCTATTTTGTCACTTAGGATTTTACCGGTCGATAGATCTTTTATTTGGATTGTATAAATCCTTCTACTTACCTGATCTACCCCAAAGGCAACAAGCTTGTTGTTGGGAGAAACATTCAATCCGCCTAATTGGTAATAGGCATGGTTTTTCGCCATTTCATTCACATCGAATAATAGTTCGGGTTGTGTTTTTAGACTTTCTTTGTATCGGTAGAATAAAGGGTATTCTTTGTTTTTTTCGAACTTGGTTTCGTACCAATAGCCGTTCAACTTATACGGAACCGAACTGTCGTCTTCTTTTATACGTGCTCGCATTTCTGTAAAAAGTTGCTTTTGCAAAGCTTCAGTTGGTTGCATGATTGCCTTGGTATATTTATTTTCTTCTTCGAGATAAGCAATTACCTCTTTGTTTTCACGATCATTTAACCAGAAATACGAATCGATTCGTGTGTCATTATGGATAGTTAATTTCTTGTCTATTTTCTTAGCTCTGGGTACTTGCATAGTTGTTTGTGCATTTAAGGTTGCATAGGTAAAGCCAATTGTAGTGGCAAGTAAAAGTTTTTTTCTCATTTCTGTTTAGGGGTTATGGTTGAACGAATTTTATAAGTTTTGTTTGGTTGTCGATAAGATATTCTATGCTCAACTCATTTTCATTCATATAACCAATGGTTTGGTATTCTTCTTTGCCGTTTATAACCGTAACTTTATATATACCATCTTTTGTAGACGGAGAAAAGCGCGCAACGATATTCGATGTAGTTTCTTCTATCAACAAATAATTATTCGTGGCGATGGTTTCTAAATAATATTTTTTCCCATCCGAATAATAAAGCTGGTGATACTTTTTAGGTGTTTCTTTTGTCGTTTTTTGTTTTTGGGGTTGATTTTGCTTTTCTACCTTTTTGTTTTTTTCTAAAATAGGCATAGGTTTGTTTTTCGTTACTACCACGTTTTTGGCCGAAGCAGTTTTTCCGTTTTGTGGAGGCATTTTATTGATTGCACTTTTCAGTGCATCTCGATAACCTTTTTCATAATCTTTTATTCTCGATTTACCATCAAATTTTGCCAATTCATTTTCGGTACAGTTGTAAAAATATACCTCTAATTCATTCGATAAAAAATTGCGTACTTTTTTCACGTTTGCAGTCGCAGCCAAACAAGGATCTGCTTTTAGCTCTGCGTTCCAAGATTCTACAACATCTGATACCAATGTATATGATTTGTTTCGTAACAATATTTTTAGGTATTGATTGAGTTTGTATTGGTTTTCTTTGAAATCAGTAAACTTTTCAGGTACGATGACATATTTGTAGTCGGAAACATTATGTTGTGCTTGCACTTGCAATCCTGCAAAGAACAATGCGAGAAGGATATTTTTTTTCATTTTATCAGATCTATATTTCAATCAAAAATACAAAAAATATACGGATGCATTCGAAAAAAATACTCTCTTCCTTGGCTCTTTATACCATGACGGTAGGATGAGTGACTTGCGTTTATTCTTCAAAAGAATCGATAAAATATTATTATAATCCAATCAATAATAGAGATGTTTCCGATCAAAGGACGTATTTTTGCATAACAATTCAACAAACAAGAACATGAAATTTTTTATCGACACAGCAAATTTAGCAGAAATCAAAGAAGCACAAGATCTTGGTGTTTTGGATGGCGTAACCACGAATCCTTCTTTAATGGCAAAGGAAGGAATTGCAGGAGAAGAAAATATTCTCAACCATTACAAAGCAATCTGTGACTTGGTGACCGGAGATGTTTCGGCAGAAGTTATTGCAACCGATTTCGAAGGTATGGTGAAAGAAGGAGAAGCATTGGCAGCTCTTAATCCACAAATCGTAGTGAAAATCCCGATGACCAAAGATGGGGTGAAAGCATGTAAATATTTCTCACAAAAAGGAATCAAAACCAATGTTACTTTGGTCTTTTCGGTTGGGCAAGCTCTTTTGGCTGCAAAAGCTGGTGCAACGTATGTTTCGCCATTTATCGGGCGTTTAGACGATATCTCTACCGATGGACTTAATCTGATCGAAGATATTCGTTTGGTCTATGATAATTATCTTTTTGAAACGCAAATTTTGGCCGCTTCTGTTCGTAATACAATGCATATAGTGAATTGTGCAAAAATCGGAGCAGATGTTATGACTGGGCCATTGTCGTCTATCTTAGGTTTACTAAAGCATCCTTTGACGGATTCTGGTTTAGCTCAGTTTTTAGCAGATTACGCGAAAGGTAATAAATAAGAAAAATTTGTATCATTTAATCATGAAATAGAAGTCAGGCTTCCTCTGTATGAGAAGGTCTGACTTTTTTCGTAATTCATTCTCATAAACGAGTAACTTCTCGACCAAAAATTAAAAATATAGATAGACAGTTTTCTCTTTTAGTCTAATAAAGATTTTAAAACCTCTACAACAGCAAATTCATTGTTGTTTCCTGTCTGCAAACGAGCAATTTCTTTAACAAGCGGATGCGCATTTTCCATCGCAAAACTATAATAAGCCTCTTGCAACATTTCTATATCATTAAGATAGTCACCGAAAACAATGGTTTCTTCAGGAGAAATGCCTAATGCTTGTTGCAACTTTCTCAAAGCTTTTCCTTTATTGGTGTGCTCATTCATTATATCTATCCAATTTTTTCCTGAAACTACAACCTTTAAACCTTTTTGGTCTAGGTGTTGAAGTGCAGGATACAAATACTTTTCTGCATTTTTCGGATGATGAACTGCTACCTTTATAATTTGATCTTCGGATAGATAATCCAAAACATTGTCTACCAGAAGGTTTTGGTAGTAAAAGTTTTGGAATAATTCTATGAAATCACTATTCTTACTTTCTACATAGGCATGTTGAGTGCCACAGACTACAGAATTTGCTAGCGGAATTTGTCGGGTGAGTAGTACAATTTCTGTCACTTTTTCTATAGGCAATGTATCTGTAAAAAGAACTTTATTCTGGAAAGTTACATAACTTCCGTTTTCGGCAATAAAACCTATCTCTTCTTGTATCGGATGAAAATAATGCAACAAACTATAGTATTGACGTCCACTTGCAGGAACGAACAAAATCCCTTGATTTCGCAACTTCCGATAAACCTCGAAAAACTCTGGATGTAGCTGATGTTGATCATTTAGTAAAGTGCCATCCATGTCGCTAACAACTAATTTTACTTTTCCTTTCATGATTTTTTTAGTAAGAAAAAAGACCTCGTTTCAGAGGTCTGTCGCTTATGATTTTGTTGTGTTTTCTGTTGTGTTTTCTGTTGTGTTTATATTGCGTAATTCGACCGGGTTTCGGTTGTTTTTTTTCATGCGCAAATTCAAAAATTCTACTAACATAGAAAAGCCCATCGCAAAATATATATATCCTTTCGAGATATGTTGGTCAAAGCCTTCTGCAAGCAAAGATACACCAATGAGTAATAAGAAAGATAAGGCGAGCATTTTTACAGTAGGATGATTATTTACAAAGTTACTGATTTTAGTTGCGGAAATCATCATAACCAAAACGGCAATAATTACGGCTGCAATCATGACCTCGATATGTTTGGCCATACCGACCGCTGTGATTACTGAGTCGAGAGAAAAAACAAGGTCGAGAATAAGGATTTGTACAATTGTACCAGCAAAAGAGTGTACTTTTATATTGGTTGACTCTTCGACATCGCCTTCTAGTTTGTGATGGATTTCTACGGTCGATTTATAAATCAGAAATAATCCTCCAATCAATAAAATTAGATCACGCCCTGAAATTGCTAAATTATCTAAAATATCGGGGTTGTCGATTCCAATCAATATGCCTAAATTAAATAAGGGTGTTGTAAGCGTCATGACCCAGGTAAGGGAGAATAAGAGTAAAACTCTCGTTATCATGGCAAGGGCAAGCCCTAATTGTTGCGCCTTTTTCTGTTGATGTTTGGGTAATTTACCCGATAGAATAGAAATAAAAACAATATTATCTATTCCCAAGACAATCTCTAAAAGTGTTAAGGTTCCGAGGGCAATCAATCCATCGGCGGTTAAGAAAACTGTATAATCCATGTGTGTATGTCTATTGAGCGAAAATATTAAAAATTTCAATCCGAATATTTCTTTAGGATTATTTTTTTTTAAATTTTTAATAGAATCCAAACCTCAGAAAAACCACTTACTTTTGCATAAAAATATAGCATGTTTTCTAATGTACAATTACGATTGCAATTCTTGATTTTGTTGTGGGGATTTACTGGGGTTTTCGGTAAACTTATTACTCTATCTGCATTGCCAATTGTATGGTATAGAACGGGAGTGGCCGCTTTGGCAATTTTTTTGTATCTACATCTGAAAGGGGTGAAAATAAATATCTCCCAATCTCAATTGTTGCAGTTTTTGGGTATAGGTTTCATTATTGCCTTGCATTGGTTTACATTCTACTGGTCGATAAAGGTTTCCAATGTTTCGGTTGCACTCAGCACATTGTCTATGGGTGCTTTGTTTACATCATTTCTAGAACCTCTTTTTTTTAGACGGAAAATAGATTTTCAAGAGGTGATTATCGCTATTGTCGTAAGCGCCTGTGTAATGATAATTTTTCGGGCAAGTCCACAATATGCTTTAGGGATTGGCCTTGGTATTCTTTGTAGTTTTTTGTCGGCACTCTTTTCGGTACTCAATGCAAAAGCGCAGAAGGGTAGTAATCCAATTAATATTACGTTGATCGAAATGTTAGGTGGCTTTATCTGTATTAACTTATTGATGATATTCGTCCAGCCCAAAAGTTTTGTAGAAGTCTTTTCGGTCGATTGGATAAATTTCGGGTGGTTGATATTATTAGGAGTAGTTTTTACGGCATTTGCACAAATAGAAATGGTTGCATTACTAAAACATGTAAGCCCATATACATTGCTGTTGAATGTTAATCTAGAACCAGTTTACGGTATAATTTTAGCCTATTTGATTTTTGGACAATCAGAACAAATGTCGAGTATATTTTACGTTGCTACAGGGGTGATGATTTTCGCAATAGTTATAAATAGTTTGATAAAAAGAAAAAGAAATTCGAAAAAAGGACATTCTGTACTTGATAATAAATTAAAATAATAAATGTTAAGTTTTTATTCTTTAAGCTTCATTGTTTAATAAAATTTAAAAATCGAGCGGTTTTTCAAGATAGTAACGCTAAATTTGAGTTGAATTTAAATAGTATATTTTGAAAAAGATTTACACATTGTTGTTATGCAGTTTTTTTGGGTTTTCATTAGCCCAAAATGCAATTAGATTAAAAAAAGATTATCCCGATTTCACTATCAATCAATCATTACTATCAATAGAAAATAAGGAAAGTTGTGGTTTCGAAATTCCTAGCAATAATTTTCAAGACGCTTTTGGATCAGTGAGTTCAACGATAATTTTTGCTGATGATTTCGTGGTACAATCACACTCGAAATTAACAGTAAAAAATGTTAGTTTTAATTTGATTCTTAAACAAGAAAATACAATCCATAGCATTGATCTTTATTTCTATACAAACAATGATGGCCAACCAGGAGAATTAATCAAAAAGTTTGCAGAAGTTCCTGTTTTTTCATCAGAAATTGTAGGTCAATATGAAAATAATGAAGTTAGAAAAGTGTCACTGGAAATACCAGAAGATTTCGTTTTAGAAGGTAAGGATAAAGATGAAGTTTATTGGTTTGGTATTTTTGCAAATGCAGATACAGATGTAATTTATTGGGAAAGTAGCTACGTATCCAACTCACAATATTCAGCTGGTATGTTGATGGACGATGTTTTTTGGATATCGCAAGCAGAGTTGTGGGGATTAGATTATGTAGAATATGTTTTTAGTATAACGGGTGACTGTGAGTTTTTATCAACTACAGATTTAGAAAAAGTTGATTTAGCAATTTCGCCTAATCCAACCAGTGATTTTCTTACAATTCAATCAAAAAATATTATAGATCGTATAGAAATTTATAATAATTTAGGACAAAAAGTTTTATCGAGAGAGTTAAAAAATAGTTCAAAAAAAATAGATGTAAATTCATTATCAAAAGGAAATTATATCATTCAGATTACTACTGAAGGTGAAAGTTTATTTAGGAGATTCATCAAGAACTAAACGATTAAATATTTATTTTAAAAAAATATAATTTAAAAAAGAAGTAATTATTTCGCTTCTTGTTTATTAATACTATAAATTTTTAGTCTTTGTATTGATTATATATTATTTTAAAAATCAATTTTTATAAAAATTATATTTTCGGTTCGCTTAAAATAACATTTATAAAGAATTGTTTAGTAATAAAATATCATAAATTTGCGGAATTGTAACGTATTAAGAAATGATCAAATCAAGAATAACAGGCATTGGCCATTACGTACCAGAGAGAGTCGTAACCAACGATGATTTAGCTCAACTTATGACTACCAATGACGAGTGGATTACCGAACGAACCGGTATAAAAGAACGACGTCATGTAGAACCAAACAAAGGAATTACTTCGACAGATCTAGGGGTTGTCGCAGCTAAAAATGCTTTGGCCGATGCAGATCTCACACCGAAAGATATCGATTTTATTATTTTTGCCACCCTTTCGCCCGATTATTATTTCCCAGGAAATGGAGTTTTGCTACAGCGCGAGCTAGGTTGCGATACTATAGGTGCCATGGATATTCGAAACCAATGTTCGGGCTTCGTTTATGCACTTGCAACAGCCAACGCTTTTATACAAGCAGGGCAATACAAAAACATTTTGGTAGTCGGAGCCGAAGTTCATTCGTTTGGTTTAGATTATTCTGATGACGGAAGAAATGTTTCGGTAATTTTTGGTGATGGAGCAGGTGCTGTTATTTTATCAGCAAGTGACGATCCAAACCGTGGAATTCTCAATACCAATTTGCATTCTGAAGGAGAGTTTGCAGAGGAATTAGCTGTTCTTTTTCCAGGGACCAAATTTGGTTGGAGTGATGTTTTATTAGAGAAAGACCATTTTTTGACCAAAAAAGAAATTTATCCGTACATGAACGGTAATTATGTTTTCAAGCATGCAGTTACTCGTTTTCCCGAATCAATAGAAGAAGCACTAAAAGCGGCTGATAAAACACCAGAAGATTTGGATCTTTTTATTCCGCATCAAGCCAATTTAAGAATTGCACAGTTTATACAAAAACAATTGAATCTCCCAGACGAGAAGATATTCAATAATATCCAAAAATACGGTAATACCACTGCAGCATCAATTCCGATTGCACTTAGTGAAGCCAAACAAGCTGGGAAAATAAAAGAAGGGGATCTGGTTTTGTTAACCGCTTTTGGGAGTGGATTCACCTGGGGATCTGTATTAATGAATTGGTAAAACTTTATTGGTGCGATTAATTAATTTTAGATAGGATAGGATAAAATTCTAGCCAAAAAACGATATATTTGTTTGATAAACATTAAAAAGAAAAAGTAATTAGATATGAGTTCGTATGATATTGCCGTTATCGGTGCTGGTCCTGGAGGATATGTTGCAGCGATTCGTGCTGCACAATTGGGTTTTAGAACTGCAATTATAGAAAAAGAAAGTTTAGGTGGTACATGTCTCAATGTTGGTTGTATTCCATCAAAAGCATTATTAGATTCGTCGCATCATTTTTACGATGCGAAAACCCATTTCAAAGAGCATGGAATCGATATCAATGCACCCAAAATAAACATGAAACAAATGATTGCTCGTAAAGCAGACGTTGTAAATGTGAATGTTTCAGGGATTAAGTACCTTATGGATAAAAATAAAATCGATGTTTATTATGGTACAGGTACATTTAAAGATGCTACTCATATAACCGTAACCGACGCAGAAGGTAAGACACAAGAAATAGAAGCAAAAAACACCATCATTGCAACCGGATCTGTTCCCTCAGAATTACCATTTGCTAAAACAGATGGTAAAAGAATCATTACCTCTACCGAAGCTTTAGAATTAACCACAGTGCCAAAACACTTGATTGTTATTGGAGGTGGAGTCATTGGTCTAGAATTGGGTTCTGTTTACTTGCGTTTGGGAGCTGAGGTTTCTGTGGTAGAATATGCAGACCGCATTATCCCAGGAATGGATAGCGCTTTATCGAAAGAGTTGACCAAAGTTCTCAAAAAACAAGGAATGAAGTTTTATACCTCAACCAAAGTAACTTCTGTCGAAGCACAAGGAACAAAAGTTACTTTAAAAGCAGAAGATAAAAAAGAACAAGAAGTGGTTCTAGAAGGAGACTTTGCACTAGTTGCTGTAGGCCGAAGAGCTTATACAGGTTCACTAGGTTTAGAAAATGTTGGGGTAGAAGTAGATGAAAGAGGACGTGTAAAAACTAATCAACATTTACAAACCAATATTCCTAATATTTATGCAATAGGAGATGTAGTTGCTGGAGCGATGTTGGCACACAAAGCAGAAGAAGAGGGTGTTTTGGTTGTTGAACAATTAGCTGGTCAGAAACCACATATCAATTATAATCTGATTCCTGGTGTAGTTTACACCTGGCCTGAGGTAGCAGGAGTTGGTAAAACAGAGGAACAATTAAAAGAAGAAGGAGTAGAATACAAAGTTGGTTCTTTCCCATTCAAAGCATTAGGACGTGCTCGTGCCTCAATGGATACCGACGGTTTTGCGAAAATTTTGGCCGATAAAAACACAGACGAAATCTTAGGAATGCATATCATTGGTGCCCGTGCGGCTGACCTTATTGCAGAAGCCGTTGTTGCAATGGAGTACCGCGCATCGGCAGAAGATATCGCTCGTATGTCACATGCTCACCCGACTTTTGCAGAAGCAATTAAAGAAGCCGCATTAGCCGCAACCGATAACCGAGCAATCCATTCATAACAAAAAATCAGAAAAGAATATTTTTTCTATTAATAAAAAAAAGACCGTTCTACTTTGTATAGGACGGTTTTTTTGTTTATATGACTTTGAAAGAATAAACAGGTGAAAATAAAAATCATTGCCATTGGCTTTGTATAGCTAAATGACAGTATGAGCATTTTATGCATAAATGATGAGGCTGGAAAATCTAAAAGAAAAAAGAAACGATAAACTTTGCAAGACAATAATTAGAGAAACTTGTTCTACAACAGACCAATGAAACAACCTATCTGATATAAAGGAAAAGTAACCGACATCTACTGCCAATAAAAGTCATTCTATTATAAATCTAAAATCGACTGTACATAAGGAAATTAAAAATTGATAATCTATTTCTCTATTTTTGCAGCATGATAGAGATTTTATACCAAGACTCACGCTTAGTAGCCATTCACAAACCTCCAGGATTATTAGTGCATAGGTCCTACTATGCACGGGATGTAAAACAATTTGCCGTCCAAGAATTGAGAAATTTTTTGGGCGGACAGCACGTTTATCCTATCCATCGATTAGATAGAAAAACCGCTGGAGTACTTTTGTTCGCCTTAGACAAAGAAATGCTAAGTCTGATGAATGAAATTTTCAACTCGCGTGCTGTAACTAAAGAATATTGGGCAATTGTAAGAGGATATACAGAGCAAGAAGGAGTGATCGATTATCCATTGACCAATGACGATGGCCAGAGACAAGATGCCAAAACATATTACCAAACACTACAACATGCAGAGATAAACTTGCCTTTTGGCAAACACGCTACCTCACGTTATTCTTTGGTGAAAGCATTGCCAGAAACCGGTAGAATGCATCAGTTACGGAAACATCTACGCCATATTGCTCATCCAATTCTAGGTAGTCGTCCGCACGGATGCAACAAACAAAACAAATTATGGTTAGAGAATTTCCAACTAGAGCAGATGATGCTTTTGGCAAGAAGCTTAAGGTTTACACATCCCGAATCACAGGAGGAAGTTTGTATCAAAGCTAATCCAACAGCAGAGTTTTTACGTGTATGTGAAATCTTGAAAATAAACATGACCAAATTTTTATAACTTTGGTGGGATGAACCTGAAAACGGAAATCCAAAATCGAATAGAAAACAATCAACTCGGCAAAGCTAAATTTCTCCTTACTATTAGCGGCGGAGTAGACAGTATGGTTTTATTCCATATTTTCCGTCAATTATCTTATACTTTTTCGGTAGCACATTGCAATTTTCAGTTAAGAGGAAACGACTCTGATTTAGATGAAAAGTTGGTAGTTGACACTTGCACAAAAAATAAAATCCCTTTTTTTGTCGAAAAATTCGATGTAAAAGAATACCAATCGACAGGGAATTATTCTATAGAAATGGCATGTCGAAATCTTCGATACGAATGGTTTAATAAACTTCTAATCACTCATAAATTTGATTATTTAGTGATGGCACATCATCTCAATGATCAATTAGAAACTTTGTTGATAAACTTATCTCGAGGATCGGGTAGCAAAGGTTTGATGGCGATGGAGGAAATCTCTAATAAAATTTTTCGGCCTTTGCTTACTTTTTCTAAAAAAGAAATCGTTGATTACGCAATGCAAGAAAAAATTATTTGGCGAGAAGATCTAACCAACCAAGAAAATGATTTTATTCGGAACCAAATTCGTAATCAAATCACACCATTGTTGGAGGAAATTCACCCTCAATTCTTGAAAAATGTCAATAAATCATTAGCGATACTGGCCGAAGAAAACCAACTAATAGAAAATTATCTTCAAACCAAAAAAAAAGAACTCTTCAGGCAAGAGAAGGAATATGAGGTAGTGAAAATTAATTCGTTAGAAAAATTGAGTCCTATAAATACTCATCTTCATTATTTTTTTTCACCTTTTGGTTTTTCTGTAAATGAAATTCGTAAGTTGTTGATTGCTAGTACAGGAGCCGAAATGCAGTCTGAAACACATCGAATACTAAAAAATCGTAATTTTTTGCTAATCAAAAAGAAAGAAAATAAAAAAAATGATTTATATGTAATCCATTCGATAGAAAATTCCTATTATTGTCCAAATTTATTTTTTCAGAAAACCAAACGTCATCCAACACATGCCGATGAAACCTTGGATTATGATAAGATCAAATTCCCTTTAGTTTTTCGGCCAATAGAAGAAGGAGATGTTTTTTTTCCGCTCGGAATGAAGGGAAAAAAAAAGGTGAGTAAATTTCTGAAAGATGAGAAACTTTCTAAGTTCGATAAAGAAAAGGTTCGAGTTTTAGTTGATAATCAGCAACAAATTCTCTGGGTTTATCCTTTACGAATTGATGAGCGATACAAAATAACACAGGAAACTATTAATTTCTTAAATATCAAAATATGTTGAAATATTTTTGGCTTTTCTTCTTGATGCCACTAAGTTTATTCGCGCAGTTTGAAACGCCTGCAAGATGGTCTACATCGGTAAAAGAACTACCAAATAATGAGTTTGAAATTATTGTCTCTGGAAAAATTGATGATGGATGGCATATTTATTCTATCAAGCATCCAGATGGAGGAATCGGAATTCCGGCTACATTTACGGTAACACCTTCTACAAATGTAAAATTAGTAGGAAAATCGAAAGAAGTAGGAAAACTAATCGAGAAATATAGTCAAATATTTGAGCAGGATGAAAAGTATTACGAGAAAAACGTAAAGTTCATTCAGAAAGTAAAAGTCACTGATGAAAAACCAGTTGACGTTGCGTACATGCTAGAATTTCAGATGTGTGACGCCGAGAAATGTTTGCCTCCAGATGAATATACAGGCAAGGTAAAATTAAGTCCAAAAGCAGTGGTGGCTGACACGGCAGTTGAAGAACAAGCGACAACTGCAGAATCTTCGGCGATTTTAGCTTCGTCTACAGATTCAATTGTTTCAACCCCACAAGAGGCTGATCAAGCACTTGTAGATACTACAGAAGTAACAACAAAAACCTTGTTGAAAGAAGATATTGACGAATCTTTGTTGGCAGAAAACGAAAAGAAAAATAACGGCTTATTACGCATATTTGTATTAGGCTTCTTGGGAGGATTGGCGGCTTTTTTCATGCCTTGTATTTTCCCTATGATACCGTTAACGGTAAGTTTGTTTACTAAGCAAAGCAAGACCAGAGGAGAAGGAATACGTAAAGCGATGGTGTACGGTTTATCCATTATCGCCATTTATGTTTTACTAGGATTGGTGGTAACTTGGTTACTTGGGCCATCTGCGCTTAATGAAATGTCAACCAATCCTTGGGTGAACTTAGCTTTCTTTGTTGTGTTCTTGATTTTTGCTTTATCCTTTTTCGGTGCATTCGAAATTACTCTTCCATCAAAATGGGTAAATTTTGCCGATAAAGGAGCAGACAAAGGAGGGATGATCGGAATCTTTTTTATGGCTTTCACATTAGCCTTGGTTTCATTTTCGTGTACAGGACCCATCATCGGATCGTTACTCGTGCAAGCAACCCAAGAATCAAATTATTTCGCTTTGATAGTCGGAATGCTCGGATTCTCATTAGCCTTGGCAATCCCGTTTACCCTTTTTGCAATGTTCCCGGGTTGGCTAAACTCTATGCCAAAATCTGGAGGTTGGTTAAATACAATCAAAGTTTCTCTAGGATTTCTAGAATTAGCATTGGCCCTAAAATTCTTATCAAATGCAGATTTGGTTTGGCAATTACATTGGTTAGAACGCGAAGTGTTTATTGCAGCTTGGTTAGGGATTTTTATATTGCTCGGAGCTTATTTATTAGGTATGTTTAAGTTAGAGTTGGATGGACCTGACCAGAAAATTGGGGTAACACGATTGATGTTTGCAACTCTCACTTTCTCTTTCGTGTTCTATATCTTACCAGGAATGTGGGGTGCACCACTAAAGATTCTTAGTGGATTGTTGCCTCCGATGCACTATGCCGAGTCGCCCAACGGATTAGCAGGTGAGACAACTGTGAGTTCTGAAACTGTTGCCAAATACGAAAACCCTAAAATGGTCGCAGGACCACACGGGATTCCGTTATTCAAAGACTTTGAAGATGCAAAAGCTTATAGTCTGAAAGTAAAAAAACCAATCTTCATAGATTTTACAGGACATGCATGTGCCAACTGTAGAAAAGTAGAAGATCGAGTATGGATAGATCCTCGTGTAAAGAAAATTCTGACAGAAGATGTTGTTGTAGCATCGCTTTACGTAGATGAAAGACAAGAATTACCAGAAGAAGAAAAAGTATATTCCGAAGCCCTAAAGCGAAATCTACGAACAATCGGAAATAAATGGACAGCATTCGAAATGGAACATTTCAATGCCAATGCACAGCCTTATTATATCATTGTCGATGAAAATCTGAAACGTTATTCAAAACCAATGCAGGCAGAATATGATATTGATGTTTACTTAAAATGGTTACAAGGTGGTATCGATAAATACAACGAAAGTCATCCATAAATTTTAAAAAGCATACAATAAAAGAACTCTCATATCTTATGAGAGTTCTTTTTATCTGAAGAAGAAGCATATAAGTAGAAGAAAAAACTATTTATATTGTTATTATATTTGATGATGTAAATCGTATATTGTAGGTTGCTTATTGAAATACTACAATAATTTTTATGTTTATAAAAAAACACTTATTCAATAAGCCAATATATACAAAGAAAATTATCTAATAATTAGTTTTATTTTTTGATGTTGACTAATTTTGCTCAAACAAACAAATCATGACACACGGTATTATTATCCTCGATTTCGGCTCGCAATATAATCAATTGATTGCCAGACGAATCCGAGAATTTGGTGTTTATGCAGAAATCGTTCCCTACACAACACCTATCGAAGAAATAAAAAAACTTCAACCCAAAGGAATTATTCTATCAGGCGGACCTTCTTCCGTTTCTGGGGAAGATGCAATACTAATCGATTCCGAAATATTCCAAATCGATGTGCCTATATTGGGTATATGCTATGGCATGCAACTCATTGCGCACCTTTTGGGTGGTGAAGTAAAAAAAGGAGTAAAAGGAGAGTATGGCAAAGCAACTTTTCAGCTGTTAAATCCAAATCGACTTTTCGATAATGTCCCAAGAGAATCAACCATCTGGATGAGCCATTTCGATGAAGTTATTCAAGCACCAAAAGGCTTTCAGATTACTGGTAAATCAAGTGTAGAGATTGCAGCTTTGGCCAATGAAGATCAAAAAATCTATGCCGTGCAATTTCATCCAGAAGTTACCCATACAGAATTTGGTACAACCATTTTATCGAATTTTGTATTCACTATTTGTCAAGCAGAAAAAAACTGGCATTTAGAAGATTTCATCGAAACCGAAATCAAAAGAATAAAAGAAGTTGTAGGCGATAAAAAAGTTATCTTAGGATTGTCGGGCGGAGTAGACTCTTCGGTTGCAGCAGTTCTTATACATCGAGCTATTGGCGATCAGCTGACCTGTATTTTTGTCGATACTGGACTTTTGAGAAAAGATGAAGGAAAAAAAGTGATGGAAAATTATGGGAAACATTTCCAAATGAATATAAAAATGGTGGATGCTTCCGAACGTTTTCTATCCAACCTAAAAGGAATAGATGATCCCGAAGCTAAAAGAAAATCCATCGGACATGATTTTGTTGCTGTTTTCGACGAAGAATCTAAAAAATTCGGTGACGCATCTTTTCTAGCTCAAGGAACAATTTATCCAGACGTTATCGAGTCGCAATCAGTAAAAGGACCGTCAGCAACCATTAAATCTCACCATAATGTAGGAGGTTTACCAGATGAAATGAAACTCACATTGCTCGAACCATTGCGCGAGCTTTTCAAAGATGAAGTACGCCAAGTAGGGGTTGCTTTGGGTATCCCACGAGAATTAGTTTACCGCCACCCATTTCCGGGGCCTGGTTTAGGTATCCGAATTTTGGGCGAAGTAGATGCCGAAAAAGTAAGAATTTTGCAAGAGGCAGACGATATCTTTATTCAAGAGCTATATAAAAATAATTTGTACGATGAAGTTTCGCAGGCCTTTGTGGTTCTATTGCCGGTGAAATCTGTCGGGGTTATGGGGGATGAGCGTACCTACGAGTATACCGCTGTTGTTCGTTCGGCCAATACTATCGATTTTATGACCGCCACTTGGTCGAAATTACCTTATGAATTCCTAGAAACAGTTTCCAATCGTATCATCAATGAAGTACGTGGAATTAATCGTGTGGCTTATGATATCAGTTCCAAACCACCTGCAACAATAGAGTGGGAGTAATAAAGATATTAAGTAGAATAAGATCGAGATAATCATACAAATTCTCAAAGTACGGATATTATTCGACGCTGAAGGCTTTGATGGAGGAATCCTCAAGGTAGATAGTTTTATCAATCATCAAATCGATCAATTGCTTATGCAGTCGATCGGCAAGAGTTTTCTAAACGCTTTTCCTGTCTTACTATTAATAAAATTCTCACGATTGAGGCAAGCGGAATTGCACCAGCAATAATGTTGGGAGCATTACTAAGCGTGCCAGTAGTATTTGAAAAAAAAGTGCAACCAAAAACGATGAATACTTTTTATTCTACTCAAGTTTATTCTTCTACAAAAGATAGAACCTATGCTGTTTGTGTTAGTAAACCTTTTCTTACAAAAAAAAGACAAAGTGGTGTTTATTGACGATTTTTTGACCAACGGGCATCCCGCTTTTGGGGTGAAAAATCTTATCGAACAGGCTGGTGCAGAATTGTTAGGAATGGGTTTTGTGATCGAAAAATCTTTCCAAAAAGGAAGAGCATGCTTGCTAGAAGAAGATTCATTGGTAGAATCTTTGGTTAGAAGGCAATAACTCTCTGCCAATGAAATTCTCTTCGAGGAGGAATAAACCAATATAAAAAGGAGAAAAGTTACCTTTGGATGAAGAAGATAAATGTTAAAGTATTCTTAAAGTTTAAAATAATAATTTTTTTTTAAAAATTCATTATCAGTCGTTTAAAGAAGATTGATTAACTAAAACCAAAAATGTTTTCATTTTAGTTTTGGTGAATAAAAAAACCTTCCTATATTTGCACAGCAAAAAGACAAAGACCCATGGTGTAACGGTAGCACACCGGTTTTTGGTGCCGTTTGTCGGGGTTCGAATCCCTGTGGGTCTACAAATTGTCTTTTTTGCACTACTAACTTGCAGACCCATGGTGTAACGGTAGCACACCGGTTTTTGGTGCCGTTTGTCGGGGTTCGAATCCCTGTGGGTCTACAAAAATCCTTTCCAAAAAGAGATGGAAAGGATTTTTTGTTTTTAAAACTCTTTCATATATTTAGATTATGAATTTGGTAGAGGTAATCGCTGAGGCGAAGAAAGGCAAAAATGTTGCTCAAAATACCCTAATGGATACTTTTTGGCTTCCTGTATATCGTTATGTGGAAGGAAAAATAAGAAATGGTGAAGAGGCAGAAGACATCACAATCGAGACATTTACCAAGGTTTTTAATAAATTAAAACTCTATAATCCGGATTTTGATTTTTTGACTTGGTTGATTTCTATCGCACACAATACGATGATTGATTATATTCGTCGCTCTCCAAAATTGAATATTTCACTCGATGATGAAGCCTTTTCGCAGCATCAATACATTGTAGAAGAAAACCCAACACCAGAAGAATATCTAATTCTTCAGCAGAAAAATGATGAATTGTTGGCAGAAATAGAAAAATTACCAATTCATTATCAGAAAGTTATTCAGCTAAGGTATTTAGAAGATAAAACTTATAAAGAAATTGCAGAAGAATTGCAGCTGACCTTAGCCAATGTAAAAGTTAGAATTTTACGAGCAAGACAATTGTTGTGGGAGCAATTGCGATAACATGCAGTGTGATTTGAATACGAAAACAAGTGAGAAGTCGTTTATAAAAAAAGATCATAGATATGAAGTTGTATTTATTGCGTTTTTTTGGGTTATGTTTATTCAGTAGCATTTTGTTTTCGTGTAGTACAAATCGAATAGCCAATGTACGAAAGTCTCCCACTAAAATAAGAACGGTCTATGATTCTAAAAAAGCAAACGATCAGTATAGAACAGAGACGCTGATTAATGCCGAATCAATTGTTTTGTACGAAGTTCCGGACCAGGATCTCGATCGTTCAACTGTAGAAATACAATCGTTGGTAATCGCAGCAAGCCAATATCTTGGTACGCCTTATAAATATGGAGGTTTAGACATAACGGGTATGGATTGTTCGGGCTTGGTATTGCGATCCTTCGAAGCGATTGAACAGAAAATGCCTCGTATTTCTCGGGAACAAGCTAATAAAGGAAAAGAAATAAAGTTAACCGAAATCAAGATTGGCGATTTATTATTTTTCAATACATCGGGCAATTCTATTACCCATGTTGGGATAGTAGAAAGTGTAAAAGATGGAATAGTATATTTTATTCATGCCTCTACAACCAGAGGGGTAATGGTGTCTTCTTTAGCCGAAAATTATTGGAGTCGTAGATTTGTAAAAGCAACACGTATGTTGTAACTTCATCGAATGGTATATTTTCGGATATTTTTATTGATTATTTTTTTGTTTTTCGGTAATTTTCTTATCGCGCAAGATAATCTTCTTATCCAGAAAGATACTATGGTTCAACCTTTGAAACCAAAAAAATGGAAAGATAAAAAAGCGATAAAAACTCTTCGGAAATGGTTAATAAAAAAAGATACTGATACTCGTGCTAGAACAGACTCACTGGCTTTGTTCTCAGAGTATAGAGAATATCAGAACATTCCCATACGCAACATTTATATTCAATCGAACGACCCTTTTGGGTATGATGTGAATGATTCTCTTACAAAACCTCAGAAAAAAATAGAACGGATAGGCAATACTTTGCATGGCAAGACTAAAGAGTCCATTATTAATGATTATCTTTTATTTAAAGAAGGAGATAAGTTTGATTCTCTAAAAGTTAGAGAGTCCGAACGTCTTTTACGTAAAACTTATGTAATTCGTCGTATAAAAATCACAGCAAAACATGTCAATGATGGTGAGGCAGTAGATGTATATGTACGTACAGTAGATTCTTGGAGTATGATTGTGAGTGGCTCAGTCTCTACATCGAAGATTGGTTTACGTTTGCGAGAAAGAAATTTTTTGGGTGTAGGACATTATTTCGATAATCGTATAAAATATGACTTCGAAGACAAAAAATACCGTTATACAGGTCGATATCACATCCCGAATATCTATAAAACTTACATAAGTTTTGATGGAGTTTATCATAAAGATTATGAAAAATATTTTACTAAAGGAATATCATTTCAACGCAAGTTTTTCTCACCTCTCACTCGCTGGGCTGGAGGAATAACATTGAGTACACAATATTTTAGAGAAAACTTAGATTTTTCGGAAGTTCTCGACGATAAAAAACATTCTTTTGATTTCACCAATCAAGATTATTGGGGAGGGTATGCTTTTCGTATTGCTTCTGAACATGGTGCTTATGGTAAAATAACAAATCTAATTTTGTCTGCACGATACAATATCCGCACCTACGAAGATTCACCCGATGGTAATTACGATCCTGATGATTTTTTTGCAAGCCACAAACTCCTGATCGCAGGTGTAGGTATTACCTCTAGAGGTTATTATAAAGATCAGTTTATTTTTAAAGTTGCCCAGGATGAAGATATTCCAATAGGACGATCGTTGATGATAAATGTGGGCAATGAACATAAAAATGACCGGAATAGACTTTATTTAGGTGCAAAATATACCTCGGGTAATAAATATTCATTTGGCTATCTAGGCGCAACAGTCGAATACGGGACCTATCTTGGTAACGGTAATCTAGAACAGTCTGTATTGTCTATGCAATCACTCTTTTATACCAACTTGTATCATGCTGGTAGTTGGCATTTTCGCCATTTTTTGCGAAGTGTTTTCATGTACGGATACAATCGTTTCGACACTCAGGGTGATTTACTTTCTTTGCACAATGATGATTATTTAGGGATGGTCGGCTTCAATTCTGAAAATTTATTTGGTACACAAAAACTTATTTTCTCTATTCAATCGCAGGCTTATTCTCCATGGAGTGTTTTAGGATTTAGAATGTCGCCTTTTTCCAATATTACTCTAGGAATGTTGAATGATAATAAAAAATTCGTTCTTCAAAATAAACTTTACCCTAGCTTTAGTTTAGGAGTCTTGCTTACCAATGATTTTTTGGTTTTTGGGAACATACAATTATCGTTCACCTATTTTCCTAGGACGCCTGGCAAAGAAAATAATAGAATCCTATTCAATACATTGCAAAATTATGATTTAGGTCAATTAAATTATGAAATTGGTCGTCCAGAAACAGTGAAGTGGAATAAATGGTACTGAATTTGTTAGGAGTTTTATCAAACCTCCAACAATCTTAAAATGAAACTACTATTTGTAAATTTTATGTTCCTTGCAACACTCGTTGTATATGCCCAAAAGAAACCTCAAAATCTAGAAAATAAACAAACAGTAATTCCGACGAAGGAGCAAAGACTTACTAATAATCAGCCAACCTTATCTTATCATTGGCAAAATTTAGTTGGCAAAAAACTATCATTTGCCATCCATACACTACCAGACAATTTCCCAGGTTTTGATTATTTATATGTTCGTAAAGATCAAAAAAATATTTATGCACCAAATCAGTTAAATAAAACTTCACCAAATGAATTGATGAATAAAACCTTTAAAGTACTGAGAGTAGAAGAAAACTTTCGTAATAAGCAAAGTGAAATTTGTATACTGCTATTTATAGAGAATTTGTCGCCTTCTAATTATCTACGTAAACAATTTTATTATATCTATAATCCGAACGACAAGCAACCATTTTTGTTTACAATCTTTCAATAGTTATTTATATCAGATATAAATAAAAAGCATGCTATCGGGCGAAAAGAATTTTATTGTAAATTCATAATGAAAAAAACGCAAATCTCATGAAAAAAACACAAATCAAAACGCTATTTGGTTTGCTATTCGCTCTGATTCTTGTTGTATCGTGTAGCTCGAATGCCTTAGGCAAGGTAGACAAAGGGAGGGAATTAGCACAAGTAATAATCCAGGCTGGAAAAACCTAAAAGTTTTACCCAAAACAATCTCAGAAGAAGAGTTGAAAGGCATGATGAAAAATTTCAATACATCTTTAGGAGTTAAATGTAATTTTTGTCATGCATCTAATGCAGAGGGAGAATTAGATTTTGCATCAGACGCAGTGAAAAATAAAGAAATTGCCAGAGGAATGCTAAATATGACTTTCGAATTGAATAAAAAATATTTTGGAGTTTCTTTAGACAAAGATGCACCAAAAGTTACTTGTTTTACTTGTCATCAAGGAAAAAAACATCCATAATCGCGACGAGCGTCTCAATCATATTTCTATTTATGGTATGAATAATCTATAAATTATAAAAAAATCCTGCTCAGAGAACAGGATTTTTTATGTTTTTTTATTTTTCA
Source organism: Weeksella virosa DSM 16922 (assembly GCF_000189415.1). GTDB lineage: Bacteria > Bacteroidota > Bacteroidia > Flavobacteriales > Weeksellaceae > Weeksella > Weeksella virosa. Next base: position 1,774,047 of record NC_015144.1, read on the forward strand.
ACTACTTTGGCTCATCTGTAGAAGGCAAATCAATTTTGATGGACAATTCCTCTAATTGTGCTTCATCTATTTTTGCAGGCGCATCGATCATCACATCTCGACCCGAATTGTTTTTGGGGAATGCAATATAATCGCGTATTGTTTCCGAGCCATCTAAAATAGATACCAAACGATCAAAACCAAAAGCCAAACCTCCATGCGGTGGCGCACCATATTTGAAGGCATTCATCAAAAATCCGAATTGTGCTTCGGCTTGTTCTGGTGAGAATCCGAGAAGTTCGAACATTTCGGCCTGTAACTTGCGATCGAAAATACGGATAGATCCTCCGCCAATTTCATTGCCATTCAATACCAAGTCATAAGCATTTGCTCGTACTTCGCCCGGATTTGTTTTGATCAAATCATAATCTTCTACTTTTGGTGAAGTGAATGGATGATGCATCGCATAATAGCGTTGAGTTTCATCGTCCCATTCTAATAGCGGGAAATCTACTACCCAAAGAGGTGCAAATTCATCTGGCTTACGAAGACCTAAGCGTTCACCAATCTCCATTCGTAGAGCCGAAAGCTGTCCACGTACTTTGTCGCCTTTGCCAGACATAATAAGCAAAAGATCGCCAGGTTTGGCATTCATGCGTTTTGCCCAAGCGGCTAAATCGTCTTCGGTGAAAAATTTATCAACCGATGATTTATACGTTCCGTCTTCGTTGCATCGAACCCAAATAAGACCAGAAGCACCTATTTGTGGTCGTTTTACCCAATCGATAAGTTTATCTATATCTTTGCGGGTATAGGAATTGCATTGTTCTGCCGCAATCCCAACCACCAATTCTTGATCGTCGAACACAGAAAAACCTTTGCCTTGAGCCAGGTCTGTAATCTCGGCGAACTCCATCCCAAAACGAATATCAGGCTTGTCGTTTCCGTAACGTTTCATGGCTTCGGCATAGGTCATTCTAGGGAACTGTTCGAAGTCTAAATTTTTGAAGGTCTTAAGCAGGTGTTTGGTCAAGCCTTCGAATACTTCTATTATATCTTCTTGTTCTACAAACGACATTTCGCAGTCGATCTGAGTGAATTCTGGCTGTCTATCGGCGCGTAAATCTTCGTCGCGGAAACATTTTACGATTTGGAAATATTTGTCCAGTCCTCCTACCATTAACAATTGTTTGAAGGTTTGCGGAGATTGAGGTAAAGCATAAAATTGACCAGGGTTCATACGAGATGGAACCACGAAATCGCGTGCTCCTTCTGGGGTAGATTTAATCAGGACAGGAGTTTCTACTTCTACAAAATCTTGTGCATCAAGATATTTTCTTACTTCTTGTGCGACCTTCGAACGGAAGATTAATTTATCTTTTACAGGATTTCTACGAATATCCAAATAGCGATATTTCATGCGTAAATCTTCACCACCATCAGTTTGGTCTTCTATCGTAAAAGGAGGAAGTGCAGATTCATTAAGAATCTTTATCTCTTCTGCCAGGATTTCTATTTCACCGGTTGCAAGTTGTGGATTCTTCGCTGTACGTTCGATAACTGTCCCCGTTACCTGAATAACATATTCACGACCCAAAAGAAGAGCGGTCTCAAAAAGTTCTGTTGACGAACGATCTTCATCCAAAATTATTTGGGTAATTCCGTAACGATCGCGCAAATCGATCCATAACATAAAACCTTTATCGCGTAGGGTCGCTACCCAGCCACTTAGCGTAACTTTTTCGTTGATATTGGCTTGTGTCAGTTGTCCACAAGTATGCGTTCTAAACATGTGTCTTTCTATTTATGGTGCAAAGGTAAAGTATAGATTGAAAATAAAGAAGCAAATAATCTGCTTTTCGATAGGATTTATTACTGAATTAGATTCTTTTCTTTTTTTAATTTGCTATGTCGGTAACCATATCCAAAATAAATCGCCAATCCTATAAAGAGCCAACATAAGAAAATAAGCCAATTTTTGATGCCTAATTGTGCCATCATATAAAAACAACAAAGCATTCCCGCTAGTGGAATCATAGAAGTCTTATAAAAGTATGAGCGGATAAACATCCCAAAGAAAATTAATATAAAAAGATACATAGGGATTTTGTGTTTGAAAACATCCCAGCCAACTTCTAATTTTTTTTGTTCATCGATCGGTAACTTATCGAGAAGGTCTGCATATTGTGTAGGTGTAAGATTTTTGAGGTAATGATCGAGATGTGCAACAGCTTGTCCATGGTTTTGATCTTCGATAAATCTTTGGGTGTCTTGCAACTCTTTTGGGTTAAGGGATTGAATGAGTGATTCTATAGGCATCGGTTCTGGTTGTAAAGTAAAAAAAGCTTTGGTTTCTTTTTCGAAGGTTGTCAAACATAACACAACGATAAGAAGCGTGAGAATAGGCATTACCCAACGCGCATCGATAAACGGTGTACGGAAACTTCCTCTTTTCATTTGTGGATTGGTATCTAGACGGATTACGGCAGCACAAACCAAAACAAAAGCAAAAAGTGTCCCGATGGAACAAGCATCCACTACAAACTCTAGATCGGTAAACAAAATGGGTATCCCAACCACAAAACCTGTAAAAATAGTTGCGTAGGAAGGTGTTTTGTATTTTGGGTGAATATTCGAAAATCGTTTCGGAAGTAAGCCATCTCTAGACATGGTCATCCAAATTCTTGGTTGCCCAATTTGGAACACGATAAAAACACTTGCCATTGCAATAACAGCCGAAATAGAAATTATCCCTGCCAACCATTGCAAATCTTCTATCTGCTCGAAAACATACGCCAAAGGATCGCCAACATTTAGTTCAGAATAATGAACCAACCCTGTTATTACCAATGCAATCAAAATGTATAAAATAGTACAGATTATGATGGATAAGAAGATACCACGTGGTAAATCTTTTTTCGGATTTACACATTCTTCTGCTGTTGTACTGATGGCATCAAAACCTATATAAGCGAAGAAAACCGAACTGACACCGGCCAAAACTCCGCTAATTCCGTTGGGTGCAAAAGGACTCCAATTCTCGGGCGAGACATAGAAAAATCCTACCAATATGACCAATAAAACTACAGCTACTTTCAGGAATACCATGGCATTGCTCATTTTTCGTGTCTCGTTTATCCCTCTAAATACCAAAGCTGTAATTAGAAAAGTAATGACCAAAGCTGGAATATCAAGAACTAAATTAAATCCGATTTTAGGAGCGTTTTCGAAGGCTAAATACTTGGCTATATCTTGTGCGTATGGGGTGCTTTTCAATCCTTCTAAAGTAAAACCTTTTGCCAATTCGTTACTGATGAGTGCATGTCCGTCGCGAGCTGTAAAGTAATCCATCGTCATCCATTCTGGTAAATGAATTCCCATGCCAGAGAGAAATGTAGTAAAGTAATCACTCCAAGAAATTGCTAAAACAATATTTCCAATGGCATATTCCATAATCAAAGCCCAACCAATCACCCAGGCGAATAATTCACCAAAAGCTACATAACTATACGTGTAGGCACTCCCAGAAACAGGAACCAACGAGGCAAATTCTGCATAGGCAAATGCAGTAAACCCACAAGCTAAAGCAGTAAATAGAAAAAGAAAAACAACTGCTGGACCACCTTCATAGCTCGCTCGTCCGATGGTGCTGAAAATTCCGGCACCGATAATTGCAGCGATTCCGAAACCAACCAAATCTTTGGTTCGTAGGGTTCTTTTTAGATGATGATTGCTGTCTTGCGATTCGGCTAGTATTTTTTCTACAGATTTTTTTCTGAATAACTGTGATCCCATATGTATAGATTATTTACATTTATCAGGATTTATCAACCGATGGTTATCAAATCCCAAAAAACAATTACTTTTACATTTCTTATTTAGTTATGAATAAATTTAATCAAAAATTAGAATAATGAAACATTTCATGCTATCAATTGTGGTGTCGATAAGTTTTTTATCGTGTAATCCTATCCAAAAGCTGAATAATCCGAACACGATAGAAAAATTCACTCAACAAGTAAGCGAAACCGAACTGAAGAAACAATTATTTATTTTGGCAGGAGACCAAATGCAAGGGCGCAATGCAGGCACAGAAGGCGAGCGATTGGCCGCCGATCATATAGTTTCGTATTACAAAAATTTAGGGATTTCTTCGGTAAAAGGAACTGATAAACCTTATTTTCAGACTATTCCAGCCAAAACCTTTAATCGTGTAGAAGGTGAAATGCGTAATATTTTAGCTTTTATTCCTGGAACCGAAAAAGCGGACGAAGTTTTGGTTTTATCGGCTCATTACGATCATGAAGGGGTGAAAAATGGGCTAATATACAACGGTGCAGATGATAACGGCTCTGGAACGGTTGCGGTGATGGAAATTGCGCGCGTCATGAAAATGGCTTATGATAAAGGAGTAGGACCTAAAAGGTCGATCCTTTTTTTACATGTTTCTGGAGAAGAAAAAGGTTTATTAGGATCGAAATATTATACCGATCATCCCATTTTCCCGTTGGATAAGACCATTGCTAACATTAATATTGATATGATTGGTCGTGTAGACAACGAGCATTTGCAACAAGAGAATTTTGTCTATGTAATTGGATCTAATATGTTGAGTTCTGATTTGGATAAAAAAGTACGAGAAGCCACACAATACAGTTCTATTGTTTTGGATGAAAAATACAATACCAAAGACGATCCAAATAGATTCTATTACCGATCTGATCACTACAATTTTGCAAAGTATCAGATTCCGTCGGTTTTTTATTTTAATGGTGTCCATGAAGATTATCACCAACCTAGCGATACTCCCGATAAGATAAATTACCCAATTCTTACACAGCGTACGAAACTAATTTTTGCTACAGTTTGGTTATTGGCTAATGCAGACAATAGACCAGTTGTAGATATAATATCCGACTAAACAATTAAACATCAATAGTAAATAAATCCCTTTCATGAGAAAATGAAAGGGATTTATTGTTTCAATTATCTTTACATTTTAGAAGGAATTATTTTCATTGCATGCAACCCTAATTGATATTTATTTTATATAATTAGTATATACTTTATCAACTTTTTATTAGGAGAGTAAGAATGAATTTTAGAGATTAAAAAATATTTATTGCAATAAACTACTCATTCTCATTCCGCTTTCGATGATTCTTTCCTTGTTTTTTCTGCTAAACCAAACTGCGTTTTCTGATCCTTTTAGCGTGATTTCTCCCTCCAAAATCTCCAACCAAGAACCTTCTTTTAGACCAAGAACAGCTATGTCATTCTGTATCAAAAATTCGGCAATTCGCTGCTCTCTCGTTTCTCCTTTGTGTGTAGAATTTGGGTCGGCTTCTAGGTAATGCGGATTTAGGTTGAAAGGTAATATTTTCAGCGCCTCGAAACTTGGTGGATAAACGATTGGCATATCGTTCGTTGTCCCGATTGTTTGTCCGGTCAAATTACTGCCTGCACTTGTCCCGATATAAGGTGTTCCCGATAGAATGGCTTCTCGTAAAGTTGTCATCAGGTCCAACTCGTACAAGGTTTTCAGGAGTAAGAATGTGTTTCCTCCACCCACAAAAATAGTTTTGGCATCTCGGATTGCTTCTTTCTTATTTTCAAATTCGTGTATGCCTCGAACTTTAATTTCATGTGCTTGCAAGGCATTTTTCACTTTTTCGGTATAATCGTCATAATTAATGCCAGAAGGTTGTGCGAAAGGGATGAAAATTAACTCATCGGTTTGGGTAAAATCTTTTATTTCTTCTCGGATATACTCTAAAAAATCACTTCCATAAATTGTACTTGTGCTTATAATAAGCGCTTTGACTTCTTTATTGATCATCGTTTTTTTATTTGTAGGATAATATAAATATAAAAATACACACCTTCAAGCTTTCGACCTTATCTCTTTGTTATTTCTTTTACGGTTGGGTAATATCTGGTAGGATGATATACAATACATTCACAAAGTATGATTTTATCCTACCAATCGAAAACAAAAAATCCTACTCGACAAATAGGTAGGATTTTATAAGGTTTCGCGTGTTATTATGTTTATTGTTTTTTTACAAATTTGGTCAGAATTACTATTGTTTGTCCATCAACTTTCCCCTCAATTTGTTCGTGGTTATCGTGCACCAAACGAATATTGCGCACTGCTGTTCCTATTTTAGCATTGAGAGAAGAGCCTTTCACATCCAAATCTTTGATTAGGGTTACAGTATCGCCAGCAACCAAAATATTTCCATTGACATCTTTGTGCAATTCGGCTGCATCATCTTTTACGGCTTTTGCCCATTCGAGTGTATCCTCGTCTAAGTACAACATGTCCAATGCATCGGCAGCCCACGCTTCGTTGTTCATGCGTTGCAGCAGTCGGTAAGCAACAACTTGTACGGCAGGAACTTCGCTCCACATACTGGTAGGTAAATACTTTTCCCAAAATTGTGGATCCAAATCGGCTCGTTTTTCTAATTGCGCTTTGCATACTTCTGCAATGTAAATGCAACGATTAGGATCGTTTGTCGCATTTGGTTGAACTTCGAATACGCTAAGTTCCTCGGTAAGGCCCGTAAGTTCGCAGCTGTTATTGCTACGTTGTTTCAATTGTTCTTCAAGCTTCATAGAGACATTTTTTGCAAATATACTGAATTCTTTTTAGGCTTCTATTTCCTTGGGTGAACGTTCCTTGTACATCCAATAATAAGCAATTGGTAGGATAGTAAAGGATAGGAATAAACAACAAATCAATCCGCCGACAATCATGATGGCTAAAGGTTTCTGAATCTCAGATCCCATACCGGTCGAAAGTGCTGCTGGTAAAAGGCCCATTGATCCCATAAGAGCAATCATCACAACCGGACGAATTCTACTTTTCACTCCTTCTTCTATGGCTTGTTTTAGAGGGATTTTATGTCTTCGGTTTTCACTAATCATACCAATAAGAACAATCCCGTCTATAGTTGCAACTCCGAACAAGATAATGAATCCGATTCCAGCTGAGATTCCGAAAATTGTACCGGTTATCCAAAGCGTTAAAAACCACCAATAAACGCAAACGGAAGAGTAAGCGCCGCAACGGCTGTGTCTTTTGCATTTCCGAAATTAGAGTACAACAAAAGCATAATCAAAACCAGCGAAACCGGAATGACCAAAGCGAGTTGTTTGGCGGCACGTTCTTTACTTTCGAATTCCCCAGTCCATTCCATATGGTTTTCTTTAGGTAGATGAACTTCCTTGGCGACAACTTGTTTGGCTTCGTCTATGGTGCTTCCTAAATCGCGTCCTTCGATACTAAAACCTACGCCGATATAGCGACTGTTGCCTTCTCGGTAAATAAACGCAGGCCCTGTTTGGTAACCAATACTGGCAATCTCTTGCAAAGGAATATTTTGCCCATTACTGGTTGGGATAAGAATATTTCCTATTTTTTCGGGAGTATCTCGGTATTCTTTGTTGAAGCGAAGAACGACATCAAATTGGCGATCGCCTTCGTAGAACATAGTAGCGGATTGGCCACCGATTGTCATTTCTATCACTGCTTGTACATCGGCAGTTTGAATGCTATATTTGGCCATTTTCGAGTCGTGAAGTTGAATTTTGAGTTCAGGTAAACCGATATTTTTATAAACATTGATATCGGTAATTCAGTCAACTTTTTCGATGGCTGCTGCAACTTGATTGGCATATTTTTCTAAGTCGTATAAATCATCACCAAAAATTTTGATAACCAAAGCACTTTTCACGCCGGCAACATATTCTTCTACGTTATCTTGAATCGGTTGACTAAAACCAAAATTGATTCCAGGATAATGATCGAGTTGCGTACGCATTTCTTGGATTATGGTTTATTTAGAAACTTTTCTTTCCCAATCTTTTTCGTCTTTTAGTTGGACATTGAATTCAATATTGAAAAAACCTGTAGGGTCGGTTCCGTCATTTGGTCGTCCGGTTTGCGTCAGAACAAAATCTATTTCGGGAATGGTTTTCATCAACTTTTCTTTCATTTCTTTGGTCAATCTTGTCGATTCATCCAAACTAATACTATTCGGTAAAGTTGCCCGAACGTAAATTGCTCCTTCGTTGAGTTTTGGTAGGAATTCTGATCCGTAATGAGAGAATTTTACAAAACAAATTGTGAGGATTCCTAAAAATATTGCAATTGTCGTTTTTTTGTATTTGAAGGTAACTTGAAACAAATTATAAATATTTCTCTGAAAAAATCGGGTAATAAAGTTTTCTTTTTCTTCGATGTTTTTCGTGAAAAGAAGTTTACACATTGCCGGAACATACGTTAAACTCAAAATCAATGAACCTAAAAGGGCATAACTTAACGTAAAGGCTAACGGACTAAACATTTTTCCTTCTACTTTCTGAAAAGAGAAAATAGGTAATAAGGCTACGATGAGGATGATGAGGACAAAAAAGATGTACGAAGCAACACTACCAGCACTTTTTTTGATGAGTCCGTGTTTATTCATTCGGGCAAATCTTTCGGGTCCTATTTTGTGAGATTGTGCGGCTAAGGCAACAAAAACAGTTTCTACAATTACCAAAGTTCCTTCGAGTAATAGTCCGAAATCGAGTGATCCCATCGAAATTAAATTCGCTGGTAATCCTTGAATTTTCAGCATGATAATAGCGAATAAAAACGATAATGGAATTACAGATGCAACAATGAAGGTTGATTTCCAATTATACAAGAAAATAAAGACGATGAGCGAAACCAAAAGAATTCCTTCGATCAAGTTTTTAGAAACAGTCCTTACCGTATTATCGACCAAGGTTGTACGGTCTACAACGGTTTCTATGGTTGTATTTTCGGGTAAATGACGTTCGTTTAGGATGTTGATTTTTTCTTCACTACCAAAACTTACGACATCAGCAACGCCCGGAACCGAAAGTAATTCGCGTTCGATTACCCAATCTTGCAAAGCTGTAACTTCTTTTAGTGGGAGGTCACTTTTGATAATGTATCGAAAAATTTCACCGGTTGCACCCGAAGGTGGCTCAATTTCGCTGTTTACACCTTCAGGCAAATCAACGTCGTTTAATTTATTCGACACATATTGTTGCGCATAGAAATCATCTACATTATCTTCGAACTGAACCGTCACCACTGAAAGTCCGAAAAGAGAAATCGAACGAATATTCGATTTGTGTGGGATGCTGTTCATTTCTTTAGAAATCGGTAGAGTAACCAATTTTTCCATTTCTTCTGCACTTCGACCAGGCCATTGTATAATGATTCTTGCTCGCGTATTGGTTACATCTGGGAAAGCTTCTATTGGCGTGTGTTTAAGCGCATAAATACCTCCGAACAATAACACAAAAACCCCAAACATCACCAAGGTTGTGTGTCGTAGCGAGAAAGTAACGATGTTTTGAACAAACTTTTGCATGAAATATTGGTTTATTTGTTCGAAAATGAGCAAAGCATTCGACCCGATAACTTTTTCATCCGAAGCCAAATCTTCTTCTATATACGTCCACTCTTCGTTATTGCTAATTGGCGTCACTTTTTTCGCCTCAAGAGTACAGTCGTTTTTGTAGGTAACGAGATAGTTTTTGTTGTTGAAAAAATCAAAGCGTCATTAGGAATCGCATATGCGTTTCGGTCTGAAGTGTTTTTATTGATGATAATATCAACCCTTAGGCCTGGCATAAGATTCAAATTTTGATTTTCTAAGACAACGCGCGCTTTCAGAACGTGTTCATTGTCATCAAAAACATTATAAATTTTATCGATTTTTCCGGTGTAAATTTGGTCTGGATAAGCAATGGTTTTTACTTTCACTAGATCGCCAGTTTTTACATATTTTAGATTGCTTACATAAATATTCACCATTACCCAAACTTTTTTAAGGTTCGAAATAGAAAACAAAGCATCGCTATCCGACGTGATACTTTGTCCAGAACTGATCGATTTCTGAATGATATATCCTTTTTCGGCGCCAAAATCTGAAAAGCATCCTGCCCAACAGCTCTGTACAATTGCAAAGTTTGCTTGATTCTTTCTAACTCGATTTTGGCACTTGCCAATTCATGCTCCGACTCTAAAACTTCGGGAGCAGAAATCATCCCATCATTCAACAATTCTTTTTTGGTAGAAATTTGTTTGTTAAGTAAAGTAATCTGATTCTGAAAGAAACGTTGTTGTTGATACAATTCCTGAATTTGAGACGATTTTATCGTCGCCAAAACTTGTCCTTTCTTCACATAATCGCCCAACTCGAAATTGACATTATCTACCACACCATCGAGCAAACTCCGAAAGCTTACCAAATCGTTTTCATCATATTCTATTTTTCCCGGCATTAGCAGTTGCTCGGTAATCGGACTTTTATGAACCGCAAGAATATCCGTTGGATATGATGAATCTTGAAAATAATATTGGCAAGAGAAAGTCCGATTCCTTTTCCGTTAAATTCTGAGGTGTTGCTGCCACGATAAAAGTTCGACGTAATTCTGTGTAAATCCTCTTTTTCTATACCAATTCCTTGATCTTTAATTTGTAGTTGTAAATGATTTTCTTCTTCGGATATACTAATTTTAACTAATTGATTATGAGAGTATTTTATGGCGTTTTCTAAAATGTTGAGAATTGCCAAACGCAACATTTTTTCGTTACCTTGTTGAATGAGTAATTGTTGATTTTTCAACTCAAAATCCAATTGAAATTTGGCTTCTTTTAATGCAGCTTCTTGTTCGATCATCTGAAAAATAATTTCATCTATCCGAATTGGGGACAGTTCTAAATTGGTTTTCACACCAGAAAGAATCATCATTTGATCGAGTGTATCGCGCAAATCTTCGACATAATTTGCATACTGTAGATTCACTTTTTTATATTCTTCTACACTTCTTTCTTTTTGTTTGGTAACTTCTATAGTGTCTAAAATTGCGGTCATCGGCGTTCTAAATTCGTGCGAAACATAATCGATAAAGTTTTTTTGTACCAAAAATGTTTCCCCTAAACGTTCCACAAAATGATTGTACGTTTTTACCAAATCTTCAACTTCTTTATACGTTTTTTCGAGTTGGATAGGATGTTGAAAATTTTCGGAGTTTCTTGATTTTATCTGTTTCATCATCAAGGAAATAGGTTGATAAGCAATATGGCCGATTAGCTGTCCGAAAAGAAAAACAACCAACAAACCAATTACTGAAACTAGGACAAGAATTTGTAAAAGTGAATTCATTAAACCATAAAATTCATCGGTTGATTCTCTAGTGATAATAACAAAATCGCCTTGATTGTCATGATAAAATAAGCCGCTATAAAAAAAGTTATCGGTCCGAAAATTAGCTTCTTTATTTTTTCGAATTGTTTCTACAAAGTTTTCGGTAATTTCGACATCATCGACCATATTTCCACCAAACTTTTTATTCTTTTCATTGAACACTAAAATATTCTTTTTCGAGATCGATTTCGAAAGTCTATTTTGTATGCTTTGATGTTCCGAATGCGAAACTTCATCTTCTTCTAAATAATAAAAAGCGGCGAGTAAGGTTTTGCTTTCGAGATTTTTATATTCGCGCTGAATCATTTTTGTCGAAAAGAAAAAATAAATTAAAACCGATGCTACCAAAATGGCTACTCCAAAAAGTAAACTCGTATAAAAGGCTAAGCGATTTTTTAAACTCATGCGTCGTGTTTGAATAAATAACCAAATCCTTTTACCGTGAAAATAAATTTATCTTCGGTTTCTATTTTGTTGCGCAAATAAGAAATATACACATCTACAATATTGGTCTGATTATCGAATTGTATTCCCCAAACGGCATTCAGAATTTGCATTCGTGTGACGGTTTTATCTTTATTTTCAATGAGATAGAGAAGGAGTTTCATTTCGGTTGGAGAAAGATCAACTTCTTTTTGATTCACCGAAACTTTGTATTGATCATAATCGATGCTCAAACTCCCAAATTGTTGTAGGTTGGTAGTGGTTTCTATGAGGCGATTTGCTCTTCTTGTTAGCGCTTTGATACGAGAAAAAAGCTCATCAAAATGAAATGGTTTCGTGAGATAATCATCAGCACCATCATCCAAAGCATTCACTTTATCTTACACCGTATTCAGTGCAGAAAGCATGAGAATCGGTGCTGTAATTTTTTTATAGCGTAGAGTTTGTACCGATTGTCGACCATCGATTCCGGGCAACATAACATCGACAATAAATAAATCCCACTGCAAATCGAGGTAATTTTCTATAACTTCCTCGGCCGTTTTACACAAGGTCACCAAATAGCCATTTTCTTCTAATCCTTTCGTCAGAAAATCACTAATTCGTTTATCGTCTTCTACAACAAGAATTTTCATTGTTAATAGGTTTTATACAAAATTATCGAAAATGTCTTGACTTTTAAGATAGGAAAGAACTTTCTAATTTAATTTTAATTATCCTCAAGTTTTTATACTTTTAATCCTAAATCTAAATAATAATTAGGTGAAAGTAAAAAAACAATCTGGCGAATTAGTCGATTTTGACCCAAAGAGTTTGCGCCGTTCTCTTTCTCGTTCTGGCGCTACGAAATCCGAAATAGAAGAAGTTTTTTCGACTGTTAATAATTTTTTGTATTCGGGTATCAGCACACGAGAATTGTATCAGAAAGCTTTTGATGAACTCAAAAAGTTTCGTTCTTCATATGCTGCACGCTATAGCCTGAAAAGAGCCTTGCAAGAACTCGGGCCAGAAGGGCATCTTTTCGAGGAATGGATTGCAAAAATCTTTATCGAGCAAGGTTATCAAGCACTTACCGGAATCACAGTTCAGGGCGCAGCTGTAACACACGAAATAGATGTTGTTGCCCTAAAAGGGGAGGAACTTATTTTTTGCGAGTGTAAATTCAGAAATGACTTAGATGCCAAAATTAGCGTTACAACGCCGATGTATATACTGTCGAGAATAAAAGATGTGATGAATAATGAGTACGAGTTTTTCGGTAAGAAAATGAAACCAACCAAAGGCTTTTTGGTAACCAATGCTTATCTTACTACTGATTCGATAGATTTCGCAAATTATTATGGGATTGGATTGATTTCTTGGAACTATCCCGAAGGAAAAAACATCAAAGAAATAGTTGATTATAGTGCCTTGTATCCGTTGACTTGTCTAACGAATCTTACCAAAGAACAAGAGAAACAACTCATGGAAAAAGGAACAATATTGGTGAAAGAGTTGGTCGAAAATCCTACAGTTTTAGATGAGTTGAGGCTAGACGAAAACACCAAAAATAATGTGTTAGAAGAAGCTAGAGAATTGATTGATGTAGAATGTTTTCGTTGTGAAAATCCTACTTAAACAAGTCGAATGAAGCCTTGTGGTCTACCCAAAAAGCATCCAAAGCAATTGAATTTTCTTTCAGAAAGCGAATAATTTCTGCCCAATCACTTTCGCGATAAATACTTACTTGATCTAGTTTCAAGCGGATACTTGAAATGGGTTTTCCTTCGTCAGAAAAATCATTTTTTTCCCAGACCCAATCATCTCCGCAATACGAAGCAAAAACAAGCTCGAACTCTTCGAGTTGTTCCCAAATCATTTGTTGGTATGACGGATCTGGATGCGCCACTTGCACGCTGATTTCTGCATGTCGATTGAACACATCGGTCTTGAAAAACAATCCTTTTATACCGGTTTTGTAATTAATCCAATTGATACGTCTGCCTTCTGCATTGGGTTGCAACTTCATGTACGAACCAAAAGCTGTCCAGAATTCGTGCTTTATGCGTTTCGCTTCTTCTTTTGAAAACAATGTTATTAGTATTTGATACAAATTTAGGGTTATTTTAAGATATTTATGATGAGAAGCTAAAGAGAATTTGGTATTTTTAGTATATAAATAGAAAGAATGATAAAACAAATCCTACTCATATTCGTCCGTGTAAGCTTTCTGATGACAACTCCTCTTTTTTCTCAAGAAATAAAAGTTGTTAACCATGAAGAATTACAAAAAGCAATCCTGCGTTCGGATAAACAGTTAACGGTAGTAAATTATTGGGCAACATGGTGTATGCCATGCTTGGCAGAGTTACCTTATTTTTCTGTTGTAGAAAAACAAAATAAAGACGACGTTCGTTGGGTTTTTGTATCGTTTGATCGTCCAAAGCAAATTGAGCGAATGAAGGAGATTATCCGAAAAGAAAATCTAAATGGTGAGTTTTTTTTGTTGGATGACCTGAAAAATCAAAAAGTTTGGCGATCATCGATCGATGAAAATTGGTTTGGAGCTATTCCCGTTACCAACTTTTATAAAAATCGTGTTAAAATACTGCATCATCCAAGTGCATTTACTCTAGAAGAATTAACCGAAGTAGTGCAGCAATTGAAATAAGATACCTAGAAAAAATTTAAAAAAAATAAAAATAAATATTATGAAAAAAACACATATCCGAAAAGAAATTATCGATCATTTAATCGAATTGAAAAGAAATGAAATAAAAAAACTAGAAGAATCTCATAAAATCTATGCCGAGAGTGCCGACTTAGATGAAGAATCAAGCCTAGAGTTGGATGATTTTTCACAACAAAATCAGTCAACTGATGCTGCTAGAAACCTACAATTGAGAATCGATCGAGAGAAAGATTTATTGAATCAATTTATAAACTTAAAACCAGAATTAGTACCGGAAATTACCGAAGGTAACGTAGTGTTTACAGATAAAGTAAACATGGTAATAGGATTAGCATTCAAAGATTTTGAGTGGAACGGAAAACGATTTGTCGGCATTAGTACAAGTGCACCAATCTTCGAGGCATTGGTCGGAAAAAGAGAAAATGATACATTAAATTTTAACGGAATCGATTATACCATAGAAGAAATATTATAGTCATGGTAACTATACATACAATCGATCTCAATTTTCAGAACAATAAAAAAGTTATTGCAGCTTATCTTATTGAGACCGAACAAGGGCCTGTTTTGCTCGATCCAGGACCTTATTCTACTTTCGAGACGCTAGCTGCTGGTATCGAGAGATTAGGTTGGCGAGTAGTCGATGTAGAAAATGTTTTGTTAACGCATATCCATTTTGATCATGCAGGTGCTGCTTGGAAATTTGCAGAACATGGAGCGACAATTTTTCTCAATCCGATCGGAATTCCTCATCTCAAAAATCCAGAAAAACTCTGGAACTCTGCTAAGCAAATCTATCAAGATAAGATGGATTCTCTCTGGGGTGAAATGAAACCTATTAAAGAAGAGTCTTTGGTAGGATTAGCTGATGGACAAAGTGTAGAGTTCGGGAATGCAATCTTCGAAACGTTTTATACTCCAGGACATGCAGTGCATCATAATGTATACAAGTTAGAGGAGGTGTTTTTTACAGGAGATGTAGCAGGTGTGAAGATAGAGAATGGGCCTGTTGTTCCACCGTGTCCACCTCCAGATATCAATATAGAATTATGGAAGAAGACAATAGAAAGATTGAGAGAAATAAAAGCAAAAGGAATCTATCAAACGCATTACGGCTATCACGATGATGTCGAAAACTTGTTTAGACAACTTGAAGTTGAACTGGATAAATGGGCCAATTATATCCAGCCAATGTATGAAGATCAGAGACCTACAGAAGATATTACCGCAGTTTTTGTAGATACTATTCAATCTTTTTATCGGAGCAAAGGCTTAAATGAAGAACAAATTCAGGCATACGAATTGGCCAATCCTTCTTGGATGTCGGTCGGTGGTCTTCTACGTTATTGGAGATTAAAGGAACAAGGTAGGCTGTAGGTTATTATATTTTTTTGTAGGGAAAAATAGAAAACCTCCCTTCTAAAATAAAGCTGACCTTCATAGAGGTCAGCTTTTTCAATAGAATAAACCAATCAGAAAATAATAATATTATTATAAAAATTTCATTTTTTCGATAGTAGCTGTATACTCTGAAAGTAATTCATTAAATACTTCTTCTACACTTAATATTTCATTTATCAAGGCACTTACTTGTCCGATTTCTAATTCTCCCTCGTGTAAATCACCTTCGAACATTCCTTTTTTTGCACGTCTTTTACCTAAAAGTTCAGCCAAATCTTCTTTCTTTGCACCATTTGCATACGCATCTTGTACTTTTTGATAAAATTTATTTTTGAGTAATCTTACCGGGGCCAACTCTTTAAGAGTTAATTGAGTATCTCCTTCTTGAGCTTTCAGAATTTCATTCTTAAAATTTTCGTGCGATGAAGATTCGTACGTTGCTGCAAAACGAGAACCAATCTGAACGCCTTGTGCACCTAGCGCTAAAACAGCTGCAATCTGTGAACCTTTGCCTATTCCTCCTGCTGCAATAACAGGTATGTCGACCATTTCTACAACATGTGGAATGAGACAAAGTGTAGTGGTTTCTTCTCTGCCATTATGTCCGCCGGCTTCAAAACCTTCTGCCACGACAGCGTCTACCCCAGCTTCTTGTGCTTTTATTGCAAATTTACTGCTACTTACTACATGTGCCACGGTTACTCCATTTTCTTTGAGGTATTGAGTCCACGTTTTGGGATTACCAGCAGAAGTAAAAACTATTTTCACTTTTTCTTGTAAAATAATTTCCATAACCTCTTCGATATCTGGGTAGAGCATCGGGACGTTTACACCAAAGGGTGAGTTTGTTGCGAGCCTGCATTTTTGTATATTTTCGCGTAAAATATCCGGGTACATACTGCCAGCCCCGATTAAACCCAAACCACCTTGATTAGAGACAGCAGAAGCTAATTTCCAGCCAGAATTCCAAATCATTCCACCTTGTATGATAGGATATTTTATACCAAATAATTGATTGATTTTTGTGTTCATTTTCCTTTTTTACTTGGTTAAAAATAAGTATTTTTATTCAAACATAAAATTAAGAAACTGACGCAGAAACTGACAAGTTGACTTTGGCAAATTTTTTGATAACTGACTGCCAAGAGATATCTTAAGATAAAGTATAGGACATTTATAAACGATAAAATAAACAAACAATATGTATTGGACGTTAGAATTAGCATCTTATTTAAGTGATGCGCCATGGCCAGCAACCAAAGACGAGTTAATTGATTATGCTATTCGTACTGGTGCGCCATTAGAGGTTGTGGAAAACTTACAGTCGATAGAAGATGAAGGAGATTCGTATGAAAGTATCGAGGAAATCTGGCCAGACTATCCTACCGAGGAGGATTTCCTTTGGAACGAAGACGAATATTAAAAAAAACTGTAAAAAAGCCCGTAGAGGGCTTTTTTATATCTACCCAATTACTTTATGAATTAAATCACGAAACTTTCGTGGTTTAGTGTATATTTGTCACACAATACAAACCCTAAAAAGACTAAGATACAGTCGAAAAGAATTATACAATATGAGTATTATCGATAAAATATTAGAAGTATTTCTTGGCGATAAAAATGCCAAAGACGTAAAAGAACTGCAGAAATATGTAAAAGAAGCTAACGAAGTTCTTGAGTCGATGAAATCCTTATCAAATGATGAACTACGCAATAAAACGGTCGAATTTAAGGCTAAATTAAAAGAAGCTACAGCCCAATACAACGCCCAAATCGATGAGTTGAAAAAAGAAATCGAATCGATAGAAGACTACGATGAAAAAGAAGTTCTCTACAATAAAATCGATGACATCAATAAGCAAGCATATAAAGTAGAGGAGAAGATTCTTACCGATATTTTGCCAGAAGCTTTTGCTGTAATGCGTGAAACTGGAAGAAGATTTGCAGAAAATAATGAAGTTGTTGTTGCTGTAACAGAGTTCGATAGGCAAGTAGCTCAGCGAAAAGTAAATGTAGTCATTGACGAGGAAAAAGGTCAATCGATTTGGAGTAATAAGTGGGATGCTGCCGGTAGAGAAGTCACATGGGACATGATACACTATGATGTGCAATTTATCGGAGGTGCAGCTTTGCATCTTGGGCGAATTGCAGAAATGCAAACCGGTGAAGGTAAAACATTGGTAGCAACTTTACCGATTTATCTAAATGCCCTTACCGGAAGAGGAGTACATTTG
Organism: Weeksella virosa DSM 16922; assembly: GCF_000189415.1. GTDB lineage: Bacteria > Bacteroidota > Bacteroidia > Flavobacteriales > Weeksellaceae > Weeksella > Weeksella virosa. The sequence goes on from NC_015144.1 coordinate 1,792,016, forward strand.
GTGACCGTGAATGAGTACTTAGCAAAACGTGACTCGGCTTGGATGGCTCCAATTTTCGAGTTTCATGAGCTGAGTGTTGACTGTATCGATAACCATCAACCAAACTCTGCTGGTAGGAGAGAAGCCTACCGATGCGATATTGTGTATGGAACCAACAATGAATTTGGATTCGACTATTTACGTGACAACATGGCAGCAACGCCAGATGCTTTGGTACAACGAGAACTGAACTTTGCGATCGTCGATGAGGTGGATTCTGTGTTGATTGATGACGCTCGTACGCCGCTCATTATTTCTGGGCCAGTTCCTCAAGGAGATCGTCATGAGTTCGATATGCTTAAACCAAAAATTGAACGAATCTATTCGATTCAAAGAGAACAACTCAATAAAACTCTGAACGAGGCCAAAGCTCTTTTCAAAGAAGGTAATTTAAAAGATGGAGGATTCAAACTTTATCAAGTATACCGTGGATTACCAAAGTATAAACCACTCATAAAATTCTTGTCTCAAGATGGAGTTCGAGCACAATTACAAAAAACCGAAGCACATTTCATTGCAGATAATAACCGAGAAATGCACAAAGTAGATAAACACTTGTACTTTGTCATTGATGAAAAAAATAATCAATCTGATTTAACAGATAAAGGAATCGAACTTTTATCAAAAGGTATGGAAGACGACCAGTTTTTCATCCTACCAGACGTATCGACTGAGTTAGCTAAAATAGAAAACTCGAATGGTACAAAAGAAGAAATTCTTCATCAAAAAGAAGAATTCTTTCGTAATTTTTCGATCAAATCAGAACGTATTCACTCGTTGAGTCAGTTGCTTAAAGCTTACACGCTTTTCGAGAAAGATGTAGAATATGTAGTGATGGACGGCCAGGTGAAAATTGTAGACGAACAAACGGGGCGTATCATGGATGGTCGTCGATATTCAGATGGCTTGCACCAAGCACTTGAGGCAAAAGAAAACGTGAAGATAGAGGCTGCAACCCAAACTTTTGCAACGATAACCTTGCAGAACTATTTCCGTATGTATAATAAATTAGGCGGAATGACCGGTACTGCAGAAACAGAAGCAGGAGAATTTTGGGAAATATACAAATTAGATGTAGTTTCTATACCAACCAATCGTCCAATTGCAAGACAGGATAAAAACGATTTAGTATTCAAGACAAATCGAGAAAAATACAAAGCAGTCATTGCTGAAGTAGAAAAATTGGCCCGTGAAGAAAAACGTCCTGTATTAGTAGGGACAACCAATGTCGAGGTATCAGAGTTATTATCGAAAGCTCTCAAGCTAAGAGGAATTCCACACAACGTTCTCAATGCAAAATTACATAAAAAAGAAGCAGATATTGTTTCGGAAGCTGGTCGCCCAGGAGCAGTAACTATTGCAACCAATATGGCCGGACGTGGTACCGATATTAAACTTACAGAAGAAGTTAAAAATTCGGGAGGCTTAGCAATCATCGGTACAGAACGTCATGATTCTCGCCGTGTCGATCGTCAGTTGCGTGGTCGTGCAGGCCGTCAGGGAGATCCAGGATCATCACAGTTTTTTGTTTCATTAGAAGATAGTCTGATGCGTCTTTTTGGTTCAGAAAGAATTGCCAAACTAATGGATAGAATGGGGCATACAGAGGGAGATGTAATCGAACATTCGGTTATTACCAAGTCTATAGAACGAGCGCAGAAAAAAGTAGAAGAAAATAACTTTGGTATTCGTAAACGATTATTAGAGTATGATGATGTGATGAATAAACAACGCGAAGTCATCTACAAACGTAGAAGAAATGCATTGTTTGGTGAGCGCTTGGGAGTAGATATTGCCAACATGATCTACGATGTATCGGCTGCGATTGTTAGAGAAAATAAAGAAGTAGAAAATTTCAAAGATTTTGAGTTGGATCTGATTAAATACTTCACTATGGAATCTCCTGTAGACGAAGCTGGATTCAAAAATACTTCAATCAAAGCTCTGACGGATATTGTTTACGAGGCTGCATTAGAAGACTATAAAAACAGGAAAGAATATTTGATGAATGCTGCCTATCCAGTGATTGCAAATGTATACGAGAATCAAGGAAATATTTTCTCGCGCATTCAGGTTCCGTTTACCGACGGAATCCGTACGCTAACTATAGTTGCAGACCTCAAAGAATCGTATGAAACTCATTGTAAGTCATTGATTCGTGACTTCGAAAAAAATATTGTTCTAAGTATCATTGATGATAATTGGAAAGAACATTTGCGTGATGTAGATGACTTGAGAAGAACTTCACAGAATGCCGCTTATGAACAAAAAGATCCTTTGGTAGTTTATAAACAAGAATCATTCAATATCTTTCAAAGAATGTTGAATAACCTCAATAAAGAAATTGTTGCATTCTTATTCAAAGGTGAATTACCTCAATCACAAAATAACAACGAAGAAGATATAAAGCAGGCTAAAGAGCAAGCACCAGAACAGGTGCAAACTTCTCGAGGAGATGAGCAAGGAAAAGAAACTAAAACAGACGCGAAAACTTCTCCAGAACAAGTTGATAAAGTAGGACGTAATGAACGAGTGAATATTAGAAACCGTTCGACCGGCGAAATCAAAGAAGTAAAATACAAACAAGCCGATGCTTATATACAAACAGGCGAATGGGAAATGACAGAAAAATAGTCTCCTAAAAAAACACATTCGAATGTAAGTTTAATAAAAGAAATAACCATTATAGTTATCATGATGGTTATTTTTTTATATTAAATAAAAAAAGAACTATGAGAAAAAAGAAATTACTATACTTGCATGGTTATCAAGGATTTACAACTAAGGAAAAAAAAGATTTCCTAGACACTATTGCCCATGCACAATATCCGTTGATTGACTATGATGCAGAGGCAAAGACTGTTATAAAGGATTTGTTGAATCTGATCGAAAAAGAAAAAATAGAAATACTAAGTGGTACAAGTTTAGGAGCAATACTAGCGTATTTATTAAGTAGAATTAAACAATTACCATGTTTGTTGTTGAATCCTGGTGTAACACGCTATGAAGAAGTGAAAAGTTTTGTACCAAAAGAGTTCGAACTGAAAGAAAGTTTAGCACCCACATATATAGTTGCTGGTAAACTAGACACAGTCATATCTTATGATGAACAGTTGAAATTTTATGAGCAACTAAGCGGAAATAATGTGTATGAAAAATATTTACTAACCGATGAAAACTTAGAACATCGCGTTTCGCTTGAAGAATTCCAGCGTTACTTCACGCTCTTTTTTCAATGGCTGAATGAAATTGAGCAATAAAAAGTTAAGAGAGTTTTTTCTGAATAAATTTTTGGAGTTTTGATGTAATAATCGGAACTGTAATTACAACCAAACCCGATAAAATATACTTCGAAACACCACCCATCGGGTATCGTGTAGAAATTTTTTCAGCAACAAGATTTAGTGAGCGTTGTATCCTATTCGAAACAATACTATCGGCAGAATTCATATTTCCTATAAACCCCACAGCTTTTCCCAAAATAGAATTGTCCTGAGCATGTTCGCTTTCGTTGATTTGTCTTTTTAAATAACGCTTTGCAGCACGTAACTCATCAATATTTGTAATTGCTTGTCCAGGAGTGTATTTATTAGTCTTCTTCTTCATCCTTATTTTGGTTTGTAAGTGCATTCATAGAATTAAAAACTGCAGTATTCGTTATGGAAAGTTTAATTTTTTTGCGAAATAAAATTCCAATGAGCAAAAATAAACAGTAAAGTCCCGTAATTGCCAAGAAACCTAATCCATTGTCGTCAAAAACTTTACCCAATAAAAAGCCTGCTGCAATACTACCAATTAATAGTAAAAAAAAACCAAGTACCGCCATAATAAGAATATATACTGCAGAAGAAATCATGTGACTAGTAGAGTCAACTATTTCATATTTTACTAGGGTAATACGATTATTGATATGGTTTTTTAGATCTTTAAACATACAATAAAATTAAGGGACTGAACAATAATAAAGAAACTAAAAAGATAGAAAAAATGTAGGATTAAACTCCTACATTTTTTTGAAACTCGTCCTGAGCTTCTTCTAATTTATCTTTAGCCTCGTTCTTGGCGTTTTTTGCTTTTGCAATTAACTCGTCTTTTTGTTCTGCTAATTTATTTTTTACTTCTTCTAACTTAGCTTCTAATTCTTTTTTACTTTTCTTAGCTTTATCAGAAAAGTCATTAGCGTATTTGTCCAATTCTTTTTTGATTTTGTCAGCCTCTTTTTTTAGTTTTTTGCGTGAATCTTCACCCGATTCAGGAGCGTATAATAAGCCTACAACTGCTCCGATTGCTGTACCGATTGCTAAACCTGCTAATAATTTAGTAGCATTATTTAATTTACTCATAATAAAGTTTTTTTTGAGATTAAACGTTTGTAATTTTACATCATCATATGGTTCAAAAACGGTGCCATACCAGTAAAGAGATATTAAAAAAATATTAAAATGAGAATTATTTCAGAAAAAGCATTGCAAATGCCTGCTTCACCTATCAGAAAGCTTGTCCCTTACGCAGATAAAGCTAAAAGTAATGGGAAAAAAGTGTTTCACCTAAACATTGGACAACCTGATATAGATTCGCCAAAAGCCGCTTTAGAGGGTTTGAAAAACTTCGATGAAACGATTATTTCTTACACCCATTCCGAAGGTACATTGGCCTATAGAGAAGCATTGGCAAACTATTTTACGAATAGAAATATTCATTTACGACCTGAGAATTTTATCGCAACCTTAGGCGGTTCAGAAGCTTTATTGATGCTCTTTTCGATAATTTGTAATCCAAATGATGAAATCATCATACCAGAACCTTTTTATGCTAACTATAACGGTTTTACATGCAACAATGAAGTGAAGATTGTACCCGTAGTTTCTACCATAGAAAATGGTTTTGCGTTACCATCAATCGAGGAGTTTGCAAATAAGATTACCGATAAAACACGAGCAATCCTAATTTGTAATCCAGGTAATCCTACCGGTTATGTGTACAGCAAAGAAGAATTGACTCAATTAAAAGACTTGGTGCTGAAACACGATTTATATTTGATTGCAGATGAGGTTTATGCCGAATATTTATACACAGATAAAGAATTTACTTCGATTTTATCTTTTGATGATTTAAAAGAAAATGCAATTGTCATCGATTCAGAATCAAAACGATTTAGTTTGTGTGGTGCAAGGAGCGGTGCTTTGATTTCTAGAAATGAAACTTTTCTTAAGGCAGCCATGAAGTTTGCCCAAGCCCGATTAAGCCCATGCGAAATTTCACAATATATTGCTACACAAGCTCACAATAATCCTGGAACCTATTTCGAAGATTGCCGCGAAGAATATCTAAAACGTCGAGATATTTTGGTAAACGGGCTCAATGAAATCCCAGGTGTATTTTGTCCAACTCCCAAAGGAGCTTTCTACTGCGTGGCTCAACTGCCAGTAGATAATGCCGAAAAATTTGCCATTTGGTTGTTAGAAGAATTTCAAGATAATCAAGAAACGGTTATGGTTGCGCCAGCAGCAGGGTTCTATAGCACTCCAAACTCGGGCTTGCAAGAAGTTCGTTTGGCTTATGTATTAAATGAAAATGATCTGAGACGTTCGGTAGAATTAATAAAGTTAGCCCTCGAAAGTTATCCAGGAACCAAAAGATAAAACATGGAAATCAGAGAAAATTATTCCCTAAAATATTACAATACTTTCCGCTTATCAGTTGTTGCACGTTATTTTATCGAGGCGAAATCCCTAGAAGATTTACAATTTGCTTTGGACTTTGCCAAAGAAAAATCGTTACAGTTATTGTTCTTGGGCGGAGGAAGTAATGTTCTTTTTTTGGATAATTTCGATGGATTGGTAATAAAACTAAGTCTGAAAGGTATTTCTATAGTCAAAGAAACCGAAGATATTGTTTGGATAAAAGCAATGGCTGGTGAAAATTGGCACCAATTCGTTCTATCAACCCTAGATAAAGGATTTGGTGGTTTAGAAAATTTATCCTTGATCCCAGGAAATGTCGGCACTGCACCTATGCAAAATATAGGTGCATACGGAGTAGAAATTAAAGATACTTTGATCGAAGTAGAAGCACTGAAAATTCTCGATAATACAATCCATATCTTTAGCAAAGAAGCCTGTCGGTTCGGGTATCGCGAATCGATATTCAAGAACGAAGAAAAAGGAAATTTTGTATTAGTAAGTGCAACTTTTGAACTAACCAAAAGGAGTCACCAATTGAAAACTTCGTACGGAGCTATTCAACAAGAATTAACATTAGAAGGTATTTCTACTCCAACGATAAAAGATATCAGTTCGGCAGTGATCAAAATTAGACAAAGCAAATTACCCGATCCTGATGTGATTCCGAATTCTGGAAGTTTCTTTAAAAACCCGTCTGTTTCTGTCGAAAAGTATAGGGAGTTACAAACCTCTTATCCAGAAATTGTTGCTTATCCCAATGCCGATGGAAGTATGAAAATAGCCGCAGGTTGGTTGATTGAAAATGCAGGCTGGAAAGGCAAACGATTTGGTGATGCAGGTGTGCATGCTAAGCAAGCATTGGTTTTGGTGAATTACGGTAACGCAACAGGAGAAGAGATCTATAAACTTTCAGAAAAAATAGTGACCGATATCTATGCCAAATATGGCATTTACATGGAGCGAGAAGTCAATGTTATTGGCTGCGATGAAAATGCTCGATGATACGAAAAATTTCTTTAGCACCCTCAGTAAGAGCAGCAGGCCCGGGCTGTAAAATCAGCTCGGATTTTATTTCGTATAAATGGTCGTTTTTCACTGCATTTACCCTATCAAACTCTTCTCTTTTCTTTACCTCCTCTGGTTTGAACATTTTTCCGCACCAAGACCCAATAAGAATATCAGGATTTTTCTGCACAACTTCTTCGTGAAGTAAAATTCTATTTTTTGCTAACTTTTCCATTTTTTTATCCGGAAAAGAAATTTCACCACCCAAAAGTTCAATCAGTTCTTGTACCCAAGTGCTAGCAGCAATAATAGGATCATACCACTCTTCGAAAAATACGTTTGGTTTTTTATGGTATTGATTGGTTCGATTGTGCAAGTCTTCTAATTGTCTCTGATACGCATCTATAAGCTTTTGCCCGATTGACTGCTCGCCAATCAAGCCAAAAAATTGTAGAATGTATCCAAAAATTCCCTCCAAAGTATGATGATTGAAAATATGAACTGGATAGCCTCTTTCGATTAACTCTTTGGCAATGGGTGCTTGCAAATCAGAATAACCAACAATCAAGTCTGGTTGCAATTGGTCAATTTCATCAAATTTTGCATCAAGAAATGTACAAATTTTGGGTTTCTCTTTTCTTGCTTGTGGTGGTCTATATGTAAAACCACTAATCCCAACCAAACGGTCTTGTAGGCCAGCCGCATACAAAAGTTCTGTTCCTTCTTCTGTAAGACAAATAATCCTTTGTGGTTTTTGGATAAAAAGCATCTTGTTTTTTGGGTTGTTTCCTACGAAGATAAACAAAACATCAAACTTTATGACTCTTTGTTAGTAAGAAAGCAAATAGAATTTGGTATTTTCGCAACGATAATACGTAAAAAAGTATGAATTGGCGTAAACTTTTATTCCCTTTCTCGGGTTTATATTGGTTAGGAAGCAGTCTTCGGAATGTTTTTTACAATATAGGATTTCTGAAACAAACACAGTTCGATTTACCTATTATCAATGTAGGAAATCTTAGCGTTGGAGGTACAGGAAAATCTCCACATGTACTATATCTAATAGAACTACTAAAAAACAATTACAAAGTTTGTACCCTTAGTAGAGGGTATGGACGAAAATCTAGAGGATTCAAGTTTGCAAATTACGAGTCGAAAGTGTACGATATTGGTGATGAGCCGATGCAGTTTTTTCGTCGTTTCAAAAATAAAATTATAGTTACAGTTTGTGAAAATCGTGTAACAGGAACACAAAAAATAATCCGCGATTTTTATCCTGATTTAATTATTCTAGATGATGCATATCAACATAGAAGTATCAAAGCAGGATTCAATATTCTATTGACAGATTATCAATTTCCATACAGTAAAGATTATTTATTGCCGGCCGGGAATCTGCGAGAAAGTAGGGCGGGAGCTAAGCGTGCAGATGTAATTATTGTGACCAAATGTCCAGAAAATCTTACCGAAAAAAACGTTCAACAATTACGCGAAAGTTTGAGAGTGAAGCCAAAACAAGAGTTGTTTTTTTCTAAGATAGAATATGCAACAAAACTTATTGGTTTGCATGATGAAATTCCGATGAGTAACTGGTTAAATTACAATGCGGTTGTTGTGACAGGAATAGCAAATGCACAAAATTTTGTTGCTTTTTGTGAAGAAAAATTTAGAGCAGTTTTGCATTTAGAATTCCCAGATCATCATAACTTTAGTAATACTGAAATAGAGTATATCCGAAAAAGATATCAAAATACAGAAGGTGAAAGGATTTTGCTTACCACCGAAAAAGATTACATGCGCCTGATGGAGGAAGAGTCGTTGAAGAACGATATGTATTATCTGCCAATAAGCGTAACTTTAAACGATGAAAAAAAATTTAACGAATTAATTATAGACTATGTTAGAGAGAATCAAAAACGCAGTTGAGTATATAAAAAAGCGACTACCAGAACAGCCCGAATTTGTAGTGGTTTTGGGTTCGGGTTTAGGAAAACTAGAGAATGAAATTCTAGATCCTATAGTAATTCCTTATCAAGAAATCCCTAATTTCCCGCAAGTAACCGTAGAGGGGCATAAAGGACACTTAGTGTACGGGAAGATAGAAGGTAAAAAGGTATTGATGATGGCCGGTCGTTTTCATTACTATGAAGGATACTCGATGGAGGAAGTTACTTTCCCGATGAGAGTTTTCAAAGGATTGGGGATAGAAAAAGTGATTTTATCGAATGCTTCGGGAGGTGTGAATCCTAGTTTCCAGGTAGGAGATGTAATGATTCTGAAAGATCACATCAATATGATGCCGGAACATCCTTTGCGAGGTAAAAATATTGATGAATTGGGACCTCGTTTTGTAGATATGTCAAAACCATACGATTTAGATTTTATTTCGATTGCCGAAGAAGTGGCAAAAGAGAAAAACTTGACCATACAGAAAGGAGTTTATGTAGGACTGCAAGGGCCAACATTCGAAACGCCAGCAGAATATGGAATGGTGCGTTATATTGGTGGTGATGCGGTAGGGATGAGTACTGTACCAGAAGTAATTGTAGCTAAGCACATGAATATGCGTGTGTTTTGTGTTTCGGTAATTACAGACTTAGGTGGTCCAGAAATTGCATTTCCTGTTTCGCATGAAGAGGTCTTGAATGCCGCTAATACCGCTATGCCAAGTGTGATAAAATTAATGAAGGGTGTATTGGAAAAAGGCTAATTTTTATAAAAACAAAAAACTATTAGCATATTGTTATAAATAAAAAGCAATCCAGACTGGATTGCTTTTTTGTATTTGTTATTAAAAGGGATGAAAGACATTGTACCGAAAGTACATTATCCTCCAATATTCGACTCTTGAACCATTCTCATGATTTCTTCTCTAGTTTTTCCTAAATAAGAACCTTCTTCTACTATCGGATACAATTGATCATATGTTCTTACTTTGGTTTTATCTATTCGTAAGTTAACAAAGGTTCTATCAAAATCGCGATGAGATTTTACACCCGTGGCAGAAATTAGTTCAGACAAATTATGCATAGTTTTCTTGTGAAAATTGTACATACGTGTTGCTTTGTCTTCAATGTCAAGTCCTTTCATCAGCTCTCGATCTTGCGTAGCAACACCTACCGGACAAGTATTGGTGTTACATTGTAAAGCCTGGATACATCCTACTGCCATCATCATCGCACGAGCAGAATAACATAAATCTGCCCCAATTGCCATGACACGTGCCATATGGAAAGAAGAAATAATTTTTCCGGCTGCAATGACTTTGATATCTTTTTTTAGGTCATAACCACGTAGTGTGTCAATTGCGAAGGCTAAACCATCTAGAAGTGGAGTCCCCAAAGAGTTAGAGAATTCTACAGGAGCAGCTCCGGTTCCTCCTTCACCACCATCGATCACGATAAAATCTGGCTTAATCCCGGTAGTAATCATGGCTTCACAAATTTCAAGGAATTCTCGTTTTACACCAATACATAATTTAAATCCGACTGGTTTACCTCCTGATAGATCGCGTAGTTGTTTTACAAAATGCATCATACCTTCTGCATCACTAAAAGCAGAGTGTGATGGAGGAGAGTCTACAGTAGTGTAGGGTTCTACAGCACGAATTGCTGCAATCTCTGGGGTGTTTTTGTTGGCCGGAAGAATTCCTCCGTGTCCTGGTTTTGCACCTTGAGATAGTTTCAGTTCTATCATCTTTACATTAGGTAAAGTTGCTCTTTCTATATATTTTTCTGGGTCAAATCCACCATCGGCAGCACGACATCCAAAATAACCTGTCCCTATTTGCCAAATCAAATCTCCACCAGGATTCAAATGATAAGGTGAAATACCTCCTTCTCCAGTGTTGTGTGCGAAGTTTCCTAATTTAGCTCCTTTGTTCATTGCTAATACAGCATTTTCACTCAATGAACCGAAGCTCATTGCCGATATATTTAGTAATGACGATAGATAAGGTTGTTTGCAATCTGGCCCACCAATTTTCACGCGTGGATCATCTGCATGTTTTATTTTTCCTGCGTACATAGAATGGTTCAGCCACTCGTAACCTGGTGCATAAACATCTTCTTGTGTACCAAAGGGAACCGTGTCGATTACATTTTTTGCACGTCGATAAACCATGCTACGCATTAAGCGGTTGATTGGTTTTCCTTCGGTATCGGTTTCGACAAAATATTGCATGATTTCTGGTCGGATACTTTCTAGTAAATATCGTCCATGACCTATAATCGGAAAATTCCTTCTAATGGCATGCTTTTTCTGAGTGATGTCTACAAGCCCCAGTAAAATCAGCGGTAGAAAGAAAATTAAAAACCAAAGAACTCCTTTCCAATAAAAAGAAATAACTCCAATGGCGACTAAAACTGCAATGGAAGCTATGATGAATAGCTGTCTGACTTTCATAAAATCAATTTTTTTTTAAGCATTAATTTAAGCGTTTCAAATATATTCAAAAAAAGCAGAGTAAAATTATTTATTTAAAGATATTGTTGATTATTTTTTACCTATTTGTAAACTTTATAATTGGTCCTTTTTCAGTTATACTAAAACATAACAAATTTTGATGAGAAATTTGTACAAAATCTAAAAAACAACTATTAATATTTAATATTATCAAATGATTTGACATAAATAATGAATTTTACTTTTCTTTATAAACACGCGTCAAATCCAATAGTTTTATAGGACTCATGCGTAGGTTCTTTACTTTTTTGTTGGTAAATAGTGCCGTCTGATCATAAAATAAAGGAACAATTGGAGCTTCCTGCATCATAATGTAGTCTAATCTCTCGTATATTTTAGCTCTTTTGTCTGCATTATTTTCTAAAAATGATTGATGATAAAGTTGGTCGAATTCGGGTGAACGAAAGTGAGAATAATTCGGACCTTCTGGAGCAAAATTTTGACTATAAAATAAAGAAAGAAAGTTTTCTGCATCCGCGTAATCAGCTCCCCAGTTGGCACGGAAAAAAGCAAATTTACCTGTCGATTTTCCTTCTCGCATAGTCGGCCCTGGTACTACATTTACATTTGTTTTTAAGCCGATCTTAGCCATTTCGGCTGCAAAATATTCGCACACATCTACATATTCTTGCACGGTTGTTAGTTCTATCGTTGTGCTATTAGGGTATTCTTTACGGTAAGAGTCAATCAAACTTTTTGCTTTTTTAGGGTCATAAGGATAACCGTTTTTTGCGGAATGTCCTGCTAACCCTTTTGGGATAAAACCGCCATCGGCAGCAAATCCTTGTCCTTTCATCAAATAGCGGATAATTTTTTGTTTGTCAATGCCATAATTCATCGCTTGCCGTAAACGCTTATCAATTTCTTTCCCATCATCCAAATAAAAACTAAAATAAACGGTGCTAAGATAAGGTTCTTTGATGAGTCGGATTTGATGACTGTACTTCGAGTTTAATTCGCCATTGGCACTCAAAATTTCATCTTTATAAGAGGGATCTAAATCTGCCATCATATCCAAATTTCCTTTGATTAACTCTAGAAACTCTGAATTCTTTTCGGGTAAAAACGTAATATTTACGGCATCTAGATAAGGTAAACGTTTATTTTTATCATCGTACTCGAAATAGAGAGGGTTTTTTCTCAAAACCATTTTTACGTTGTCTACCCAGATTTTGAATTGAAATGGCCCAGTACCAATAGGGTTTTGTGTAAAACTATTTTCACCATCGGTAAATAATTCTTTTGGTACAACCGAAGCATATTTCATACTTATTAGACCTAAAAAAGGTGGGAAGGCTTCTTTTAATTGAATTTGAAAAACAGAATCATTCAGTGCTTTATAAGATTCGATATTACTCATAATCCAACCACCAGAACCATTGTTTTTAGGGTCTTTTAGACGATCGAAACTGAAAGTAAAATCGCTTGCGATGACTGCACGCGTAGAATCTTTACCGAATGCAGGATGACGATGAAAAAAAACATCATCACGAAGTAGAAAAGTATACGTTTTACCATCTTCAGAGATCGACCAATTTTTAGCAATATCTGGTTGAATATTCAGATTATAATCAATTTTTACCAAACTATTATAAAGCAAATTACAAGCCCAATTATTAGCTTGTGTTCTTGCTTGGATTGGGTCGAGTGAAGAAATATTATCGTACCGATTGAGCCTGAAAATCATCGAGTCGTCGACTTTATTTTCAGTTGTACAGCCACTTAGCAATGCTAAAAAAATGATAGTCAGGCAGTATTTGTATTTGTGATATATAGTTTTTGTTGTCAAATTAATAAAAATTTGGGACTAATTTACTAAATTTGTGGCATGAATCAAGATACGAGAACTGTTGCTTTCTATACACTAGGATGTAAATTAAATTTTTCCGAAACCTCTACAATTGCTAGAAATTTGCAAGATAATGGTTATCAGAAAGTTGAGTTTCATCAGCCTGCTAGTGTATACGTTATCAATACCTGTTCGGTGACGGCCAATGCAGATAAAGAATGTAGAACTATAGTGAAAAACGCCCTTAAGGCAAATCCTAATGGGTTTGTGGTTGTGGTAGGATGTTATGCACAGTTGAAGCCTGAAGAAATTGCCTCGATAGAAGGAGTAGATTTGGTGCTGGGTGCATCCGAAAAGTTCAACATTGCACAATATCTAGATGACTTGGAAAAACAAGATGAAACTATCATCCATTCTTGCGAAATAGACGAAGCAGATTTCTATGTAGGATCGTATTCTATCGGAGATCGAACGCGTGCTTTTCTCAAAGTTCAGGATGGTTGTGATTATAAATGTACCTATTGTACCATTCCATTAGCACGGGGGATTTCTCGGTCGGATGAATTGCATAATGTCCTGAAAAATGCAAGAGAAATTGCCAATCAAGATATCAAAGAAATTGTGCTTACGGGCGTGAATATTGGTGATTATGGAAAAGGAGAATTCGGTAATAAAAAGCACGAGCATACCTTCTTAGAGTTGGTAGAAGCTTTGGATGAGGTGGACAATATCGAGCGAATTCGTATTTCATCAATCGAACCCAATCTCTTGAAAAACGAAACCATCTCCTTTGTAGCGCAAAGCAAACGATTTGTTCCGCATTTCCATATTCCTTTACAATCAGGTTCGGATGTTTTACTCAAAAAAATGAAGCGTCGATATCTCACAGCCTTGTATAAAGATCGAGTAGAAAGTATTAGAAAAATAATGCCGAACGCGTGTATCGGTGTGGATGTTATTGTTGGTTTCCCAGGTGAAACTGAAGAGTTGTTTATGGAAACGTATCATTTTTTGCAAGCGTTACCCATTTCTTATTTGCATGTTTTTACCTATTCTGAGCGAGATAATACAGAAGCAATAGATTTTCCTGGAGTTGTTCCGTATCATGTACGGAAAGAACGAAATAAGCGATTACGGATTTTGTCAGAAAAGAAACGATTAGCATTTTATCAAAGTCAATTAGGGTCAACACAAAAAGTTTTGTGGGAGCATGAAAATAAAAATGGTAAAATGTATGGATTTACAGAAAATTATGTGAAAGTTGAAGCCGATTATCAAGAAGAGAGTATAAATCAGATACAAGAAGTAGAACTCGGAATGTTGAACGCACAAGGTGTTGTCGAGGTGAAAATAAAACTACCAATAGAAATATAGAAATTCAAATAAAACTCTAAAAAAATGAAAAATATATTGAAAAAAGCAAGTCTTTTAACCCTTGTATTTTTAGCATTTCAGCATGTAGATGCACAGATTTCGTACGGGGTAAAAGCAGGTGCAGGCGCTTCGAACACGACGGTTATTCATGGGATTTCCGAAACGCGTTTTGGTTTTACTGGCGGTGGATTTGTAGAGATTCCGCTAACCTACAAAAATAATCTGCACTATCTACAGCTAGAGGTTTTGTATGCCAACGAAGGAGAGTATTCTAAATTTACCGAAAACGGCAAAAAATACAAAGCATTCCTCAATTATATCAACATCCCGGTTATGTATAAATATTATTTTGATGATCAGGATAGTGATTTTTTCATAGAGGCAGGTCCGCAAGTTGGATTCTTGGTTTCTAAAAATTTTGATGAGAAAGGTCCAGAAATTGTTGCAGGAACAGAAAATAAATTTGATTTAGCCTTTAATCTCGGCGTAGGATACTCGTATTTACGAAAATATGAAGCAAATCTTCGCTACGGTTATGGCCTTTCGGACACCTATAAAACCTTTGGCGATAGCGGAACTGGCGTTAATCGTTCTTCACTATTCTCGTTGCAATTCGCTTATAAATTTTAAAATAAAAGAGTATTGAAAGTTAGTATTCTTGCTAATTTTTAGCGCAAGAATTAGGTGTATAAAGATTATTACTTTGGTAAGAATTTTTTCGTTTATAATATTCAAAATATTCGTATCTTAGTCGTAGTAGAAGTAAAATATAAGAGTATGAAGAAGTTAACCTATTTTTTTATTGGGATATGTTTTTTCACATTGATGAGTTGCGGAGTAGTACAAGTCAATACCGATTACGATAAGACGACGAATTTCACTCAGTATAAAACCTATGGCTATCACCAAAAAGGATTTGATAAATTACCATTAAACGATTTGGATAAACGTAGAATAATTGCAGCCATCGACCAAGAAATGGCAGCAAAAGGTTTCCAAAAAGTTAACGATAATCCAGAATTAGTGGTCAATATTTTGGCAAGTTCTAAAGAACAAATAACCGTGGATAACGATTGGTATGGCTATGGATTTGGTTGGGGACCTTATTGGGGTGGACCAGCGTCACGCGTTTCGCAATATACCTCAGGAACCATTATTATAGATATTATCGATTTTAATCGTAATATTTTGGTATGGCAAGGAGTAGGTTCTGGGTTGAATGTTTCGAATATTTCTGCCAAATCAGAACGGATTCCACAAGCCGTGAACGAAATACTTAAAAGTTTTCCTCCTGGACAAAAAAAATAATATCAATTATTGATTACCAAAAGGAATAGTATGCATTTGCATACTATTTTTTTATCCATTAATAGCCCAAAATAGAGTAGAAGGATATGTGTATGATGAAGCACAATAACCCATCGTAAACGTACAAGTTTTGATCAATAGTTCGAGTCGAACAACAAAAACGGATAATAAAGGTTTTTTTCGGATCGATTTTCCGAATGGTCAACACAATCTTATTTTTCGTCACGATTATTTTCAAACCAAAATTCTCAATCTACAATCCAATCAAACATTGATGCTAGAAGTTGTGATGGAAGAAGATATTATCTATCCAATTATAAACAGCTGAAATCCAAACGATGAGCCCGAAAGACCGGGAGTATTATTACAGCATTTTTCGAGAAAAATCTTGGGTTTAGACGAAGTTTCTAAAAAAATTAAAATAAAAAATCCGCAAGTTTTACGGTTTCATTTCGATGAGAAACAACGCGACCTTATTGCTCGTGCCAAAGATGTGTTAGTAGTGGAAAATATATATTTAGGCTATGATGTTGAGTACGATCCACAAAAGTTTTCTATCGATTAAAAACAACAATCCTTAATGGTTTTGGGTTCGAGTTTTTTTCAAAGAAATAGAAGGAAATAAATCACGCAAAAAGAAATGGTATAAGAATAGAGAAAAAGTTTACTCAGGTAGTTTGATACATTTTTTGAGTTCGCTTTATAATCAACAATTAGAAGAAAATGGTTTTGAGGTGAAACGATATATTCGGAAAGAAAATCTGCCCTATAGTATGGCAATCGAGAAAGTGAAAATGGGTGAAAACGTGGTTATTCCTGGTAAAGAAATTGCGTATCTAGTCAATCAAAAAGTCCTGTATGATTCCGTTGATCGTTCGTGATAATTCCTCGGTTTATTTAGATTTTGATGGATTGTATACTATCGAATACCAAAAAGAAAAAGAAGGTTTGGCGTATGTAAGCTATGTAAAAAGAGGAAAAATGTGTTGGCAATCAAGTGTCGATTATTCGGCTGAAAAAACTGTAGAAATTACCAAAGAAGGTTTTATATAGAAGCAGGAGATATAATTTTGGAGCAATATTTTACATGGGAAAAGTTCGCGTATTTGCTATCGAAAGATTATGCCAAAAAAAAGAGGATTGATTCTTCAACCCTCTTTTTTTTATTTGATATTTTTATTAGTTATTTATCCGTTTGCTTCTTATTACTTACAAGGGAGAAAATAATTGATCCTACCAAAACAGTAGCTATAATGCCTAAAGAAATTATAGAGTCGAAATGGTAGAAGGGCATGATGAGCATTTTAACGCCAATAAAAGTTAGAATAATCGCTAACCCAAAATGGAGTTTATTGAATTTGTCCATCGAATTTGCCAAAAGGAAATACATAGAACGTAAGCCTAAAATAGCAAAAATATTAGAAGTATAAAGGATGAAAGGATCATCCGGAGCAACAGCAAAAATTGCCGGAATACTATCTACAGCAAAAACCAAATCAGTAATTTCTATCACCATCAAAGCAACAAAAAGTGGTGTTGCCATACGAACTCCATTTTGCATTGTAAAAAACTTTCCGCCGTCGATTTCATTCGTTACTTTGAAGAATTTATGTACTAACCGAACGCCCCAATTCTTGCTCAAGTCTTGGTTTTCATCTTCGTGATCAGATGACCAAGATTTTACGCCTGCAAGAATCAAAAAGAAACCAAAAAACGTAAGGATAATATTTACTTCTCGGGTTTCACCAAACATAGGAATATTTATGTAAGTATGCTTGATGATTTCTACACCTGCAAAAATAAAAATTGCACGGAAAAATAAAGCACCTAAAATTCCCCAAAATAAAACTTCATGCTGGTATTGTTTCGGAATTTTGAAAAAGGTAAATACCAAAACAAAAACAAAGAGATTGTCAACAGATAGTGCTTTTTCTATCCAATAAGCCGCTTGGTATTGGGAGAACTTTTCGATAGCAAAAGCATGACCGTCATCTGCCCGAAAAACAAAATAAATGATAGCACTGAAAATCATAGAAAGAGCAATCCATAAAATCGTCCAATTGAGCGCTTCTTTGTTGCTAATTTCATGAGGGTTTTTGTTAAAAACTCCTAAATCTAGCAAAAGCATAATAATTACCGTAATTCCGAAACCAATTATTAATCCTGGATGATTAAACATGTTGTCTTGTACGACACTGAAAATATTCATTTCAACTTTAATTTTTTTCTCATGCAATTTTACGGTATTTTTAGCACTTAAAACTGCAAAGAGTGGTTAATTTTAGAACATAAAATATTCTATTAAGATATGAAGAATTTTATCATAGTCACTATCACTGGTTTATTATTTACAATATCGGTCAATGCTCAACGAAAACACCCACTGTATATGGATACCGTTCAACTGAAATGGGTAAATGATACATATGATAAAATGAGCATGGATGAGCGCGTAGGGCAGCTTTTTATGGTAGCTGCTTTCTCTAATAGAGATGCAGAACATGAAGCGGAAATAGAAAAATTGGTACGCGAAGAAAAAATTGGTGGCTTGATTTTCATGCAAGATCAGGCGGCTCGCCAAATCGAGCTTACAAATCGTTACCAAAAAATATCGAAAATTCCTTTGCTCATTGGGATGGATGCAGAATGGGGTTTGGCACAAAGGTTAAAAGACGTGAAGCGATTTCCATGGAATATTACTCTGGGTGCTTTGCGTAGAAATATTTTGGTCTATAACGTCGGGAAAAGTATTGCAGACCAAGCAAATCGAATGGGAGTGAAGTTTGATTTTGCTCCTTCAGTAGATGTAAATGTAAACCCAAACAACCCTATCATTGGGAATCGCTCTTTTGGTTCCGATCCAGAAAATGTTTGGCTGAAAGGAGAGGCTCTAATGCGTGGCTTACAAAAAAACAACGTTCTTTCTTCGGCTAAACATTTCCCTGGACACGGTGATACGGATCAAGACTCTCATAAAACCTTACCAATCATCCATGCTAGCAAAGAAGAGTTGGAGAAATATCACATTAGGCCGTTCATGAAAATGATTCGCAGTTCTGTTCCCAGCATTATGGTGTCTCATCTCGATGTTCCTGCGTTAGACAGTTCTGGTGTGCCTGCCACATTGTCGTCAAAAATTATTACCGATTATCTAAAAGGAACCTTAAAATTCAGGGGAATAATTATAACTGATGCACTCAATATGGAAGGAGTGACAAAAGGACGTTCTGCAGGTGAAATAGATTATTTGGCTTTCAAAGCAGGAAATGATATACTTTTATTTTCTCAAAAAGTGAAAGATGGAAGAGCAAAAATCCTTGAGGGATTAACCAATGGTAGTATTCCACAAGCACGACTAGAAGAAAGTGTGAAAAAAATTCTTTTGGCAAAATATAAGGTTGGTTTGACGAAATTCGAGCCGATTGATACTACAAATGTTTTAGAGGACCTTAATAAAAAAGAATACGCAGATTTAACTAGAAATATTTTCGAAGAAGCAACAACCTTGCTCAAAAACCAAGAAAATGTTTTGCCAATTGATGCCAAAAAACAACCGAGAATTGCTTTTGTTCCTTTAGAAAGAAAAGATTATCATCCATTCTTTCAGTGTTTGAATACTTTTTCTAAGGTAGATTTGGTCGAAATAGAAAGCGTGAAAGAATTATCAAAACTAAAAAAATATGACTATGTAATTATTGGAGCCTTCATGTCTGATGAAAACGTTTATCAACCTTATACTTTATCCAAAACATCGAAAGATATTCTAACGAAATTACCAGCAAACAAAAAATATTTCTTTTCATTGTTTACAAGCCCTTATGGTCTGAAGGATTTAGATGTAAGTAAAATAGATGCACTTTTGGTTCAATATCAAAATACTCTAGATGCACAAGAAGCTTCTGCAAAAGCTATTTTCGGAGAAATTGTCCCCAACGGTGTGCTGCCGGTTGATGTTAATTCTCAATGGAAAGCCGGAGATGGTATTCTACAATTGGATTATGTAGAATTTGAGTAATGAAATAGAGGTACTAATAATAACGTCACCTTTAGATAAAAGCAAAAAGAGTATAAAATAGTACATTTGGAATATGAAAATAGGAATTGTGTGTTACCCAACCTACGGAGGAAGTGGAATAGTTGCCACAGAGTTGGGAATGGATTTGGCAGAAAAAGGTCATGAAGTTCATTTTTTTAGCCTCAATGTTCCTGCTCGATTAAATATCAAATTGCCTAACATTTTTTTTCATCGAATCCATGTAGAAACTTATCCACTATTTCAATACCAGCCCTATGACTTGGCTTTAAGTACTATATTATACGAGAAGATTTTGCAATACCAGATAGATTTGGTGCATGTGCATTATGCAATACCTCATGCGTATGCAGCGTATTTTACCAAAAAAATGCTGGAAAGCAAAAACTATAAATTACCTATTATTACCACCTTACACGGTACTGATATTACATTGGTAGGCAAGCATCCGGTGTACAAAACAGCTGTTGAATTTTCGATCAATGAATCGGATATTGTGACATCGGTCTCAGAAAGTTTAAAACAAGAAACCTTAGCTGCTTTTGAGATTACAAATCAAATAATAGTAGTGCCTAATTTTATCGATAATGAACAATTTTTACCAGAGAAATGTGTGTGTTGCCGTGATCATTTTGCAGAACCCAATGAGAAAATAATCCTTCACGTATCCAATCTAAGAAAAGTAAAAAGAATCCAAGATGTCATTGATACGTTTTATTTGATACAACAAAAAATTCCGGCGAAACTCATTATCGCCGGAGAAGGACCTGAGTGGGAATTGGCCGATACAATGATCCAGGAGTATGGAATAGAAAATAAAGTAAAAAGCCTGGGAATGGTTAGTGATCTTGCCGATGTGCTGAAGTCTGCCGATTTGTTTTTATTGCCTTCTGCGCAAGAAAGTTTTGGTCTTGCAGCCTTGGAAGCAATGGCAGCAAGTGTACCTGTAGTTTCGTCGAATGCTGGTGGAATACCAGAAGTGAATATCGATGGCTTAACAGGTTTTGTTTGCCCGATTGGCGATGTAGAACAGATGGCCGAAAAAGCAATTTATCTCTTGTCGAACGAAAAAGAGTTGATGAAATTTAGCCATGCCGCAAAACATAAAGCGCTTACTTTTGATAAGAAAGCTATACTACCGCAATATGAACAAATTTATTTGAATGCTTTAGAGAAAGCAAATCATTAATTTGAGTTATTTTAGGGTAAGAGAAGAAATAAAGTAAAAAAGTTCGATAGACTTATCTATCGAACTTTTTTACTTTATTTCTTAAATTCATTTGATGTTAAATAGTTTCCTTTTCGAAAATAAGATCCAAGCCATCTGTAATCAAATGTTTAATTTTAGGATGATTGTGCTGATAGTTTTCTAGATAAGTAGTTGCATAACTCAACAACTCTTCATCATCTTCTAGATGTGCCAATTCTGTGATTTCTACCATAAGTAACCAATCATTTTCGTGATGCTCATTAATTTCTTTTGCGATTTTGTGTAAATCTATATTATCGGTAGGATGCTCTCTATACTTGCGAACTTGCTGATAAAGTTGCTCCAAGGCCAAGCGTTTTTCATTCTTCTTCGCTTTGATGGTTTTACTACTCGGCACATGAGAAATCAAATCAAAACTTTCATAATCCGCAGGCCCAGAATAAGCAGAAACAACTTCTTTCCCGATTGCTAAATCATAGATTCCCCATTCGGGTCTGAAAAGAATTTGATCTTTATACCGAACCGTACAATTCTTAAAGGAAATCAAAATTATTTTTCCCATCACATCGCGTCTTCCAGTAATAATTTCACCTTCGATTAGAAGACCGCCTTCAAACTCCAAATGTGTTGTTTTTCCCTCGTACAAATCATAAGCCGCCAAATCTTTCGGGCTCATATCTTCGATCGCTAGATTAATGCCTCTAAGCTTACCTACAGCAGATCCAAAACCATCTTTATGAAAAGAAGTTCCATGGTTTATCAATTCTTTATTTCGGTAGGATAAAGCTGTAGGACCAGTTGTTTGATAATATATCGGACGACCTTTGTCGCTAATCACATTGGTGAAAACACCAGAAATCTGAATCCCTGTAGACAATTCAATTGTACCTAACGACTTAGATTCTATCAATTTCTCTAATCCACTTAATCCACCAGTTCGGATAGCCATTGTATTGGCAAATTCTTCTAGAACTACACTAAGATGGGCAAAGTCGGGTGTTACATATAGTTGAGGTTGAGGTTTGGTAATATCAAAACCTTGATAAGCTGCCGAAAGGTCATACGGTATTTTTTTCACTTCGTCTCGCATACACCAAGCAGATTCTCCGATAGAAGATAAAAGACCAGCTCCGTAGATTTTTGGTTTGTCGAGTTCGCCAATCAAACCATATTCTACCGTCCACCAATGTAGGTTACGGATAAGAGCCATCTCAGACGGTTCTACATTTTTTGCCTGCAACTCATCTACTTTTTTTCTTGCTCTGCTCAACTCTTCTTGTGGTGTGCCTTCTGCTTCTTCTAGAATTGATAATTCTCTTATAGCTTCGTATATTTCATAATCATGTGCAGACGAGATTGCTTTGCACCCTATTTCTCCAAATCGGCGTAAATATTCTGCATATTCCGGATTTGCAATAATCGGAGCATGACCAGCACCTTCGTGTATGATGTCGGGGGCAGGAGTGTATTCTATGTTCTCTAATTGTCTTATATCCGAAGCGATAACTAAAACATGGTACGCCTGAAACTCCATAAAAGCATTCGGGGGTATAAAACCATCAACGGCAACAGCAGCCCAACCAATTTCTTTCAAAATTCGATTCATCCCATACATATTCGGAATTTTGTCGATTTCTAAACCTGTTTTTTCTAAACCATCTACATAAGTATGATGCGCAACTCGAGAAAGATAATCTACATTTTTACGCATTACATAGCGCCAAACAGCTTGATTGATAGGAGAATACTCTTCATAATTTTGAGGTTTTATAAATTGTTTCAGGTGTGGTGGTAAACGATCAATCAAGGGATTCGATTCATATTGTGCTTCCATAACTTTCAGTCTTTAATTGCGAATGTTAAAAATAATAAAATTTTTATACATTCTATGTCAAAACTACAAGAAAAGTCGTTTGGCACCTGTTTTGTCTTCAGATAATAGCAGAATAAATAGTTATAAGATTGTATTTTTGTATTTTATTGGTTTTTAAGGGTTTGTGTTTTGATGAATGCTAAATTTTGTCTTACAGAAATCTCAAAATAATTCTGCACGATTGTATAAACCGACAATTTGTCATTTTAAGCTTTAACATGGAAGAAGAAATAGAATTGATTCCTTTAATGAATAAGGAAGAAGAAAATAAATTACAAAAACAAAAATTACCAGATGTTTTACCGATTCTGCCGTTGCGCAATACGGTATTATTTCCTGGAGTTGTAGCACCAATTACTGCGGGGAGAGAAAAATCTATCCAACTGTTGGTTGATGCTTTTGAGCGAGATGGTTTGGTAGGAGTTGTTACGCAAAAAGATGAAAGTATCGAAGATCCCGCTCCCGAAGATTTATATCATGTTGGGACGCTTGCTAAAATCTTGCGAATGATAAAATTGTCCGACGGAAATATGACGGTAATTCTGCAAGGAGTAAAAAGTTTTCGGTGCACTAACATCGTAGAAGTGTATCCGTATATTGTGTCGGAAGTAGAAGGAATAAAAGAAAAGAACCCCAATTCTCGCAATAAAGAGTTCCCGTTAATAATTCAATCAATAAAAGATTTTTCTTTTCGGATTATTAATAACAATCCAATGATACCGAAAGAGGCGACCGAAGTAATAAAGAAAATTGAAAGTGGACGTTTTCTTATCAATTTCATAGCATCTAATCTTTCTTTTCCGACCAAAGTAAAACAAGAACTTTTAGAAGAAACTGATCTCAAAATGCGTGGATTAGAAGTTCTTCGGCATATGAACATCGAATTGCAAAAGCTAGAATTGCGCTCGAATATCCACAATAAAGTGCATGCTGTAATGGATCAGCAACAGAAAGAGTATTTTCTCAATCAGCAGTTGCGTACCATCCAAGAAGAATTAGGTGGCAATACGGCCGAAGAAGAAATAGATGAAATGCGTGCCAAAGCTAAAACTAAAAAATGGACAAAAGAAGTAGAAACACATTTCGATAAAGAACTTGGGCGGCTTACTCGCCTCAATCCACAAATGCCCGAACACAATATTCAGCGCAATTACCTCGAATTTTTGTTAGAATTGCCCTGGGATGAATATACCCAAGACCATTTCGATTTGAAGAATGCCCAGAAAATTCTCGATCGTGACCATTATGGATTGGACGATGTGAAAAATAGAATTATCGAACATCTGGCTGTATTAAAACTAAAAGGAGATATGCGTTCGCCAATATTATGTCTATATGGTCCTCCGGGAGTGGGTAAAACTTCCCTTGGGAAATCAATTGCCGAAGCTATCGGCCGGAAATATGTTCGCATGTCTTTGGGTGGTTTGCACGACGAATCAGAAATCAGAGGACACCGGAAAACGTATATCGGAGCAATGCCAGGTAGAATTATCCAATCGATAAAAAAAGCAGGATCATCGAACCCGGTTTTTGTTTTAGATGAAATCGATAAAATGTCTATCAGTGCACATGGAGACCCATCATCAGCGATGTTAGAAGTTTTAGATCCAGAACAAAACACAAGTTTCTACGATAATTATTTAGAAATTGGGTACGATATTTCTAAAGTATTTTTCGTAGCAACTGCCAATAATATAGGGAATATTCCTTCGCCTCTGCGCGATAGAATGGAGATGATTAATATCTCTGGGTATACAATCGAAGAAAAAGTAGAAATCGTAAAACGTCACCTTCTTCCAAAACAGATAGAAGATCATGGTATGAAAAAAGGAGATGTGGTGTTGAGTGATTCTATTATCGAATATATTATTACCGGTTACACCCGAGAAAGTGGCGTTCGGAATTTGAATCAAACCATTGCAAAAGTTGTTCGTTATGCTGCAAAAAATATTGCTATGGAACAGCCCTACGAAAAACAAATTACAGAAGATATACTTGCCGAAATTTTAGGGCCTTCTATCGTTCCAGAGCGGTACGAAAATAACGAAACACCTGGAGTAGTAATTGGTCTGGCATGGACAAGTGTTGGTGGTGATATTTTATTTATAGAATCTATTTTATCCAAAGGAAAAGGTGGTTTAACAATTACCGGGAACTTAGGGAATGTGATGAAGGAATCTGCAACCATTGCATTAGAATATATTAAATCGCATGCAGAAGAATATGCTATTGACCCGAAAATTTTCGAGCAATACAAAGTGCATATTCACGTGCCAGAAGGTGCAACACCCAAAGATGGGCCTTCTGCCGGGATTACGATTCTGACCTCTTTGGTTTCCTCTTTCACTCAACGAAAAGTAAAACCTAATTTGGCCATGACCGGCGAAATTACTTTGCGTGGTAAAGTATTGCCAGTTGGTAGCATAAAAGAAAAAATTCTTGCAGCTAAACGTGCCGATATTAAAGAAATTATCCTGTGCGAAGATAATAGAAAAGACGTACAGGAAATCAAAAAAGAATATATAAAAGGCCTAAAGTTCCATTACGTTCGTGATATGAAAGAAGTAATCGACCTTGCGCTGATGAAACAAAAAGCAAAGAATGCTAAAAAATTAACGGTAGAATAATTGGATAAAAAAAGAACTAAACAAACAAAAATGTCCGATCTCAAAATCGGACATTTTTAGTTTAATCTTTATACAGAAGATATTTTTGTCTCGTATTTCTAAAATTTTTCAAACCTTCTTCCCAAGTAGCTTTAATCTGTTCTTGCGTCAACCCCTTTTCTATTTGCATGCGTAACGCATCCGTCCCAGAAAGCTGATCGATCCAATAATTTTTTCCATTTTTGGTCCAGAAATTAGGTAAAGTGTTTTGTGTGTAAGCACGGATGAGCCAACGTAAATCTATTGCATCCAAATATGGTGTTTCGCTAAGATTCTCACCGAAACAAAGTTGATTTTTGAATTTCGGATCCGAAGCACCTTTTCGCGAAATCGGTGTATATTGATAAGGCATATTTTTTAGGTAAGGCGAACCATAAACCTGAAATTGCATTTCCGTTCCACGACCCTCGTTTACTTGAGTACCTTCGAATAGACAAGTAGATGGATAAAGGTTGATTGCACGGTCATTGGGTAAATTCGGCGAGGGTTTCACTGGCAAACTATATCGAGATTGATGAGTATAGTTTTTTAGCGGAATTACTGTTAATTTGGCTTTCTGTCGATTATTCAACCAGCCTTCTCCATTAATCATTTGTGCATATTCGCCGATTGTCATTCCATAAACTATGGGTACAGGATGCATCCCAACAAAGGATCTGAATTTAGGTTGCAAAATCGGGCCATCGATATAATGTGCATTCGGATTCGGGCGATCGAGTACAATTATTTCCTTGTTGTTTTCCGCCGCCGCTTCCATCACATAGTGCAAAGTAGAAATGTAGGTGTAAAATCTAGCTCCAACATCTTGCATATCAAACACCAAAACATCGATTCCGGATAATTGCTCCTTGCTAGGTTTTTTATTCTTTCCATAAAGTGATATAATCGGAATTTGTGTTTTTTCATCTACCGAAGAATTTACCTTAGCGCCCGCATCAGCTTCGCCTCGGAAACCATGTTCGGGTGAAAAAATTTTCAAAACGTTTATTTTGTTTTTTAATAAAAAATCTACCAAATGCTCATGTTCTTGGTAGGATGATGGAGCAGTTTTGATACGCACAATAGAAGTTTGATTGGCAACAACCCCTATGTTTTTATGCTGTAGTAAAGCAATATAAGCTGCACTATTTTCTGCACCAGTAATAATTTCTAAACCATAATTAGATGGGCTACTGATCGATTTTTCTGTCGTTTTTTGTGCTTTTACACAAAAGCTTGTCGGTAGAAGTAAAGCAATTAATGTATATTTGACGAAGTTTTTCATCTCGATTATAAATATTTTTTCTCGGTTGAAAGATGAAGAATGTACAACCGAATGTTGGATCGTAAAAATAATAAAAGATATTGAACTTTACTTGGTGGTTCGCGACGAAAATAGCACGCGATACAAATCGTAAAAATAACTTAGCCGGCATTATCATTGGGATTGGGAGAGTGGCAGTGATTTTAGGGATTTTGGTTTCTATGATCACCATTTCTACCGGAGTAGGAGCACGCAAAGCAATCAAAAATAAGTTGGCCGATTTCAATGGGCATATTACCATTAGAAATTACAATAGTAATGTATCCCTCAACTCGGATTCGTTGTCGATTCATCAGCACTTTTATCCTACTTTTTCTCAGATTTCAGAGGTGGAGCATGTGCAAGCAATTGCGAATAAAAGTGGCGTAATTCGAACAGAAGAGACTTTTAGTGGTGTGGTTTTTAAAGGTGTCGGGCTAGATTATGATCAGACAAGATTCGAAGAGTTTTTGACCAAAGGAAGGTTCCCAAAGTTCAAGAATAATGAATTGTCGGACGAGGTTCTATTGTCAGAAAAAATGGCCAATGAACTAAAATTAGAGGTCGATAGTTCGTTTGTAATGTACTTCCTGAGAGACGACGCAAAACCGATTTATAGGCGTTTTCATTTGGTAGGATTGTACAAAACCGATATTAAGAATTTTGATGATATTTACTTGATTGGGGATATTCAACATATACAAAGATTAAACAATTGGGGACCAGAAACGGTTGGTGCTTTCGAAGTTTTTGTGAAAGATATAGAAAAAGTAGAGCAAGTAACCCATAAAATAAACGATGCTATAGGGTATAATTTATACGCAGAATCGGCAATGCAATCTTTTGCGCAAATCAGTGAATGGATCAATGTGTTTGATAAAAATATTGTCATCATTGTTATCATTATGCTTTTTGTAGTAGTGATTAATATGGTTATGGTGCTTTTAATTTTGATTTTAGATAGAACGCCTTCAATCGGATTGCTCAAAGCTTTTGGTGCTACCAATTGGCGAATAAGAAGGTTGTTTGTATGCTATGTTATTCTCATAATGATTCCTGGATTATTCATCGGTAATATATTAGGCATTGGCCTTTTATTGTTGCAGAAATATGCTAAAATTGTTCAATTACCTTCCGAAAATTACTATTTATCCTATGCGCCGGTTTATTTAGATATTAAATATATAGTGTTGTTAAATGTAGGAGCACTTGTAATTTGTGCAATTGTCTTACTTTTGCCCTCGTATATGATATCGAAAATCACCCCAACAAAAGCAATAAATTTTAGATAGATGAAATACGCAAATAATATATTAGAAACCATTGGTAATACGCCATTGGTAAAATTAAATCACATTGTACAAGATTTGCCTTGTACAGTTTTGGCAAAAGTAGAATACTTCAATCCAGGAAGTTCTTGTAAAGACCGCATGGCTCTGAAAATGGTCGAAGACGCCGAAAAAGATGGGCGCTTACAGCCCGGCGGAACCATTATCGAAGGGACCTCTGGTAACACAGGAATGGGATTGGCCTTGGCTGCAATTGTTAAAGGATACAAACTTATCTGTGTCATTACCGATAAACAATCCAAAGAAAAGATGGATATTTTACGTGCCGTAGGAGCCGAAGTAATTGTGTGCCCTACCGACGTAGAACCTGATGATCCACGCTCGTATTATTCGGTTTCTAAACGTTTGGCCGAAGAAACACCAGGCGGATGGTACGTGAATCAATACGATAATCCTTCGAACACTCAGGCAAATTATGAGCAAACTGGACCTGAAATTTGGGAACAAACCAACGGAAAAGTAACTCATTTCATTGTTGGGGTAGGAACAGGAGGGACCATATCGGGTGTAGCAAAATACCTAAAAGAACAAAACCCGAATGTGAAAGTTTGGGGTGTAGATACGTATGGATCTGTTTTCAAAAAGTACAAAGAAACAGGTATTTTCGATGAGAACGAAATCTATTCGTACGTTACCGAAGGTATCGGAGAAGATATTTTACCTAAAAATGTAAACTTCGACCTGATTGATGGTTTTACCAAAGTAACCGATAAAGATGCCGCTGTGTATACACGTCGATTGGCATTAGAAGAAGGTCTTTTTGTAGGGATGTCTTCTGGTTCGGCAATCAAAGGAGTTTTACAACTGAAAGAAAAATTCAAACCAGAAGATGTAGTGGTAGTTCTTTTTCATGATTCGGGTTCGCGTTATGTGGGTAAGATTTTTAATGATGAGTGGATGCGCGAACGT
This sequence comes from Weeksella virosa DSM 16922, assembly GCF_000189415.1. Classification (GTDB taxonomy): domain Bacteria; phylum Bacteroidota; class Bacteroidia; order Flavobacteriales; family Weeksellaceae; genus Weeksella; species Weeksella virosa. Next base: position 1,821,001 of record NC_015144.1, read on the forward strand.
GGCTACTTGGATACAAAATATAAAAAAGTAGCAGATTTGATACAAAATCATATCGAAAAACCATTGGTAATCGTAAAAACAGAAGAGTTGGTTTCTCATGCGCTAGAACGTATGCAGAATTTCAAAATCTCACAAATTCCGGTAGTCAACACAGAAGGTTTTGTAGGGTCTTTGAGCGAAGTAAATCTATTTCAGGCATTTATCAAAGATCGTAATATTGCCGAAAAACCAATCAAAGAATTGATGGGGAAACCGTATCCGATTGTCGAATCTTCACAAACCATAGAAGAAGTATCAAAACTAATAACACCCGAAAATCAAGCTGTTTTAGTAAAATTAGACAATGGGAAATATCATATTATTACCAAATATGATATAATCAGAGCGATACAATAAAGAAAATAGAACCGAAATAAAATATTTGATTTATCTTCGAAATATTATGGGAATTGTACTCAAAGGTGAAAACTTGGTAAAAGACTATGGAAAAAAGCATGTTGTGAAGAATGTCTCTTTCCAGGTAGAGCAAGGTGAAATTATAGGGCTTTTAGGACCGAATGGTGCTGGGAAAACAACATCTTTCTATATGATTGTTGGCTTAGTAAAAGCAACACAAGGAAGAGTTTTTCTAGATAAACACGACATTACGCAAGACCCAATGTACAAAAGAGCCCAGAAAGGAATTGGTTATTTGGCGCAAGAAGCCTCTGTCTTCAGAAAACTTTCGGTAGAAGATAACATAAAATCAGTATTGCAGTTCACAAAACTTTCGAGCAAAGAACAGCAAAAGCGAACCGATGCATTGATAGAAGAATTTAGTTTAGAGCATGTGCGTCATAACCGTGGAGATTTATTATCGGGGGGTGAAAGAAGGCGTACAGAAATTGCTCGTTGTCTAGCTACAGAGCCAAAATTTATTCTACTCGATGAGCCCTTTGCTGGAGTAGACCCTATTGCAGTGGAAGATATTCAGAAGATTGTTCGATCGTTGAAAGATAAAAATATAGGTATCTTGATCACCGATCATAATGTATCGCAAACCTTAGCAATCACAGATAAAACCTATATCATGTTCGAGGGTAAAATCCTGAAAGAAGGATCACCAGAAGACTTGGCAAATGATCCAGATGTAAGAAGGGTTTATTTAGGCGAGAATTTCCAATTTCAACAAATATAAAAGATAAAAGAAACTCGCTTTCGTATTCGGAAGCGAGTTTCTTTTATGTTATCTATAAGGGGGAATACTATCTAGGAAATTATTGCAAATACTCATCGTGTGATGCGATATCACCCAATTGTAAGATTTCTTTAGCAAGTTCTATATCGCGTACATTTCCAGTGTGTTTATTACCTTCATCAGAAAGTTTTACCACACCTGTCCACGGAATATCATACGAAGAAATCCCCGTTAACTTCATCACGATATTCATTGGTCTTAGGCCAGTATCATTGGTAAGGTTTGTACCAATCCCGAACGAAATACCAATTTTGTTTTTACAAAATTTAGTGATGTTTTCTACTTTCTCAGGATTCAAACCATCCGAAAAAATAATAGTTTTATGCAAAGGGTTGATACCCATTTTCTGATAATGATCAATCGTCATCTGAGCAAATTCTATCGGATCTCCACTATCGTGTCGAACGCCATCAAAAAGTTTGGATAGTTTTTTATCAAACTGCCTGAAGAAGATTGCACTTGTATAGGTGTCGGTAAGAGCAATGCCCAAGTCACCGTAGAAGACTTTTACCCATCGGTCTAGACTTATAGAGTTAGCAATTTTATACCCAAATCTTGCTCCATGAAACATAAACCATTCATGAGCATGTGTTCCGATAGGTTTCACGTTATATTTATGGGCGAAATGAACATTCGAGCTGCCGACAAAACTTCTTCCGCTGTGGTTAATGAGTTCTTGTATGACCAAGTCATGTACCTGGTAAGAGTGTCTTCTGCGTGTCCCAAAATCGGCAACGGTTACCCCGAGCTTGTTGAAAAGATCTATTTTATTCGATGTTTTTTCAGTAATTTCTTGATCAGACACTCGGGATAAATGATTTAATCTATAATACAATTCACTAATCAAAGCAAGTAAAGGAACTTCCCAAAGAATTGTTCTGTACCAATATCCTTTTACATGAACTTGCAAATCGCTACCTTCTTGTACTATTTCTACTTCATCAGGATCATAACGATAACCTTGTAAAAAATCTAGGTAAGAAGGGCTGATATATGGGCAGTTTCTATGAAGATATTGTTTTTCTTCTTTCGTTAGTCCAAGTTCTGCCATAGCGACTACTTGTCGTTTTAGTTCCTCACCAAAACCTTCTGGGAACTCATGTTTTCCACGGTTAATGAAAGTGTATTTTGCTTGTACATCGGGATACAATTTGGTTACAGCAAACTGCATCGTGATTTTGTAAAAATCGTTGTCTAGTATCGAGTTGATAATTCTTTCCATATAAAACGAATTTAAACAAAAAAAGCCTTTTCTACGATAAAAAAGGCTTTTAAAAAAAAAATATTTATTTTGAATTATTTTTTTCGAGGTATTATTTTGTTCAATTCAAATGAAAATACAAAACTATAATCTCGGTAAATCTGATCATTCAAGTAGTTACCATCCCAAACTTTTCTTCTTGCATAGGCCAAACGAGAAGGTAGAATTATCACCCCTTGCATATGGTACAAGTCGCTGCTGCTTCTGTTGGTTGCTTTGAAATGTTTTAAGCCTTCTACAAAATTTTCTAGTACGTAATATTCTTCTTTGAAACCTGATTTTATTTGCTCATCTGTGAGATTTACATGATAAAATACTGGGTCGTAAACAGGAACGCCTCTTTCTGTTGTGCTCGAGAATAAACGAACTTGCCCGAATTTGTATTTGTAGTTTTTGTTGTCTGTAGCACGGAAAATGTAATTATCATAAGAAATCAGGATAGAATCATTTTTGTTAGACGTAATGCTATTTCCTTCTGCTTGGACATTTGGGTTTATTGCATACCAAATACCTTTTTCGTCTCGTTGTGCAAAATTATCCAATGTCGGGTATTCATCGTCGTTGATTCCAGTCGTAGGGTTAGTCCCAACAATTGTATCTTTCGCGGTTAACTTTCCGTTGGTAGGATGAAAATAATATTTTGCGAGGTATTGTTGGATAGCCTCGTCGTCTAACGCATTTCTTTGTTCTAGAGGAATATCCACATAGACATCTAATTCATCTTTGTTATCATCATCTTTCTTGCACGAAGTTACGCTGTAAACAGAAACGTAAGCCGCAAGGGCGAAAAAGAATTTTTTTATCATTTCTTATTATTTCGTTTTAAATTGCGAATTTATACAAAAATAACGTAAAATTATCTTAAAATTAGCAGACTTATGCGGTTGGACAAATTTTTGTGGAGTGTTCGCTATTATAAAACTCGAAGTTTAGCAGCAGATGCATGCAAGAAAAATCGGATAAAAGTGAATGGTGAAGTCGCAAAAGCGTCACGAGACATTATACCAGGAGATGAAATTGCAGTCAGAAAAGATCAGATAAATTTTTCTTTTCGTGTTTTGCAAGTTCCAGAAAATAGAATAGGAGCCAAGTTGGTCACTTTGCATATCATCGATACTACTCCAAAAGAAGAGTATGAAGCTTTGGAACTTCGTAAAATATCTCAGGATTACTATAGACAAAAAGGAGAAGGACGTCCTACAAAAAAAGATCGTCGAGATTTAGACGACTTTATTTCGGGAGAATTTTCTGATACCGAAGATGTTCTATAAGCAATAGAGCCACATCTTGTGGGTCCATTTGTTGTGTCTTGAAATGGGTGTGCGCTTGCTCATAAAAAGCTCTTCGCTCGAACAAATGTTTCGCTATATACTCGGCTAGCTCATCATCTTCCAGGTGTAGTAATAAAGGACGTTGCTCCTTGTTTTTACACAATCTTTCCGTCAATTCGTTCAGAGGGGTTTGCAAATATACAGAATGAGATAGCTGATTTATCAGATGCATATTGTTGTAATAAGCTGGCGTGCCACCACCCAAAGACAAAATAATATTTTCTTTTTGTAGGAGGTTTTCCAACATTTCTCTTTCAATTTTCCTGAAACCAATTTCTCCTTTCTCTCTGAAAATTTCCGGAATCGTTCTGCCATGTGCATTTTCGATAAAATGATCCAGATCGATAAATGTTCTTCCTAGTTGTTTTGCCAATATTTTTCCGACCGTCGTTTTTCCACTTCCCATATAACCTATTAACGAAATATTCATCACAATATATTTTTTGCAAAGGTGCATTAATTTTTAAATCAATTAATTATAAAAAATAATAAAAAATTTCTTCAAAAGGTTTGCAATTGTCATAAACTTCTCTCTATATTTGCAGTCGCAATTCACAAGACCTGGTAGCTCAGTTGGTAGAGCACAACACTTTTAATGTTGGGGTCCTGGGTTCGAGCCCCAGCCAGGTCACATGTTCGCCCATGTGGTGGAATTGGTAGACACGCCATCTTGAGGGGGTGGTGTCCCTTCGGATGTGCTGGTTCGAATCCAGTCGTGGGCACGAAAAATTATAAGAAAAGATTTAAGAAGTTTTACTTCTGACCTGGTAGCTCAGTTGGTAGAGCACAACACTTTTAATGTTGGGGTCCTGGGTTCGAGCCCCAGCCAGGTCACAAACTTCTTATATAAAAGAGGTAGTTTTCTTTATACTACAAAAAAATATGCGGCGACCTGGTAGCTCAGTTGGTAGAGCACAACACTTTTAATGTTGGGGTCCTGGGTTCGAGCCCCAGCCAGGTCACTACTACGCAAAAGGTTTTAGATTTAGTTCTAAAACCTTTTTTCTTTTTGATGGGAAATTTTCGATGAGATGTTGATTGAATTAATAACTAACAGATTTTGTGTTTTTATCTATTCGAGAATCTTGCAAATTGTGTCAGGTAGCAAGTAAAGATGTTTTTTGCAAAGATTATATTTTCATCCTACGAAAAAAAATAGAAACAAACTGCTTACTAAAGCGTTAAAAAAAAAATAAAAAACCTACAGATAAGCACATTCTTACGAGTATTTTTTGTAATTTTGCAGTCTGAAAATTTGAACATGCAAAACATTCGAAATATTGCGATTATCGCTCACGTTGACCACGGAAAAACTACTTTGGTCGACAAAATTCTACATAGCACCATTCACATTCGCGAAAGCTTAGACAATGGAGATCTTATCATGGATAACAATGATATAGAACGCGAACGCGGAATTACCATTTTCTCTAAAAATGCGGCCGTAGAATACAAGGGAGTGAAGATTAACGTTATTGATACTCCTGGGCACGCCGACTTTGGTGGAGAAGTAGAACGGGTGCTGAAGATGGCCGATGGGGTAATTTTGTTGGTGGATGCCTTCGAAGGGCCGATGCCACAAACACGTTTTGTGCTTCAGAAAGCGTTAGAGTTAGGGCTAAAACCATTGGTGGTCATCAATAAAGTAGATAAAGAAAACTGTAGACCGGATGAAGTTCATGATAAAGTTTTCGAATTGTTCTTTAACCTAGATGCAACCGAAGAGCAATTGGATTTCCCAGCCTTTTATGGATCGTCTAAGCAAGGATGGTTCAATACCGAAAATGTTCCTAGCCAAGATATTACACCTTTATTAGACGGTATTTTAGAACATGTCCCAGCTCCTGAAGCTAAAGAAGGACCACTACAAATGCAAATAACCTCTTTAGACTATTCAAAATTCTTAGGGCGAATCGCAGTAGGAAAAGTAACTCGTGGTGTAATTAGAGAGGGCGATTGGATTGCACTGATAAATAAGGATGGAAGTTTCAAGAAACATAAAGTAAAAGAATTATACACATTCAAAGGTCTCGGAAAAGAGAGAACTAAAGAGGTAGTTGCAGGAGATATTTGTGCAGTTGTAGGGATTGATGGTTTCCATATTGGGGATACCATTGCCGATCCAGAACATCCAGAAGCTTTACCGATTATGCATATAGATGAACCTACAATGAACATGTCATTCGGGATCAATAACTCACCGTTCTTTGGGAAAGATGGGAAGTATGTAACATCTAGGCATTTGGTAGAACGTTTAGAAGATGAACTGGAGAGAAATTTAGCTTTACGAGTAGAGCCTACAGAAGACTCGAATACGATGTTGGTGTACGGTCGTGGGATTATGCACTTATCGGTATTGATCGAGACGATGAGAAGAGAAGGTTATGAGCTAACAGTTGGTCAACCACAAGTAATCATCAAAGAAATAGATGGCGTGAAATCTGAACCTTATGAAGTTTTAGTGATTGATGTGCCGGATCATTATGCTTCAAAAGCAATAGACTTGGTTACTCAACGTAAAGGAGATTTATTGGTTATGGAAGCCAAAGAAGGTATACAACATTTAGAGTTCGAAATTCCATCACGTGGATTAATTGGTTTGCGTTCGATGATGTTGACTTCTACTGCTGGTGAAGCTGTTATGGCACATACTTTTAGCGAGTACAAACCGTTTAAAGGTACTATCTCGGGGCGTTCGGCAGGAGTATTGATTTCTAAAGATCAAGGAACCTCAACACCATATTCAATCGATAAACTACAAGATCGTGGAAAATTCTTCATCGAACCGGGAGAAGAAGTGTACGAAGGAATGATTATCGGTGAACATGCACGAAACAACGATTTGGTTGTGAATGTTATCGAAGCAAAAAAATTAAACAATATGCGCGCTGCTGGTAAAGATGATTCTACGTCTATTGCACCAAAAATAGAAATGACTTTGGAAGAATGCATGGAGTATATTCAGGCAGATGAATGTATAGAAGTTACACCAAACCATATCCGTTTACGAAAAATTCACTTGAAAGAAGTAGACCGTAAGCGTTACGAGAAATCAATGGAAGGTGCTTAATTAGCAGATTCTATAGAAATAGGAAAAAGGGAAATTCGAACAGAGTTTCCCTTTTTATTTACTTGTTTTTTAAGATGATAGAATTGCTTATTTTCTGTACTTGTGTGCTTCCAGGTTCGGTCCATTCTAGCTTATACCAATAAGATCCTGTTTCTTGTCGATACCCATTTTGTTTTCCATCCCAAATAAAATTATTCGAAGAAGTCCCTTCGAAAATCAATTTCCCGTACCGATTGAAAATCTTCATACTTGGGTTTTCTTTGCTCCGTAAATCCGAGAAATCCAACACGTCATTTTTACCATCACCATTGGGCGAAATAAAATTCTGAAATTGAAGCATAATAAAGTTTTTCTCGGTAGGATGACAATCGAGCACAGTCGATCTCACTTTCACGGTATGTGAACCAACTTCTACTTGATGAAAACTATTCGAGGTCTGATAATTACCATTATCCAGTGCGTATTCGTAAGGAGGAACTCCGCCCGAAGCATAAATGGTAATTGTCTGATTTTGGATTTCTATCTTTTCGATCACGATGTCTTCGGCTTCTTTTACCTCTACAAATTGTAGATATTCGCAACCATTGGAACCTAATTTCACCCAATATTTTCCGACAGAAACTCCGTAAATCGTTGAGGTGGTTTCTCCAGTCGACCAAAGATAAGAGTCGAATCCTTCACCTGCGTCTAAATTTGTTGTAGTTCCTTTACAAATCGTAACTTCATCTAATAGTGTTGATGTGTTGGGTTGTTTAAATTCTAATGAAATCTTTTCGATTGTTGGGCATTTATTTGATTCTTTGAAACGAACGTATAAATCAACCGAAGAAGTCAATGTGTAGGCATTGGCTATAGCATTTTGGTTTTTTTCGGCCTCTTCTGCTGTAAGATAAAACAGTGCATATTCATAATCTTGTGTTATGAAATCTGGTAAATAAACCTCTACTTTACCATCTAAATCATCATCACAAAACGATAATAAAGTATTAGAACTGAAAGTAGATTTTTTGTCCATCATGAGAGAAATTTCATGTACAGTAGCGGGACAATCTTTGGTTTGTGTCCTTAGATAAATCTTTTTTTCTGGTTCAGAAGAGTTAAGTTCTACAGTGGATATTTCGTTCTTCGAATTCAATTCGGCGTCATGTTGATTGAGATAAAATTTTGCATCATATATCGGATAAAAATCCTCGATAATTCTCTCTGTCAGGTCGTGGAGTTGGATGGATATAACGTCGTCAAAATTGTCGTCACAAAAAAAGAATTCATTTTCAGTGATTTTAGCAGTCGGATATTCTTCTACTATTACTTTTCCGGCCACTGTACAACCGTTGGATAATTCTATAAAAACTTCGTACATTCCTGCTTCATTTACCTCGAGTTTTGGCTCGTTTTGTCCGATCAATTCTTCGTTGTTTTTGTACCAACGATAAACAACTGCATCGGCTACGGTGGCATCTATCGTATGCGAATTTCCTCGGCAAAGTGCAGTGTTATTTTCGACTAATAAATCATCTCCTAAATCTATGTTGCCAACAAAACTACCGGCTTTTAATATAACTGCAGAGTCATAACGCCCTAAACGGTCTCCATGATCAGCAATAACCAATTTAATGTGATATTTTATGCCTTTTTCTACTTTTGTAGTTGCTTTGAGGATTTTGGTTTGTCCATTGAAATTGGTAGGCGTATGGACGCCATTAAAACCTCCGAAATAGTTAGAGTGATGTATATGATTAATGCTAAGAGAAGTTACCGGAATATTTGTCCCAGGAATTAAGGCAATATTTTGATAAGGTTCGGTAGAATCTGCTTTTTTTATCAAGAATGCAAACGCATCCGAGTATTTTGTATTTTCTTCACGATATTCTTCGGATAAGAAAATGTAATCGAAACTTATTCTCTCGGTGAGATGAGAAACAAAATCGAATTCGAGAAAAGTAGCATTGAGAATGTAATCGGAAGGTAGTCCGTACATGTCTAATACATCAATCAGATCTTGATCGCCTCTCCAAGAACCATCTTTCGGATAAAAATCTTGTAGTGAGCTATTGGGGCCTTTTGCGTCCTTAGCTAAACCAGTAGAGAGGATGATTCCTTCGGATAACTCGAATGTGCTTGTTCCTCTCGAAAAGTACCCATAACTTTTTCCTTCTGGACCATCCCAACCAGAGATTCTGATGTTTTCTATTTCGATACACGTCGAATTTCTTGCTCCAAGAAAAATATCTTTTATTAATTCTTCTACGGAGTAATCTGTATTTACTTCGATATATTGTGCCATGGCACTATTGCTCGTATATAGCCAGCAAAAAAAGAGGAATAGGAGTTGTTTTGTAAAAAATCTTTTCATTTATTTTTACTAATGAATTGGCTAATAATGTTAGAAAACAGAGGTAGAAATAGAAGTAGAAGGTTGAGCATCTGCTATACAAAATGTTAGCAGATGACCTTATTATATAATATATAGTGCGAGCGTCTTAGACGTTCTTTAAATTTTCTGAGATAGTTTCGATAAAAGAAGTTAGTGGCTTTTTGGCCATCATTTCTATCATCATATTAAACTTTCCATCAAAATCAAGAGAAACATCCGAAGAATGATCATCAACAGCTTCGATATTAACAGTTAGATAATATTCGAAGTTTGGCGATGGCGATTCGAAAACGATCTGATTAGGTTCGTGCGTTTCTTTCAAGCGCATTCCAACTTTTGGCAAAGAACCAACTCCTACCGTGAAACCTTTGCCCGATTCGTGTATCTCGAATGAATTGGTGTCTTTAGGCATAAGGCTTTCGTAGTTCTTCATATCCAACAAAAAAGTATAAGCATCTTGCTGATTTTTTTGTAGTCTGACTTTCTCTGTATTAACTTTCATGTTTTTTAACTTTATTTTAATAAATTTGTATCAAACCTGTCAAATGTACAAAGTTTTTTTAAATGAAAATTGCATCATTTTATCCGAAAAACCGGAAGAAGGTGCAAAAAATGTTTTATATCATTATACTTCACAAATAGACGAAGCAGTTCATTATCTATCGACTAATCAAAACGTGCGAGTGAATTTGTATAGTGAAGATTTGGAAGAATTGTGGTTTGATTTTAAGAACCATTTCAAGATCATTGAAGCGGCAGGCGGAATCGTGAAAAATTCTAAGAACGAATTTCTTTTTATTCATCGACTTGGTCGATGGGATTTACCCAAAGGTAAAATAGAAAAAGGTGAAGATCCAGAAACGGCTGCGATACGAGAAATTGAAGAAGAATGCAGTATTCATGGGCTGGTATTGAATCGTTTTATCACAACAACCTATCATATTTACTATCAGAAAACTTATATTTTGAAGTTGACGCATTGGTATGATGTTTCGTATATAGGAGAAGAGCAACCAAAACCGCAAACTGAAGAAGGTATAGAGAAAGTAGAGTGGGTGAAAGAGTCAGAGTACGAAAAACTGTTGGTCAATAGCTATCCAAACATACATTTACTGTTCGAAAAATTCTATAACCAAAATAATAACTAGCATGAAAAAATGGATACTTTATTTTAGTGTTTTTGCTTTTACAGTAGCTTGTACATCGCAAATGCAAAGCACCAAAAATGCAACGATAACAGAATTTGCCAAAACGCACGAAAGTTTTGGTGAAGCTTTCGACGTGAAAAATCCTTTGACCCAAAAGGAAATGTTGCAACACTATAAAAAACTTTCGGTAGGAGATACGTTGCACAATGTACAATTTACCACTACCATACAAGAAGTTTGTGCCAAAAAAGGATGTTGGATGAAGTTGTCTCTTTCTGATGCGAAAAACGAAGTGAATGTTCGATTCAAAGATTATGGATTTTTTGTTCCAATGGATGCAAGCGGGAAAGAAGTTGTCGTGCATGGGATAGCATATGTTGCAGAAGTTTCGGTAGATAAGTTGCGTCACTATGCAGAAGATGCTGGGAAATCTGCAGATGAAATTGCAGCCATAACAGAGCCTGCAATGCAGTATCAGTTTTTGGCCGACGGTGTCTGGATTTCGAAATAATTTTATCTACTTTTTTGGATAGAAGATACATTTAAAAAGCTCAACTTCTGTTGAGCTTTTTATGTAATATAATGATTGATTTAATCACAAGAAATCATCATCTTCTTCATCGATTTCCATTTCGGCATCGATAAACTGAATATATAAGGCTATAATTTCGTTTTTTTCATTGTATCCATAATAAACCGGATATACTCCTTCTCCAAAACCAGCCTGGAAAATAGGGAACTTTGCATCTGACTCTGGTACCGACCAATTTATCCAGTCACCATCTTCTGATTGATAATTGGGGTGATTTTTAAGGTTTTCTTTGAATAAAGGTTCGAAATAATCATCATACAAATTTGCATCGTCGCCTTTGTTTTCGATTCTGTCGATTAGTTTGGTGATTTCTGGGAAAGCATCTTGATCAAAAATTGTTGCCAATCCACTATCGGTATTAAAACCAAAATATTCATCTTCTTGCAAACTAGCTAAATCTTCATTCCCACGCAAAGCTTCACGGTACTCTGTTGGTGTTTCGTCTGAAAAAGCAATTTTATAAGATGCAATTAGATCGACAGTTTCGGCTTCATTGTCTGGGTTTTCTAGGGTAATGAAGCTTGCATATGTCGGGAAAACGCCTACCGGAGCTACTTCGTAATACGGTTTATCGTCATCCGTTAGGATAAATCCTAATGGATCGCAAGCAATTAATTTACCCGAAAGGGAGGTGAATTCTCCCATAGAGATCTGTTTCAGTGGATACTGATCTACTTTGTCGTCTGTAAAATATTTCTCCAAATCAATCGGAGCTTTTAATAAATCTTTTTTTTGATCCAATAGATCAAACCATTCTTTTGTTGGTTCCATTCGCTATATTTTTGTTTCTGTCGGAGATTTTTATCGCTCCAAATTTTTTTTAAATTCAATTTTATCCAAATCGTACTCAATTTTCATGATGTATAATAAATCGTCGTAATCGAGAAGATCTTGATGATAATAATCGATCAAAATTTCTCGCATGTTTTGGAATTCTTTTCTTGTTTTCTGTTTGAATTGTACTTCTTTAAAAGTATTGTTATGATCCTGAATGGTCAGAAAATTATGTACGCCGAACGAGCCTTCTTCTCTTTTAAATTCACCAAAATCTCGAACTTCTTTACCGACGTAGTCATCATTTTTTATTGTGATATGTTTTATGTTTTTCGTAGGGATTAATGTATCGCCTAAAAAAATTTTGTCGGGATAAAAAGCAATTTCTCCCATCGTTGTTCCTTTGGGTTCGTATTTCTCTTTTTGGAAAATTTTGTTGAAATACGCTACAATTGTCGCCATGATTAGGATATAAATTATCCAAACGAAGCTGTTCTCTAGCCAACCTTCGACTGTGAAAATATAGGATAAGCCTGATACTAGTCCTAAAATAAAAAGATTGAATAGGATGTTTCTAAGTTTGATATTCTTTTTTTCTTTGACGAAAATTTCAAATGTATATTTAACCATGAATGGAGATTTCTTTGCGTACTCTGCTTAAACTTTCTGGGGTAATACCTAAATAAGATGCAATCGTTCTCTGAGGAACGCGTTGTAAGAGATTGGGATACAGTTTGACAAATTCTTGATAACGTGTTTTGGCACTTGCACTAAGTAATAAATTTACACAGTCTTGCAGATATCTCACATGATTGTGCAAAAGATAAATAATAGCTTTGCCATATTCGGGGTTAAGTTGGGTTAGATATTCCTGGAGTTCGAGCGACATTATTACCACGGTACTATCTTCAATAGTTTGAATGTTGAGTTTAGCGGGCTGTTTACAAACCGTAGAATAGCGATCGCTTATATACCAGTTTTCTGGTGAAAATTGTATAACATGTTCTTTGCCATCGTTGTCATAAGAAAATGATTTTACAAGGCCTTCTTCTACAAAATAAAAAAAATCAGATTGTTGCCCTTCACGTAAAAGAAAATGATTCTTAGGGTAATCTTTTACTTTCGCAATATGTATTACTTCGTTTATTTGCTCTTCGGTAAAGTTTGCAAGTGTTTTAAGATGATTTGTGAAATTTTTCATTTTTCTTTATATATGTCCAAAAATACTACAAAAAACTTAGAATAGATTTTTTTGTTTTATTATGTCTTTCTTTGTTGTAAGCAATATTCAGTCAAAAAGACAGTTCAGAGAAAAATTTTATCGAAAAAAAAAGTATTTTTTACCGTAATTGTCAGCCTCGAGAAAAGGTATAGTTCTTGCGTAGAGATTAAGTAAAAAAAAGGAATATGGCAGAAAATTTTAATAATCTAGATTTTCAAGAAATACCGGATAACTACCATACTAAGGAAGAATTTTATAAAAAGTTCAAAGAGCGATTAGAGAATGTTGAAAAATTTCCTACTCCATATATGTTTAAGTTTATTTATCCCTCGAGTGAAGAAACCATGAATCGCGTGAAAGAAATTTTTAAGGATGTAAACCCAACGTATAATTATAAGGCTTCTAAAAACAGAAAATACACCTCGATTTCAGTAAATATTCTTGCAGAAGATGCAGATCAAGTGATTGCTTTCTATAAACAAGTAGCAGAGATTAAAGATGTGATAATGCTCTAGAAATATAATCCAGTTCCCTTTCTTAGGAATTGATTTTTGGTATATAAGAGAGACTTTTAGGTTTTATGAAAATGTGTGGATTAGGTGCTTTGTATCTTTACATGCAGAAAAACATTCTAAAAACTACACCCAATAGATTGTTGGCACTCTTACGGCAAAACCTTTTTATTGTAATTCAATAAAGAAAGACCGATTGTGTGGCTCTAGTAAAAATGACTCAACTTACCATAGATTCTATGCAATGAAGCGTAGTGATGAATAAGTTTACCACAAATAATAGAAAAAAATTATTCGGGTCGAAAAGACCAGTCGACTGCGAAAACTGCTTGTAGAGCAGCTGTTTCTGTACGAAAACGTTGAGTACCTAAACTAACACCTCGGAAATTTTTTTGCAATGCACTTGTGATTTCTTCTGCAGAAAAATCGCCTTCAGGTCCAATCATTAAAATGATTTTTGAAGGTTGAGTTGATAAATAAGTTTTGAAATTTTCTCGATCCCAATCATCACGACAATGCGCAATAACTTTAGAAAATTCTTGATAATCTTGATCAATAAAATCATGAAATTTCATCAAAGAATTTACTTTTGGGGTATAAGCCTTTAGGGATTGTTTGCAAGCAGCTTGGATGATTTTTTCTATACGCTCTATTTTAATATTTCTTCTTTCAGAATGAAAAGTTTGCAAAAAAGTAATTTCATCAATGCCGATCTCAGTTGCTTTTTCTAAAAAAAACTCTAAACGTTCCATTGTCTTGGTCGGCGCAATGGCAACGTGCAAATAGTATGGTTTTTGCTGGAAGTTTTCTTGAATTTCGAGAATGTTCGCTTCAACTTTTTTCTTACTAAGTTGAGAGATTTCACACTTTGCTAAAGTTCCTTCTCCGTTAGTAATATAAACAATATCGCCTTCTTTGCCACGTAAAACTTTGGTGAAATGATGACTTTCTTCTTCGTTTAGCGTTGCATGATTGTCGTGTATTTCTCCGAAAAATAATTTCATTCGATCGAATATTTAGCTGTTGATTTGTCTGTTATATTGCCAAAAAGCTGACGTTCATATTTTAGTTGACCCACCATTGCAATCATAGCGGCATTGTCGGTTGTATAAGCAAACTTAGGTAAGAAGACTTTCCAGCCCAATGTTTTTTCGTTAGCCAAAAAAGCCTCTCTAATCCCAGAATTTGCAGACACACCACCAGCAATTGCAATTTGTTTTATACCAAGATCTAAGCTGGCTTTTTCTAGTTTCTGCATAAGGATATTCACAATCGTGTACTGAATAGAAGCACATAAATCGTTTATGTTTTTTTCTATAAAGTTCGGATCCTTTTTTGTTTCTTTTTGTAAAAAGTAAAGAATTGCAGTTTTCAGGCCGCTAAAACTATAATTGTAATTTGCCAACTTTGGTTTATTAAATTCAAAACGATGTGGATCCCCTAATTTTGCTTTTTTATCGATAATCGGGCCAGCAGGATAAGGAAGGTTGAGGAGTTTTCCGGCTTTGTCGAACGCTTCTCCTGCAGCATCATCAATGGTTTGACCAATCAACTCAAAATCAAAATAATCATTTACTTTCACAATCTGTGTATGTCCTCCGCTTACTGTCAGGCAGAGAAAAGGGAAAGATGGTTTTTGTTCGTTTGCATCCTCTATGAAGTGTGCCAAAATGTGTGCTTGCATATGGTTTACTTCTATCAAAGGAATATTAAGTGCCAAACTCATCGATTTAGCAAAACTACTTCCCACCAAAAGAGAGCCCATAAGACCGGGACCTCTCGTATAGGCGATAGCTTTGAGGTCTTTGAGGTGGATATTTGCTTTTTTTATCGCTAGATCAATTACTGGTACAATATTTTGTTGATGAGCCCTAGAGGCCAATTCGGGAACAACGCCTCCGTATTGCTGATGAATTTCTTGATTTGCAACAACATTTGATAAAATTCTGTTATTGAGAATGATTGCAGCACCAGTATCATCGCAAGAAGATTCGATGCCTAGAATTAAGTTGTTTGATTCCATTTCGTAACACGAAAAATTTAATTACTTTTACACTGCAAATATCGTAATAAAAAAGGATTGAAAATAATAAGACGTATAGGAAGGGTAATTTTAGTCGGGATAATAATAGTTCTCACATCACTTTTGTGCTTAACGGTTGCTATTCAGATCCCTGCAGTACAAACATGGGCAGCGCATAAGGCTGTAAAATCTTTAAATAAAACCTTCAACACAGAGATTTCGGTAGAGAAAGTTCATATCAATTTCTTCGGGAGGATACATCTTTATGGTTTAGCGACAAAAGATGACCATGGACTAGAGTTTATTCGGGTAAAAGAATTAGAAACCAGTTTTCGGATTTGGTCTTTAATCAACGGAACGGACAAAATAGATCTGAAAGAAATCGAACTTCATGAGCCGCAGTTGCAGATCATCACATATAAGAATGATAGCATTGCTAACTTTATCAAATTTGTAAAAAACTTCGCAAGTAAAGAAGAAAAAGATCCTTCACCATTTACGCTAAAAGGAAACTTCCTTATACATGACGGTCAATTATTAATAAAAAACGAAAATTTAGAAGACAGACAACAAGTTTGGTTAGATGCCAAAAAACTTCAACTCGATGTGCGCGATTTTTCATTGATTAATGATGATTTGAATGCTGATATCAGAAAAATAGCTTTCGAAACTCAACGAAAAGGAGAGCAGTATGTTGTACGTAATCTATCGGGAATAGCACATTATAATGAGAAAGAAATTCGGGTTACTCAACTACATTTACAGACCGAAGACAGCAATTTGCAAGGTGATTTGGTACTGAATACCGCCGAGAAAAATGCTTTTAGTGATTTTGCTAATAAGGTGATTTGGGAGGCAAGAATAGACAATCCTTCAGTAATTAATTTTAAGGATATTCGGTATTTTGCAGATAATTTTGATAAGAATTCCTCTGTCAATGTTTACGGTGAAATTTATGGGCCTTTGAATGCTCTAAATTTGAAAAACTTCGAATTATCTGGGCAAGAAAACTACATTGCTGCACAGAAATTACAGCTTAGCGGAATGCTGAATGATGATTTGCGAATGTTTAGCAACGCATTGAGAATCAAAACATCCTATCGAAATCTTCGAAATCTTTTACCTACATTTATATCGACTAAACTCCCGGTTTTTATTCAGCGTTTTGGTACCATGAATTATCAAGGAGATTTAGTACTTGATAATCAAGAAATTGCAGT
Organism: Weeksella virosa DSM 16922; assembly: GCF_000189415.1. Taxonomy (GTDB): domain Bacteria; phylum Bacteroidota; class Bacteroidia; order Flavobacteriales; family Weeksellaceae; genus Weeksella; species Weeksella virosa. Next base: position 1,837,765 of record NC_015144.1, read on the forward strand.
AAAAGGAAATTTGTTAACTTCCTTGGGGCAAGCAAAAGTCAATGCTCTTTTCCAGCAATATACACAGCCCAAAATTATGCGTTACAAAGGTCTTCTCGATGCTAAAAATTTAGATTTACGAGCGATAACTGAAGTAAAAGATTTGGGGTTAGTAAGTGGACATCTCACGTTCAATGGGCGAGGAACAGACCTCAACACCATACATCTCGAGGTAGACGGAAATCTTGATTATATGGATTTGATGGGCAAACGTTATCAGAATATGGCAATCGATGGTTTGCTCGAAAATTATACCTATAACGGAAAATTCTATATCAACGATCCAAGATTGAAAGCCAATTTTGATGGAAAAGTAGCCTTCAGAGATAAACCATATCGATTGAATTTTACTTCAGATTTGAATTATATTGATTTGGATTATTTAGGTTTGACGAAAAATTTAGGAGCAAAAATAAGAGGGAAAATCACTGGCGATTTTCAAGTATCTAATTTGGACGATTTTCTAGGACAACTCACGCTGAAAAACGTTTATTATCACTCGAAAAAAGACACTCTAACTATAGCTTTTGCAGAATTAACTTCTGAACTATCCAATGGCATAAAAACCATACGAGCCAATGTTCCAGACTACGTAGAAGCAGAAATTACAGGGCGTTTTGTGGTAAGTGAGATTGCCGATGCAGTCAATAATAGCCTAGTCTCGGTAGTACCATCTTTCAGACATAAAAAAGTTTCACCTCATCAAGAATTTACGGTAGATGTGGTGGTGCATCAGAATATTTTGGCATATTTCAATCCAGATATTGTTATTGAACCAGAAACCTTTTTAAAAGCTTATATCAATACCAACGAAAACTCTTTCCGAGCAAATCTCGATACACCAGGTGTTGCCTACGGAAATATCCGAGCATATAATGCATTGGTCAATTTCGATACCACAACAGAAAACAATAAAATAAATGGAAGAGTAGATAGTTTGTTGGTGAATACAGTCGCGATCAGAGAAATCAATATCAACTCGTTGCCTAAAAACGATTCGTTAATGATTCATACCGATTTTAATATCGGGAAAGACGAAAATTTAATGAAGTTTGACCTCAACCTTTTCCATACCATGAGAAATAATCACACGATGGAATTTGGTTTTGCCTCGTCAACTTTCAATCTAGATAAAACTATTTGGACCATCAACAAAGACAATTCTACCGACACCAATAAACTCATCATCGATATGAATACAAAAAAGATGAGAGTAGAAGATATTTCGTTGAATCATGAGGATCAGCAATTGGTAGTCAGTGGTTTTTATAATGATGCGAAAGATTACAAATTCGATGGAATGTTCGAGAAGATTGTCCTTTCTAAGTTGATCCCGAGCAGTTTACTAAAAGGACTAAGTGTAGACGGAGTTGCAAATGGAGAAGTGCATGTAATACGCAACGCGGCCGAACTAAAACCTACCTTAGCAATGACAATCGATCAACTAGAACTCAATGAATTCGAGTTAGGAAACCTCGCCTTAAATGGAGGGTATAACAATGTACAAAATGTTTTTGATGTAGAGTTGTCCCTAGATCAAGGATTGGTACAATCGCTTTATATGAATGGCTTTATAGATAATAACCCTGAAACACCAGAAGTAAATATGGTTGCCAACTTCGATGATTTCAATGTAGGTTTTGTCGAAGGTTTCTTATCCGAAGTTTTTTCGAATATGCGCGGAACAATATCAGGAGAAGTTCATTTTGATGGTAAAATAACTCAACCTAATTTCAGTGGTGATATGGCCGTTAGAGATTTAGGCTTTAAGTTTAATTATCTCGGGGTTGATTATCTATTCAGCGGCGTGAATGACATTCATGTCAATAAAATTGGTGGAAGCCAAGGAACAATCATACTAGACAATTTAATATTTACCGATACTTTTTACAAAACAAAAGGTTTGGTAGATGGAACAATACTCTTTAGAGATTTCTCAGAATGGTTCCTCAACTTATCGTTTACTTCGAACAATTTGTTGGTAATGAACACCACAGCAAAAGATAATGAACTCTTTTACGGGCGAGTATTTGTCGACGGATATTTTGATATCTTCGGGCCAGTACAAGGATTAGATATTGTAGCACGAGCTGATGTAAAAGACAACTCTCAACTGACCATCAATACAAGTGGAACCATTATAGAGTCTGAAAAACAATTGGTTCGTTTTGTTCCTAATCAAGAAAAATTAGAAGATGATACCCGACGGACCAACCCGAAGGGGATGACCGTAGATATAACCGTAAATGCATATCCTACAGCAAAAATGAATCTCATTTTAGATGCGGCCACCAACGACATGGCATCAGCTCGTGGAACAGCAGAAAATCTTAACATTCATATGGATAATTCTGGTTTGTCAATTACAGGAAATTATAATATAGAATCGGGTACTTATAACTTCCGCCAGTCTGGAATCCCGTTGTTGAACAAAGACTTTAGTATCCGTAAAGGTAGTAGTATCGATTTCTCAGGAGATCCATTGGATGCAGAACTTAATATAACAGCAGTATACACTAGAACCATATCCAATGTGGGAGAGTATTTGGCAGGCGCAGGTTCTTCTCAACTGTATGATGGAGAGCTAATTATTAATATCAAAGAAAATCTGAAAGCACCTGTAATTACTTATGATATAGAAATTCCGAGAGCCAGCTCGGACATGAATGCACAGCTTGCTGCAAAACTTAATAATCAAGATGAAAAAACCATGCAATTCGTGTATATCCTTATGACCGGAAAATTTGGTGATACTGCAACACTTTCTTCTAGTCTGCAAGGAGGTTTGGCATCGGGTGCAGCAGATATTGGCTTATCGGCTGTAGCAGGTGCATTGAGCTCTCTTATGGAAGGTGTTGATCTCGATGTACAATATATTCAGGGAAGTGACGGAAGCTCTACCAACGACAAATTACGTTATTCTTTATCCTACCAAATTAATAATCGCTTACGTGTTACAGGATCCTATGGTATGGCTGTGACCAATGAATACCAAGAAAATTTTGATGGTAATCTGAATATCCAATATGATATTTCACGGATGAATAATGGTGGATTTTTAATCAATGTCTTTACGCGTCCTACAACTTTCGGTATACAGGCAGGCAATGTAAATCAACTCAACCAAAGTTTCGGAGCTGGATTGAGTTACAATACATCATTCAACAATATTGAAGAAATATTCAGAAAAATAAAAGACAAAAGAACTACAAAAGACTCTATTGCGATGCAAATTGGTCCTGTGAAAAGAGTAAAACCAAATAGTAATCTCGAACCTTCAGATTCGGTCAAAGAAAAATTCCAACTAGATACAATGCAGATAAAACCAAATCCTGTAAGTTTTGCTCAACCAGTGAGCGATCAACAAATCATCGAAAATAAAGTGAAAAAACGTAGAGGATTGGTTCGTTTCTAAAACAATAAGAAGTAAAAAAAACTTCATTAGAAAGAAAAGAGTTTATTGCATTTCGGCAATAAACTCTCGCAAACAAACAAAAGTGAAAACACTATCCAAAATATTTGAAACAAAGCTAAAATATTATATATATCATTAAATATTTTTTGGAGAAATGTTGTGGTAATTTATAATTTTGCTAAAAATTGAAGTATAAATTATAGAATTAACATTTTTTAACAAAAAATACTAAGATGAATTATATAATTGATGAAATCGACAAAAAAATTCTCATGTATCTAATCGATAATACTCGTATTCCGTTTACTGAAATAGCTAAAAAGATGAATGTATCAGCAGGTACCATTCATGTACGGGTAAAAAAATTAGAAGACGCTGGAATTATCAAAGGTTCTACTTTGGTGATTAATTACGAAAAAATGGGCTATCGGTTTGTTGCATATGTTGGGATTCTACTTACAAAAACCAATAAAACACAGCACGTTATCGATGAGTTGTACAAAATACCTAACGTTACGGTGGTACATGTAGTTTCTGGGAAATATAATATTTTCTGTAAAATTCGTGCAAGAGACACATCACATGCCAAAGAGGTAATCTATCGTATCGATCAGATAGACGATGTTCTTAGGACAGAATCTACTATTTCATTAGAAGAATCTTTTAACGATAAAAATCGCTTGTTACATTCAATATTTCAGTAACTTAACCAACAAATTATAAGTGAGTAAAAAGTAAAAAAAATGACTCCTCAAGAAAAAGAGTTATATTTCAATGTTGCTTTGTGCTCAGGCTTGGTTTTGTTTGGTTTTGATGGAGAAGAACTAAAAATACTTATCTATCGAAAAAAAGATGATCCCTATCGTGGTGCTTTAACAATACCTAGTAAATATGTAGCTCCCGATACAAGCAACGAGTGCGTTGTGCAAACCATGCTAAAAGAAAATATAGGCATAGACGACAAAAATATCTATGTAGAACAGCTGAAAGCATTTGTGAAGGTTTTTCGTAATCCACTCGGTCGTGTAGTAAATGTAGCGTATTATGCATTGGTAAAGCTAACACCAGAGATAGAAAAAGAGGCAGAGAAACGTAACGGTTTGTGGGTGAAGTATAATGAAATCCCAGACCTAGCATTCGACCATAACGAAATTATCTCTTATGCCAAAGAACGTGTAAAAAGAAGAGTGAAACGTCGTCCGATTGGGTTTCATCTTTTACCAAAAGAATTTACCATTGCTCAACTACAAAGCCTATACGAGAAAGCACTGGATCGGGAATTAGACAAACGTAACTTTAGAAAAAAAATATTCAACTCTAATTTGATTATCGAAACAGGCAACACGACCGACCCAAAGGAATACCGAAAAGTGGCTAAACTGTATCGTTTTGATGAAGAAAAATTTGAAAAATTAAGCTTAAAAGGATACGATTTCCTATTTTAGAAAAAATTATAAATATGAAAAAACAAAAAAGAACTTTTTGGTTTAATTTACTAGTTGTCATCATGGCTATACTAGTACTTAGCTTACTTTATCGAGGGATAGAACTCTATCGCACACAAGATTATTTATTCCGAACATTTCTTAATAATGATGCCCCAGAAATGCCATCATGGTATCCGATAACAACTATAATATTTTCGGTAATATCAGTAATCGGTGTCGTATTACTATATTTTTACAAGAAAATAGGAGTCTTTTTATTGTTAGGATCTTTGTTTATTGCAGCCTGCCTCCAGCCAGAATTTATGCCAGACGGAACACTTTATACACTTTTTAGTTTATTCTTTTTTGTAGGATACGGTCTTGCAATCCTTTATCCACATTGGAAAGAGTTTGATTAAAATCAAAACATCCAGATCATGAAAAAAAATAATAGTTTCTTGAGATACAAGTAGTGCAATATATTAGGAAAATAGAATATATTTGAGTAAGAATAAATAATCATCAATCAGACAATTTATCAATTATTATGGATTGTATCTCGGTATTCGATATGCTGAAAATAGGGGTGGGACCTTCCTCTTCTCATACTTTGGGACCATGGCGTGCAGCCCAGGCTTTTCTTGTAGAATTACAAGAAATGAATAAACTAACCCAAGTACAAAAAATCATTATCAATTTGTACGGATCTCTTTCTCTTACAGGTAAAGGCCACGCAACCGATTTTGCCGTACTTTTGGGGTTAACGGGAGCAGATCCCGAATATATCCCAGTAGAAGATATTCAAGCTACGATTCAGACCATTAAAACAACACATCAATTATACTTAAATCAAGAGAAAAATATTCCTTTTGATTTTGATAAGGATATAATTTTCAACCGAGAATTTTTAGATTTTCATCCAAATGGAATGATGTTTACAGCTTATTTTTCTGAGAAAGAAAAATACGATTCAACATTCTTTTCAATAGGAGGAGGTTTTATTAATAAAGGCGACGAAGATTCTACTACCGATGTGATTTGCGCTTATCCTTATCAATTTAATACATCCGAAGAATTATTAAGACATTGTGATAGTTCTGGATTGTCCATTTCTGAATTGATGAGAGAAAATGAACGAACACAAAGGACAGACCAAGAAATAGATGCCGAATTGATGCGTGTATGGAGCACTATGCTCGAATGCATGTATATCGGATGTCATACAGAAGGAGTCCTTCCTGGCGGGTTAAATGTAAGAAGAAGAGCGTACGATTTGTATCAAAAGCTAAAAGCGGCAATCCCTTATCAAACCCATAACGAGTGGATTTATTCAATCAGAAAAACGAAAATTGCTTTTCGAGAAATCTTCAAGTGGGTAAGTTGTTATGCTTTGGCAGTAAATGAGGTTAATGCTTCTCTTGGGCGAGTGGTTACTGCACCAACCAACGGTAGTGCAGGCGTAATTCCGGCAGTTCTCATGTATTATCTCACGATTGATAATCATAAGGCGGGTGAAAAAGAAATAAAGCAATTCTTGATGGTTGCTGGCGTAATCGGAAGTATTTTCAAGAAAGGTGCAACCATTTCTGCTGCAATGGGTGGTTGTCAGGCCGAGATTGGTGTTTCCTCTGCTATGGCAGCCGGAGCCCTATGCGAATTGTTAGGAGGTACACCCGAACAAGTAACCATTGCAGCAGAAATTGCCATGGAGCATCATCTTGGGCTTACATGCGACCCGATAGCGGGCTTGGTGCAAGTCCCTTGTATAGAACGTAACGCGATGGGTGCTATCAAAGCAATAAATGCAGCAGAACTTGCTTTAGAAACTAACCCAAAAGAAGTGAAGGTTACCTTAGACAATGTGGTGAAAACGATGTGGGAAACCGCAAAAGATATGAACAATAAATACAAAGAAACATCAGAAGGTGGACTTGCAGTAGCGGTGAATATTGCAGATTGTTAACAGATAAATATAATTATTCCTAAGAAAAAAACGCAACTGAATTGAATATTCTGTTGCGTTTTTTATAGAATTGTAGGATATTTTAACCAATCATTCTTTAATTAATTTTTCTAATAATGCATTGATTTCTTGATCATTCCAATCTCTGGTTTTATTTTCGTGCAAAACGATTTCTCCTTTTTTATTGAGGATATAAGTCGTCGGAAAAACTTTTGGCATCATGGCAACCGATATCGGACTAATAGGCTCATAAAGCGGTAAAGTAAGCTCGTGTTTCTTTGCAAAATTGATGATGTCGTTCGGTTTATCTTGAATCGCAATAAAAATAAATTTCACCTTTTCATGATGTGTGTTGTACAATTCTTGTAAACTCGGCATTTCCTTAACACAAGGAGGACACCAACTGCCCCAAAAATTTATCAAGACAACTTGTCCACTATTTTTGGCAGATTGTAAATTCTCATCTAAGGCACCATTGTAGCCTTTCAAATCAATATTATAGTCCTCTTCATTCAAAATTTTTATACCCGCAACATGCGATTTATCTTCTAGTTTGTCTTGGATAAATTTACCAATTGGGGTATAAAAAATAGCTGCAATAAAAACCACAAAAAAACCTAAAAAAAATAATCTTTTTTTATTCATGCGTTCATTAGACTTAAAAGTTCGTGGATGATATCTTCTCCCTTATTGGTATTGTAAAATTTCTGTAAGTCGGCATGAAATTCGTCTTTAGAATATTTATCGGGATTTTCTTTGAATTTTTTTAGCAATTCCATTCCTTTTTGTGGGCGAGGACCATAATGAAAAAGTTCTTTCCCTTCTGAGTCGATACCTAATACAATCGGAATAGAAAGTGCACCATTAGTTTTATATCTTTCGATTAATTCTAGATTTTCATCACGAGAAATATAGCGATTTTCTATACCTAATTTTTCGGCTAAAAGATGAACAACTGGGACAATCTGTGACGCATCTCCGCACCAACCTTCAGTAATGGTGAGCAATCGAATCGATTTGTCTAAACTTGCTTTTTCTATTTCTGCAAGCGAAACATCCGAGAACTGAAAGGATTTTGTAATCCGATTCATGCGTTGTAAGCCCATCGAATAATGCTGTACAAACTCTTTCGGATCACCATTTTCTACTTCTTCTTCTAATTGATTTTCTGTTTTTTCGATATACGATTCGTAGCTGATGCCTTTCTTGAAATACGTTTCTAAATTGAGCATAAATGTAATCTTTGTCATTAATGTAAACAAATATACAGAATTTGAGTGGTTTTCATGGATTCTTTTTTATTCCGTAAATTAGTTGCAGAAAAGAACCCCATGTATTCATCGAAAATAAAAACCCCTATCGAATATCTAAAAGGCGTAGGACCAGAAAGGGCTAAATTGTTACAAAAAGAGTTGCAAATATTTCGGTATGAAGATTTATTAAATCATTTTCCTTTTCGGTATGTAGATAGATCGCGTTTCTATAAAATAAAAGAATTAGTCCCGACCATGGCAGAGGTACAATTGATTGGTAAAATGGTAAGTTTAGAAACGATAACCTCGGGCAAGAAAAAACGCTTGGTAGCAAAATTCATAGATGATACAGGACAAATGGAGTTGGTTTGGTTTAAGTTTACCAAATGGCAAGTAGAGAAATTTCAGAAAGAGTTGCATCAACCGATTCTGATTTATGGTAAACCAAATCTTTTCAACTCGGTATTTAGTATGGTACATCCCGAAATAGAAGATGCAGAAAACGCCAAAACAATGCCGTTGGGTTTATTCCCAGTATACCCGAGTACCGAACTTTTGGCAAAAAAAGGGATTACCAATCGTATGATGCAGAAAATTATTCTCCAACTCTTTCAGGAGTCAATAATGATAGAAGAAAATTTATCAACTTCTTTGGTTGATCAATTAAAACTTATCTCTCGTGCGAAAGCATATGCACAAATTCATTTTCCGAAAAATGCAGAAGAACTCAGACAAGCAGAATTCAGATTAAAATTTGAAGAATTATTTTTCTTTCAATTGAGCATGTTCGTAAAAAAAATTGGACATCAACAAACCAATAAAAGTCAAGCTTTTCCTAGAGTTGGTGAATACTTCAATACTTTTTATAATAATTATATTCCGTTCGAATTAACAAATGCACAGAAACGTGTAGTAAAAGAAATATATAGAGATTTGCGTCAGCATAAGCAAATGAATCGTCTTTTGCAAGGCGACGTGGGGAGTGGAAAAACAATGGTAGCTTTATTAAGCATGTTACTGGCAATCGATAATAACTTTCAAGCAACATTAATAGCTCCTACCGAAATTTTGGCACAACAACATTATCAGAGTGTCGTAGAATATTTAGGAGATTTAGATGTCAAAGTAGCCCTGATAACTGGTTCCACAACCAAATCACAACGACAACCAATCCACGAAGGATTGCTTTCGGGCGAGATTAATATCTTGATTGGTACGCATGCAATTCTAGAAGATACAGTGCAATTTAATAATTTAGGTTTGGCTATTATCGATGAACAGCATCGGTTCGGAGTAGCGCAACGGGCCAAATTTTGGCGAAAAGCAAAACAACCTCCGCATATTTTGGTGATGACAGCCACACCGATTCCACGAACTCTTGCTATGAGTTTATACGGTGATTTGGATATTTCGGTTATCGATGAGTTGCCAAAAGGTAGAAAACCAATTCAGACTATACACAAAACTGACGCACATCGATTACAGCTTTTTCATTTTCTAAAAAAAGAAATCGATAAAGGTCGGCAGGTATACATAGTTTATCCATTGATTGAAGAGTCTAAAAAACTAGAGCTTAAAGATTTAATGGATGGATATGAGAGTATCACTAGAGAATTTCCATTGCCAAAATATGCTGTCGGTATCGTGCATGGGCGGCAAAAGCCTGCAGAAAAAGACTATGAAATGCAGCGTTTCATAAAAGGGGAAACTCACATTTTGGTAGCCACTACGGTGATAGAAGTAGGGGTTAATGTGCCAAATGCTTCGGTAATGGTAATTGAAAATGCCGAGCGTTTTGGTTTATCACAATTGCATCAGTTACGCGGACGAGTTGGCCGTGGAGCAGAACAAAGTTATTGTATTTTGATGACGCATGGGCAACTCAACGAAACGTCTTATCAACGAATAAGTACCATGTGCCAGACAAATGATGGGTTTCAGATAGCAGAAGTAGATTTACAGCTTCGAGGACCAGGAGATTTGATGGGGACACAACAAAGCGGAGTACTCGACTTCAAATTGGCCAGTTTAACCAAAGATCGACAATTAATCGAATGGTCGAGACAAGCTGCAGATCGATTATTGAAAGAAGATCCTCGATTAGAGAAATCCGAAAATCTTCCTATAAAAAAATATTTTTTAGCGCATCATAAAGATAAAATTGCTTGGTCACAAATCAGTTAATACACTCAAAGTTGATTTATTAAAGCTAGAATAATATTTTTTGGTTTGAAATTTGTTTATCATTTTATAACTAGAAAAAAGTAATTAGAAAAAACAAAAATATGCTATCAACAATAATCAAGAAACTAGGAACTAGAGAAGATAAAACCTTAGCACCTTTGGCAGCAGCAGCAACAACAGGAGTTAGTATCGCTCGATTTTTGGGTAAACGTTCAATTTATGGAGCGATTGTCGGAATTGGTGTAGGTTTGGTTGTAAAAAAAATAATGAAAAAACAAGAAGAAAAACAAAATCTACCGGTACAAGAACCACAAGAGATTTAAAAACAATTATCAAAGAAAGAAAAGAAAAGAGTAGAAGTTTTCAACGTTATAATATTCGTTGTATGTTTATTGAAAAAGAAAATCAGCACAATCTTGTGCTGATTTTTTATGAATATTAATTAGATTTTACTTAGATAGAGAACAGTTTCCTGTAACTAAAGGAACGTTTTTTTGCTCCTTTATTTTGTTGAATCCACCAGAAACATCAATCAAGTTTTCATAACCTCTTGCACGCAAGATCGAAGTAAAAATCATCGAACGGTAGCCTCCTGCACAATGAACTAAATAAGTCTCTTCTGGATCAATAGCCAACATACTTTCATTGATAAAGTCTAATGGAGCATGAATTGCATTGTCAACATGTGCAGCATTATACTCACCTGGACGACGTACATCCAAAACTTTCAATTCACCTTCGTTTACCAAATCTACAAACTCATCTACAGAAATAGAGACAATCTCATCGTATTCTTTTTCAGCTTCTTTCCAAGCGTCAAATCCGCCGTCTAAATAGCCAATTGCATGGTCGTAGCCTACTCGTGCTAAACGAGTAATTGCTTCCTCTTCTTTGCCCGTTTCTGCAATTAACAAGATAGGTTGTTGGATGTCGGCTATCAACGTCCCGACCCACGGTGCGAATTGTCCACCAAGACCGATGTTGATAGAGTTTGGTATAAAACCTTTAGCAAAGACTTGCGGGTCACGAACATCGAGCAATAGTGCAGAGGTTTCATTTGCTATAGTTTCGAATTCTTCTACCGAAAGCGCTTTTTTACTACGGTTCATCACTTGGTCAAACGTATCATATCCTTCGATATTCATACGAACGTTTTCTGGGAAATAGGTAGGTGGCGGTAATAAACCCTCAGTAAGTTTCTGAATGAAATCTTCTTTGCTCATGTTCACATCCAAACCATAATTTTTTACTTTCTGATTGCCTAAGGTATCGAAAGTTTCTTTGCTCATATTTTTACCACAAGCCGAGCCAGCACCATGTGCAGGATAAACAATTACATCGTCTGCCAACGGTAGAATCTTATTGTGTAGAGAATCGTACAACATACCGGCTAATTTCTCTTGTGTAAGGTCGTTGTTTAATTTTTGTGCCAAATCTGGACGACCAACATCACCGATAAAAAGAGTGTCTCCGGTGAAGATTGCATAATCTTTTCCATTCTCATCTTTCAGCAAATAAGTGGTACTTTCTAAGGTATGACCTGGCGTATGAATCGCCGTAATGGTAATATCACCAATAGAAAACACTTCGCCATCCTGAGCAATATGAGCATCGAAAATTGGTTTAGCAGTAGGGCCGAATATAATTTTCGCATTGGTTTTTTTCGCTAAATCTACATGGCCAGATACGAAATCTGCATGAAAATGCGTTTCGAATATATATTTTATTTTGGCATTATTTTTTTCTGCTTTATCAACGTATGATTGAGTTTCGCGTAGCGGATCGATGATGGCGGCTTCGCCTTTCGACTCGATGTAATAAGCTCCTTGAGCCAAACATCCGGTGTAAAGTTGTTCTATTTTCATCGTTTACGATTTATTTTGCAAATTTATGAAAATTTCAGAATCCTGACGGGGTGGAATAGAATTATAGCATTTTTCCATTGTCTGAATCTGAAAATATGGTTGAAATAATTTTTTATATTCATCTAATGAGCCTCCGAACGGTGGATTGTTACTCCCGAAATGTTTATTAAACAAAACTCCTACCAATCGACCATTCGGAAGAATAATTTTATGCATATGCTGCGCATAATCTTCTCTTTGTGAAGGGAGTAATGCACAAAAAAAAGTTTGTTCAAGAACCAAATCGTATTGGTTGGTATGTTGAAAAAAATCTTGGCAGGTTATTTTTATTTCTTTTCGGTCTTTATATTTTTCTTGTAATTTTTCTACAACCGTTGGCGCATAATCCAAAATCGTAATGTTTCGGAAGCCTTTAGTTAGTAAATATTCAGCTTCATGTGCATTGCCGCATCCAGGAATTAGAATCTCGAGAGATTTATCTTCGAGTTGATCGATGTATTCTTTAATCGGTGTGGTCACTTCTTGAGCGTCCCAGCCGGCTTGTTTGTTTTGGTAACGTTGATCCCAATATTCAGCTCTGTAGGCTTTCATTTTTCACTTTTTTTAAAGGATAAATTCTTCTAAAAAGATAAAGATAGCCATTAATATGATAAATATAGCAAAACTTTTTTTTAGGGTTTCGGTAGAGATTTTGGTAGAAAAAAAAGTTCCTAATAAAATACCTATCATCGATAAAAATACAAACTCTAGTAAGAAGCCCCAATCGATGGTAAGATGATGTACATCGCCAATAAAAAAACCGATCAAAGAATTAATTGAAATGATAAATAAAGAGGTTGCAGAAGCATGTTTGATATCTAACTGTGCAATAACCATCAGTGCTGGGACAATAAGAAATCCACCGCCTGCTCCGACTAATCCTGTGAGGCATCCAATAAAAAAACCTTCGGACAATAATAGTGGATGAAATTTTGATTTTTGTTTTCTTCTAGGGCCTTTATTGTCACTTAGCAAAGAAAACGCAGCAAAAAGCATCAAAATAGAGAAAAGCCCAAACATAGCCATGCGTCGTGTGACTATATATTGGCCAACATGAAATAAATTTTCGGGTAAATTGGGAACTACAAATGTTCGGATGATAGAAATACCAATAACTGCTGGGAGACCAAAAATGAGTACGGCACGCCAATCGACCATTTTTTTTAATGCTTGTTTTATGCCGCCAACTAGACTTGTGCTACCTACTATAAACAATGAATAAGCTGTGGCAACTTTTTCATCGAAATGAAATAAATAGGCCAGGATAGGAACGGCTAAAATAGATCCTCCACCGCCCATTAAACCTAGAACAATTCCAATAAATAATGCACCAGTATAGCCTATAACTTCTTCGAGGCTCATGAATTTTTTTTTCCGAAAATTACAATTTCTTTGTAACAAAATGTATTTTCGTAAGACAAATTATGTAAAATAGATTACTCAATGAAAAAATTAGTACTGTCTTTACTGTTAGTAAGCTCAACGATGTTCGGGCAAAAAATCGACTTTGAAGAGTACGATTTACCTAACGGTTTACATGTTATTCTACATCAGGATAATTCAGCACCTATCGTTACTACGGGAGTTATGTATCATGTAGGCTCGAAAGATGAGCAAGAGGGAAAAACCGGATTTGCCCATTTCTTCGAACATTTATTATTCGAAGGAACACATAATATCAAACGCGGAGAATGGTTCAAAATTGTTTCATCGCATGGTGGGCAAAACAATGCCAATACGACAACCGATCGTACTTATTATTACGAAACATTTCCGTCTAACAATTTAGAGTTAGGTTTATGGATGGAATCGGACAGATTACTGCAACCTATTATCAATCAGATTGGTGTTGATACCCAAAAAGAAGTAGTACAAGAAGAAAAAAGACAACGATTAGATAATCAGCCGTACGGACGTTTTATGTACGGTGAAGCTCTGTCGCCGCATGTTTTCGATAAGCATCCATATAGATGGAGTGTGATCGGTTCTTTTGAAGATTTGAAAGGAGCAAAACTAGAAGATTTCCAGCATTTCAGTAGTACCTATTATGTACCGAATAATGCGGTGTTAGTAATAGCAGGGGATTTTAAAATGAAGGAGGCTAAACAAATGGTCGAAAAATATTTTGGCATGATTCCTCGTGGAGCAGAGGTGAAAAAAAGTTTTCCGAAAGAAGAACCTATTACCAAAGAGCGTCGTGTAACAGAATACGATTCGAACATTCAAATTCCTTTATTAGCGATCAATTATCGTACGTCGGATAATAAATCGAAAGATGCTTTTACGTTGAATATGTTGTCGAATTATTTAACGGGAGGAAAAAGTTCTGTCTTGTATAAAAAATATGTAGACGAGAAAAAAGAAGCATTGCAAATATTTGCTTTCAATCGTCAAATGGAAGATTATGGAATCTATACCATTGGCGTATTGCCGCAAGGAAAGGTTTCATTAGAACAGTTAGAAAAAGATATCCAAAAAGATATTGAAAACGTTCAGACAAATTTAATTTCTGAAGAGGATTATCAGAAACTTCTCAACTCATTCGAGAATAGTTTTGTAGCTCAAAGGCAAGGCGTAGAAAATATAGCTCACTTACTAGCGGATGCTTATATGTTGCAAGGTGATACCAATAAAATCAATACAGAAATGGATATTTATCGTTCGATCACTAGAGAAGATATTCGTAACGTAGCCAAAAAATACCTAGGTAAGAACCAGCGTGTTATAGTGCATTATTTACCAGAATCAGCTAAAGAACAAAAAGAAAAAAAATAGTTAAGAAGAAATCTAATGAATACAAAAATATTTACCCTCGCTTTTGCATTTTTTGCTCTTTCTGTCAATGGACAGATCAATCGACCAATGCCAGTACCAGGGCCAGTTCCTACAATAAATTTAGGGAAATCACATGAGTTTAAGCTCAACAACGGGCTCACTGTTATTGTTGTAGAAAACCATAAATTACCACGTGTAAGTGCAACGTTAACAATCGATAATACACCTTTTACTCTAGCAGACAAAAAAGGGGTCGATGGTCTGTTAGGGAGTATGCTAGGAACCGGAACAGAAAAGGTTGCTAAGGATGATTACAACAAAAAAATAGAGCAATTAGGAGGCAATGTAAATTTTTGGAGTGAGGGGGGAAGTGCTTCTTCATTAACCAAATATTTCGATGAGGTTTTTGGTTATTTTGCAGATGGAGTAATCAATCCGAAATTTGATCAGAAAGAATTCGAAGCTGTCAAAAATCGTTATATCGAAGGTTTAAAAGCAGATGAAAAAAGTGTGGAAGCTGCAGCTTCACGTGTTCGTGATGTATTGACGTATGGAAAAAACCATCCGTTTGCCGAGTACGATACGCCAGAAAAAATTCAAAAAATTACTCTCAAAGACGTACAAGATTTTTATAAGAACTATTACCGCCCAGACAATGCGTATCTTATTTTTGTAGGGGACATCACTGCGGATAAGGCTAAAAGTCTAACTACAAAATTGTTTTCTAATTGGCATAAAGGAGTGGTGAAGATTGCCGATTTACCATCAGTTCAGCAAGTGAAGAAAACAGAAGTAGATATCGTTAATATGCCAAATGCAGTACAATCTGTGGTGTCTGTAACGTATCCGGTAAACCTTACCAAAAAAGACAAAGATTATTATGCTGTGCAAGTTGCTTCAACTATTTTAGGAGGAGATTTCAATTCGAAATTGAATATGAATC
Organism: Weeksella virosa DSM 16922; assembly: GCF_000189415.1. GTDB lineage: Bacteria > Bacteroidota > Bacteroidia > Flavobacteriales > Weeksellaceae > Weeksella > Weeksella virosa. Next base: position 1,853,668 of record NC_015144.1, read on the forward strand.
TTCGCGAAAAACATGGTTGGACATATGGAGCACGAGGAGGAGTTTCTGATTCTCGATATATCGGACGTTTTTTCACCAATGCTACCGTTCGTAACGAAGTAACCGATTCGGCAGTAATCGAAACGATGAAAGAAATCCGCTCGATGACTCAGGAAAAAGTAGATAAAGAAGTTTTGGAAAACGTAAAAGCAAAGTTCTTGGGGAACTTTATCATGTCGTTAGAAAGACCACAAACTGTAGCGAGCCAAGCATTGATAAAAAAAATAGAAGGGTTAAATGACAACTTCTACGCCGATTATATCAAAAATATAAATAACGTAACAGTAGATGATGTCTTACGCGTTTCAAAAAAATATTTCCGTCCAGATCAGGCTAAAATTGTTGTTACAGGAAAAGCAGAAACAATCGGTGAGGGACTGAAAAAACTAGGCTACCCTGTGAACTTTTATGATGCGTACGGAGAGCCCATTGCAGATCCGTCTACTATGAAAAAGGATGCAAAAGTAACAACCCACCAAATAGCCGATGCCTATATAAAAGCAGTAGGAGGAAAAGCAAATATCGAAAAAGTGAAAACCGCACACCGTGAAGGAAAAATTAGCCTGATGGGGATGGAGGGTAATTACAAAGAAAAATATGCTTTACCAGACAAAACTGCAATCGTGATGGAAATAATGGGTATGAAAATAAAAACTGTTTTCGATGGCGGCAAAGGCTATGTAGACCAAATGGGTCAGAAAATAGATTTCCAGAAAGACCAAATCGATGGGATGAAAGGATATAATCAATTATTTCCAGTATTATCTAGCAGCTTTGCCAAAGCAAGTGTAGAGGGAATTGTAACCGAAAACGGCGTAGAATACTATAAGGTATATACCAAAGAAGCTAAACGTACCGAATATTACGATGTGAAAACTGGATTGTTGGCAAAATCAGAAATCGTTGCATCAACACCGCAAGGAGATATGGTAACCGTTAATGTGTATAAAAACTATCAACCATTCGACGGTGTGTTGATGGCTACAACAATCGAAACCCAATCTGGGCCACAAACTTTTAAAATAGAATTAAGCAAGGTGGAGTTCAACAAGAATGTTTCGGACGTTGATTTTAAATAATCTATTTATTTCGACGATAAAAAAGCTTGAGGAAACTCGGGCTTTTTTTGTTTTCGAAAATCACTCATAGTTTATCTAATCAAATAACTATTTTTCTGCTTTTTGTACAATTAGCTTATTAAATAAGAGGAGGAGAGTAGCCTGATAATGATAAGATTTGTCTATGAAAAGATATTCTAAGTATTGATGTACAATAGAAAAGTAGAAAGCCCTTTTTACAGACACATAAAAACTACTTCTAATAAAAGAAATGGTCATACATTAATAAAAATTGTTTAAACTATCATCACTTTACTTTGCTCTTCTACATAAAATTCTGTACTGAATGGCAAAAGCACTATTGTATTTTGACTTGATTTTTCTTATATCAGTATTAGCAGAGCTTTTCGTGAAATAATCACCAACCAAAACTCGATAATCCGGTGACATATAAACAATTTCGGTAGAAAAAGATGGGAAATTCGCCTCAAATTCTCGTTTTACTCTATCGGCCTGTGCTCTATTTTTCGAGTAATAAACCTGAATTTTATATCCCGGCATTTGGGTTTTTCCTGCGCATGGATCACTCGGATTGTTACGGGGGCGAGTTGTAGTTGTAGTAGGTTTCGTTGTGGTTCTAACAACTGCACAAGAGGTGTTTTCTTTGTTATTGATAAATTTAGCGATTTCAGGATCCATTTCAATAGAAATTTTACCTGCATCTTCAATTCTCACCGTATCGACGTTAATTTGAGCTTTTCCTTGAAAAATAATCGTCAAAAAAACAAAAGTCAATATCTTTTTCACTATTTTCATTAAGTTGTATTTTTACAAATATAAGTTAAACCAACCAAAAATACTCTAAAAAAAATCAGCAATACATCTTTGGCTTTGATAGTGAAAACAATATAGCTAAAAAGTAGATTCTTTTATGATGTAGAATTTATTTAGAATAGTTTTAAATTACATTAAGTGATAAAGTTCATTATAGTTTCTTTATGATTTTCTTAAGTATTGCCCCTATTTTTGTTGACAATAAAGCGTTCAAATATTAAATTACGAAAAACGAAACTTATAATAAGTAAATGAAGGCAAGAATTCTAACAAGGTTACGTCTATGGAGTGCCGCGGCAATAATGCTCGGTTTCTCTACTGCTAATGCTCAGGGTGACGCTGCTAATGGGTACGATTTGTTTCAAACCAATTGTACAGCATGTCACCAGATAGATGGAGAGATGATTGGTCCAGAGATGCGAAATGTAGTGCAACGTGTACAAGAACAAGCGGGGCTTGGTACCGATTGGTTACATGCGTGGATAAAGGACAATAAAGCACTGCGAGAGTCGGGGGACAAGTATGCAAATGAAATATTTGCAAAATACAACAATCAAGAGATGTTGGCTTTCCCAGGATTAAGTGAGGCAGATATCGATGATATCTTGGCTTATACATCAGACCCAGAAGGTGGGCAAGCAGCTTTTGAAGAAGCTAAAAAAGCAGCAGCTGCTGCAAATGCTCCTGCAAAAGGAGGGGAGGATTCTGCAAGTACAGGTGTAGTTGCAGTTGGGTTTGTTGTTTTGGCAGCTCTTTTGTTTTGGATTTTACTTAGAATTAATGCTTTAGTAAAACAAACCCGTGATACAACTTTAGAAGAAGACACTCTTAATAAAGCAGTCTCTTTTAATGAGGTGTTGCAAAAATACAAAGCAGTTGGGCTTGTAGGGGTTGTGATTCTTACATTCGTTGTAATGTATAGCGTTTTCTGGGGATTGATGGGGATAGGTGTAGATAAAGGATATGAGCCAGAGCAGCCAATTTATTTCTCGCACAAAGTTCATGCAGGAATTCAGGGAATTGATTGTCAATATTGCCATACATCTGCAAAATACGGTAAAGTATCTGGTATTCCTTCAACAAATACATGTATGAACTGTCATCGAACAATTAAAGAATACCGTGGGGATTATTACGAAGAAGAATTGGTAACTTCTGGTAAATTTGCGTCTGCAGATGATGTAAAAGCATTTTATACAGGAGAAATTCAGAAAATGTATAAAGCAATCGGTTGGAATCCTGAAACCAATAAATACGAAGGTAATCAAAAACCAATCGAATGGGTACGTATCCATAATATGCCAGACTTTGTTTATTTTTCACATGCACAGCACGTAGTTGCGGGAGAACAAGCAATTTTAAAGGCTATCAAGGAAGGAACAATTCCTAACGCAAAAGAGCTTAATATCGGAAGCGCAGATCAGGTATGTTTTGCATGTCACGGTCGCGTAGATGAAATGAATGAAGTAAAAATGGCCAACGATTTCACTATGGGATGGTGTATCGAATGTCACCGTACAACTGAGGTGGACATGGATAATGGTTATAACAAAGAATATTACGCAGAGCTACACGAAAAGTTGAAAAAACAATACGGTGATGCAACCAAAATTACTGTGGATGCAATCGGAGGTTTAGAGTGTGGTAAATGTCATTATTAATATACTAAAAAGAGGACTATAAATGGCTTCGAAGAAAAAATACTGGAGAAGTTTTGAGGAGTTAACTGATTCTAATTTAAGCGAACAGTTATCCACCAATGAATTTGCAGAAGATATTCCTGTAGATGAATTCTTAGGCAACACAAATGCCATGGAAAACAAGAAGACTTCGCGACGTGACTTTTTGAAAATCTTAGGATTTAGTACAGCTGCTGTAACTTTAGCAGCCTGTGAAGCACCAATCGTAAAGTCTGTGCCTTACGTTGTGAAACCAAACGACGTAACACCTGGTGTACCAACTTATTATGCATCAACAATTTTTGATGGATATGATTATGCAAACGTTTTGGTAAGAACCAGAGAAGGTCGACCAATTCGTATAGATGCGAATCACGATGCACGATTCTTCGGATCGACAAACGCTCGTGTACAAGCATCGGTATTATCTTTGTATGATAGCGATAAGGTGAAAGGCCCAATGGTGAAAACTGGGGAAAATAAATATAAAACTACAACTTGGAAAGATCTCGATGCTAAAGTAGTATCAGCTCTAAATAGTTTAGGAGGTAAAAAAGCGGTTATCTTAACCCCTTCACTGCCATCGCCGACTACAAAAAAACTAATACAAGAATTTCAAGCAAAATACCCTACAGTTCAGCATGTAGTGTTTGATGCTGTTAGTTATTCTAACGCTCTAGATGCTGCACAAGAAGTATATGGTAAACGCGAAATTCCTTTCTACGACTTATCTTCTACAGAATTAGTGATATCATTCAATGCAGATTTTTTAGGAGATTATAACGGTGGAGGAATGGAATCTTCTTATGCAGCAGCTCGAAAACCTGGAGCAAACATGTTGCGTCATATACAAGTAGAATCTGTATTATCATTGACAGGTGCCAATGCAGATACTCGTATCCCTAAAAAGTTTACAGATACAGAAAAGTTGCTGGCAGAAGTATACAATGGTCTGAAGGGAGCTTCTGTTAAAGATGAAGCTGCAAGCATTGTAAAAGAAATTAAAGCTAAAGGAAGCAAAGCGGTTGTTCTGGCAGATGGATCAAAAGAAGCATATGCTTTGGCTTTTGCAATTAATCAAATGATTGCTTCTGGAGCTGTAACAAACCGAGCCGTTAACTTAAAGGTTTCTAACGATGCTGTGTTCAATCAATTTATTGCTGAAGCAAATGCAGGAAATGTAGGAGTATTGTTTACATATCAAGCCAATCCTGTATATGCAGCAAATCAATCAAAAGCAGTACAAGCAGCTTTTTCTAAAATTGGTTTAAAGGTAGCATTAACAGAAAAATTAGATGAAACTGCATCTTTAGCAGATTTAGTAGCACCAGTTACTCATGCATTAGAATCATGGAATGATTATAATCCAATTACAGGAGTATACTCATTACAACAGCCTACTATACCTCGTATTTTTGATTCTCGTCAATTTCAAGACTCATTAATTACTTGGTTAACAGGAACATCAGTTGTAAATAAAGTAGAAAATCCTAATGATCCTACTATGATGATGGCAACATCAGAAAGTGTACAACCAGTTTCTGCGTATTATGAGTATTTACGAAACAATTGGTTATCAACTATCCTACCATTAGTCGGAGGAATTGATTTTAATCAAGCGTTGTACAACGGAGTTAACGAATCTTCTGAAACAACAACTTTTGTTGCTAATACTGCAGTAGCAGACGGATATGCTGCAAAATTAGCCTCTACAAAAGCAGGAGAGTGGGAAATCCAATTCTATACAAAAACAGGTTTAGGAGATGGAACACAATCTAATAATCCTTGGTTACAAGAGTTACCAGATCCAATAACTCGTAATTCTTGGGATAACTACATTACCTTGAACCCATTAGACGCAGAAAAATTAGGTGTAAAAATCCAAGATAATTACAACGTTCATAACGGACGTATGCAATTTGATGGCGAATACTTTGATCTGACAGTAGATGGCGTTAAGCTAGAGAAAGTGCCTGTATTTATCCAACCAGGTCAAGCCATTGGTTCTATAGGTTTAGCCTTAGGTTATGGTAGAACTAAAGCAGGAAAAGTAGGAAACGAAATCGGAGTAAATGCGTATAGCTTATATAAAGGAACCATAGGTGCAAACAATGTAACTTTAGGCAAAACTGCAGGTGCAGGTAAGCACAAATTTGCCAATATGCAGCAGCAGCCTACTCTGATGGGGCGTTATGAAATTGCACGTGAAGTTTCTTTAGATGACTTTATAAATCGTCCTAGAGAAGAATGGAACGAATTAGGAGTAATGCCAACCTGGAAAGGATTAACACCTGAAAAAGAGGTTGATATCTGGAGAACACATGATCGTTCAGTAGGTCCACACTTCAAGCTGTCAATAGACATGAATGCATGTACAGGTTGTGGTGCTTGTATTATAGCTTGTCAAGCAGAAAACAACGTACCGGTTGTAGGTAAAGATGAAATCCGTATGTCACGAGATATGTATTGGTTGCGTATAGACCGTTACTACTCAGATGTTACAGATAATACATTAACGCAGAAGGTTGCTCTTGAAGGTCCGAATATGGATGGAAAAGGAGACGGGTTGAATGAACCTCAGCAATATAAATTGTTGATTCAGCCAAAAGCAGAGAACCCAGACGTTATATTCCAACCAATTATGTGTCAACATTGTAATCACGCACCATGTGAAACAGTATGTCCGGTTGCGGCAACATCACACGGTCGTCAAGGACAAAACATGATGGCCTATAACCGCTGTATTGGTACACGTTATTGTGCAAATAACTGCCCTTACAAAGTACGTCGTTTCAACTGGTTTACTTATACCCAGAATGATAAGTTCGATTTCCATATGAACAACGATTTAGGACGTATGGTATTGAACCCAGATGTAGTAGTACGTACAAGAGGGGTAATGGAGAAATGTTCTTTCTGTATCCAACAAACACAAGCAGCTATCCTAAAAGCCAAGAAAGAAAACCGTCGTGTAACGGATCAAGAATTTAAAGATTCAGCGGCATGTGCTGCAGCTTGTGCGACTGGCGCAATGGTGTTTGGAGATATAAATGATGAAAACAGTGAAGTGAAAAAACTTTCAGAAAGCAATCGATCTTACGTATTGTTAGAAGAAGTTGGTACACAACCAAACGTTTTCTATCATGTGAAAGTTAGAAACAGAAAAGAACAAAAAAACGCATAATTAGTATAGAATTTATTAAGGTAAAATAATATGTCACATTACGAATCACCAATTAGAGAGCCTCTTATATTAGGACATAAGTCTTACCATGATATCACCGTAGATATTGCTCGTCCAATCGAGAATAAATCGGGAAAATTATGGTGGATCGCCTTCGGTATAGCATTCCTTGGTTTCCTATTATTCATAGGTTGTGTCTTCTACACCGTTGGTACCGGAATCGGGGTTTGGGGTTTAAATAGAACAATTAACTGGGGTTGGGATATTACCAACTTCGTATGGTGGGTAGGGATCGGTCACGCTGGAACACTAATATCCGCTGTACTCCTTTTATTTCGTCAGAAATGGAGAATGTCGATTAACCGTTCAGCTGAAGCGATGACAATTTTCGCGGTAGTACAAGCAGCGGTTTTCCCGATGATCCATATGGGTAGAATCTGGTTATCTTACTGGGTTTTCCCAATTCCGAATCAATTTGGTTCACTTTGGCCAAACTTTAACTCGGCACTATTGTGGGACGTTTTTGCGATCTCAACCTACTTCTCAGTATCGGTAGTGTTCTGGTTTATTGGTCTTATGCCCGATTTTGCGATGATCCGCGACCGTGCAACAAAACCATTTGCAAAGAAAATTTATGGAATTTTATCATTTGGATGGGGTGGACGAGCAAAACAATGGCAACGCTTTGAAGAAGTTACCCTTGTATTAGCAGGATTATGTACACCACTTGTATTCTCAGTACATACAATCGTATCATTCGACTTCGCTACATCTGTAATAAAAGGGTGGCACTCAACTGTATATCCACCATATTTCGTAGCAGGAGCTATTTTTTCAGGTTTTGCTATGGTGCAAACACTATTAAGTGTGATGCGAAAAGTATTGCATTATGAAGATTATATTACTCGTAAACATATCGAGTATATGAATATCGTAATTATCGTAACTGGAGGAATGGTGGCTATTGCTTACTTAGCTGAGTTATGGATAGCATGGTACTCAGGTTCTAGATACGAGGACTTCACTTATTTCTCTCCAGGAGCAGCAACTGGTCCTTATTGGTGGGCATTCTGGGCATTAATTATTTGTAACGTATTAGTACCAGGACTGTTGTGGATACGCTCTATCCGTCGTTCGTTCCTTTGGACATTCTTAATCTCGATTGTTGTAAATATTGGGATGTGGTTCGAGCGTTTCGACATTATCGTGATAAATCTTTCACGTGACTATTTACCTTCGAGCTGGACAATGTTTATGCCAACATGGGTAGACGTTGGAATCTTCGTAGGAACTAATGGATTCTTCTTTGTACTTTACTTATTGTACGCACGTACTTTCCCAGTAATCTCACAAGCAGAATTAAAAACTATTTTGAAATCATCAGGCGAAAGCTATAAAAAACATCATACAGAAGATGAGCATCACGAACACTAAAATCGTTTATGGTCTATACGGAGACGACGATGTTTTACTAGACGCAATTAAAAAAATCCGTAGTAAAAATGTTGCGATACAAGAAGTTTATACGCCATTTCCTGTTCATGGATTGGATAAAATTCTTGGATTGAAAAAAACTCGAATCTCAGACATCGCGTTCTTTTACGGTGTCTTTGGATTGACATTGGCCTCTGTAATAACTTGGTTTTTTATGAACCATGATTGGCCACAAGATATTGGTGGAAAACCATCTTTCTCTTGGGGAGAGAATATGCCAGCATTCGTTCCAATTATGTTTGAGATTACAGTTTTTTGTACCGCGCACTTAATGTCACTAACTTATTTAGTTCGTAACAAGATGTATCCAGGTGCAAAAGCTCAAAATCCTGATCCAAGAACTACAGATGATAAATTCCTAATAGAAATTCATACTACAGATGTAGATGCAATTAAGAATATTTTTGTAGAAACAGGAGCAGAAGAGGTTACGGTAAGAGGTGTAGAATCACCAGATAACAATATTAACCAAGTAGAAGAAGCATACTCATGAAAAAGATAGTATTTTTAATGGTTGCAGGAAGTTTATTAGCTACAGCCTGTTCAGATAAAAAAAGGAAGCCAAGTATAGTGTACATGCCAGATATGTATTATGCGACCGCTTACGATCCATATGAGAAAGCAACTTTTGGTTACCCTGATTATGCAGAGTCATCAGATGTTCCGGTTTTTCAACGCAATCATAACATGTCAGCACTAGAGCCAGTTGAAGGAAGTGTACCACATAATGACGGAGGTATCTTGCCATGGACTTTACCTAATAATAATGCTGGTTATGAGCAATCGAAATCAGTAACATCTCCATTAAACCCTGCTAATAAAGAAGTAGATCACAAGCGTGGTGAATTGTTATATAAACAAAACTGTTCTGTTTGTCATGGTGCAAATGGAGATGGGCAAGGTTCTATTGTAAAATCCAAAGCATACTCTGGTGTACCTACATTCGCAGAAAGAAATATTACAGTAGGAAGTGTCTACCATGTAATTATGTACGGTAAAAACGCAATGGGTTCTTACGCATCACACTTAACACCTGTAGATAGATGGAGAGTGGCAGAGTATGTAATGAGCTTGAAAAACGCTGGTAACGATCAGGCAGCCCCTGCTGAAACACCAACAGCAAATGTTGAACCTGCAGATTCTACTGCAAGCAAATAATCGTTAACGCTAAAAAAGATTTAATCATGCAATATACTTTTTCCAATCGATTAAAAATGGCTTCACTAATCATGTTAGTAGTAGGAGTCGTATTATATGCAATTGGATTCTTTATCTTTAAAGGACACATGAACAATTCTGAGGCTTATATCACAGAATTAATGCATGCAAATCCTTCACATTTCTATGGTGATTATATCAGTGATCAGTTTTTAGAACTGAACCCCGATCATCAAAGTCATATGGAACATTTGCAAAATTTATTAAGCAACCGTCCATGGGCAGCGTTCTATGTACCAGCATATTATGCATTCGGTATCGCTGCAACAGCACTTTTCTTTTTGTGCGTTCAATTCGTTGGACAAGCAGGTTGGTCTATGGTAGTAACTCGTGTAATGGAAGGAATCGCTTCTTACTTACCAATTGGTTCTTTGATTTTAGGAATCTTTGTTATTCTATCTGCAATGCAAATGAATCATTTATTTCACTGGATGGTTCCAGAACTGATTGATCCAAATGATCCACAATATGATATCTATATCGCAAACAAAGCAAAATTGTGGTTAAACGTTCCCTTCTGGACAATCCGTTGCTTAATTTATTTAGCTGTTCTCTCTTTGTTTGTATACATTATCAAAGGAGCAACAAGAAAATTGGATGAATACAAAGGTGACATCACTTATTACAATAAGTTATATACCAAAGCGGTTTTAGGAATTGTGTGTTTCGCACTTTTCTCAGCAGCGTATGCATGGGACTTTGTAATGTCACTAGACCCACACTGGTATTCTTCTTTATTTATGTGGTACGGAATGGTAAGTCATTTGGTAGCATCTGTTTCTGTCATGGCAATCATTTCTATCTACCTGAAAAAGAAAGGAGCATTACGTTTATTCAATGATAACCACCAACACGATTTAGCTAAATTTATGTTTGGTTTCTCATTACTGTGGTCATACTTATGGTTCTGTCAATTCATGTTACAGTGGTATTCTAACGTGCCTGAAGAAGTACAATACTTCCAACAACGTATGGCACAATATCCACTATATTTCTGGATGTTATTGGCTAATCTAGTTTTACCATTCTTAATCATGGTAAGCTCTAGCATCAAGCGACGATCACAAGTAGTTTTCGTAGTGGCTATTCTGATTATTGTAGGACACTACTGGGATTTTTATAACCAAATAATGCCAGCAGCTGTTGGACCATTCCACAACTTCGGATTTATGGAAATCGGTGCATTAGTTGGTTTCACAGGATTATTTATATTCATAGTAATGAATGCCATCTCTAAACTCAACTTAGAAGCAACTGGACACCCTTATTTCCACGAATCAAAAATTTATGAATATCCATTCTAAGAGAATCGATAAAATTTAAAAATCTCAGTCTATAAAGGCTGAGATTTTTTTTATTGATGAATTTTACAGTTGTATACGATAAACTAAACTGTAATAAATTTTTTTATTTATCTAAGGCTAAAACAACACGATAATTTTCCTCCAAAAAAGTTAAATCACTCAAATCCTTATGTTTGAAAGCTTTACTATCTTTTAATAAAGAATTTCGGTTTTCTATTCTCTGTATTGCACTATAAAATCGACGAACTTCTTCTTTATTACACAGCATCAATTTCGTAACCGTAACATTTTCACCTGCTTCGTTCTTAGAAATCATTGTAAAATAACTCGAATTACAATGCTTGATTTCTCCTGTTTGGATATTCTAACTTTCTACGCGAATACCAACCACAACAGATGTTTTACCGACATAGTTAACCGAAGCCTTCATTGTTAATAGATTACCAACTTCTACTGGATTTAGAAAATCTACTCGGTCTGTTGAAGCCGTTACACAATAGGTTTCGGTAAATTTAGACGCACAGGCAAATGCAATTTGGTCTAGCAATGATAAGATGTATCCGCCATGTATCTTTCCTCTAAAATTAGTATATGATGGTAAGATAAGTTGTGTCATCGTTACCTTAGAACTACTCACTGTTTTTATTTTATTCATAAGGTTTCGATTAAGTTTAATTGATAAAATTTATCTGCAATCAAGCGATCATTGGCTAAGCGCGGAACTTTATTTTGTCCGCCCAACTTTCCCAAAGACTTCATATAATTCTGAAATCCATGCTTTTTTACCAAAGAAATTTTCAATGGTCGTAAAACATTTCCGTTAATCAAATCTTGATAATAAACATTTAATAGACACATTTGTCTGTCCAGTTCTTTTTCGAATTCTTCTATACATGTAGGGTTTTCGCCAAATTCGATCAACCATTCATGGTAAGGTAAGCCAACGTTCGGGTTTACCTGTGGTGCTACACTAAACTCTATAATCGATGCAGGAAACTTTTGTAAAGTAGCTTGCAATGCGGTTTCTACCTCGTGGGCTATTACATGCTCACCAAAGGCAGAAGTAAAATGTTTTATTCGTCCGCTCACAATTATTTTATAAGGTTTGATAGAAGTAAAACGAACCGTGTCTCCAATATTATACGCCCACAAACCTGCTGTGCTACTCAAAATCAAAACATAATCTTTTTTCAGCTCTACAGATTCTAAAGAGATTCTAGTAGGATTATCTTGATGAAATTCTTCAGCAGGAATAAATTCATAAAAAATTCCATTGTCTAATAGCAATAATAATTCTTCTGATTTTTGTGAGTCTTGATACGCAAAAAAACCTTCAGAAGCAGGATAAGTTTGTATACATGGTAAAGATTTCCCGAGCAAAGCATTCATTTTATCGCGGTAGGGATCATAATTTACACCACCGGTTACCAGGAGCTGTAGATGCGGGAAAAGTTCCTTTACAGTTTTAGAGTCTGTTTGTTGCAAAAGCTTTTCGAAATACATAATCATCCATGGCGGAATTCCACTAATCAATGTCATGTTTTCATGTTGCGTTTCGTCAACAATAGCATCAACTTTTTCTTCCCAATCCTCTATACAATTGGTATCCCAAGATGGCATGCGGTTTTTTTGTAGATAATCAGGAACAAAATGAGCTACAATACCCGAAAGACGTCCTGTCTGAATCCCATTTTTTTTTGTCAATTCTGGGTTTCCTTGTAAAAAAATCATTTTTCCGTTTAAGAAACTCGCATTGCCAGACTCGTAAATATAAGCCAATAAAGCATTACGAGCAGATTTTATATGAGTAGGAATAGATTCTTTGGTCAACGGGATAGCTTTTGCGCCCGAAGTTGTACCCGAAGTTTTTGCTAAATATAGCGGTTTACCTGGCCAAGTTACGTTTTCTTCACCATCGATAATCGCATCAAAATAATTTTTTAAACCCTCATAATCACGTACCGGCACTCTTGCTTTGAAATCCTCGTACGATTGGATTGAAGCAAAATCATGATCTTTACCAAATCGAGTATTCTGGGCAGTTTTAAGCAAATAATGAAATGTTTTATCTTGCGTTTCTATCGGATGATTAATCCATTTCTGATTTTGATAGTGAACGTATTTTGCAAAAATTTTTGCTAAGAATGCCTTCATGTGTTCGTCGACTTTTTAAAGTTGATATATAGTTCGGGATTAACAGCTTTCCCATTATGCCAAATCTCTAAATGTAAATGTGGACCGGTCGTAAATTCGCCAGTATTACCTACAGAACTAATCGTTTCGCCTTGTGTAACTTTGTCACCGATTTTTTTATACACATCTAGATTGTGCTTGTAAATTGACAAAAAATCATTGGTATGATCTACTACAATCACAAAACCTGTTTCGGGAGTCCAATCGGTGAAAATAACATATCCGTCTGCAATTGCTTTTACAAGATCACCAGTTCTAGAAACCAAATCCAAAGCCAAATGTTTTTCATCTGCGTTGTAGGTATTGCTTATATAACCATCGAGAGGTGAAATGAATATCGGTTTTTTCTTTATATTTTCTGCCGAAATATTTTCATTTTCTTTCTTTATATCTAAAATAATTGGTAGAATAGGAGTTTGTTTAAAAGGTTGAATATTAGAATAATAAGTTTTTTGAGCCAATAAATCTCGGTTGTATAATTCGAGATTTTTAACGGTTTTTTCGATAGATTTTATTTTCTTGTTTTGGTTATTGATTATCGAATCTTGTTGATCGAGTAGAGCATTTTTAGAATGAATTTTTTGCAGATAAGTGAAATTGTAGTAAAGAGAAAACAACAATCCTAACAACAACAAAACCAATGACCAATAGAACCTACGAATGATTCTTGGTGATTTATTTGCTATTGTAGTTGATTTGTAATGAGTTACGTTTGTTGTGTATTTTTGTTTATCGGTCATAGATTCTTATACAAATATCATAAATGTTTGTCGAAATAAATACTTCAGACAAGATTTTTTCAATTCTATCGTTTTTTAGTAGATTTGCTTTTATTGGTCGTATGAAAAAAATTATACTAAGTTTATCTGTGGTGCTCAGTTTGGGAAGTTGTTCTACCCAAAAAAACACCTTTCAGAACAGAACTTATCATAAAACAACTGCTTGGTTCAATGCACTTTACAATGCAGAGCAAGAATTGGATAAAGTAAAAGAAGAACAACTTAACGAATATCAGTACAATTGGGGGGAGATTTTACCCGTAGATCCTGTTAATGAAATTAGGTACACAAAATCTCAGGCTCCCAATATCAATCAAATTAGTCGTCCTGGGCAAAAAGAAAAATTTGTAACGCCTACAGGTTTGGATGCAGTAGAAACAAAAGCCCAACGAGTTATCGAAAAACATTCGATGTATATAGACGGTAAAGAAGAAAATCAATTGATCGGTAGAGCCTATTTATTGATGGGGAAAGCGAGATATTATAAGAAAGAATATTTCGATGCGTTGGATGCTTTAAACTTCATCAAATCGCAATTACCAAACTCTAAATATGCAGAAGAAGCACAAATTTTTATAACACTTTCCGAACTGAAAGGAGGTAATTTTTACGATGGCCGAGAAAAGCTAGCCGAGATGTATGAGCAAGGTATGAGCAAAAGAAACTTGCAATTAGAAGTAGCAAAAAACTTTGGACAATACCTCATAGATACACAAAAATATGAACTAGCAACTGAAGTTTTGACGCATGCTGAATCTTTATCGAAAAATAAAACAGAGCGTGCAAGACTAAATTTTATATTAGGACAACTGTACGCAAAGTTAGATGATCGACAAGAACAATCAGAAGCCCATTTTACAAAGGCATATGAGCTAAAACCTGGTTACGATATGGAGGTGAAGGCACAAATTGCCATGGCCATAAACTTCCAAAAAGAAAAAAACGATTACGAAACATATAAAAATCATTTAGAATCGATTTCTAGTAAAGGCGTTTATAAAAAACGAAAAAATGAGTTAGATTATGCCATTGGTAAATTAGCAATTCTAGCAGGAAATCTTACCGATGCAGAAACCTACCTGAAAAGTAGTCTGAAAGAAAAAGAAATTTCCGATCCATATATCCGTGGAAAGGCCTACGAAGCTTATGCAGACTTAGAATTTGATCGCGGAAATTACTTATATGCAACTGTTTATTATGATAGTGCGGTGACAGCAATTACACACGAAAAAGAAATCAATAGAATAAATCTTCGTAATGATGCATTGAAGAAGTTGATGGAAAAGCATTATTTGGTACAGAAAAATGATAGCATTTTACGAATTGCTCAAATGTCGAAAACTGAGCAAGAAAAATATTTTCAGAACTATATCGATACCTTGAAAATAAAAGAAGAGCGTCAACGAATAGAAGAAGAAAAGCAAATGGCTTTGGCTAATTCTTCGCCATCGGTCGATTTTCAGTTAGGAGGAACTATAAAAAACTTTAACTCTACTAGTAGCGGTGGAAGTAAATTTTATTTCTACAATCAAGGACTGAAAAGTGATGGCGTTTTAGAATTTCAGCGAGTATGGGGAAATCAATCCCTACGTGATAATTGGCGTTTTTCTACCGGAGGAACATCTGCTCTAGAAAAAAGAGAACTAGAATTAACCGGAAAACTGGAAGAAGGAAATCCGCGTAGATTTGATTTGGATTTCTATCTTGAGAAAATCCCGACTCAACCCAAAGTGATCCAGAACCTGAAAATCGAAAGAGACACCACCGAACTTTCATTAGGTATAGGTTATTATGATCAATTCTCCAACGAGCGATTGGCGATTTCTACCTTAGAGCATCTGATAAGTACACCACCCAAAAATATCGATATCAAAGCCAATGCAATTTATCAGATGTACAGAATTACCAAAGCAGAAAACGATCCTTCTATGGAGAAGTATAAAAATCAAATCTTGACCGAATTTCCTAATACTTTGTATGCAGGCTATATCAATAACCCAATGGAGGATTATCTTACTCCCGAAACCAAAGAAGCTTTAGCAGACTATGAAGCTGCTTACTCTCTCTATAAAGAAGGGAAGTATGAGGATACTAAAACAAAAGTAAGACAAGCAATAGAGCAATATCCTACCCAAACGTTGATTGCGAAGTTTGCATTATTAAACGCTTTTGCAGTTGGTAAAACCGAATCTCTAGAACAGTTTAGAGGCGCACTCGAAGTAATAACGATAGCGTATGATGGTACGCAAGAGGCAAAAAAAGCCAAAGAATTATTGAAGAAATTAGATGCTACTAAAAATAAAACAAACGCTGCTGAAGAAACTAAAAAAGAGGTAGATCGAGCAGCCGATGTTTTGATGCCAACAGAAAAAAAAGAGTCTACGACACCCCAAAGAAATAGGACAGGAATTACTGGTCCTGGATCTATAGATGAGGAAGATACGAAGCCAGTAGTAAAATAAAATTAAGATACTAAGTTTGTGAATAAAAAAAGCTTCAGAATTATTCTGAAGCTTTTTTGTATAATAAATTTTGTTCGGCTCCTGCTTTTGTGTAGGTTGTTTTCTCTTGTTCTTGTAGGCGATCAGTAAAGAGAACTCCATTAAGATGATCGACTTCATGCTGTGCTATAACTGCAGTAAAACCTTCGATAACTTCATCATGAAATTGTCCATCTAAATCATAAAATTCTATTCGTATTGCATAGCTTCTCACCACATTCCCTATCGTGTCTGGAATCGATAAACAGCCTTCTCTGCCTTTTTGTAGAAGAGAAGAATACCAAGTGATTTTTGGATTGATGAAAAATTGGAACGGTTGATCTTTCTGATCAAAGCGTTGTATCCATACAGCATTACGATTGATGCCAATTTGTGGTGCTGCAATGCCAACTCCACGAGTTTCTTCGTCGAGAACTGTGGCTAGCATCCGATCGGCTAATTTTTTCACAGAAGAATCTGTAGGATCAAGGTCGATGCTTTTAGTACGAAGTATTCTAAAATCGTCTCGACTAGTTGTCAAAAGAACTCTAAATTTATGAAGGTGATTTTTTTCATTAATCAAGGTTAACTCATTTTTTGTAAAAGGTTTACTTTGGGGCATTGCAGAATTATTTTGTGCAAATAACAAACTTTGTATAAGAAATACGCCCAAAAAAAGAATATTTTTTGTCATTTTCTGTATATTTTATAATCCAATGAAAATTTACCAGGGCCAGTGATCATCAAAACTATGTAAACTATTAAGTAAATAATTGTTAATTCTTTTGTAGCTAAATCATGGTGTAGATGAACCATGAAAATGGCAATAAACATAGTGACAATTAATGGGATAAGAACTGCTCTTGTCCACAAACCGAGAATCAATAAAATAGAACAGACCACCTCGGCTAATATAGCTAAGATTATGGATAATTCTGGACCGATACCAAGAGGATCTGGAAATTGTAAGGGGGCAAGATCAAAAAAGTTGAGCAACTTTGTTACTCCGTGTGTCAACATCAGTAAACTAACAGAAACGCGTAAAAAGAGTAAAGCATAATTGGTTTTGGTGTCGAGTTTACCGACATGAAATAATTTCATTTCTATAAATTTTTTTTAGAAAAACATCATCAAAATTAATCTTTTTCTTTTAAACTATAAGAACTTGTGTAAGTTTACGTTCAGATAAAATAGAAAAATAAATAGTATGAAAAATATCATCGGTTTCGTTGCATGTATCTTGCTAGGAGTTGTCAATGCTCAAGAAACGGATTGGGTAAGGCAAGATTTACGTGGGCGTGTGAAATCTGTAACAGAAGTAAAAACAAAAGCTATGATACGCGTAAATCATATCGAGAAGTATCAGCAAGAATATAATCGAGTGAGTGAGTTTCGGGAAGATGGTTTGTTGCAAGCAGAAAAATTTTTTGATGAAGAAAATCTGCCAACTTATACTGTAAATTATATTTATAACGAAACTAATCAATTAATACATAAAGATATCGATTCGTATAATCAGTTTCTGAAAATTGATGAAATTTATACGTATGAGGCTCATCAAACCAAAATAACCGTCACAGAAAATGAGGTGGCTGTGCAAGAAAGAATTCAAGAGTTTGATGCTTATAAGAATCTGCTAAGCGAAAAAATGCGAAGCTTAGAGGAAGAAGGAATCTTTGTAAACGAAGAAAATAAATACAACGAACAAAATCAACTCACCAGTAAGCGAGTAAACTATGATCAGGGAGAATACGAAATACGTTACTCGTATAATGCAAAGGGTTTACTGACAAAAGAAGAGGTTTTAGTAGATGGAGAGGTATCTACTACAAAAATGCGGCAATATAACGAGCAGAATGATTTGATTGCCGAAAAACAGTTCGATCAATCGATGAAACTAAATTATAGTGTAGAAATAAAGTATGCGTACGATCAACATAACAACTGGATTACGAGAACACAATACCACCATAAATTAGACGCACCGATTAGCAATACAACTCGTCAGATTGTTTATTATTAATCTAAACTGATTAAATTCTTTCGTAAAATATCTTAAAACCAAAAAAAAATAGACAAATCAAGTAGTGTGGCAAAATGTTTGTTTAATGATAAATAGAACTTTAAAAAAAAAGAATATGAAAAATGTATTAAAATTTTTAGGTATTTTCATTTTTACCTTATTTATCGTTACTGCTTGTTCGGATGATGATGACCCAGCTGACAATGATATTTTCGCTGGAACGTACAAAGGAAAAGTTACGTATATAAGCAAAGGAGAAACTATAACAAAAGATGATGGTTCTGTATTTGTAACCAAATTAAGTGGAGATACTTACAACTTTAAATTCTCTGATAAAATCCCAAGCTTAAACGGAATTAAAATGAAAAAAGGAGAAAACAATACTTTGATTTTAGAAGATGGGGCATTGGGAGCAATATCTATCTCGGCAGGTAAATTAAACATCAATTATACAAAAGATGGGCAATATTGGTCTGCTAATGCAACCCGATAATTGAAGATATGTTTTTTAGAAATAAAATAGAAATAAAGAAACCTTCTGCTTCTTGTAGGAGGTTTTTTTTTTATGACAAACTATCAATTACAAGTTATGATTCACGACAAATCATTATCTTTGTCTAAGCTATTGATAAAAAGTAGAAAATGTTTCAGAATCTTCAAGATAAATTAGATAAAGCACTACATACCCTAAAAGGGAAAGGACAAATTACAGAAATTAATGTTGCAGAAACAGTAAAAGAGGTGAGAAGAGCCTTGGTTGATGCCGACGTAAGCTATAAAGTAGCCAAAGAATTTACCGATACCGTTCGTAAAAATGCCATCGGAGAAAACGTGTTAACGTCGTTGAATCCCAGTCAATTAATGGTCAAAATCGTTCATGATGAATTGGTGAAGTTAATGGGAGGTGAACATAGCGAGTTAACTATAAGTGCCAATCCTACCATTATTCTAATTGCCGGTTTACAAGGTTCAGGAAAAACAACTTTTTCTGGTAAGTTAGCCAACTACTTAAAAACGAAGAAGAATAAAAAACCATTACTTGTTGCTGGTGATGTTTACCGTCCGGCGGCAATCAACCAGTTGAAAGTTTTAGGAGAGCAGATTGGCGTAGAGGTATATGCCGAAGAAGAAAATAAAAATCCGGTAGAGATTGCAGAAAAAGCAATTGCCTATGCAAAACAAAACGGAAACAATGTCATCATACTCGATACGGCTGGTCGCTTGGCTGTGGATCAGGAAATGATGGATGAAATCCGTCGAGTTCACGCTGCAACAAATCCTACCGAAACCCTTTTCGTGGTCGATTCTATGACCGGTCAAGATGCGGTGAATACAGCAAGAGCTTTCAACGATGTGTTGGATTATAGTGGTGTTGTGTTGACTAAATTAGACGGTGATACGCGTGGTGGTGCTGCATTGACCATCAAAACTGTGGTAGATAAACCCATCAAATTTATTTCTACCGGAGAAAAAATGGAAGCCCTAGATTTGTTCTACCCAAGTCGTATGGCCGATCGTATTTTGGGCATGGGTGACGTGGTTTCGCTAGTAGAAAGAGCGCAAGAACAGTTTGATGAAGAAGAGGCAAGACGTCTACAAAAGAAAATTGCAAAGAATAATTTCGATTTTGATGATTTCCTAAAGCAGATTCAGCAAATCAAGAGAATGGGGAACATGAAAGATTTAGTTGGGATGATTCCTGGAGCAGGAAAAGCCTTAAAAGATGTCGAAATTAATGATGACGCATTCAAAGGAGTAGAAGCAATTATTCATTCGATGACTCCACAAGAAAGGAAAAACCCAAAAATAATCGATAATTCGAGAAAAAATAGAATAGCAAAAGGCTCAGGAACCTCCATACAAGAAGTTAATCAATTACTAAAACAATTCTCTGAAATGGGGAAAATGATGAAATTCATTAACTCTTCTCAAGGTAAACGTATGATGGAAATGATGTCGAAAAACATGCCTGCCGATGGTTCTTTACCAAAAATGCCAGGTGGTTTCCCGAAATTTTAACATAAATTTTCACCATCCTTCTAAGACAATGAACACACCAAAAAGGACAGAAGCATTTGCGTTTGCTGTCCTTTTTTTGTACCTTTTCTTATAGCAAATCATCGTAAATGAAGATCTATCACTCGAAACTAAGTCCGGCAATTCTTTTTCTCATTGTACTTGTTTTTGCTATTAGCATTTTCGCAGCTATGAACAGTCATGCCAGTGTTTTGTCTATTTCTTTCGGTGTTGTTCTTCCGATAATTCTAATATTCGTTGTGCTAACGACCATTACCTATACTGTGAAAGAAGGCGAATTACAAGTGCGAGTTGCTGGTTTTTTGTATAGAAGAATACCAGTAAGAACCATCAGAAAAATAGAAAAAACAAGAACCATCCTTAGTGCTCCCGCAGCTTCTCTCGATCGGATAATTCTTTACTATAATCGGTGGGATGAAATTGTTTTATCGCCCAAAGATAAAGAACAATTTATTGCAGATTTGCAAGAAGAAAATCCTTCTATAGAAGTCAATTTGTAGAATTGCATCTCGGTTTTTTGATGATTATTCTGTAGGAAAGTAGTTTTTTGGTTCGTAAGCGCTTATTTTTGTAAAATCAATAAAACAGTATGCAGATTTATGATTTGATTATATCTCAGGACGAAGCTATATCGCTCGATGATGTATTCATTGAAGAAGAATACCGAGAGAAAATACAGCGCTTTGTGAAAGAACATTCTTATCGAGAAAAATTAATAGAATTAGGTTTAGAAGTCGATCACAAGATTATGCTCTACGGAGCATCGGGTTGTGGAAAAACAATGACGGCAAAAGCCATCGGTAATGCGTTGGGTAAAAAAGTTTTGATTCTAAATCTAAGTAATATTGTCTGTGCTCGTATCGGAGAAACCTCTCAAAATCTCAAACAAATATTCGACAAAGCAAAAAGAGAAAAAGCCATATTGTTTCTTGATGAGTTTGATTTACTTGGGAAATCTAGAACTTATGATGATCAAGATGTCGGAGAAATGAAACGTTTGGTCAACGTCATTATACAACAAATAGACTTATTGAGTTCGGACGTAATTCTGATATGCGCCACAAACCATGCAGAAATGATAGATACGGCTCTTTGGCGTAGATTTCAATTGAGGATTCCGTACCAGTTGCCCGACCGCGAAGCGTTGGATGATTACTACCAATCGTTACGAAAATCTTTTCCTGTCGAACTTCCTACGTTCGATTTGCTTTATGATATTTCTTACGCAGAAGCCAAAGATTATTGGCTAACCGAAGTAAAAAAACATTTAATTGCTGCTTGGGAAAAAGATAAAGAATATCTATAAAATTCATTGTATTTTTAAGAAGGAAATAAATTCTTTTTCTCTGAATCTTGATAAAAATATCGTTTGGATGATGAAGAAAAACTTTATCAAGTCAATAGAATTTCCTAACTTTATTACTTAATACCGAAAACTATCTATGGCGGAACCTTTTGTAATAACGGAAGAACAACTCGAAAAAGAAAACGTAGAGATTGCACGTCTCTATAAAGAAATGCTCAAAAATACGTATATCACCTTATCAGACGAAGATAAAAAATTGATTCGTAGAGCGTTTGATTTAGCAGTAGATGCACACAAAGATCAACGTAGAAAAACAGGAGAACCTTATATCTATCATCCGATTGCAGTAGCAAAAATCGTTGCCGATGAAATTGGTTTGGGTGCAACTTCTATTGCCGCAGCTCTAATGCACGATGTTGTAGAAGATACCGATTATACATTAGAAGATATAGAAAAACTTTTTGGTAAGAAAATTGCCAAAATTATCGACGGTCTAACCAAAATTTCCGTTCTCAACAAACAAGAAGTTTCGATACAATCAGAAAATTATCGTAAGCTCTTGCTTACTTTATCAGAAGATGTCCGGGTAATCCTAATAAAAATAGCCGATCGCTTGCACAATATGCGTACACTCGACAGTATGCGAGAAGATAAACAACTAAAAATAGCATCTGAAACGGTTTTTATATATGCACCTCTGGCACACAGAATGGGTTTGTATAATATAAAATCTGAGTTGGAAGATCTGAGTTTACGCTATACCAAGCCCGAAGCATATTTCAGTATCGAGCAAAAAATGACCCAATCGAAAGAAGAACGCGAAGCGTATATCAAGAATTTTACTGATATCATTAGCGATAAATTACGCGAAGAAGGTTTAGAATTCGAAATCAAAGGTCGTTCTAAATCAATCAACTCGATTTATCGTAAAATGACCAATCAGAATATTACTTTCGAAGAGGTATTCGATCTTTTTGCAATTAGAATTATATACCGTTCAGATCGCAAGAATGAAAAGTTTATTGCCTGGAAAATCTACTCTATCGTGACGGATATCTTCACACCGAATCCTAAAAGAATGCGCGATTGGATTACCACTCCCAAATCTACCGGATACGAGTCTTTACACATAACGGTTATCGGACCTATGGCTCGTTGGGTAGAAGTACAAATCCGTTCAGAGAGAATGGATGAAATCGCAGAGAAAGGTATTGCGGCACATTATAAATACAAAGAAAATAAAGGAGCAGACGAAGATGATACTAATGTGGATCGCTGGATACGACAGGTGAGAGATATGCTCGATAACAATGATACACAAGATGCAATAGAGTTTATGGATAACTTCAAATTCAATCTCTATGCAAAAGAAATTTATGTGTTTACACCAAAAGGAGATTTATTTTCGTTGCCAAAAGGATCTTGTTCACTCGATTTTGCATATGCCATTCACTCGAATATTGGCGACCATTGTTTGGGTGCAAAAGTTAACGGTAAGCTCTTTCCACTAAGTCATCAATTACAAAGTGGAGATCAGGTAGAGATCATTACATCGGTTCAGCAAAAACCTAAAATGGAATGGTTAGACTATGTGATGACCAGTAAAGCACGCTCGAAAATTAAAGCTTCTTTGAACTCGGAAAAAAGAAAAATTTCGGAGGAAGGAAAAGAAATTTTGATACGAAAATTACGCCATCTAAAAGTTGATTTCAACGAAAGAACGCTCAATAAAATTCAAACATTTTTCAGACTAACCAATAGTCAAGACGTATTTTATAATGTTGCAACCGGGGTGATAAGTAATAAAGATCTGAAGCGATTTGTTGATTCGCAAACAGGTTTCACAGCTATGTGGAATAGAATAAGAAAAACAGCTATTCCATTGCCAATCAACTCGAAAGAAAATAAAACGAATGAACATGTAGAGTTAGATAGTTTGGTTTTTGGTCCGGATGAAGAGCATCTCGACTACGAATTATCGCAATGTTGTCATCCAATTCCTGGCGATAAAGTTTTTGGCTTTATTACGGTCGGAAATGGGATAAAAGTCCATAAATACGATTGTCCGAATGCAGTTTCTTTACAAGCAAACTATGCCTATCGCATTATCAAAGCAACGTGGATAGATTCTACAAAAAAAGATTTCAAAGCCATTCTCAATCTAGAAGGATTGGACCGTTCTGGGATGATTAGTGATATTACCTTGGTAATTTCTAAGAATAATTCCATCAATATGACCAATATAAATTTCTCTGAACAGGCTGGAGTTTTCCAAGGAATTATTTCTCTTCTAGTAAAAAATAAAGAACAATTAGAGCATGTAATTGATGAGCTAAAAAAAGTAGAAGGTGTGAAGCATGTCCATCGAACGTATAAAAAATAAAAAAAGTAGTCGGATTTTCGACTACTTTTTTTATTTACAAATAGGGTAATTAGTTTAGTTTTTTGGTTTTGTACATTTTCTCAGCCAATTGTACAGCTTTGTATGCATCAACAACCCCACCAGTTACCGAAAAGTCTGTTAACTGTTCTGATTTGTTTACAGAGTCTAGTATGATTTGTCGAATATCTTTCATTGATAGTTTTGGGTAATGAGCCCAAACCAAAGCAGCTACCCCTGCAACAGCAGGCGAAGCCATTGAGGTTCCACTGTTCGACTCGTATTTTCCTTCTCTGGTCGGTACAGTCGAATAAATATCAGATCCTGGGGCAAAAACATCAACTGACTTTTTTCCGTAATTAGAAAAGTCAGAACGTAAATTCATTGGGTTCATGGTAGAAGATCCTACCGTAATTACGTTGCTAGAAACCCTGTCACCTTTATCATTGAAGACGGTAGGATAATGAACTTCTTTGTCGATATCTACATTGTCATTACCAGCAGCTTTTATTAATAAAACACCTTTAGAGTCTGCATATTTGAAGGCATCCCAAACTTTTTCTTTATGAGGTGAATAGGATTTACCGAAAGACATATTCAAGATTTTTGCACCGTTGTCTACTGCGTATAGAATAGCGTTGACGACATCTTTATCTCGCTCATCACCATTAGGTACCGTACGTACACTCATGATTTTTACATAACCATCTCCGGCAATTCCGTCTATCCCTATTCCATTATTTCGTTTGGCAGCAATTATACCAGAAACATGAGATCCGTGATTAGAATCAGGGCCATCTACATTATTGTTACCGTAGTGTTTTTGTTTGATATCTGCATAATCATCCCCAACAACTTTTCGGAAATCCTCTTTTGTGTTGTAATGGTATTTTACTTGGTCCCCAAAATTTTTTACAGCTCCTTCTAATTCTTTTGTCATTTCTTTAGCAAATTCACTCATGGTTTTATTCAACCAAACCTCTTCAGGAACCATTGCAAATAATTGCAAGAAATTTGCATTTTGGGGGTCTTTTGCGCTGAATTCTTGTAAGCTTTCTGCTGTCAACTTAGTATCCCCTAAAGCTTCTACAAGCTTATTAAGAGGAACTCTTAGATTCTCAAGGTAAGAAGAATATTCCGTTTCGTTTTGTTTTGCAGTAGCTAATTTTTTTTCATATTCTGCTTTTATTTTTTTGAAAGCTTCGTATTCTTCAGGATGTTTTTTGATGTTCTCATTGGCTTTAGGACCTTCGAAAAGTTTACGTTGCTCAATATATAAGCGTGTCAATTCCATCGTATCTCCATCAACATTGCCGTTCGGGCCACCAATAAAATTCCACCCATGTATATCGTCTATATAGCCGTTTTTGTCGTCATCTTTATTGTTTGCTGTTTCTTTAGCATTTACATAAATATTATCTTTGAGGTCTTCATGCGTAACTTCTACACCCGAATCCAAAACCCCCACAACAAGCGTTACAGGTTTTCTGTTTTTTGATTTAACGAAGTCTAATGCCTTTTGAGTATTTACTCCATAAACACCCGTTTCTTCTAAGCTTGCATGCTGCCATGCACGAGGATCAACTTCTGTTTTCGTTTGAGCAAAAGCTGATGTAGAAATAAATAAGGCCAAGCCTAAGCTTAAAAATAATTTTTTCATTAATTTATAGATTATGTATTTTTTTATAATTATTAAGTTGCAAAATGCATGCAAAATGTTACAAGATTTCCAAGAAGATAGTAATTACTTCGAGTATTTATAGTTCAAGGCTTGTAATATTGCCCAAGTTTCTGCATCTAAAACGCCATCATATTTCTCTGGACGGAAATGGTACTGAAATGCTTGTATTACTTTTTTGGTCTGATCATCCCAAACCCCTGTAATGGCAATGTTGTAACCATACTTAGCCAAGTCATTCTGAAATTGTTGGATAAATGTAAACGAAGAAGTATCATAAGGATACTGATATAGGTAACCATTTTTGTCTGCATCATCATACCAGGCACCAACACCGTATTCTAGATACAAGCGTTTCCAAGGAAATTGCGGTCCTGGATCATGTTTTCTACCAGGAGCAACATCAGAGTGCCCAATAACATTGGTCGGTTCTATATTGTATCGGTCAACAATATCTTTTGTCAGAGCAGCCACTTTCCTGAACTGATATTCTGGATAAGGAACAAAATCAATTCCACCATATTTATTATCATTCGACTTGTTCACAATCTCAATTCCAATCGAACTGAAATTGATATTATCCAAGCCTTTCCACTTACTGACTCCTGCATGCCAAGCTCTTTTAGACTCATCAACCAGTGCAAAAATTTCATCATCAAAAGAATCTCCTACCACATAATGCGAACTCACTTGTCGTGTAGATAGTACTCGTAAAGACGGTTCTTGATCCATCGAGGTATAATGCAAAACTACATGTCGTATACGTTCATCTTGGCCAATAGAAGGAAAATAATTCGTGTTTATTTTATAGTCATCTAACTTAGCAAAGCGAGCAACCATTGGCTGTTCTGTCTTTTTATTGATGAAAACAGTATCTCGTATTACTTTGGTTACCGTTTTGGTTTGCACCTTATTTTTTTGAGTAGCACAAGAGCTTAAAAATAAAAATCCACTCAAGGATGCAAGAAGTATGTGTTTATAATTCATTTTATTAACAACTTATTTTATGAGATTAAAATCAAAAGTAATGCATTTATTTGATAAATTTTCTTAAAAGATTTGTAAAGATTGAAATCTCACTTTATATTTGCAACCGCTTTTAGAGCTAGATTTCTACTAAATTCTAAAAGTGTAGGAGAGGTGCCAGAGTGGTAATGGAGCAGATTGCTAATCTGTCATCGGGTAACCGATGCCAGGGTTCGAGTCCCTGTCTCTCCGCTTTCGGGGTGTAGCGTAGCCCGGTTATCGCGCCTGGTTTGGGACCAGGAGGTCGCAGGTTCGAATCCTGCCACCCCGACATCCGAGAGGTAAAAGTAGCATTGGGTCGCGTAGCTCAGCTGGATAGAGCATCTGCCTTCTAAGCAGACGGTCAGGGGTTCGAATCCCTTCGCGATCACAAAGTAAGAAGCTCAATCACCATTGTGTGTTTGAGCTTTTTTGTTTGGTAATAACTCATCCTAGTAAAACCTTAATCGTTTCCTATATTTTTCCATCGATAATAAGCAGCTACATATACTATGTATTGACTATAACTACTTATTCCTTCTTGATTGTTGGCTCGTAAATAAACATCATTAAGATTGGAGAAAGCATCGCTTGCTGCACCTAGATATTTTTCTGCGTGCCAACGTTCGTGTTCACGGTCTCGGACCATCCCGTCTGAGAAATTGTCGAGTATGTTTTTTACATATTCTGGATCTTTATATGCAATGTTGCGTAATGCATTCATCAGTGTTTTGTAGTGGGCTGAATAAAGTAAATCGATTGATTTTGATTGTTCTGCGATGAGGTAAGCTATAAAATTGGCTTCGTTTTCGGGCGCATAACTTATCAGATGTGCCAATTCATGGGCTAGGGTAAATGGACGGCTAAGGTCGGTTGTTTTGTTGTTGTAATTGGCTTCATTGGTGAAAGGATTGTAGTATCCTAGAACCCCTAAATAATTAGCCAATGAACTGAAAAAACTTGGTTTGAAATTGTTTTTATCTATAACGTATTTACTTTTTAAAAAAGGAAAATATACAAGTTGTTGTTGATCGGATAATATGTTTTCTTGTAAAGTTTTTTGATCTTCTTGTAAGATGAAAATTCCGTTTTCGTTTTCTTGCACTTGATTTCGGTAAAATTTTACTAAAGTCAACTCATTTTCGGCAATCGATTTTAGTTCATCTATCGAAACATCATCTATATAAAAATCGCTTGTAAATGACTTTTTTGCATAATTGATGCCCCAAAAAAGTTGAAAAAACCCGAAAAAAGTATTTCCTATCAATAGAATATATACAAGTGTGTTTTTAGTTTCGCAATACTTTTTTTTTACAAGGGTATAAGAAAATCGGTACAAAAAAAATAACAAACTCGCTCCTAAAAGAAGATAGAAAATTTCTCCGATGGGAATAGAAATACGAGAAAAAATAGAAAGTAGTAAATGATTGATTTTTGGGTAAATCGTAACATTATAAAACAATAAAAAGGCAGGCGAACTTTTCAGAATCTGAAAAAAAATCATTTGAAAGGCACCTAGTAATAACAAAGTAATCAAACGTTGATTAGAGTTGTTTAGCATATTTTTCGGCAATAAAACTGATAATAAATAATTGGAAGGTGTGGTAAATCATAATCGGTAATAGATAAACACCAATATTTTCACTGAACAAAACACTAGCAAAAACCGAACCATGCACCAATGATTTTTTGGTCCCGCAAAACTGAATCGTGATGAGGTCCTCACGAGAGAAACCAAATTTTTGCCCAACCCATCGGCTAATCTTGAGCACAACGAAAAAGAGAAGACTTACACAAACGGCAATAAGAATGAGTTGTTTCGGCTGCATCAATGTAAATGAGCCGTCGTGAAAAGTATGGGCGAAACTATTATAAACAATCAATATAATGGTAAGTTTATCTAATTTTGCGATGCGAAATTTGTGTCGTTGATAAAACTTTTCTAGCCAAGGTTGTATGAATAGGCCAGCCATAACCGGCACAAGAATCTTAATTACTAAATCGATAAAAACTGAACTAGAATCTATCGAAGCAGTGGACTTGGTAAAAATACTCATCCAGAGTGGGGTGAGAATAATACCAATCAATCCAGAAAGACTAGCATTGAAAATAGCGCTGATAATATTGCCCTTTGCAATAGAGACCATCACAACAGAAGACGATACAGTGCTTGGTAAGCTTGCTAAGAAAAAAAGCCCAATAAATATCATTTGATAGGCTTCTGTTTTGGAGAATAATGGATAAAAAATTAAAACCAAAAGTGGAAACAATACAAAACTAATACTCTGAGTTAGTAGATGCACTGGCCAGCGACGAAAATCGTTTTTTAGCTGCGTTTTGTCCAATTTTAGACCATAAAAAAAGAAAACTCCCACTACACCAATATCAATTATTCGATCGAGATTAATAAATCCAAGCTGCCAAGTTGCCAATTGCGGAACAAAATATCCTACTATAATTGCCAATAAAAGCAATAGAATAAAATTATCGGGAATAAATTTTTTTATATTCAAGATTAGATTTTTTTACACTGATTCGATGTTTATCGAACATACTTTAAAACAAAGGTAAAACTATTTGGGTGCGAAAATTATTTCTTGTAAAATCCTTTTTTACTTATCAAACAATTAGTATGTAAAATAAACGATAAGTCTTGGCTGATATTTCTTTGGTAAGATAAAAAATATGTAATTTTATACCCTAACTCATAGAGGTTATATTCATATGAAAAAAACTTTATTTACGATAGGGCTTTTTGTCCTTAGCATGGGGAGTTTTGCACAAATTCCAGATGGATATTATAATACGGCGACGGCAGATGGTTTTATACTAAAAACACAACTGAAGAATATTATTTCAGGACACAATGATCGTGGTTACGGAGCATTGTGGGATTTATATAAAAAAAATAATCCGAAAAACGGTTTCAAGGATATATACTATGAAAAAGACAATACGTTGTTAGATATTTATTCTGAGAATCCGACAGCATCAGACCCATACAACTATATTCCTGGATCTGGACAATGTGGAAATTATGCAAAAGAAGGCGATTGCTATAACCGAGAACATCTTATCCCACAATCGTATTTTAATAAAGCAACCCCAATGGTTTCGGACGCATTCCATATTTGGCCAACCGATGGGTATGTGAACGGTAGAAGAGCAAATTATCCTTTTGGTGTAGTAGCCAATGCAGTTTGGACTTCGAAAAACGGAACAAAATTGGGGAACAATCTTAATGCTGGATATTCAGCTGGCTATAGCAAGACAGTTGTTGAACCGATTGATGAATTTAAAGGTGACATTGCTCGAGTTTTTTTCTATTTTGTGACGCGTTATGAAGATAGAATGCCAAGCTTCTATTCGAGTAATTCAGAAGTAAGAGCAATGTTCGATGGAACAGCAAATAAAGCTTTTAGCGAAACATTCCTAAAGATTCTCTATACATGGCACATCATGGATCCGGTAAGCGAACGTGAGCGAAACATCAATGATCTAATATATTACACCCATCAGAATAACCGAAATCCGTTTATTGACCATCCAGAATTTGTGAATAAGATTTGGAAAATGGACATGAGTATAGATAATTTCGATTACCAAGAAAGAAAAGATATAATTGTTTATACATCAGCCAATAATACAGTTTCTGTGCGATTAGAAAATAGCAATAAAAACATTGCTAGACTTACGTTGTACAATTTGCAAGGACAAATTGTAGCACAAAAAGAAAATCTTAGAAAAGAGAAAACGGTAGAATTACGCAGCAAACAAAGTGGAGTTTATATCCTGAAAGTCGAAGGTAAAGGTTTGGAAATAAACAAAAAAGTAATTCTAAAATAATTTGAATAATAGAAGTATCATCAACAAAGGAATACTCATCTTAGAATCCAGAATTATTTCTGGATTTTTTTTATTAAATCTATCAACTAACAGAAAAAAACAAGCTATTAAATACCACGTAAACATTTAGTGAAATAATTGCAGTGAACTTCCGTTTTATAGATAATTCTATCATTTTACGTATCTTTATCACTAAATAAGAAGTAAGATTGTACTTTTGTATCCTATGAAAACGAGACCACTAAAATGCATATTAACGGCAGGTATATTTGCGAGCATAATTTTTTCATGTTCGACAACGAAGATTACAAACTCTTCTACCCAGCCAGTTTATAGAAAAATAGAGAAACCTACCGTCCGAGAACCCATCGTAAAAGAGGTCCCGAAAGTTGTCGAAGAACCCAAAGTAGAAAACAAATTCTACGAGGTAAATTTACCAAAAGTCAATCGTGAGTTTCGTGCCGCTTGGATTGCAACGGTAGCCAATATCAACTGGCCTTCGCGCAATAATTTATCGACCGAAGATCAGAAAAAAGAAGCAATTCGTCTATTGGATCTATTACAAGAGGGGAATTTCAATGCGGTAATTTTTCAGGCAAGACCTTCTGCCGATGCTCTGTATAAAAGTAATTACGAACCATGGTCGTATTTTTTGACTGGTGAAATAGGTCGCAGTCCGTATCCCTACTACGATCCTTTAGAATTTTGGGTAACCGAAGCGCATAAACGCGGAATGGAGTTGCATGTATGGCTCAACCCATATCGCGCACATCACTCTACGGGAGGTGCGGTAAATAATGCGTCGATGGTGAAACAATCACCCGAAAATGTAATTCGACTAAGAAACGGAATGTATTGGTTCGACCCTGCACATACCAAAACTCAAAACCATGTCTCAAAAGTGGTTCAGGATATTGTTTTACGCTATGATGTAGATGGAATACATTTCGATGATTATTTTTACCCTTACGCTTCTTATAATGGTGGAGCAGACTTCCCAGACAATGCGACATGGAAAATCTACCAAAATAGTGGCGGAAAGCTATCGCGAGCCGATTGGCGCCGAGAAAATGTCAATACCATTATCGAAAGAATATATAAAGAAATAAAACAAATAAAACCGCACGTGAAATTTGGTGTAAGTCCTTTCGGGATTTGGAAACCAGGTTACCCAGCAGGTATAAAAGGTTCTTCTCAGTATGACGAATTATATGCCGATGCAAAGCTATGGTTGAATAAAGGTTGGGTTGATTATTTTTCGCCACAATTGTATTGGCCAATCAATTCATCTGGGCAAAGTTTTCCGGCATTGCTCAACTGGTGGCAATCAGAAAACACATTTAATCGTCACCTTTGGCCTGGTCTTAATACTGTTGAAGTAAAAGTTGCTGATCGTACTTC
Source organism: Weeksella virosa DSM 16922 (assembly GCF_000189415.1). Classification (GTDB taxonomy): domain Bacteria; phylum Bacteroidota; class Bacteroidia; order Flavobacteriales; family Weeksellaceae; genus Weeksella; species Weeksella virosa. Next base: position 1,885,606 of record NC_015144.1, read on the forward strand.
TGAGATATTAAATCAAATCAAACTCTCCGAACAAATTCTACAAAACAGTGTTGGTGTTGTGCACTGGAGTATAGCTGGACTGATCAAAAATCCGTCGTTGTTGCAAGCCTTGAGAAATGGTCCTTACAAAGAAAAAGCTCTGGTACCTGCAAGTCCATGGTTGCCATCCAAACCAATGCATAGACCAAACTTGGAGGTGGAAAATGATCAACATCGTTTTCGTGCACATTGGTCTACAGTCGACAATTCTCTTGTAAACAAATGGATATTGTACACACGTTACGACGATCACTGGAGTACAGAAATTCTAGATGGGTCGATTACTTCTAAAACTATAGATTATCAAAAATTCGGACAAAAACTAAATGCCGTAGCTATCAAAGCTGTTGATCGATTAGGCAATGAGAGTGAATATTTTGCAGAAAGAATTAATTGATTCTAGTAAAGTCTTATTTTTTGAATATAAAATAAACTGCCAAGACTAAAAACACAAATCCAATGAGGTGATTGAATCGAAAAGTTTCGTTCTTAAACACTAATAAAGTAAAAGCAGTGAACACGCAAAGTGTAATTGCCTCTTGGATTACTTTCAATTGCCAAATACTAAAAGGCCCACCGTTACCCTCATAGCCTATTTTGTTGGCAGGCACTTGTGCCATATACTCGAACAAGGCAATCCCCCAACTGATCAAGATAATGGCAGGCAATCCTAGTTTGCTAAACCAACTCAACTCTTTGAATTTCAAATGTCCATACCAAGCAAAAGTCATAAAAACATTCGATAAAATAAGCAAGCTAATCGTATAAATACCTTTCATATAAAGTATAGAAATAATCTTCCAAAAGTAGAAAATAATTTGTTTCTGTACTAGGAATGCTTAGAGTTTACTGAGATAAATTTTGTTTTTTAGGTAAAAAACGAGTAAATTAGGAGACTAAATAATTAATATTAACTTTTTAACTTTATATTAAAACATATGGGAAAAGGAGATTTAAAAACAAGGAGAGGAAAAATTGCCAATGGAAGTTATGGGGTTAGAAGACCCAGAAAAGTTTATCGTTATGTAGTTGAGGAGGAAACGAATACAAAAGCAGAAAAAAAAGAAAAATCTACTGCGAAAAAATCTAAATAATTTCCAACATTTTATTGATAAAACGAAATCCCTAAAATAAAATCTATTTCAGGGATTTTTTTTTACGAACACTCATAAATCAACCAGATTATAGTATCGGTTGATGAGTATAAATTTCGACTTGTTGCGTGCGAAGAATTTGTCAGCATACCAGAACACACCAACACTATTACCGAAAAAAATATCATCTTATTAGAAGTACAGCTTTTTTCTGAAAAAAATATTTAAGGCTAACGTCTAGAATTATTTTCCGTTTTATTAAGGTTGATTGAGATCTTTACTGTATTTTTGAAGTTTTATGTAGAATGGAGATTTGTAAAGATACCATCATAGAAGAGTTACAAAATATTCTGCTTAATAAACTCAATCATTACGATAAGTTGATTGCAGACTTACGTGCGAGCAATACCGATACCAAAAGTAGTATGGGAGACAAGTACGAGACTTTTCGTGAGATGTTGAACCAAGAAATTAACCATTTATTGCATCAGAAAAAAATGATTCTAGCTCAGCAACAAGTCGTCGAAAATCTCACCAATGACCCCCATAGTATTGTCGACTTCGGATCATTTGTTGTTACAGATTTTGGGAATTTTTATATATCAACCAGCTTAGGAGAAGTAAATTTCAACGGGATAAAATTTATCACCATATCTCAGCAAACTCCCTTAGCAAATGCATTGATCGGATTAAAAGAAAATCAAACTTTCGAGGTCAACCAAAAGAAATATACAATACAAGCCATTTACTAAATGAGCATTTACCATAAACAAGCAACAGTGGGTTTCATTTTTGTGACCATGTTGATGGATATTATCGGAATCGGAATTATTATACCAGTTCTACCCAAATTATTAGAAGAGTTGATCGGTTCTAATCTCAGTGATGCCGCTAGAGTAGGAGGTTGGTTGTTGTTTTCGTATGCACTAATGCAATTTCTTTTTTCTCCGCTGATTGGGAACATCAGCGATAAATATGGCAGGCGAAAAGTCCTTCTAGTATCCTTGTTTGTGTTTACTATCGATTACCTAATTTTAGCATTTTCCTCTACCTTATTTTGGTTGTTTCTTGGTCGGATATTGGCCGGAATTACTGGTGCAAGTGCTTCTACATCCGTCGCCTACATTGCCGATATAAGTACCGCAGAAAATAAGGCTAAAAATTATGGTGTTATAGGCGCAGCCTTTGGGATAGGTTTTATATTAGGACCATTAATAGGTGGCGTTTTAGGACAATATGGTTCTCGAGTTCCGTTTTATACCGCTGCAGTTCTATGTTTTATTAATTTCTTGTATGCACTTTTCTTCTTGCCAGAATCTCTTCCGGTAACCAAAAGACGACCGATCGATTGGAAATCTGCGAACCCAATTGGCTCAATCAGGTTTTTTGCAAAATATAAACCGATTTTACTATTGATGGTGGCTATGTTTTTTATGTATATGGCAGGACATGCTGTGAACACTACATGGACATTCTTTACAATGTATCGTTTTGGATGGGATGAAAAAATGGTCGGAATATCGCTTGCCGTAGTCGGAGTTATGGTAAGTTTGGTACAAGGATTTCTGGTACGATGGAGCAATCCAAAGTTCGGAAATGCAAAAAATATTCTTGCCGGTCTTACCATAAATATGATAGGGTTATTTCTTTTTTCTATAGCAAAAGAATCGTGGATGCTTATAGTATTTTTAGTTCCCTATTGTATCGGAGGAATTGCAGGACCCGCCCTACAAACAGAAGTCACCAATTACGTAAACGAAAATGAGCAAGGACAATTACAGGGGACAATCAACAGCATCAATAGCTCCACAGCAATTTTTGGTCCATTGATTATGACAGGACTTTTCCACTATTTCACACAACCGACAGCTATTTTACAATTACCACAAGCACCCTTTGTAATGGGAGCGATTTTTCAATTATTAGCCGTAATTTTTGCGTATCGGTCACTCAAAAAATATAGTACTTCTTTATAATTCTATTGACAAATAATTATTCAACTTTTTATTAAGCCTTTACAGAAACTAAAATATCAGAACATACACATTTCCCCCAAAGATGATGTATGGAATTGGTAAGAAGGTGAAGATACAACCGAAAAAGAAACACTTGCCAACTAAAATAAATATATGAATAATAAAGTTGGATAAATAAGCTTAGTTTTGCAGAAAATTTCTAGAAAATGAAAATGAAAGGTTATGCATTAGGCATAATTTCAGCAGTCTCTTACGGATTAATTCCAATATTCATTTTGCCAATTAAGCAAACAAATTTTTCGTTGGATACAACATTATTTTATCGTTTTTTTATCTCTGCTTTGCTCCTTTTACCTGTTTTGTGGTACAAAAAAGAAAACCTGAAAATTACACCAAAAGAATTGTATGTTGTAGTTTTGTTGGGGTTGAGTTACGCCTTATCGTCAGAGTTTCTTTTTATGGGGTACGATTTGCTTTCACCCGGGATTACATCTACAATTCTCTTTATTTACCCTGTTTTTGTAGCACTTATAATGTTTTTAGTGTTCAAAGAAAAACTTAATCGACTGACCGTTTTATCATTGATTTTAGCCTTTTCTGGCGTGTTGACTCTAAGTTTGAAAAACAATAGTTTCGAAATTAATTTTCCAGGTCTGATAGTTGTTTTGCTGAGTGCATTTTTCTATGCATTGTATATTTTGATCGTTAACCAGACCAAAATAAAATTATCAGGATTCAAACTCACCTTTTTTTCATTCTTATTTACGTCTCTATATTTCTTGGTGAAAGCCAAATTTTTGGGTGATTCTTTGCTTTTGCCTAATGTTAATATGTTGATTAATTTTGTGGTTTTTGCTTTTGTTACTACCTTAATTTCTAGCTTAGCGCTCGTATTTGCCATAAAATATATTGGTTCTACACCTACGGCAATTCTAGGAGCATTAGAACCTGTGGTTGCCGTTGCTGTAAGTGTTTTGATGTTTAATGAAGTACTGACTATTAATCTAATAATAGGCATCACTTTAATTATCATTGCTGTGATTGTCAATATTATATCCGATAGTAGAAAAGCAAAAGTAGCTTCCGATATTTAACTATAAATATGGTTTATCCGAAGGATGTTATTTTGATTTTAATAAGACTGAACCCTGTAAATGTTGTCCATTTTCTAGTTCGATCAAATACCAATAACTTCCAGTTTCTAGTTTCGCGTTGTTTGTTTTTCCGTCCCATCTGAATTGATCTTTTATCGTAAGAACGCGTAGGAGATGTCCGTATCTATTGAAAATTTTTACAACAGCATTAGGATTATCTTTCAGTACCAAACTCAAATCCCACGTGTCGTTTATCCCGTCAGAGTTTGGTGTGAATGCATTTGGAATTTGATAAACCTGTGTAGAAATTTGGGTAAAACAATTTCCGTTTATCGAACGAACCCGGATTACATACTCTCCCTTTTCTACTACAGGAAATGTAGTCGACTTTTGCCAAGGAAAAATTATGGTTCCATCGGGTTTTTCTAACTGATATTCTACATCGGTATTGCCATCGGTAGCCACTAGATGAATCACTTGGGTAGCATCTGTTTTTATTATTATTGATGGGAAGATTACCGTTTCAACAATTGTTTCAGCACGGCTTTTGCAACTTCCGTTGCTCACTATTACAGAATATTTACCTGGCTTTGTGGCTTCGTATGTAGGCGATGTTCCTACCAAATTATCGTTTTCATCATACCAAAAATATTCATCATACTTTTCGTTAACATATAAGATTACGGTTGCAGAATTTTCTGGACATAAATGAAAAATGGGTGCAATACTTACTGCAATTTCTTCGTTGATAAGTACCGCCAACTGTTTGCTCATAGAACCACAGATGTTGTTCTCTGTAACTTCTAGAATATATCTCCCCTTTGGGGTATTGGACCAATTGATTTCTACCTGATTGTTTGTCGGAGTAAGTGGCTGAATGCTACCCAAAAAAGAAGTGTCGTTTACTTGCCATACATAGGTAGAATTAGTTGTGCCATATCCGTTATTTTCGTCCGTATCGACTTTATAAATCTTCGTCTCGCCAACACAAATCATCTGTTCTTGCCCAAATACAACACTATTGCTCACTAGGAGCAACAGTGTCGAAAGGCAAATTTTCGAATTATTGTGTTTGGTTAATTTCATTGCTTGTGTTTAATCAAAAACTATATCAGAGGTCGAAACTACGATCACAATTGTACTCGCTTTATTTTCTGGCGTTATAGTAATCTTCGTTCCGTTACTCAATTCTATTTCTGTCAAAATTACTTCGATCAAGGTAGAACCTGCAGTCGGCGTTACGGTAATTTTTCCATTACCTGCTGCGTCAATAAGAATTGGATTGTTATCGTTCGTTGTCCCGCCGGTTATAGTGTAAAGAATTTTGCTATTTGCAGGGGCATTACTGACGGTGAATCCTGTTGCTGTATCCTCACACGTCTCTACATTGTCTGCAGCAAAATTGATATTGATTTCATTGATGATGACAAAAATTTCCTTCGATGTACCTACACAAGTGTTATTGGTTTCTACAACTGTTAATCTATATTTTCCGGCCGGAGTTGTTTTCCAGTCGATGGTAATATTGTTGCCACTTGTTGTGTTTTTGGTCAAGCTAAGCGAAGGAGAATTGGTTATTTCCTGAGGCGTTGCATCCGTCGTGAAAATTTTCCATTCGTAGGTAGAACCACTTGTACCTTCGGGTGAATCGTCTGTATCAACACTATAATTTTTAATATCTCCGGGAGAAATATTTTGTGTGATTTGTGCTTTTAATCCTATCGAAATAAACGTAAAGATTAAGAGACTTAGATAAGTAATGATGGAGTTTTTCATGCGATTATATTTTTAATCCAATGGAGTGATTTCGGATGTTTTTACAATATTGATTTCTATAGTTTCTGTAATGGTAAGTAGATAAGTTCTGCCGTTGATTTCTATTGAGTTAATGGTAAGAATAAGCGAGTTTTCTGATCCGTCATGTGTAAGATTGATACTTGCTTTTCCTGAGGCATCAATAGTGATATTGCCTTCAGTCGGCGTTCCGTTTGTTACGGTATAATGAAGAATGCTGCCAGCTAGAGCATCGCTAATCTGAAAGCTTGTACTGCTACCTGCACAAATTTTCTCGGTTGGAGGCGTAACCGTAATATCTGTTTTGGGTCTGATGATTTTCACCCAAAAAGTTTGCTCATCGCTACAAGTAAGATTCTTTTCAACTACCTTAATCTCATATTCACCTTCTGGCGCTTGTGACCAATTTATGGTTGCTTTGTTATCATTGGTTATTATGTTTTCTCCAATTCCAGGAGGAAAAGAAACATCTGTAGATGGAGTTACTGTCCATTCATATGTCGAGCCTGGGGTTCCGTCTTGTAATTCGGCCAAATCGACACCATAAGCCTTGTTGCCTGTACCTAGTAACAATTCTTGGTCTACTTGGGAATAAGCGATACTAGTCACCAATAATAGGGCGAAAGTAATAAGGGTTTTTAATAGATGGTTTATCATAGATAGATAATTTTATTTTTTTTATACTAATTAATTGGTTCTATAGGTGTTGTTTCTACGCTTTTGTTGACGATGACTCTATAATAACCAGAATTCACAACGGCGGAATTACTTTGTATAGTTCCACCTTGGTTTTTTTTGTGGTTTAACGTATACTTTATTTTGGCAAAATAAAAGAAAGTACCCGTTTCGTTGGCCGGTATTGTCAAAAGATTGCTTGTACTTGATGATATTTCAGTAGGATTACTTAAAGTATTAACAGTACTTTTATACCATCCAACTACCTCTTGTATCGACTTCTCTCCATCTTTCTCTATTTCTAAGGTTATATTCTCTCCTTCACAAACCTTTATTTCTCCAATTAAATCATTCACTTCTAGATTTTCTGGTTTAAAGTTATTATCGAATTCATTATGGCTTTCTTCGGTTTCCCAGTTGTTCGGATTCAATAACCGAATCATCCATTGGTTGCGAGAAGTAGAAGTTTTTGGTCCGTTGTAATAATGATAATGTTTGAAATCTTCTTTTTTTTCTGCTAATAAACTCAAATGAAAGTTTCTTAAATCTTTTTTATTATCATTGTTAGGATTTTCATCAGGTAAAGAAGAGTCATTGCTAGAACCTGTTTTTCCTTTCCAAACTATTTTGTTATTAAAAGCAAAAAGATAAGGTTTATCTTTAAGATTTCCTTTATGATTTCCATTATTGGACCATTGGTTTTTACCATCGACAAGGAAAAATTGATCATGTTGAGCAAAATCGAAATTATTATTATTACCATTTAAAACTTCTACTTTCCAATCAGGGTTCACTTTCTCTAGTTTATTTTTATCAGAGTTAGGAATAATATTAAGTGCGATTACTGTCCCTTTTTTAATATATTTTCTTGATGTAAATCTCAATACTCCTTCGGTCGTCCCAAAATAGTTATTATTATTTCTTTCCCAACCGTTATCGGTGATAATAAAAGAAGTGCCTTGTCGCAGATGGTCTAATGGAACCAAGTAAATTTTATCGTCGATTTCATTGTGGTTATTTTTTTTACAATGATTATTAAAACATGCATTGATACCCAATAAAACGATATCTCCCTTTGCTAAAGTAGTTTGAGCAGAGAGTGGTAGGTTAATCCCGAGAACGAAGAAAAAGAAAAAGGATATAATTTTTTTCAATCAAAATTTTCTTTGGGTTCTATTGCAAAATTATTACATAACACATTAGAAAAGTTAAAATAATGTAAAAATATTATTACGATTGTTTTATTATTTTGATATATGAATTAATTATTGATATGGTTGATTCAGAAAGATCAATGAAAGAAAATTTACTATCATAGGTCAATTCAATATTCTTAATAAAAGTTTATCTTTCGATACATATTTTTGCAATTAATTATGTCGAATATAGATTTTATACACGAAGAAAAAGCAGCGGATATTGGCAATTTTTTGGTAGGTAGATTATTGCCTTTTCGTCAAAAAAGAAATATTGGCCCTTTTGTATTTATCGATCATATGGGGCCAGTCACGTTGGATCCGTACCAAAATTTAGATGTAGGTCCGCATCCTCATGTAGGTTTATCTACCTTAACGTATTTGTTCGAAGGTTCTATCATGCACCGCGATTCTTTAGGCAACGAAATGGAAATAAAGCCAGGTGCCGTAAATTGGATGACCGCCGGAAAAGGAGTAACCCACTCCGAAAGAACCCCAGAATATCTTCGCACGAAAGATAAAAGTCTCCATGGTTTGCAAATTTGGGTTGCTATGCCCAAAGAACTAGAAAATTCTGCTCCTTCTTTTCATCATATCGATGCCAATCAATTACCAAGTTGGGAAGAAAACGGTGTACATTTTCGTTTGATTGCTGGTGAATTTGATGATAAAACATCCAGTGTGCCTGTTTGTTCTAAGTTGTATATGATAGAAGTGAATGTCGAAAAAGACACCCTAATCGATTTTCGAGATAAATTATATGGCGAAAGTGGTTTGTATATTTTGGATGGGATGGTTCGTATAGACGGAAATGAGTTTGGTCCGAAACAAATCCTCATTACCAAAGAAGCACATCTTTGCATCTTTGAGGTATTGGCAGGTTCTATAGTTTATATTTTCGGTGGTGAACCTTTCCCAGAAGAACGATTTATTCGTTGGAATTTTGTGTCAAGTTCGAAAGAAACTTTAGACCAAGCCGAAGACGATTGGCGAAATCATCGCTTCCCGAAAGTGTATAACGATGAAGAAGATTACGTTCCGATGCCTGTTTATCGAATCAAATAAGAAGTATAATGAAATGAAAAATACTTCAAAAAATAATTTTTTTTGAAGTATTTTCTGTATGATTTATTGTGTCTTAATGATTAAAGTCTTTGTTTTGTATTCTCACGGCATTCAATATTGCTAAGAGTGCAACCCCAACATCTGCAAAAACAGCTTCCCACATGGTCGCAATTCCGCCCGCACCCAAAATCAAAACCAAAGCTTTTACCCCAAAAGCCAAACCAATATTTTGCCAAACTATTTTTTTAGTTTCTTTACTAATTCGGATTGCCATCGGGATTTTTTTAGGTTGATCATCTTGGATCACAACATCGGCCGTTTCTATCGTTGCATCACTTCCCAAGCCGCCCATTGCCATACCAACATCGCTAATAGCAACAACAGGCGCATCATTTACACCATCGCCAACAAAAGCAACGGTTTGGTTTTTTGCTTTGATGGTTTTTATTTTTTCTAGTTTATTTTCGGGTAATAAGTCACCGTAGGCTTCATCAATCCCGAGCGTTTTGGCAACTTCTTGTACCACAGCATCTTTATCGCCACTCAACATCGTTGTTTCGATATCTAGCGAATGCAATTCGTCTATCGTTTGTTGCGCATCCGATTTTATTTGATCGGCAATGGTGATGTAGCCTATAAATTTTTCGTTTTTGGCAATGGCTAAAGTCGTTAGGGTTGTTTGCATCAATTCTTTCGGATATTGAACCGAAAACTGATCGAGCAATCGAAAGTTTCCTACTAAATACCAGTCGTCATCGATTTTTGCTTTCAATCCTTTTCCGGGTATTTCTTCAGAGGATTCTAGCCTAATAGTCTCATCAACTTTCCCTGCGTATTCATGGATTGCCGTGGCAATTGGATGTGTACTTTTACTTTCTATTAGGTTGATATGTTGCAAAATTTTTTCTTTGTTTTCGGTAGAAGTGAGGTTTACTTCTTGTACTTTGAAAATCCCTTCGGTTAGTGTACCTGTCTTATCCATCGCCACGTGTTGTATGTTGGCTAAAAGATCGATATAAGAACCTCCTTTGAAAAGAATACCGTGCTTACTTGCTGCGCCAATTCCACCAAAGTAACCTAAAGGTATAGAAATTACCAAAGCACATGGGCAAGAAATAACCAAGAAAACCAATGCACGATAGAGCCATGTGCCAAAATCATACTGATCTACAAAAAAGTATGGTAGAAATGTAATTGCAATTGCCAAATACACCACAATTGGGGTATAGACGCGTGCAAATTTAGCAATGAATAGTTCGGTTGGAGCTTTTTGTGAACTTGCGTTCTGAACCAGGTGTAGAATTCTCGATAACTTGCTGTCTTCGAATGCGGTTGTAACTTCTATGAGTGCTAAAGAGTTGAGGTTAATCATCCCGGCCAAAACGACCTCATTTTGGGTTTTCTGTTCGGGTAAACTTTCGCCTGTCAATGCAGAAGTGTTGAAGTTTGCTTTCTCTGAAAGTAATTTTCCGTCTAAGGCTAGCTTTTCGCCTGGTTTCAATTGAATAATATCACCAATTTTTACGTCTTTCGCATTTACAATTTTTGGCTGATTATCAACTAAAATTGTGGCTTCATCCGGTCGTTGATCCAAGAGTGTTTGAATGTTTTTTCTTGCTCTAGTTACTGCCATTGCTTGGAAATTTTCTCCGACCGTATAAAATAACATCACTGCTACTGCTTCTGGATATTCTTTCAGAGCAAAGGCTCCTATTGTAGCAATTCCCATCAAGAAGAATTCGGAAAAGAAATTTCCTGCCCGTATGTTCAGATAAGCATCACGCAACACAGGAAATCCTACCGGGATATAAGCTGCAAAATACCAAGCAAATCGAAACCAACTGCTAAACCATTCTGCTTTGGCGACATAATCGAGTGTAATGCCAATCATCAACAAAACAAAACTTATGATTGCAGGAAGAAACAATCTGAATAAATTTCTAGAAACTTCGTGCGTATGTTCATGGTCGTGATGGTCGTGTGCAATTGTTGTCTCCTCGATAGTGCAACACCCAGAATGACAGTTTGGGGGTTTTTTTTTCGAGGAATTTTTTATGTTTTGTGTAGACATCTTTATTTCTTTATAAAACAAAGTTATTGTAAAGAAGAATGCAACACTATTGCAAAGTTTTTTGGCAGAGGGGACAAATTCCTCTGGTCATGAACTGAAATTCTTTAAACTGATAATCTTTTGGGAGTTGCAATTTGGTCAAGTCAATCTCCTCTAAACAAGTTACTTGCTGGCATTTTGTACACAAAAAATGTACATGTATATCATGGTGTTTCCCTTCTTCGCATTCATTTTGGCAGAGGAGATATTTGGTAGAGTTATTTTCTGTAATGGTGTGTAGAATGCCTTTCTGCTCGAAAGTTTTTAGTGTTCTGTATAATGTAGTTCGGTCAGCAGTGTAAAAAACTTCTTCCAAATCGGATAATGATAGTGCATTTTGTTCTTTTATAAAATGTTTATAAACCATTTTTCTCATGGCTGTTGGTTGTATTTTTTTGGCTATCAAAAAAGCATCGATATCCGTTTCCATTGCTCTAAACTTATTTCCCAAATTTACGAAATTCTTTATTCATATGGTAAATTCCTCTTGCGAATAAAAGCTATATCAGCTCAGCTGCCATATAAAATGATTGTTGTTTCTTACTTAGGGTTGTTTTCTAATTTCTAGTTTCTATATTTAAGAAAAGTTATACAATACTGGTTATTAATAAAAAATAGTTTAAGAAGTTTTTGGTTTTGATATTAATAAGATGATATTCAATAATTTATTGTAGAGCATAAATTCTGTAGTGTTGATGAGTGTTCCATGCAGAGTGTATATTTATTTTGTATATCTGTATATTTATTGATTGTTTTTTACTTCTAATACAATTAATGTAATTCTTTAATTAAGAGAAAGGATGGAATGATTCGAATTTTTCCTACAGAAATTTTTAAGGAAGTTTCATTTGATAACAACCGAACAAGACGTTACTCACTTTGACAGAAGTTATTCGTATCAAAAAGAGGATGTTAAAACCGAATAGAAAAAATCGTTTGCGTTTGATTGTAAAAGAGTTTGGGATAAGCGAAATACAATTGTACAGAATAAAAAGAGGCGAAAACTTGGGCATGTGAAAGTAAATTTCCCGCAAGATAAAAGAGACGAGCAAAAGAAATAGACAAGGCTAGTGTCGATATAGACGACAAGGTTGCATTATACAAATACAACCTTGTTTGTTTTTATTAAATCTTATTACTTTTATCCATTAATGGCTTCTACATTGTTCACCACTTCTGGCAACATTTGTTTTAGTAAACCTTCGATTCCATGTTTTAGCGTTGCGGTTGAAGAAGGACAACCCGAGCATGCACCTTGTAAGAGCATTTTTGCTGTTTTGGTTTGTTCGTCAAACTCTATCAACTCGATGTTTCCTCCGTCGTTTGCTACAGCTGGCTGCACATATTCATCTAAAATAGCTTTTATTTGTTGTTCTACATCGGTCATTTCTTCAATAGATTTTATAGCTACTTCGTGAGGGATTTCGGTCACAAACTCATAATCATCATTAAAAATTTTCCCGTCTGTTTGTAGATAACTCAAAACAAAAGAACGAACATCCATTGTCCATAAATCCCACGATTCTGTGTCATTTTTGGTTAATGAAATGTAGTTTTCGGCAATAAAAACCTCCTCTATAAAAGGATATTCTTGGAAAATTGCCGTTGCAATAGGAACGTTTTGTGCCTTTTCTCTACTTTTTATTTCGATGATAGAAGGTACTAATAATTTATTAGAAACAAATTTCATCACGGCCGGATTTGGTGTCATCTCGGCATACAATGTAAAAGGAACTTTCTTTTTCGATTCGTAAATAATCGCATCATCATCATAATGTTCTTGGATTATTTCTATCAAATCATCCGAAACATCTTCCCATTTTATCGTATCTATTTTTTCTAGGGCAACAAAATTCGCTGTGATAAAAACTTTGTCAATAAAAGGAAAAGTCAACAAAACTTGCGCCAAAGGCGAATTCTCTGCAGAATCATCTTTTTTGTATTCCACACCACCTGCAGTAAGCTGGGTTGGACAAACAAACTTCAAGATATTGGGGTTGGGTGTATTTTCTGTATAAATTGTTTTCATACAGCAAATTTAGTCATAATTCTTGTATCTTTACAGGGTTTAATATAATCTTAACGATGGTATATATAAAAGAGTTGAATGGCAAACAGCCACGATTCGGAGAAAATTGTTTTTTAGCAGAAAACGCAGTGATTGTAGGTGATGTAGAAATGGGGGATAATTGTTCGATTTGGTTTTCGGCAGTTTTACGCGGTGATGTTCATTTTATTAAAATAGGAAACAATGTCAATGTGCAAGACAATGCTACGGTGCATGCCACTTATAAGAAGTCGCCCACTACTATAGGAAATTTTGTGTCGATTGGTCACAATGCAATTGTGCACGGTTGCACAATACACGATAATGTTTTGATTGGAATGGGTGCAATCGTAATGGATGATTGTATTATCGAGTCTAATTCTTTGATCGCTGCAGGAGCTGTTCTCCCTAAGGGGACACATGTAAAAGAAGGAGAATTGTGGGCAGGCGTTCCAGCCAAAAAAATTAGAGAGGTGCCGAATTCTCTAAAAGAAGGCGAGATAGAAAGAATAGCGAATAATTATACACTCTACAGCAGTTGGTATAAATCATCGTAGACAAGGCTTATTGCCGAACAATTACATGAAAACACTTGATTTTATTTTCTTTCACGTAGAATATCTTTCCTGCACGCACAAAACTCTGCAAAACATCTTCTAAGTGTTTTTCTAGTTTTTTATTGTGTTGAAGTTGATGATTAAATCGGACATACGAAATATCAAAAGCAGCACCAAAATTATGTGAACTATCATTCACAGATGCATTCGAATTTACTTTTCGTAAACGTTTCTGATCTTCTAACGTTCTGGTAAGCGAAGTTACAACAAAGAAATTTTGTCCTGTGATCCGAACAAATTCTCGTGCAATATCTGCTACTATTTTGTTTGCTTGCGGGACTAAATAGGGGTGGCTATGGGTAAGATCGGTTACGCGATAACCGTATCCTCTTTGTTTCACTTTTACCAAACTTCCTTTACTGATTAGACGATTGAGCTGTTTTTGGTCTTTGATAAGAGTTACTCCATGCGATTTAGCAGCATCTAGATGTAGTAAATACTCCTTGCTAGGTTCTACTTTTGCTTGCGAAAAACAGAATGAGGTTAAGCATAAAAAACAAAGTATTGCTCCGTATCTGTACATCTCTAATTCAATTATTATTCACAAACATACAAAAAAAAGTAAAGGAGCGATAACACTTCAGGTTTGTTGGCCTTTACGTTTTATATTTTAGACTTCATGATAATGATCTTCTTCTAGCATTTCAGGATAAACCAAATGCGGGTTTCGAACGGTTACATGAAAACAAGGTTGTCTTCTTTCTTTTATATAGTATATTTTTCCTTGTGCGACCAAATCATCTAAGATTGCCTGAAGTTTACTTTCTAGGGTGTAGTTCCTGCCTCTTATATTATCGTATTGCGAATAAGAAATATCAAAGGCAGCACCGTATTCATGCGAGCTATTTCCTTTGGCAGCATTACTATTCACTCGTCTCAATTTAGACTGTGTTTCTTGTGTGCGTGTCAACGATGAAATACTAAGCTTACGATTGTTTTCTGCATAGAAACGAGTAGATATTTCTTCTAAAACTACCAGAGCAGGTTCGATTAAGACTGCACGGCTATGCGTAAGTTTTTGGATGATATAACCCTCTCCTTCTTCGGGGACGTTTACCAACTTGTGTTGAGCAATCAATTCATCCATATGAAAATAATCGGTAATCAAAGGAACGCTAAAAGATGAGGCCTCGAACACATGATCTTTATATGTAATATTATCTTTTACGTAAACTTTAGAAGGTGCAGAATATTTGAGAGAAGATTGGTTTGTATTTGCGGCAAATGACTTCATGTTTTTGAAGTTTGCATTCAAAATGAAAGATTCTACAGATTCGGCAGACTGAGCATTTAGTAGAGTTGTAGTTGTAAAAAAAGCAGTAAGTATTAATTTTTTCATTCTCCAACAATTTTATAAAAATCAAAAATAATCCATAATTTCTATAAAGAAGAAATGGAAAATGATAAAATTATTATAAAAAAATCTTAAAAATTGTCGAGAATGAATTGATTTTTAGTGATTTATTCTATTGATAATGTTTATAAAATTGTTATTTATATTGTGTCAAATTTTATGCCAATTTGTGATTTTTTATAATAAATATTTGTTCTATTGTTTCTATATCATAAAAATGTAAAGGTTTTTATGTTTATAAATTTACTTTACTATAGGTAGTATCTAAAAAAAGAGATGTAAACAAGAAAGAAGTTTTACTCTAAAAAAATATGTATTTTTGTTACATACGATTAATCCAAAAAATTAGGCAAATGTCAAAAGTAAAAATTGGTGTAGTTCAGATGAGTTGCACGGCAAACAAAGAAGAAAATTTACAAAAAGCTATACAAAAAGTTCGCGAAGCAGCAGATAAAGGTGCACAAATCGTTTGTTTACAAGAGTTGTTTACTTCACTCTACTTTTGCGATGTAGAAGATTATGACAACTTCGATTTGGCCGAGTCTATCCCCGGTCCATCAACCAATGCATTGGCTGATGTTGCCAAAGAGAAAGGAGTTGTCGTGATAGCCTCATTGTTCGAGAAAAGAGCAGAAGGATTATACCATAATACCACAGCAGTTCTAGACGTCGATGGGACATATTTGGGGAAATATAGAAAAATGCATATCCCAGATGATCCTGCTTTTTACGAGAAGTTTTATTTTACGCCAGGAGATTTAGGGTACAAAACCTTTCAGACCAAATTCGGGAAAATTGGCGTATTGATTTGTTGGGATCAATGGTACCCAGAAGCAGCAAGAATTACAAGTTTAATGGGAGCAGAGATTTTGTTTTATCCGACTGCAATTGGCTGGGCAACCGACCAAGACGAAGAAACCAATAAAGATCAGTACGATGCATGGCAAACGATTCAGCGATCGCATGCCGTAGCCAATGGTGTGCCAGTAGTTTCAGTGAATCGTGTAGGTTTTGAACAAGATGGTGCTATGAAATTCTGGGGTGGATCTTTCGTAACCAATGCCCAAGGAAAATTATTGTATTTAGCCTCTCATGAAGAAGAAGAGACAGAAGTGGTGGAGGTAGATCTTACCGAGTCTGACTTTTTCCGTAAACACTGGCCTTTTTTGCGTGATCGTCGAATCGATTCGTATCAGCCAATAACCAAACGTTTTTTAGACGAAGATTAATCCAAACATGCCATTCAAGCAATGGTAGAAAAGTGAAATAGTAGAATAATTACTGTAATAAAATATCTGAAAATTGACGAAAATCGATACCACAAAATACCCAAAAGATTTAGGATTTCATTTTCCTGCAGAATGGGAAGAGCACGAAGCGACATGGCTATCTTGGCCACACAAAGAAGAGTCTTGGCCCGATAGAATTCATTTGATTTATCCTGCATATGCACAATTTATAGCCGAATTGTCTAAAAGCGAGATTGTGAGAATCAATGTTGTAGATGAAGAAATGATGCGTTTTGCTGATGCTCATATCAAGAAAACGGATGCTTATCTCGATCAGATAGAATATTTTATTCATCCAACCAATGATGCTTGGTGTCGAGATCATGGACCAGCTTTTTTAGTAAATCGAGCAACCAAAGAGAAAGTTGTCGTTGATTGGGATTTCAATGCCTGGGGAGGAAAATATCCACCGTATGATTTAGATGATGTTATCCCGACCAAAGTAGCAGAGAAATTAAATTTACCTGTTTTTTATCCTCAGATTATAATGGAAGGGGGAGCGGTGGACTTCAATGGAGCAGGAGCGGTGCTTACTTCGAAATCTTGTTTATTAAACCCTAACCGCAATCCTCACTTAAATCAAGAACAAATCGAAGAGTATTTGAGAAATTACTATGGAGTTTCGCAAGTTCTCTGGGTCGATGACGGAATTGTAGGAGACGATACAGATGGCCATATTGATGATACCATTCGTTTTGTGAATGAAGATACGGTTCTTTGCGTTGTCGAGGAGGACAAGGAGGATGACAATTATGCGGTGTTGCAAAACAATCTGAAACAGTTATATGAAATGAAGTTGGAAGATGGTCGTTTGCTGAATGTCGTGCAATTGCCTATGCCAGACGCAGTTTATTGCGAAGGTGAGCGTTTGCCAGCATCGTATGCAAATTTCTATATTGCAAATAAATCGGTGATTGTGCCTACATATCGATGTGATAAAGATGCGATTGCATTAGAAATTATCCAAAAATGTTTTCCAGATAGAAAAGTTGTTGGGATAGATTCTACCGAAATTATATGGGGTCTAGGCAGTTTTCATTGTCTAAGTCAGCAAGAACCAAAAATTTAATGAGGTTTTTATATTCAGAACGATATATAATAGAAAAAGGAACTCCATGGGAGTTCCTTTTTTATTTTTAATAGATAAGATAATAATTATCCTTTTGCGATAGAACGTGAAATTACAATTTTCTGTATTTCAGATGTTCCTTCGTATATCTGAGTAATTTTGGCATCACGCATCATGCGTTCTACGTGGTATTCTCGTACGTAACCATTTCCTCCATGGATTTGTACAGCTTCGGTTGTTACCCACATGGCAGTAGTAGAAGCAAAAAGCTTGGCCATTGCTCCAGACTCTGAAATATCCTTTCCTTCGTCTTTTTCTACAGCTGCTTTTAAGCATAACATTCTAGCTGCCGTAATATTGGTTGCCATATCTGCTAGCTTAAACGCTACACCTTGGTGATTGATAATTTCTGTCCCGAAAGCTTTTCTAATTTTTGCATATTCTAAGGCTAATTCATAGGCACCTTGTGCAATCCCTAAGGCTTGAGATGCAATCCCAATTCGTCCACCATTTAGAACATTCATCGCGAATTTGAAACCAAAACCATCTTCACCAATTCTATTTTCTTTTGGTACTTTTACATCATTAAAAAAAAGTGAGTGTGTGTCCGATCCACGGATACCCATTTTTTGTTCTTTTGGTCCGATTTCGAAGCCTTCCCAGCCTTTTTCTACAATAAAAGCGTTTATACCTCTATGCCCTTTTTCTTCGTGTGTTTGGGCAATTACTATATAAGTAGAAGCGGTACCTCCGTTTGTGATCCAGTTTTTGGTTCCGTTCAATAGGTAATAATCTCCCTTGTCGATTGCTGTTGTTTTCTGAGAAGTTGCATCGGATCCTGCATCTGGTTCTGATAAACAAAAGGCACCAATTTTTTCTCCTTTTGCTAAAGGTACCAAGTATTTCTGTTTTTGTTCTTCGTTACAATATTTTTCCATTCCGGCGCACACCAAAGAGTTGTTTACCGACATGACTACTGCTGCAGATGCGTCTACTTTTGCAATTTCTTCCATCGCTAAAACATAGGATACACTATCCAAACCAGCTCCACCGTATTTCGGGTCAACCATCATCCCTAAAAATCCTAATTCGCCCATTTTCTTTACAGCATCTGTTGGAAAGGTTGAGGTCTCATCGCGCTCGATAACTCCTGGTAAAAGTTCTGTTTTTGCAAAGTCGCGAGCGGCTTGTTGTATCATTTGCTGCTCTTCTGATAGTTGAAAGTTCATTGTTTTATGATTGTTATTTTGTAGTTAACTTATTATTCAAATTTCAAACTAAAGAATACTCCTCTAGATTTTAGTTCATAGAGTGTACCAGTGTATTGTGGATTGGCGATTTCGTCATTATCACGTACCAACTCATTATTGAAAAAGAAAACACCTTTGATTGCAGGGGTCATCTTGAATTTCTTGAAATATAATTCAGCACCAATTTCGGCTTGCCAGTTGAAGTTGTTTTTCGTTGTTCTAAAAACACCACTTAAATTATCATCTGTTTTATCTTCATTGGCTTGCAGGTTCATTGCATAACCAAATCCTGCTTGTAAGTAAGGGCGGGTATTGAACCAGCGATCTCCATGAAAATTAACCAAAATTGGTACTTCTACATAGGTGGCTTTCACATCTCTTTGCAAGTCATTGGTGTTTTCCAAATCTACGTTTCTAAAATATAAGGTTCTTTCTGATATATGCAAACCTGGTTCAGTTTTCAGGTCGATAAAATCATTCACACGCATACGCCCGATTAATCCAACCGATATTCCTGGAGAGTTTTCTTGTGCCAAGTATACTTGTCCATAGTTGGTTGTACCATCATCAGTTGGGGTGGCATTATTGATAAATTTCTTCGGTACAACTTTATACGACATAAGATTGGTACCAATATAAAAACCAAAAGAATATTTCTTCAGGTCGGTAAATTCTCTGTTCCATTGCTTGTCATAGTTCGGACGAAATTGCCCAAAACTATAAGCACTAACCAAAACGATAAGTAAGAGTAATCTATGTTTCATAACATTATTCGGAACGAAGATAATTAAATTTTATTTTACAGCACTATAAATACTTGCAATCCCAAATGTCAATCGATAATCTTTCGGATGCATGAAATCGACATCTTTTAGGATTGATTTCATTTCTTCTCCTTGTGGGAAAGCGCTTATGGATTCGGGTAAATATGTATATGCACTCTGATCCTTTGATACCAAACGTCCTATAAGTGGTAAAAGGGTAGAAGAATAAAAAGAATACAATTGTTTCATTGGGAATTTAGAAGGGTACGAGAATTCTAAAATTACAAAGGTTCCACCAGGTTTCAAAACGCGTCTGATTTCGGCTAATCCTTTTTTTAAATTTTCGAAATTTCGTACACCAAAAGAAACCGTCACACAATCGAAGCTATTATCTGGGAAAGGTAGATTTTCAGAATCACCAAGAATCAATTCTATTCTATTTTGTAGTTTTTCCATGGCAACTTTTTTCCGTCCGACCTCTAACATGCCGGCAGACAAATCGAGTCCTGTAATTTTTGCATTGGTGTGTTTTGCCATCATAATTGCTAAATCACCTGTTCCCGTAGCAATATCTAGTACTGTTTCGGGTTTGGTTTGTTGGATGATTTTGATAACTTTTTTGCGCCATTGTATGTCTATTCCTCCAGACAAAACGCGGTTTAATAAATCATATTTCGGCGATATAGCATCGAACATCTGTTCTACTTGCTTCTTTTTTGTAAGATTAGATCCTTCGTAAGGTTTTATATTATCATGATTTGCCATTGTAGATTATTCGTAATTTTCAAAATAAAATTGCTTGAAGTCTTCCTCATTGAAGATTTTCGTTAAATTGGTTTCTTTGTCACTTTTTAAAAAAACTTTCGGATAATTTTCATCCAAATTGTAATAAAAGTTTTCGATGTATAAACGATCCGATTTTACTATTTTACCAAAATAAACTTTATTGTCTATCGTAACATGCGTAGAACGAAAAAGTGAATCTACATTTTCTCGAAAACCATACGGACGAGAAAAAGTATAATAGGTGGTTCTGGTAGGGTTTATTAAGCCATTACTGCGATTAATATCGATAATTGTGTCTATTTCCTCGCCAAGATGATTATATTTTATACGATGAGGACCTTTTTCGATCGAGACACGAACATTTTGTTGTGGTGCAATGGTATATTGTTGATCATCAACATGTATCACCAGTTGTTTGTTGGATGGATTAGCGACTACATAGCCATTTTTTTTGTCTAATATATTAAAATAGACAAGTAAAATGATGCCTAGAATAGACAATACCAACAAAAAACCTACGAAAGCTGGATTTTTTTTCATGCTGTAAAAATAGGCATACTTTACTAATCCAAAAAATCAAGATCATCTATTTTTTCCTACCATGAGATAATTCCTTATATTTGCTCTTATTTTTTCGCTTTAATTTAATAGTAAAAAATCCAAATGATAAATTCCGTTATAAAAGGGAGTGGACGATATATCCCAGAAAAAGTTATCGATAATTCGTATTTTTTGGGTTATGAGTTTTATGATGAAAATGGTGTTCGTATAGAAAAACCAGGAGAAGAAATCATTAAGAAATTTCAAGAAATTACCGAAATCGAGGAGCGTCGTTACGTTGATGATCAATATCTCAATTCTGATATTGCCACTTTTGCTGCCCAAAAAGCAATAGAAGATGCACAAATAGATAAAGAAACTATCGATTATATTATTGTAGCTCAGAACTTTGGGGATATAGATCCGGTTTCGAGACAAATCGATATGATGCCATCAATGTCTTCTAAAGTAAAACATAATTTAGGCATCAAAAACCTGAAATGTCGCCCTTACGATATGATTTTTGGTTGTCCAGGTTGGGTAGAAGGAATCATTTTAGGCCACCAATTAATCCAGGGTGGGAATGCTAAAAATGTTTTGGTCATTGGTTCAGATACTCTTTCTCGAGCAGTGGATCCACATGATCGTACCGCAATGATTTTTGCAGATGGTTCGGGGGCAGTCGTACTGTCTAGAGAAGAGGCCGATGAGAAATATGGAGTAATAGCATACAATACATTAAGCTATACGGGTGAAGAATTACATTACTTAGTAAACGGTCCGTCATTAAAAAGCGATTATGTAGGTTCGAATAAAAATATTCGAATGAAAGGAAGAAAGGTGTACGAATTTGCGCTTCGCAATGTACCGAATGCACTAAAGGAAACTCTAGAAGATGCAAAAGTGCCTATCGATAAACTATCAAAAATCCTTCTTCATCAAGCAAATGCTAAGATGGACCATGCAATGATCGAGCGTTTCTATAAATTATACGACACACCAGTCCCAGAAACTATAGATCCGATGACTGTACAAAAACTTGGTAACACTTCGGTATCTACGATTCCGATTATGTACGATTTAATAGAAAAGAAAGAGTTAGGTAATCACGAATTTCATAAGGATGATTATCTATTATTTGCTTCGGTTGGGGCAAGTATGAATATCAATTCTTTTGTCTATAAATACAAAAAATAAGTTTTGAGTACACTTGGTAAGCTTTTGCAATTAACTACATTCGGAGAAAGTCACGGTCCCGCAATTGGCGGTGTGTTGAGTGGCTGTCCGAGCAATATTGTTTTGGATTTTGATTATATTCAGCATCAATTGGATAGACGAAAACCAGGACAATCAGCAATTGTTACCCAAAGAAAAGAGCTGGATCAAGTGCAGTTTCTTTCTGGTATTTTCCAGGGAAAAACTACAGGTGCTCCTATTGGATTTTTAATTCCTAATAATGACCAAAAATCCAAAGACTACGACCATCTCAAAGATGTTTATCGACCATCTCATGCCGATTTTACTTATCATAAGAAATATCAGCATCGCGATTATCGCGGTGGTGGTAGAGCCTCTGCCCGTGAAACCGCAAATTGGGTAGTTGCTGGTGGAATTGCAAAACATATTATACCAGAAATTTCTATTCGTTCATATGTTTCGGCTGTGGGGACTATCAGAACAGAAAAATCTTTTCAAGAACTTGATCTTCAAAAAATAGATCATTCGATTGTTCGTTGTCCTGATGATGATATTGCCGATCAAATGATTGAATATATTAAACAAATCAGAAAAGAAGGCGATACGATTGGAGGCGAAATTACTTGCGTTGTAGAGAATGTACCGGTTGGTTTAGGAGAGCCAATATTCGATAAATTGCATGCGCGTTTAGCCCATGCAATGATGAGTATCAATGCAGTAAAGGGTTTCGAATATGGAGTGGGTTTTGATGCTATTACAAAGAAAGGTTCTCAAATAAATGATCTTTTTTTGCCAAATATGCGAACGAAAACAAATTTCTCGGGCGGTATACAAGGTGGAATTTCAAACGGAATGCCTATTTATTTCAAAATAGCTTTTAAGCCTGTTGCTACTTTGATGCAAGTACAAGAAACGATTGACCAAAATAACGAATTAACAACTTTTATTGGGAAAGGTCGTCATGATCCATGTGTTGTTTCGAGAGCTGTGCCGATTGTAGATGCAATGACGGCCTTGGTATTAGCGGATATGACTTTGTATAATCGTTCCCAAGAAAGAATAAATTAAATAATTGGTATATTATTTGGAATAATATATAAATATTAATCAAATTTCATTATATTTGGAATGATAATGCCGTAGTGTATGAGAAACATTATATTTTTTATATTTTATATATTTATAGGAATCACACAATTATCTGCACAGACAGGTACTCGTCATAATCCAATGTCTTTGCAGAACGAGGAGAAAGTTGTGTTGATCTCTCCCAATCCTGCTACTAATCAGATAACTGTGAATGCTTCTAAAGTTTCAACGAAAGTAAACTCAATCGCTATATATTCTATCATTGGAAATGAGGTTCTAAATATTAGGCCAGAGTCGAATACCGTTGTTATGAATGTTGCAAACCTAAAAAAAGGTAAATATATAGTAAAAACATTCTTCAGTAATGGAAATTCTGAAGTGACAACGTTGATAAAAAATTAGCATCTAATATTAAGTGTCAAGATAAAAAAGGGTAGAAATTTTTCTACCCTTTTTTCTTCCCTATTTTTTTACTTTTTGATAATTCGCTTGATAATTACCGAATCAGGAGTTTTGAGTTGTAAATAATAAATTCCGTTTTCTAAATGTTGAATATCAATGGTTTGTTGGTTTGTTTTGGGCAATGAAATATATTTACCATACGCATCAAATAAAAGCAAAGTCTCGACTTTTTCCTTGGTTTTTAGATGGATATAATCATGACTTGGATTCGGATAAATCTCCAATTCTGTAGAAGAATTTTCATTTGTCGATAGGATATCTAATTGAGAGATTCTGATATTATCAATGTAAAAACTCGTTCCTAAATCAATCATAAACAAATCGAAAAAACTCAACTCCCCACCAAAAGGTGCAAAAGAATTGTCTAAAATTTTGGTGCTTTCTAAGTATATTTTTGAGTTCTTTTTTGTTTGATCAATTTCGAAAGTCACATTTAACCATTGGTTTGTTTCGAAAGAAGAATTCGGAATTTCTTCTAAAAAGTCCCCAACTCCCGCATAAATTTTATCATCAAAACCACTAAAATTAATCGAAGCCAGAGCAAGAGAATCTTGGTTTTTTAGACTCAAAACAATATCCGACATCAAATCTGAACTTTTAGGTTCTAAAAAAATATCCATCGAAATTTTGGTTCGATCATATATTGGTGAAACTTTGTTAAGAACCCCTTTGAAGCCAAAGGTAGATGTTGGAATAAGGTAAAGAGAGTTCTCTCCGTCCGATTGCTTTTCTTTGCTGATTTCTCCACCATCGTAGGCAACAAAATCATCGTCGACTATATGGTAAGCAAACCAACCTTTTTGGTTGTTGAGCGGGCCGCTTATGAAGCCTTCATTCTCTTCGAAAGAAATTTTAGTAGTTTGTGCATAGCTGTTACAAACAAAAAAGTTTAAAGCAAATAGTAGAATATTTTTCATATTTAGTTACAATTTTTGATAAATGTAATTATAAAAAAAGAAAAGGCTGTAAGCAAAGATTGTTCTAATCTTGAGGAAATTCTATACGCAATTGTTCGCCATATAGTTTGTTGTGGTCTAGATTACTTAAGGAAATTCCGATAAGTCGTACAGGTCGAAAAGGAGTATAAGCTTCTTGCAATAACTCTAAAGCTGCTTGCTTGAAAAGTTGAGCATCTTGAATTGAAAATAAAAACGTTTTACTTTTTGTGCTCACTTGAAAATCATTGAACTTCATTTTCAGGGTAATTGTTCTACCATACGTTTGGTTTTTCACAGTCCACATCCACACTTCTTCGATCATCGGAATAAGACGTTTCTTCAGTTCTTGTAGATCATTCAAATCGGTAACAAAGGTATTTTCTGTCCCGATCGATTTTCTGATGCGATGACTTTTCACTTCTCGGTGGTCAATTGCACGAGCGATATTGTAATAATACAAACCCGATTTTCCGAATTCTCGAAGGATTTTTTCCAATGAAAGTTTTTTTAGGTCTTTCCCTGTTTCTATATTCATCATCCGCATCCGTTGTGCAGTCTGTTTCCCAATTCCGTAAAATTTTTCGATAGGTAATTCTTCTACAAATTTTTCGGCCATTTTGGGTGTGATGACAAACAAACCGTCTGGTTTACGATAATCGGATGCAATTTTGGCTAAAAATTTATTGAAAGAAACGCCAGCCGAAGCAGTGAGCTTTGTTGTTTCTTTTATTTTTTGTTTAATTTCTTTGGCAATCGTCGTAGCATATTCGATATTCGGGTGATTATGAGTTACATCTAAATACGCTTCATCCAGTGATAGTGGCTCGATTAGGTCAGTGTATTCTGCAAAAATTTCTTTTATTTGATTCGAAACTTCTTTGTATGCAGCAAAATTTCCTTTTACAAAAATAAGTTGTGGACATTTTCTCTTCGCTACAGCAGAAGGCATGGCAGAACGTACACCGTATCGTCTAGCTTCGTAGCTTGCTGTAGCTACAACTCCACGATCAGAACTACTCCCGACAGCAATGCATTTGCCACGAAGTTCTGGGTGATCTCGCTGCTCAACCGATGCATAAAATGCATCCATATCGATATGGATAATCTTCCGAGTCACTAATTCAGTTGATTCTTTTGTATAAATTCTTTTAGATTATTTTTATCAGCCACTATCGTAATATAATCCCCAGTATAGATTGGGATATTACGGTCTGGATTATAAATCATATCTCCATCTTTTCTTTCTATCGCTACTACTAATCCGTTGGCATTGTCTTTTATCCAACCTACATTTTTGCAATTTTCTGCAGCTAAATCAGTTGGTACAGATATTTTGTCTATAATAACATTGAGTTCGGTAGAAGGTGTTTCTGCTTGTATAATTTGTTCGATTGAATTGATGTAATTCTCAAAGCCTTGTATTTGCTCATCTGTACCGATAATGCCAATGATATCATTAGAGAACAAAACATCGTTGCTTTTGGGTATTGCAATAGTATGATCTCCTCGTTTGATGTAGGCAATATTGATATTGAAGCGTTTTCGCCAGTTTAAGGTTTCTAGAGTTTTGCCGACAAAATCGATATGTTTTGGTAAGGTAATTTCGGATATATGGGTGTTATCCCACGTATGTTGGTAATGGTTTGTGTTATCTATTTTTTCTTGTTTTAGTCTTTCTTGTTCTTGGTTTTCACGTTCATTCAGATTAAAAATAAAATGAGATGTAAAGGTTTTATAATAATTTCTAAGTCCAGGACTGACTGTATAAATAATTACTGGTAAAAGGATTGTCAAGATAATTCCGATCAATACATTGCTGAAAAATTGGTTATAAATAAACAATATTAGCACGATAAGAATAATACTTCTGATTATAGTAATGATAAGAATTGGTCCTCTGTTATAGGTTGATTGATTCCATAATTTATATAATTCTTTGTTAGATGGCCGATCGCCTAAAATTGCCCAAAGAAATGGACTAGAAATCAATAAGCTTAATACAAAAGCTATAATATGCGCAACGTTTGGTTTTGTATAATCATACAAATAAAGTAAGATATAATACTTGATACTTAAAGTAATCGCAATAATCAATACAACATTGATAATGATAGTGAAGAATGTTTTTTGGAGATTTTTCTTCCAGCTTCCTTCGTCTTGGATATGTTGCGTATCCGATGAATATTTAGAGATAGCAAGTAGAATATTTTTGGGTAGATGCTTTTCTAAATAATTGTAGGTTGGCTCGGATAGTTTTATCAAATAGGGCGTTGTAAAAGTTGTAACTGCAGATACACCTACTGCAACAGGAAAAAGAAAATCACTTGTTACGCCCAAGGTTAGTCCCAAGCCGGCTACGATAAAAGCAAATTCACCAATTTGTGCCATACTCATTCCTACCTGTACAGATTGTTTTAGGGGTTGTCCTGATATTAAAGCACCTAAATCAGTGAATAATAATTTGCCGAAAATTGTTAAAAGCGTAACGATAAAAATTGCGCCTTTATATTCGTACATAGAACTTGGGTTAATCATCATTCCGATAGAAATAAAGAAAATCGTGGCAAATAGATTTTTTACAGAGGCAATAGTGGTATTTATTTTTTCTGCAAAAACCGTTTCTGCTAGAATGGATCCCATAACGAATGCTCCCAGTTCGATTGAAAATCCTGCTAAATCTGCAATATAAACCATGCCGAAACACAATCCTATCGATAGGATTAAGAGGGCTTCATCATCGAGATGTTTTTTCACATTTCGCAAAAGACTGGGGATAAGGAATATTCCTGCTACAAACCAGAGGACTAAGAAAAATAATAAATTAACAAAAGAAGAGAGCATCTCTGTTCCGTCGAACTGTTGACTAACAGCTAAGGTTGAGAGCATTACCATGAGTAAAATCACTACAATGTCTTCTACGATAAGTATACCAAAAACAACATTGGCAAACTTTTTTCGTTTTAATCCCAATTCTTCAAAAGCTCGGATGATAATTGTGGTAGATGAGCTGGCTAATAGCCCACCCAAAAATAAGCTATCCATTTTGCCCCACCCCATGGCTGTACCTACGAAATACCCAACCATAAGGATGAAAACAATTTCTACTAAAGCTGTAATGGAAGCAGCACCGCCAACTTTGAGTAGTTTTTTGAAACTGAATTCTAATCCTAAACTAAAGAGCAAAAAAATTACGCCAATTTTAGCTAATATTTCTACATTTTCTGGATCTGTAACATTCGGTAAATATTGAAAATAAGGGCCAACCAAAAAACCTGCAATGATATAGCCTAATACTAAGGGTTGATTGATTCTTTTGAATATCAGTGTAGTAATGGCGCCCGTACATAGTATGAGTGCTAAATCTATTATAAGTTTAGGCAAATGACCTTCCATAAATAAAAAATTAAATTTTCGTGAGTTTTGCTAAAAAAGAAAATTCATCTTCTAAAATAACTTCTGAATAGAAATAGTTGTTATAAGCAGCATTTTCTAAAGTATTTTTGTCTAAATATAACCAAGGAAAATTCTCCTTCTGATTACCATAATGGACAGTAAATTCTACTTCTCCATAGTATTTCTTAGAAAAAGGCAACTCGTATTCATTACCCAAATCTTGGTTATACATATAGAGAATATCTGTGCTATCAAGAAAAATAGAGCCTTCTGGTGATAATAATTGATGAAGTTTCTGTAAATGAAAATCAATAGCATCTAGACTTCTGAAAAGTCCAGAACCATTCATCATTAACAAAATTGTGTCAAAAACTTCATTCGACAATTCCATATAATCCATACAAATTACTTTTCTTACGCCTCTGTTTTTTGCAACCTCGGTTGCATTCCTAGAAATATCAATTGCCGTAACATCCAAGTGGCGCTCGTTTTGCAAATATAAACTGTGAGAACCAGTACCACAGCCAATGTCTGCTACTTTTCCATATGCTAATTCTAGAGCTTTTTGTTCTAATTTGTTCATCTGTTCATAAGAACGAAATAAGATTTCCATCGGGAAATCATCCATCTCAGAAATGTTCGTTTCTGTTCGTAGCATTCCTTTGCTTTTATGCTCGTAATAATCTTTTATGGCTTGCCCGAATAAATCTAGCATGATTTGTTTTTTATAGAATTGATAATTTGTTCTGCGTGTATTCTAGAGTTTTCTATGAACCAAATATTTGTTTGTAGACCTCCACAAACGACACCAGCTAAAAATAATCCATCGATATTTGTTTCCATAGTTTCTGGGTTATAGCTAGGGGTTTTTAGCCCATCGGTACTCAACTCAATGCCAATATTCTCGAGCAAAGCAAAATTTGGTTGATAACCAGTCATGGCCAAAACAACATCATTTTTCAGTTCTATTATCTCCTTCGGCGTATGGATCAAAACCGAATTCTCTTTTACTTCTTGCAAAGTAGATTCGAAATGTGCTTTGATAGAACCTTCTGCAATACGATTTTCTATATCGGGCCTTACCCAGTATTTTAAACTATTGGTAAACCCTTTTCCGCGAATTACCATAGTCACTTTTGCACCTTTTCTATAACACTCCAAGGCAGCATCCACAGCAGAATTATTCGCTCCAACCACAACTACATTCAAAAAAGAGTAGGGGTGAGCTTCTTTATAGTAATGATGAACTTTTGGCAAATTTTCACCAGGAATATTCATCAGAATAGGATGATCGTAAAAACCTGTAGCCAAAATTACATGTTTACATTGGTAGGATGTTTTCGAGGTCTGAACCTGAAAGATATTATTTTTTTTCTTGATGTCTTCTACCTCTTCATATAGATGTAAATTAAATTGATGATAGCGATGAATATTTCGATAATATTCGAGTGCTTCTTGACGCCCTGGCTTCGGAGAAATACAATTAAACGGTATCCCGCCAATTTCTAGTCGCTCTGCTGTCGAAAAAAAAGTCATATACAAAGGATAATTGTATAAACTATTGGTCAAAGTTCCTTTTTCTAGAACAAGATAACTGAGATTATTTTGTTTGGCTTCTATTGCACATGCAAGACCAATTGGGCCAGCACCTACAATGATTAGGTCATATACATTTGTCATGGAACAAATTTACAGAAATGTTTGCTGAAATGCTTAATTGGAGGTAGGAAACCTGAAAATAAATTAACAAATTTGTCAAATCGAAATATTCTTAATAATTTTGTCTAACATTTTTGTTAATTACTAAATAATGAAAGATCAAACCGAAGAAATTATAAAAAACACTGCCAAACGAATGTTTTTTGGTGAAGGAAAATTTCATGCCACTACCCAAGAAATTGCCGATGAAGCGGGAGTTAATAGAACCCTGATAAACTATTATTTTCGATCGAGGGATAATTTATTCGAGATTATTTTCAATGAAGCTCGGATAACAAATATCAATAAAACGAATGTGATTGCTGATAATACACTAGATTTTAGAGAGATGGTAGCCGAGTATATTGATGAATCTCTATCAATTGCTTTACAATTTCCGTATCTCGAAATATATATCGTGACGCAGATGAACAATAAAATTTGTTATTCGCAACCCGATCATGTAGAAGAAATGACTACTATGTTTCTGCAAAGAGTAGAAGAAGAAATGGAAAAAGGAACTATAGCCAAAATGGAGCCGATTCAGTTTTTATTAAATATGATTTCTCTTATCAATTTTCCTTTATCAATCCGACCGTTACTTCAGCATTCGTTGCACATAACAGATGAAGAATTCGAGAGGATTTTATCAGAAAGGAAAGAAATTATTCTGCAAACTCTTTTCCAATCATAAACAAAAAGATGCAACAAATCAAATCAACAATAGTAAGTGTATTTTTCTTGTTTTTTGGACATGTCCAAGCACAAGAACCCGTTTCTTTAGAAGAAGCAATTACGTATGCTCTAGAAAATAAAGCCGATGCAAAACGAGCAGATTTGGCCATAAAAAAAGCCGATTTCAAAATAGATGAAGCACGGGCAGGAGCTTTACCACAAATCAAAGCGAATGCTGGTTTGCAATATAATCCGTTGATACAAGAAACTTCGTTGAGTATGAATGGGCAAACAATGGTGATAAAAATTGGTCAAACCTGGAATGCGAATACTGGGATTAATGTCTATCAAACCATCTTTGATCAACGCGTTTTTACTGGGTTGAAAGCTGCAAAATCTACTCGAGAATTCTATCAGATCAATGCAGATCTTACCGATGAGCAAGTCATAGAACGAGTGGCTACTGCGTATTATCAGGTATTTGTACAAGAAGAAAAACTAAAAACTATTGATATTAGTTACGAGAATACCAACCGTGTTCGTGAAATTATCAAAAGTTTGGTAGAGAATGGATTGGCAAGACCAATCGATCTCGATCGAATAATGGTACAGTTGAACAATATTTCTTCGGCAAAACAACAATTGATCAATGCTGTAGAAATTAGTAAAAATGCACTGAAGTTTTATATGGGATATCCTATCGATCAAACAATAGTTTTAGAAGAACAAGCGATAGAGACCAATCCGCTCTTGGTAAGCGAAGAAGCAATTGTAGAAAACAGAACCGAATATCAATTACTGAGTAAACAAAAAGAATTGTTGGGCTTTGCCAAAGAAGCCGAACGAGCAAATTTGTATCCTACGGTAGGTTTATCAGCAAACTATGGTTACCAAGGTTTTGGTGATAAGTTTATGTTTTCTAAAGAATTTATGTGGTCGGATATGGCAACATTGGGTATCAATGTTTCGATTCCGATATTTACAGGAGGATCTACAAAAGCAAAAATTCAACAAGCAGAAGTGGATTTACTCGATATCGAAGAGCAAATCAACGAAACTAAATTAGCTCTCAGTCTAGAATATCACAATGCAAAAGCACAGATAGAAAACGCAATACAAAGCGTTGAGATCCAAAAAGAAAATGTTGCTTTGGCCGAAAAGGTTCTGAGCAATACGCAAGCCAATTATCAGCAAGGTTTAGCATCTCTTACAGAAATTATCGATGCCGAAAATGCATTGACCGATGCAAGAAATAATCATTCGAACGCATTGCTAGAGTATAAAATTGCCGAAGTGGCACTTATCAAATCAAAAGGAGAATTACACTCTCTAATTTCATCATCAAACTTAAAGTAATCATACCGTGAAAAAAATTATAACTCTTCTCATCGTGGTAGCCTTATTAGCTGGAGGCGCATATATTATTTACCACAATAAACAAAGTAAACAAAAAGAAATCGCTTTGGTAACCGAAAAAATCGATCAGATAAATGTAAATGTAACCTCGGTAAAATGGACCAATCTGGTAGATGACTATCGATCGAATGGAAATTTCGAGCCAATACAAGAACTATCTTTCCCTTCGGAAATTGCTGGTCGTGTAACGCGGGTTTTGGTCGATGAAGGGAGCTACGTGAAAGTCGGGCAAACCTTAGCAATCATCAAAAAAGATCAGATAGAGGTTGATCTTACGCAAGCTCAGAATAATTTGCAAAATGCGATAATAGATAATCAACGGTACGAGAATGCTTATAAAACTGGTGGTGTAACTAAACAACAACTGGATCATTCGCGTTTACAGTTGAAAAATGCACAAGCAGCAGTAAAATCATTAGGTTTACGAATTTCTGATACCAATGTTCGCGCAACGATATCGGGAATTGTCAATAAAAAATACATAGAACCAGGCTCGGTTGTAGGGCCAGGAACACCGATGTTTGATCTGGTGAATGTTTCTCGATTAAAACTCAAAGTTATGGTCGATGAAAGCCAAGTTGCTAAACTAAAAGTCGGGCAAACAATTCCGATTAATGTAAGCGTATATCCTGATAAATCGTACGTAGGAAAAGTGAAATTTATAGCACCAAAAGCAAATGGAGCATTAAATTTCCCTGTTGATATCGAAGTAAATAATGACGGAAGTCTAAAGGCAGGAATGTACGGAACGGCAATTTTTTCTGACTCAGAAAATCCGCTCGATGCAAAACCAATGTTAACCATCCCGATGCAAGCTTTTGTAAACGGAGTAAGCTCTAATCAGGTCTATATAGTTGAAAATGGAACAGCAAAATTGATCAATGTAGTTTCTGGTAGAATAATCGGAGATCAGGTAGAAATAATTAGCGGTCTGAAAGAAAATCAACAAGTTATCACCAGTGGGCAGATTAATTTGGTAGAAGGAGCCAAAATAAAAATCATAAACTAATGATATGAAAATAGCAGAACTATCTATAAAAAGACCATCACTCGTTATCGTACTTTTCACCTTGTTAACCTTAGGTGGAATTTTGAGTTATAACATGATGGGGTACGAATTGATTCCGAAATTTGATGTCAATGTCATAACCATTTCTACGGTTTATCCAGGAGCATCACCAAACGAGGTAGAAAATTCGGTTACTAGAAAAGTAGAAGACGCCATTGGTTCATTAGAGAACATCAAAAAACTAGAGTCGATGTCGTATGAAAGTCTTTCGGTGGTAATGATTCAGCTGAATGATGGCGCTGATACCGATTATGCACTCAATGATGCACAACGGAAAGTAAATGCCATTTTAGCAGATTTACCCGAGGATATAGACCCGCCGTCGCTTAATAAATTTTCGTTAGACGATTTGCCAATTATTACCATGAGTGGAATGGCCAATCTCAACGATACCCAACTCTACGATTTGTTGGACAAAAAAGTAGAGCCGATCCTTTCTCGGGTAAATGGAGTGGCAGAAGTTACGTTGGTCGGAGGGCAAGAAAGAGAAATCCAAGTTCGGTTAGATGCTAAAAAACTAGAAGGTTATGGCGTGTCTGTTCCTCAAGTACAACAAGCCATATTGTCTTCGAATCTAGACTTCCCGACCGGAAAGGTGAAAACAGATAAATTGACCTCTACGATTCGTTTATCGGGTAAATATCAATCAGTGAACGAATTAAGTAATTTGGTTATTGCATCGAGCAATGGAATTCAGATTAGGTTATCCGATATTGCAACTGTTTACGATGCTCAAAAAGAAATAGAAAAAGTCGCTCGTTTTAATCAACATCCTACCATTTTCTTACAGGTAAAAAAACAATCAGATGCCAATGCGGTAGAGGTATCAGAATTGGTACGTAAGCAGATGTACGAAATTATGGAAGAATACAAAAACGAAGGTCTACAGCTAAACATTGTAAACGATACATCAACCTTTACCTTAGAAGCAGCCAATAGTGTTTTGTTCGATTTAGGAATGGCGATTTTTCTTGTTGCAGTGGTAATGCTACTTTTCTTGCACAGCCTTCGCAATGCATTTATTGTCATGGTAGCGATTCCTGTTTCGTTGATTTCATCTTTCATCGGTATGGAACTTTTGGGCTACACACTCAACCTGATGACCTTGCTAGGGTTGTCGCTTGTGGTAGGTATTTTGGTAGACGATGCAATTGTTGTGCTCGAGAATATATACCGACACATGGAGATGGGAAAATCCCGAATTCGCGCCGCCTATGATGGGTCAAAAGAAATTGGGTTTACTGTAACCGCCATTACACTAGTTATCGTGGTAGTATTCTTACCAATTGCTTTGAGTTCTGGCTTGGCAGCTAAAATTTTAGCTCAATTTTGTCTTACCGTTGTTATAGCCACATTGTTTTCGTTGCTTTCTTCCTTTACTATAATTCCTTGGTTATCATCTCGATTCGGTAAATTAACAAAGTTAACAGGAAAAAATATATTCGAAAAATTTATACTTTGGTTCGAACATCAATTGGACGCCTTTACTCATTGGATTTCTGATTTATTACGTTGGTGTTTACAATCAAGATCTCACAAGATATTGACAGTAGCCATTGCTATTGTCTTATTTTTCTCCTCATTTTTGTTGGTAATATTTGGTTTCATCGGGAGCGAATTTATGCCAAAAACCGATCGCGGCCAATTCTTGATACAAATAGAGCTACCTAAAGATCAATCCTTAGAGCAGACCAACCAAAAAGTAATCGAAGTTGAGCGTTATATCCAAAATAAAAAAGAAATTGTGGATATGATTACAACCGTCGGGCAAATGTCTACAGGGTTTGGAGCATCGCAAGCGACAGCATATCAGGCAGAAATCCAGATTATCCTAACCGATAAATCAGAACGATCAGAAAGTACAGATGTTTTTGCTGCAAAAATGAAAAGAGAATTACAAGAAAATTTTGTAGGTGTAGAATTCAAATCAATTCCGGTCGGCATAATGGGGGCAGAAAATGCACCATTAGAATTGGTGGTAACAGGAAATGATATAGAGCAAGTATATAAACAAGCAAATAAATTGAAAACGATGTTGCAAAAAATTCCAGGTGCAATCGATGTAAAATTATCTTCAGAAGACGGAAGTCCCGAGATCAATGTTCAGGTAGATCGCGATAAAATGGCTGCTTTAGGACTGAATCTTGCTACGGTTGGACAGACCATGCAGACAGCTTTTTCAGGTAATAGAGATGGCAAATTTCGAGATGGTGAGTACGAATATGATATCAATATCCAATTTAATGATTTCGATCGACGAACCATAGACGATGTACGAAACATGACTTTTACCAATCCACAAGGACATAACATTCGATTAACCCAATTTGCCAATGTCGAGATGAGTTCTGGCCCAAGTTTCTTAGAGCGTCGAGACAAAGCACCTTCTGTAAAAGTACAAGCACAAGTTGTAGGAAGACCGGTTGGTGATGTTGCTGCTCAATGGCAAACACAGTTTGATGCAGAAAAGAAACCTGTTGGTATGAAATATATTTGGTCTGGCGATATGGAAAACCAAGAGGAAGGTTTCGGTACTATGTTGATTGCATTAGCTGCTTCGGTAATTTTGGTTTATTTATTAATGGTTACGCTTTACGATAGTTTTGTTCATCCGTTTGTGGTTCTATTTTCTGTTCCGCTTTCTTTGATAGGGGCTTTGTTGATCTTGGCCATGACAGGAAATTCTTTGAATATTTTTACCATTCTAGGAATCATTATGCTAATCGGATTGGTAGCGAAAAATGCTATTCTTTTAGTAGACTTTACAAACAGTAGGATTGCAGAAGGAGAAACTACCTACCAAGCATTAATAGACGCCAATCATGCAAGATTACGTCCCATTATGATGACTACCATTGCAATGGTTTTTGGTATGTTGCCGATTGCCTTGGCAAAAGGTGCTGCAGCCGAAATGAATAACGGTCTTGCATGGGTAATTATTGGTGGTTTGATATCTTCTTTGTTTCTGACCCTTGTTGTGGTTCCGGTAGTTTATTCTCTTTTTGATAGCGTAATGAACAGAATTTTCAAAGGCAAGAAAATAGATTATGAAGCTGAAATGAAGGCAGACTATACACCCATAGAGTCAGAAAAGTACTGATTTTTTTTAAGGTAATAAAAAAACGTCTTGTTTATAGCAAGACGTTTTTTATTTTTTGGATTTAACATTATTCATTGTATCGAGCAGTTATAAAAATATTATTCAGACTTCGGAGTATAGAAAAATTCTATCATTACATTTTGCTTGAGAAGTATACTAAAAAAAAACCTCTCTAAAAAAAGAGAGGTTTCACTATGCTTTGTTTATGTTATCGATTATTCGTTAGGAGATTGATGATCATTTCTTTTCGGTTTTTCTGTACGTTCAGGCTTTGGTAATAAAGCTTTACGAGATAATTTCATTTTCTTTTTATCATCATATCCTAAAAATTTCACCTGAATTTTATCGTTTATTCCTAATGCGTCTTCTACTTTTTCTAGACGTTTATGCTCGATTTCCGAAATATGAACTAAGCCTTCAATACCCTTAGAAATCTCAACGAAAGCACCAAATGGTTTAATCGATTTTACAACTGCATCGTATGTTGCACCAACTTCTGGTACGAAAGCAATTTGCTTGATACGTGCAATAACTTGGTCAATTTTTTCTTGGTTTACTCCATTGATTTCTACACGTCCAAAGTTTTCTTCTTCTGTAAGAACAATTACAGTATCTGTTTCTTTTTGCAATTCTTGGATGATTTTACCTCCAGGACCTATGACGGCACCAATGAATTCTTTCGGAATTTCCATTAAAGCAATCTTCGGGGCATTTGGTTTTAGGTTCGGACGTGGAGTAGCTAACGTTTCAGTCAACTTATCAAGGATATGCAAACGTCCTTCGCGAGCTTGCTCCAAGGCTTTTTCCATGATTTCCATCGATAAACCTTGGACTTTAATATCCATCTGGCATGCAGTGATTCCGTCTTTTGTCCCGGTTACTTTAAAGTCCATATCACCCAAATGATCTTCATCTCCTAAAATATCAGAAAGAACAGTCCATTTTCCAGATTTGGTATCGGTGATTAATCCCATTGCAATCCCCGATACCGGTTTTTTGATAGGGATTCCCGCATCCATCAATGCTAAAGTTCCTGCACAAACTGTAGCCATAGAAGATGAACCGTTTGATTCTAAAACTTCAGAAACCAAACGAATTACATAAGGATTATCTTCTGGAATCATCTTGGTTAATGCACGTTGGGCTAAATTTCCGTGACCTATCTCTCGACGAGATGTTCCGCGTAATGGACGTGCTTCACCGGTTGAGAAAGGAGGGAAGTTGTAGTGTAAAAAGAAGCGTTCTTCATGGTTTAGAACAACACCGTCTACTAAATTGGCATCACGCGACGATCCTAAGGTGAGGGCTGCTAATGCTTGAGTTTCTCCTCTGGTGAAAACAGAAGAACCATGGGCACCTGGTAAGATGTCAACCTCTGTCCAGATTGGACGGATGGTTTTTGGATCACGACCGTCTAAACGGATTCCTTCTTCTAGGATTAATTGTCTTACAGCTTCTTTCTGTACATCGTGGAAGTATGTCTTAACAAATGGTGTAACACGGGCCAACTCTTCTTCATCCTCCTCATATTGAGCTAAAAATTCTTCAACAATTGCTTCGAATTTGTCGTTTCTTTCATGTTTATCAGAAGGATGTTTTGCGATATCATAGTATTTTTGATAGCCAAAATTCCATACTTTTTCACGGATTTCTTCATCGTGATTTTCGTGAGAATATTCTCTTTTAGGAAAAGATTTTCCTACTTTTTCGGCTAATCTTTCTTGGGCTTCGATTTGTTTTTTGATTTCTTCGTGAGCGAATTGGATGGCATCTAGCATTTCTCTTTCAGAAATTTCTTCCATTTCACCTTCTACCATTACAACAGATTCTTTAGAAGCTCCAACCATGATATCGATATCGGCTTGTTCTAATTGTTCTCTAGATGGGTTAATCATCAACTCTCCGTTGAGACGGATCACTCGAGCTTCTGAGATCAACGTGAAAGGTATATCTGTAATGGCAATTGCTGCAGATGCAGCTAAACCAGCCAAAGCTTCTGGCATTACTTTTTCGTCGTATGAGATAAGCGAAATCATGACTTGTACCTCTGCGTGGAAATCTTCAGGGAACATTGGTCGTAATACGCGGTCTACTAAACGCATAGTGAGTACCTCATCATCCGATGGTTTTGCTTCTCTACGAAAAAAGTTTCCTGGGATTCGGCCACCGGCATAGAATTTTTCTCGGTAATCAACGGTAAGTGGTAGAAAATCTACTCCTTCATTGGCCTCTTTATTGGCTACCACTGTTGCTAATAACATGGTGTCGCCCATGCGAACAATGACAGACCCGTCAGCTTGTTTTGCGTATTTACCGGTTTCGATTGAGATTTCTCTTCCGTCTTGAAGAGTGATTGTCTCGGTGATTGCTTTTGGAATCATTCGTTTGTTAAAAATTTTTAATTCGTCTAATTGTTAAGACCGTGTGCCTTAACATAAAAAAATATATGGTTATAAATGTATTACTTTCTTTTGTAATATTGTTCTTGTAAAAAGAAAAAAGGCAATTAAAAAATTGCCTTTTCTTGTTTTTGGATAGATTATTATTTACGAATTCCTAATTCGGCAATAATATTACGGTAACGTTCAATTTCCGTTTTCTTCAAATAATCCAATAAAGCTTTACGTTTTCCTACTAATTTCACCAAAGATCTCTCTGTATTGTAATCTTTATGATTTTTTTTCAAGTGTTGAGTCAGGTGGTTAATTCTGTACGTGAATAATGCAATCTGACCTTCTGGTGATCCGGTGTCTTGAGCAGATTTTCCATGTTTTGCGAAAATTTCGCTTTTTACTTCTTTTGTTAGATACATTCCAATATTATTTAAATGATTATTATGTATTGAGGTGCAAAAGTATGATTATTTTTTGGATAATTAATAAAAAAATGTAATTTATTTTTCTTCTGTAATATGGCTTAATGTTCTTTTCTAGAATTGTTTTGGCTTAGTAAACTGTCTCGATGGATGTTTACTGAGTAGGTAATTATATGAAAATAATTTTGTTAAAAATTTTTATGCCATTTACGTAGAAAAGCAAAGCCAAGAATAGTAATTTTTGTAAATCGACTAGGGTGTTACTATAAAATATTTTGCACTATAATTTTTTCATATGATACCTGTACAGTAATTCATTAGTTTAGCTCTAGCCAACGCATTTCTTTTTCGTCGATTTCTTGGATGATTTTTTCTAATTCATTACTGATTCTAGTTATTTCTTCATAGGTTAAATCTGGAGTAGATAGTTGATTGGCGAGCTTTTCTTTCTGTTCTTCTAAAAAAGGTAGACTTGCATTGATCTCTTCTAGTTCGCGTTGTTCTTTATAGGATAATTTACGTGGCTTGTCTGTAGCAATCTTTTCTTCGGTTTTGGGTTTGCTTTCTTTTGTCTCTTTCTCCACCGTTTGAGCGCTAAGTTTTGCTCTGTTTTCGATAAAATACTCGGTATAATTACCCATATAACGACTAATTTTTCCTTCTCCCTCGAAAATCATTAGTTCATCTACTACTTTATCCATGAAATAGCGGTCGTGAGAAACCACTAACAAACTACCTTGGAAATCGTGTAAGAAATTTTCTAAAACTGTTAAGGTTGGTAAATCTAGGTCGTTAGTTGGCTCATCTAAGATTAAAAAATTCGGATTAGGGTAGAGAATTGCCAATAATTGTAAACGTTTTTTTTCTCCACCGCTAAGTTTGCCAATTTGTGTATGTTGTTGTTCGGGTGAGAAAAGAAACATTTCTAAGAATTGTTCGGCTCTCATTTGTTTTCCGTTGGCAAGCGGGAAGAAATCTGCAATGTCTTTTATAAATTCGATAACGCGCTGCTCGGGATCAAAATCGATTCCGTCTTGCTTAAAGTGGCCAATTTTTAAGGTTTCTCCTCGTTCGATACTTCCAGTGTCTATAGCTTCAGTTCCCTCGAGTATTTTGATAAAGGTAGTTTTCCCGACACCGTTTTTTCCTACCAATCCTATTTTGCTACCACGAGCAAAAATATAGGAGAAATTATCGAGTATTTTTTTATCTCCGAAAGCTTTCGAAACTTTTTCCATTTCTACGATTTTCTGTCCTAATCGTGTCATTACCATTTCTAGTTTCAGTTCTTGGCTCACGATTTTTTGTTTTGCTATCGATTCGGTATCATAGAAAGAATCTATTCTACTTTTCGATTTGGAGGTTCGGGCTTTTGGTTGTCTTCTCATCCACTCTAGCTCTTTGCGGTACAGATTTTTAGCTTTATCGATATTCGCATTAAGATTTTCTATTCGGTGAGCTTTGTTTTGGATATAGGTTTCGTAATTCCCTTGGTGTACATAGATGGTTTTATTTTCTAACTCGAGAATTCTGGTGCAGACGGCATCTAGAAAATAACGATCGTGTGTAACCAAAATAAGGGTTTTGTTTTCTTTATTCAAGAAATATTCTAACCATTCTACCATCTCGATATCGAGATGGTTGGTTGGTTCATCTAAAATTAATAAAATATAACCGCTCTCGAAACTAAGGTCGATAAGAAATTTAGCTAATGAAATTCTTTTTCTTTGTCCACCAGATAGTTGACCTATTTTTTGGTCTAAAAAATCTATTTTTAGTTTGGATAGGATTTCTTTCACTTTTGGCTCTACCGACCAGGCGTCCATCAAGTCCATTTTCTCTAAAAGGGTAATCAGTTCTGGGCTAGATGGGTTGTTTTGGATAAGGCGTTCGTAGTCATGAACCAAATCCAACACTTCATTCGAGTGATTGAAGATATAATCTTCGGCTAATAAATCTTCCTGAAAATCATCCGACTGTTCGAACATTAAGATTTTCACATCTTTAGCAACCTTTACTTCTCCGGAATCGGGCGTGTCTTTGCCCGCCAAAATTCTCAATAGAGTAGATTTTCCACTTCCGTTCTTTGCTACAAAAGCTATCTGATCTCCTTGGTTAACATGAAAATTTACATTCTGAAATAAAGTACGAATGCCATATGATTTGGTGAGATTTTCTACCGATAAATAATTCATGTATTTTTAGTTAGATTATTCTTTGATGATGTTTTCTTCTGTTGCTTGGATTTTTCTAGATTTCTTTACTTTCTGAATTTTAATGGTTAGGATGAGCAAAGATAATACAAAACATATTCCTCCGATGATGGATAAATTTAGGATATGAGGATGAATTAGATTGATATCTCCTTTATTGATGAACAGAATCCTGAAAATCTTTAGATAATGGGTGAGTGGTATTGTATCGGCAATCGCTTGAATCCAACCCGGCATTTGGCTTATTGGCCAGGTGAAACCACTGAGAATGAAGCTTGGTGTGGCTACAACCATCAAAACCTCTGTGGCTTTTAATTGGCTTGGTAATAGGATACTGACTAAAATTCCCATGAAACAAACGGATAGAATAAAGACAACCGAACTCCAAAAAAATGGCCAAAAACTTGTATCTAATTTCATATCATACCACAGTCCATACCAATAGTAAAGGATAAAAATAAAAACCGACATAAAAACATATGGGAAGGTTTTAACAAAAATTAGCGTCAATGGATTGGATGATTGCTGTACAAGTTCTGGAAAAGTACCACGTTCGAATTCAGCCGCAAAGGTGAGTGCTAAGCCTAAAAGTAATACCTGTTGCAAAACAGTCAGCAAAACCCCTGGCAACATGAAGTAGAGATAATTACCGCTTCGGATATTTTGTTTAATCATTGTTGATTTGAAAGGCTCGTAGCTTTGGATTGCCTGATATTCGGGCACTCCTTGTTTACGCATGGTTTCTATAGTGATACCAGCTTTCATGGTAGAAAGCACCGTGGTTACAGCAATGGCTGCAGTATTCGAGGTCAAGGTATTAGATCCATCGACAAAATATACAATTTCGGGAAGTTTTTTTTGTTGTAAATCAGCCTGGAAATTTCTGGGTATCATTACTACTACATCCGATCCTATTTCGAGTGCTCTATTTTTTGTATTGAAAGCAGAAGGAAGGACT
The DNA here is from genome assembly GCF_000189415.1 of Weeksella virosa DSM 16922. Lineage (GTDB taxonomy): Bacteria > Bacteroidota > Bacteroidia > Flavobacteriales > Weeksellaceae > Weeksella > Weeksella virosa. The sequence goes on from NC_015144.1 coordinate 1,927,388, forward strand.
TCGACAACTTTCACCGATTCGTTTTCATTTAGCATTTCGATAATTCGATGGCTTGTCGTTGTATTGTCTTCATCTACAACAATGATTGGTAAATCGGTAACATTACCTTTTTTATACACATTTCCTATCAAAATCCCATACATTATAGGTGCTCCTAAAAAAAGAATCGGCAGAACAGGGTCTGTGAAAAAAAGTTTGAATTCTCGAAGGATTAAACGAAAAATAGTTTTCATAAGTTTATTGATCGTTCAAATTCAACAATACATTAGTTTTGCTAAGAATTTGCATCGCTTGTGCAGGATTAACAGGAACGACTTTTATCTCGTATAGCGTTTGTTGCTGATCGAAGTCTGGGTAAGCTGTCGATATATTTGCATATGCACTGAGGGCTTTTATTGACACAATTTTTGATTTTATTTTTAGGTTGTTTTTATATGGAATTGTTACAACAACAATTTGATTTTTTGATAATTGTCCTATTTTGTTTTCAGGAATCGTAAATCGGAAATAGGTTGTATAATCTAATATTCCATTCGCTATTGAATAACCAGGCAAAGCCAATTCCCCTATTTTCAGGTTGATCGTTTCTATGGTAAGATCTTGCGGCGCTCTGATATATTTCTCTTGTTCAGCAACATCTACTTCTTGCAAAGCTCCTAAAGCTCTCTCTTTTTGTCCTAGGGCCATTTGCTGCTGCTCTATACGTGCTCCATTGATGGCATCGGCCAATTCTGCTTGTGCTGCCAAGTATTGGTTTTTTGCACCTTGATATTTTGCATACACTTCGTCATAAGTTTGTTGAGAAATAAGGCTATCACGAAGCATATTGTACATCCTTTGATTCGATTTTTGGGCAAAGTCGTGTTGTTCTTTCAAACCTGCAACTTTAGCACGCAATTGTTTTATCTGATTATCAGTTGCACCTTTTTTAGCCATCTCATATTGTGCTTGTGCCGAATTTACAGCCCCTTCGGCTTGGCTTTTTTTGGCGTCTACTTCTGGGATTTCTAAGATGAAAAGTAAATCACCTTTTTTGTAGCTCACGCCTTCTTCGGCTAAAATTTTTTCTACTTTTCCCGGAACTTTTGTTACGACCGAAATCTGGTCTCGCTCGGTTTTTCCTTGGAATAGATTATACTCTTCTTTGGCTTTTTTATGGTCTGATTTGCATGCTGAAGAAAATAATAATCCACTGATAAATAAGGGGGTAAGTATTCTGTATTTCATGCTAGTTAGTCTAAAATTTGATGTAATAATTGTCCTGCTGTTTGTAATAAATCGTAGGTATATTGACGTTGATCGACCAATTGTGTATAATAACTTAGATTTGCTTTATAAAAGTCATTTTCGGCTGCCAAACGTTCCGTTACATCAATCAAACCTACCTGAAATCTTTTTGATGCAATTTCTAAATTCTGATTGGCAATGACTTGTTGTTGTTCTTTTACCTTTAGTTTTTCTACTGAGGTTTCGTAATCTACTTTATTTTTTTTGAGTAAAAGCTTTAATTTTTCTTCGGCATCTTTGTATTTGTTTTCTTGCAATAGAAGATCGATTGTTGCTTGTTGTACTTTGTTTTTGTGTTGATTTCCGTCCAAAATATCCCATTTTGCACCTATACCAATCATAAAGTTAGGAAACAAAGAAAAATGATTCAACTTTAGCGTCAAATCTCCAGAAGAAGTAATGTCTTTTAGCACCGTTTTACTCCCAAACAGCGAGGTGTAATTAACGCCAGCAAAGGCAAAAACTTGTGGTAGTTTGCCACCTTTTTCTTTTTCTATCAAAAACTCCACTGCATTTTTGGAGTGCTGTAGAGCGCTGAGTTCTTTTTTTTGTGATAAATCGTATTCTTGATGAAAAATAGACAGTTCTTGCAAGGGGTATTCTATTGTATGCAATTCGTCTATGGTAAGATGTGTTAACATTTCGAGCTTATCATACAGTAGTCGTTTAGAACCATTGAGTTCGACTTTTTTAGACTCTAACTCTAACATAGCAAGTTTTATTTTTTCTCGGTCATAGGGTATAGCCAGTCCGTTTTGTATGGCTCGTTGAACTTTTAGTCGTTCTTTGTCTAATCGTTCCTGAGAGTTTTCAATAAGTTTATCTACTTGTTCTAGCAGCATTAGCTGATCAAAGGTAGACAATACTTCTTTGGCAATTTCTTCTTTGCTAGATTCTGCTAAATCTTTTAGTGCCAGACTTTTAGCTTCTAAAGCTTTGATGCCATTGGTTACTTGTAAACCCGAAAAAATAACTTGCGATCCCATAACGCCAATGTGTGCAAGACCGCTGGAGGTATTGAAGCGTTTATCTTTGTCGAAAAGATCAGTATTAATGATGTTCAAATGACGAGTAGGAGCGTCTACGATACCTGAAGCATTGAGATAAGCAGCCCCACCCAAAGCATTAACGTGTGGAGATAGTATACCTTTAGTTTCGAGAATTTGAAAATCGTTTTTTTGCACCTCGAGCTGTTTGTTTTTCAGCTCGTAATTGTTTTCTATTGCGGCAATCACAGGTTTTTTTAGTTGTGGATTGATTAATTCTTGTGCTTGCAATCCGACAGAAAGCAAAAGTGGCAAAAGATATAGTTTATAGGTCATACACATGGTACTTAGAAGTATAAATTATACAATCATCGACACGAGCAAAAACCAAACCGAATTCTTTAGTGTTGCTGTTTTGCTACGGATTACTGATATTATTCAGGGTTTGGTCTAGCGAATTGTTGATTGCTCTTTTGATTTTTTCTTTTTCTGTAAGAGAAGAATCAGAAGTGTCTAAGTACTGTGTTCCACTGAGAGTTTCTTTGTATTTTTCTTTGAGGGTTTTTCCATCCAAAACTTTTACGTCGATATAGGTTTGTCCTCCTTTGGCCGAATTGTTATTTTTTTCTGTAGGATTGTTTGTCTGTGCAATACCAGATGTCACGTCAATAATCAACAAATCATCGACAGCATATTTTTCAGAAATATTGTTGAGGTCTGTTTCATGATCATCTTGAATGAATAGGTATGATTTTTTATGTTGATCGAGAAAAGATGAAACTACTGATTTTATTTTTTCTTTCTGAGAATATTCTTGACTAAATTCTTGTAATGTTTTTTGATGTTCTTTGGTCGCGGTTGAGGTTTTTTCTTCGAACTGATGCGTTTGGGTCTTAAAAACTCCCAAAGGATTGATGTTTAAAATGACTCCTAATTTCCCATGACTTTCACTAAAGATATCTTCGTCTAATGAATCGAATTTATGCATTACCGCTTCCATTTCTCTTGCATTAGCAGTTGTTTGTAACTCTTTTTTACAATTTGTAAATAGCAGTATAAATAAAGTAAGTGTGATAATATTTTGAGTTTTCATAGACTAGTTTTTCTTATAAAAATACTGAATATTTGAATACAATTATCAATTATATTCTATCTTTTCATTAAATCTGTGTTTTATTTTGTTGATTTTTATGTAATTAGATGTAGTTTAATGGTTATGGCTTTCGGATTTCGAGTTTTTTACTGTTTTAGTTTAATTGTTCGCGATGGTATTGCAAGCTGCCTAAGAGTTTATTCTTTTATGGTCGCTAGGGTAAATCTTGCGGCAATCGAATTGCCTGGCGTCTGTCTAAAATATTTTTATCTAAAATGCTAATCGTGGTGAAATTATCTTTGGTAATTAGGAGGATGGAAAAGAAAGGTTTCACTTTTTTTATAGAGGAAAATCAAAATTATTATCACCTATTTTATTTCGCCGCTAAAATTCGTTTGGTTATACGATGATAATCATTACTAATATCGTACATATTCTCGATAAGATCATTCACCGCTTGCGATTCTTGATCTGTTTTCATTTCTTCTACCAGCGGAATGTTTATTTCTATCTGAGAATATTTTAGTTGGTTGTTGTATGGCTCGAACAGGCGAATTGTTTGCAAGATTTGAGCCAATGTTTTGCGGATAATTTTTATTTGGTCTTCAGTCAACTCATAACCATGATTTTGTTTTAGAATAGATTTGATACCGGTTGCATACGATGTAAACATGTGGTTGAGTATGGTAAACTGGTTGAGGTCTTTTACGATTACTTGTTTACCTTTTGGCTCAGAAATCATCCTCTGGAAAGTGGACGTAATTTCGGCCATTCTAATGAAAACTTCTTTTCTTGCCAATTTATAATCCGTTTCGTTGACTTCATTTTTTAGTAAGCGCGCATAGATATAGTATAAAAAATTGTAATTGGCAATCAAATTACTGCGGATATTCTGATGCAAATTGGCACTTTCCCAATTTGGTAAAATTACATAGCTCGATAGGAATGCTAAAAATCCTCCGATAAATGTATCCATCAAACGCTCTTGAATAATTAGAATCGAATTCAAACCCGAAATCAAACTAAAAGACAACATAAGATAGGAGGTCAAGAACATGGTACCAATTACGTATTTATGACGAATAAATGTGTAGTTGAGTAGCATTAAAACAATCATTAATATATAGAGTATCAGTTCGTTATCGATTAAAATTATAATCAATACTCCGATTATTCCTCCTAAAATTGTACCTTCTATTCGCTGAAAGTTTCGTTTTTTTGTTACGCTGAAACCTGGTTTCATGATCACAATAATCGTCATAATCAACCAATAAGTATGAGTAGAAGTAGGTAAAGTAAAAGTAATTAAATAGCCAATTAACACCACTACTGTTAGGCGAAGTGCATGCCGCATATGCGTAGATTTCAACGTAATATTGTCGAGTAATTTTCGTAAACGAAAATCTTGATTCGGACGAAATTGCTCGTAATGATCCAAGGGATTTTTTTTGTTTTCATTGAACTCTGTCGAACGCGTGAATCGATAAATATACTTCACTTTAGAAACTACATTTTTTAGGTTGACATAAATTCTCGAAAAAACATAAATATTGTGTCCTGCTTTTTGTAGTTCATCGATTTCGTTGCTAAGTTTCTCTAGTTCTTTATCCAGGTTGATGCGTTCTTTCGGTAATTTATTGGCATTGATACAATAAGCAATATAGTCTAATTCGTTGGCGATTCTATTGAGTGCTTTGTAGATAATCTTCATGATCTTTTGATCATGATAGTCTTTGCGCATTTTCACCATATCGTAGTGCGAGCTGCTCACAATCTCGAAAAGATCGTTCATGTCAGAAAAAATAAATACAATAGAACGACCAATCGAGGTGGTATCTTTCACCAATTTTTTGTCGGCATATATCAATTCTCTCACCAAGTTTTGCTTATCATTTACATCGACTTGCTTTTGGAGTAATAGGTTTATTTTTTCGTCTAAATCACTATCAACATCATAAAAAGATGCTTTTATCCTCACATAATCAGCAACTTGTAGCATGCATTCTGATAGCATTTGTTGCGCCATTCTGTATGGTCTGAATTTTGAAATCAGTAAGCTAACCGTGGTGTACCAAAGGGCTCCAGAGGTAATTATCAATGCATATTCAATCGGGTTAAAGCCTAAATCACGAAATGTATTCATGTTGAGCACCATTGCCATCATTGCAGCTTGCCCCACAGAACTTGCTCTTTGTCCGAAAACCGCCAACATACTCATCAAAAAACACACTAGACACAAAGCAATCCCCATCATGATCGGCAACATATTGAGGCTTTTGGTTACCGCAGTTATGAAAAAAATAAGCAAACAAGTAATGAAGAGTGTATTTCTTCTTTCTCTAAAAGTTCCTGGGATGTCGGGTATATGCACAAGAATTACCCCCAAACTCATAGAAACACCCAAATACAGCAGCCCAAAATAACTACATACCACAGGCGGTATGAGAATGCAGAATGAAGTTTTTACTCCGTCGGATAATGCTTCACTATACAGAAAGTTTTGGAGTTTGTTTTGGAGTTTCAATGGTTTTTATTTGTTGCAAAATTAGCAAAGAGTTCTATAATTTACCAAAAAGGCTACTTTTGTTCTACACGTTTTGTTAAGAAAACATCAAACCCTTCTACTGTCTGACAGAAAATTATGGTTTGATCACCGCCATCTTTTATTTTGAATTTCTTTTTTAGGTTATCTATTGATTGATTATAATTCCTTACCAGAACATTGGCTTTCTGACCAGTAATTTCTTTTTTAGGATTTTCTATTTTTCTGATAATTTCGAAAACTTTACCCGGAAAGTTTTCGATTATCTTTTCTGAAGTATATAAATGAGTATTTTGATGTAATTTATAGATAGGAAACCGTTGACTCAATAATTTAAAAGCACCAGCTTTCATGATTGCTGCATTTGGTTCGTAAAGGTATTTTTGCGCCTCAGATAATTGGACTCGAGTGTTGGGCTCCTCTTCATACCAATAGCAAAACTTCTCTTGATTGGTTTGTAAGTTAACACAAACGATTTTTGGGTTATTATGATTTGTATTTCGGTCGAGATAAAGCAATAACTCTTTCATCTCATTTTTCACGGCTACTAAATGAATTTCTTTTATATGTTCTACCTGAATAATCGTAGCAGAAAGGTCGAGTAATGGTGAAAGTTTCACCATCAACTGATTGGTTCTTGTCCAGAAATCACTTAAATAGTCTAAAATATTTGGTTCTAATTCTTTTAAAATAAACTTTCTACCAATCGAGTTTCTACGAGCAGGATCAAGGTAAATACAGTCGAACTGCTGTTGTGGGAAGCGAGAAAAATAGGTCTGAAAATCGCCTTCGAAACATGCTAGATTTGCTTCTAGCGTATGAGCGTTGCTTGCAACAATTTCACTTAGACTTTGATTTTTTTCTACATGAATTACTTTCTCAAATGTAGAAGAAAAAGCTAAACTATCCATTCCGAAACCTGCCGTCAAATCGATAATATTCTCTCCCTTTACCAAGGATGCTTTATAGTTCGCTGTTATTTCTGAACTTGCTTGCTCTAGGTTAATGGTAGGAGGATAATAAATACCTGGTGTATGAAAAAGTAATGGGAATTTTTTTTGAGCAATCTGTCTTCCCTTCAATTGTTGTGCAATTTCGGCAGCAGAAATCGATGGGAATGGGGATTTGCTCAACGATATTCTCTGATGATTCTCGTGATGAATGGATGCTAAATATCGCTGGAATTCTGGATCTAAGATGGTCTTGTTCACCTCCTTTTACTTTTATTTTCGCTCTTCTTCTTCGGCTAATCTTGTTGGGACTATCGGAATAAAAAGAGCATCTTTGGTAATTTTTTCTTTCCTTTCTGTAGGTTTTTTTTCATCCGGATTTCTAAATTTATTAACACCAATTAATGAAATCTTTCCATCGAAGAAATCTTTCTTTTCTTTTTTATCAGATGAATAAACTAAATCCTGTATACTGTTATTTTCTAATCCTGCAATGAAGCCTCCATTATTATGCAGGGTTTTAAAAAGCTCTAAAGCTTTTTCTGCTAATTGATTGGTGAGGTTTTCTATGTAGAAGCTTCCGGCTACAGGATCTGTAAACTGATCCATAAAAGATTCTTTCTTTAGTAATAATTGTTGTTTCGCAGCAATTTCTTGTCCAAATGCAGTGTCGTTTGTTAGGTAATCGTAAGCGTGTATATACACTGCATCGGCGCCTCCTAAAATCGCAGAGTTTGCCTCGATCGTAGAACGAATTACATTGTTGTAGATGTCTAGTTTTGATTTGTTGCGATGTGAGTTTTCGACAAATAAAAAAGCATAATCATCTAAACCATATTGTTGGGTAATAAGTTGCCATAAGAAACGAAAAGCACGAAGTTTAGCAATTTCAAAAAAGAAATTACTACCGACCGCCATTTTAAAATAAAGTTTAGAAGCAATTTCTTCCCCAAAAAGCTCCAAATATTCTACTCCGTGTAAAAGTGCCAAAGCCAATTGCTGTACATGGTTTGCACCAGCGTTTTGATATATGTCTGCCTGGATTGATATGGCTTTTTCTAGAGAGTCTAGTTGAAGAATTTCTTGAGTATGCTTTATTATTTCTTCTCTAGAATTGAAGTTCCATAGACCGTTTTGTGCAAAATAACCCATCGGATCAAAATCCAAGTAAGTGAGATTGGGTAGGTTAGATAATTGCTCCAAATCTGTTTCTTCTTCTGCATTGTATCGTATAAAAAGATCGAGATAGTCGGCAGGCTTGGCTTGGAAAGCTTCTTGTGTTGTTAGTGTGAAACCATAGAGAAAACTATCATCCTGCCGAGGGTTACCATTGTATTCACCGATAATTTTCCAATCCTTTGCTTGACGTGGCAAGGGCTGCAAATTTTCGTACGCTACGTCGTTTTTGGTATAGAGTGGCTTCACATTTATGTCATCACGTGTTCCCCAAACCAATGTTTGGTTATAATCCAAACCCTTTAGTTCGGCTTGTACTTGCAGTTTCCATTCCTTATCGCTTATGGTAGGAAAATTATCAAATATATTATTTTTCATTGTTCACAGAATCTTGTTTAATTATTCGTTCTTCTTGGATAATGAAAATATCTTCGTTATTTCTTTTTAAGAAATGTTTTTCGCGTGCAATGCGCTCCAATTCTGCTGGATTGTTTTTCAGGTCGTTCAGACGTTCAGATTCCTCTTTTAGTTTTCCTAGGTAATATTGTTCGTCTTCTTCGAGGGTTTTTATTTCTTTCGAGCGTTGTAGATGAACCAAGACCGAGTTTTGATCTAAAAAAATCATCCAAACAATAAATACTGCACTTACAATAAGGTATTTATTTAGCAAAAAAGAATACCACTTTTTATTGGTTTTCTCTGCTTCTTCATAAAAATTTTTTTGGTCTTGATTATGCATTGGTTTTTGAGTTTAATTTCTCTTTGATTACCGAAGATAATAAAGTTATAGCAACTTCATTTTTCTTTTTCATGTTAGGGATGATTATATCGGCATAATTTTTAGATGGCTCGATGAATTGTTGATGCATTGGCTTCAATGTTTTTTGATATCGACTCAAAACCTCTTCCAAATCACGTCCTCTTTCTTGTATATCACGTCTTATTCTTCTGATCAGTCGCTCGTCGGAATCTGCATGAACAAAAATTTTCACATCGAAAAGATCTCTAAGAGCAGGATCCGTTAATACCAAGATTCCTTCTATAATTATTACATCTTTAGGATGCGTCAAAATGGTATCTTCTGTACGAGAATGGGTTATGAACGAATAGACAGGTTGTTCTACCGCATGACCATTCTTTAGTTGTTCTACATGTTCTACCAATAACTCGAAATCAATCGATCGGGGGTGATCAAAGTTAACTTTTGATCTCTCTTCATAGGATAGATGCTCGTTGTTTCTGTAATAATTGTCTTGCGAAATTACGATTACACTTTCGGTGTTTAAGTTTTTTAAAATATTGTTTACAACAGTGGTTTTTCCAGAACCAGTTCCTCCTGCAATTCCTATTACTAACATCAAGAAATGAATTTTTTATAAATATGCGCTAAAGATACAATTTTTTGAAGCAAGCTAGAAACGTTTTTTTTATTAATCATATCCTTTATAAGTATTCATTCTTACTTGATTATCTTTTTAGATGAATGGTTTTTTCATACATTTAGAAAAAAAATTAATAACTCAATCATTACGATGATGATATCAACTTTATTATCACTTTTTTTAGGTGTAGGATTAGCAGCAGCTTCTGGTTTTCGAGTATTTTTACCGCTTTTCGTGCTTAGTGTTGCTGCTTATTTAGGGGCAGATTATCTCCCTCTTTCAGAGCAGTGGAAATGGGTGGGTAGCATACCAGCGATGATTACCCTAGGGATAGCGATGATTGTAGAAATTCTTGCTTATTATATACCAGTTGTAGATAATTTTCTCGATACCATAAGTGTTCCTTTGGCTACACTTGCCGGAATTTTGGTGGTAGCTGTAAATCTGGGGGAAATGAACGAGTTGGCAACCTGGTCTTTAGCTATAATTGCAGGTGGAGGAACAGCAGCGGCAATAAGTTCATCTACGGCAACAGTGAGAGCAATCTCTACAACGGCAACAGCAGGTGCTGGAAATTTTTTGGTTAATTCGGGCGAAACAGCAAGTTCAGCAGTTCTTAGTTTGTTGGCTATTTTTTGGGCTCCCTTTGCTTTTATATTAACTATTCTTGTTTTGATATTTTTTTGGGTTGTCTGGCGAAAAATTAAAAAAACGTCCTCGAGAAAAGTACAATAATACTTCTGCAAAAGGACGTTATAGATGAGCGTAATCTAGAGAATTAGGTCTTGGGACGAATCAATCCTTCTTGCGTTATTGAGGCAATCAAATCTCCGTTGCGGTTGAAAACATTCCCTCTTGTAAACCCTCTAGCACCAGATGCGTTAGGTGTATCCATTGAAAATAAGATCCAATCAGAAATGTCTGGCTCTCTGAAAAACCAAATCGAATGATCTATACTTGCCATTTGTGTATTACCAAAATGGGCTTTCTCAGCATGCGGACGAAGAGCTGTGCTCAAAATATTATAATCGGATGCATAGGCAAGAAGTTGATGTAGAATGGGTAAACAATATTCTTTCTCAGGATGTTTAAATTTCACCCAAACATTCCAATTGTTCGATTGATTTTCTCTTTTTAATGGATTGTCAAATTCTACGGGTTTGAACTCTAAAGGACGTTCAGTAGCTAAAAAAGTATACAATCTGTTGGGTAAAAAATTTCCAAACTTGTTTTTTATGTCTTCCCAACTAATTAATTCTTCAGGTAGCCTTACTTTGGGCATTTCTATTTGATGATGGTAACCGTCTTGTTTCAGCTGAAATGAAGCAGCCATCATAAAAATTATTTGATTATCTTGCTTAGCAATAACAGACCTTGTTGTGAAGCTTCCGCCATCACGAAGGTTTGTTACTTGGTATAGAATATCTTTTTTTAGGTCACCAGGTAACAAAAAATAACTATGCAGTGAATGACAAAAACGTTCTTTCGGGACAGTCTTATATGCTGCACTCAATGCTTGTGCCACAACTTGACCTCCATAAACAGTTCGGCTTCCTATGTAATTATTCCTCCCAATAAAATCTGTATTGTTATCAGTCTCGAGTGTAAGCAAATCGATGAGTTCTTGAGTGGTTTGCATTGTTTTAGAATTTCAACGAGTCTAGAATTTTTTGATTTGCTTGTAAGTGCGACTTGTATTCTTGTTTTATACGATTGATTAAGTCCTCAGTGCTTATAATATCATGTATGCCAGAAACACCATGTCCGGCAGACCATATATCTTTCCATGCTTTGTGACCTTCTTGCCCTACTAACTCAGAAAAATCTTCTTCTTTTTTTTGATTAGAGTCTATACCAGACTGTACAATGCTTGGTTTTAGGAAGTTAGCATTTACACCAGAAATACCATCGGTATATACAATGTCTTCGAATGTCGAATCTACTAGCATTTGTTTATAAGCCTCATCTGCCTGTGCTTCTTTGGTAGCAATAAAACGAGTGCCCATATAAGCAAAATCTGCACCCATGTTTTGGGCAGCTAATACATCGCCACCGTTATTTATTGCGCCTGCAAGTAAAAGTGGACCATCATAAAAAGTACGGATATCGTCGATCAGAGCAAAAGGGTTTGCTGTCCCGGCATGTCCGCCTGCGCCTGCGCAAACTGCAATAATTGCATCAACACCTGCTTCTGCTGCCTTCTCTGCGTGTCTTTTCTTGATTACATCATGAAATACTAATCCTCCGTAACTATGGACAGCGTCTACAACTTCTTTTACAGCTCCTAATGATGTAATAATCAATGGTACGCGGTATTTGATGCATAATTTCAGATCGGTTTCTAGTCGTGGGTTGGTTTTGTTTACGATAAGGTTAACCCCGAACGGAGCAGGTTTTTTACCGGTTTCTTCTTCATGTTTTTTTAGTGTTTCCGTAATTTCTATCAAGATATTCTCGAAATCTTCTGCCGTTCTTCCATTCAAAGAAGGAATAGTTCCGCATACCCCATTTTTGCATGTTTCGATGACAAGTTTAGCATTAGAAACCAAGAACATAGGTGATGCGATTATTGGTAGATCGAGTTGTTTTTTGAAATCTTCTATTGTCATAATAATTTTATATTAAGATGCAGTTTTCTAAGCATGCAATTTAGAAAATAATTTTTATTTACAATTTATTGATGAAAAGAAATCTATTTTTACAGAAATTGCAAATCATTAAATAATGGTCAATGAAACTGAAAGAACATTTTCGTAGAAATATACAACTTGCAGTCCCGGTGATGATTACTCAAGCAGGGCAAATCTTTGTAAATGTGGTAGATAGTGTAATGGTAGGAAAATTGGGTACTGATTTTGATCATGTTATAAATCCTACTTTGTCTAAACTTTCCTTGGCTGCTGTAACTTTAGGAAATTCAGTTTTCATGATGATGCTTGTTTTTGCATTTGGTTTTAGTTTTGCCCTTTCTCCACTGATTGCTGCTGCAGATGCACAAAAAGAAGAAAAAGAGGTGAGAAGTTATTTTGTACATAGCTTGGTGTTGAATATATCACTTTCTGTTTTATTGATTATTGTTTTGATATTCGCCAAACCCTTGATGTTTTTATTGAAACAACCTCAAGAAGTCGTGGAGATTGCAATTCCTTATATTTCCATCATGACCTATTCTATGCTACCTTTGATGATTTTTCAAACTTTCAGACAATTTTCAGAGGGGTTATCATTGACAATTCCGATTACATTTGCAACAATTTTAGGAAATATTCTCAATGTTTTTCTCAATTATGGTTGGATATACGGAAACATGGGATTCCCAAGACTCGAGGTGGAAGGTGCAGCATGGGGGACGTTCTTTTCTCGAATATTTATGCTGTTATTATTGATATTGGTATTATCACGATTCCCAAAAACAAAGCATTATTTATCAAAACTCAATTTTAAGAAATTCTCTAAGCACCATTTCAAACAATTGTACACAATTGGCATTCCAACTGGGTTAACTTCCTTTTTCGAGGTGAGTGCTTTTGCAGTTGCCTCTTTTTTGTGTGGATATACTTTTTTGGGAACGCCCGAAGACTTCAATTTAGCAAAAATAAATTTGGCCGCTCATCAGATCTCGATAAATTTAGTATCAACAACTTTTATGCTATGTACCGGAATCGGAGTTGCTGCAACTGTGCGAATAGGCAATCAATTAGGACTGAAAGATTACCATACCTTACGAGAAGCAGGATGGTCTTGTATTTTGATGGTTATAACTTTTATGACTTTTTGTGGTATATTTTTTATTTTACTCCGAGTACCATTATCAGAAATTTATACCAACGAAGAAAACGTTATTAGCTTAGCTTCTAAACTCTTAGTTGTAGGTGCATTGTTTCAACTCTCAGACGGATTGCAACTTGTTATTTTAGGAGCTTTACGCGGGATGAGAGATGTGAAAATACCCTCTATAATTTCTTTTATTTCATATTGGGGGATTACCATTCCAATTTGTGCTATATTAGCTATATATTTTGAGATGCGTGCTTTAGGCGTTTGGATTGGCTTGGGAATAGGTCTCACAGTTGCAGCAGTACAATTATTATTCCGATACCATCAACAAACCAAAAAGCTGATCGATAGCCATAAAACCAAAAAAATAAATTTAAATTAGATATCATGGATTTACCAAAATTTTTAATAGCCGACAACTCAGATTTTCCAGATAAAATCTTTATCATTCATACCGAATTTCCACGTTTTGTATTGGATGTAGAAACCGATGATGTGGAATTTTTAGAAGATTTGGATGAAGAAGATGATAATGAAGAATTCGAGCAAGAAGTTGGTGAATTACTAGAGCAAGCACTGACATTTTTCGATCGAGAAATGGAACTTTATGAAGAAAGTGGCGATTTTGAATAAGCCATCTTATCTTCGATAAATTCGATGATTTTGGTGCTAAAAATTTATTTTTATACCGAAATATTAAAAAAAATGTTAATTTGCGATTCTAAAGTATTAAGACATATAGCTAAATGAAAATCACAAGATTATTTGATTTCTTATACAATCAATTAGAAAACAATCCTATACCCGATTCCTTGGTTAGCAAAGTAAATGGGGAGTGGAAAAAAACCTCTACTCAAGAATATGTTAATAAAGCCAATACTTTTAGTCGAGGATTGTTAAAACTTGGTATCAAGCCACAAGATAAAATAGGTATCGTAACGGCAAATAACCGAACAGAATGGAATATTTGTGACATGGGAATGCAGCAAGTAGGAGTCATTTCGGTACCACTTTATCCTACCTTGTCTCCCAAGGATTATGAATATGTTTTATCAAATTCAGAATGTAAAATCTGTATCGTATCCGACAAAGATTTGTACGATAAGGTTTTGCAAGCCAAACAGAATGTACCAACATTAACAGGTATTTATCTTTTTGATGATGTGGCGGGATTGCCAAATTGGCAAGAGATTTTAGATTTAGGTGCAGATGATTCTACCCAATCTGAAGTTGAAGCTTTGAAAAATCTTGTAAAAGCACAAGACATTGCAACCATAATTTATACATCAGGAACAACAGGAAAACCAAAGGGGGTTGTGCTATCGCATGAAAACATCGTAAGCAATGTGTTGATGAGTACACCTGCTGTCCCTAATTTGCCTTCTCCGTCGCGTGCATTAAGTTTTTTACCTATTAACCATATTCTAGAGCGGATGATTGTTTATTTATATCTATCTCGCGGAATTGGGATTTATTATGCAGAAAGTATAGATAAGTTAGGAGACAACTTGAAAGAAGTAAAACCTCATGTATTTACGGTTGTGCCACGCGTTGTAGAAAAAGTATACGACAAAATATACACAACAGGAGCCAATGCGGGAGGGTTGAAAACCAAAATTTTCATGTGGGCTTTGAGTTTAGCGAAAGAATATCAACCATTCGAAAAACTCGGATTTATGCAAAAACTAAAAATGAAAATTGCAGATAAGTTGGTTTTTACCAAATGGCGCGAAGGTGTTGGAGGTGAAGTCGTATGTTTGGTTTCTGGTAGTGCACCTTTATCAGCTCATTTGAGCCGCATTTTCTGGGGAGCAGGAATTCCTGTATTAGAAGGATATGGATTATCCGAAACTTCACCAGTAATTTCTGTAAACATGATGAAAAAAAATAGTTTTGGTATAGGGACCGTCGGTCCGGTACTGAAAGGTATAGATGTGAAATTTGGTGAAGATGGTGAAATTCTAGTAAAAGGACCAAATGTATTTAAAGAATATTATAACGATCCAGAAAAAACGTCCGAAGCTTTTACTGCAGATGGATATTTCAAGACCGGAGATATAGGAGTGCTAGAAAATGGTTTGCTAAAAATCACCGACCGTAAGAAAGAAATGTTCAAAACTTCTGGTGGTAAATATATAGCACCGCAGCAAATAGAAAATCTCTTTAAGCAATCACCTTATATTGAGCAAATAATGGTAGTGGGAGAAGGTGAAAAAATGCCAACAGCAATGATTCAGCCATCTTTCGAAAAGTTAAAATCATTCTTGAAAGAAGACCTTTCGAATGAAGAGATGATAAAAAAGCCAGAGGTAATAGCTAGAATCCAAAAAGAGGTAGATCGAATGAATCGACAATTAGGTCATTGGGAGCAAGTTAAGAAATTCGAGTTGACTTCGAATGAATGGTCGATTGAAACCGGTGAGTTGACACCAACCCTAAAGCTGAAACGTAAAATTATTATGGAAAAAAATAAAGAGTTGTATAATAAATTATACGATATAAAATATTAATACACTAAAACACCAAAATAAAAAAGGAGCAATTTTGCTCCTTTTTTTGTTGTATGTGATTTATGAAACTTATTCTTTCCTACCGCCTAATGCCATCATAACAAAATACAATAGTTGGGCAAGGGAACCGATCGCAGCAACCACATAGGTCATTGCAGCCCATTTTAGTGCATCTTTGGCTCCGGCATGTTCGTTCGCTTGTAGTGAGTGTGAGCTTTCTAGCCATGCTAAAGCACGTTTAGAGGCATCAAACTCTACGGGAAGGGTTATGAATGCAAAAAGAGTTGTTACAGCAAATAAGGCAATACCAATCCAAAGCAATGTGGCATTTTGCGAGCTGATAAAAACAGTGATTCCTAAAATCAAAATCCACTGATTTAGCCTGCTTGCTAAATTCACGGCTGGTACCATCTTAGAGCGCATTTCTAGCCATTGATATCCTTTTGCATGTTGCACAGCGTGTCCCACTTCGTGAGCAGCAACGGCTGCAGCAGCGGCATTCCTTTCGTTATAAACCACGTCTGATAAGTTAACGGTTTTGTTTGCTGGGTTGTAGTGGTCGGTCAATTGTCCTGGAGTGGAAATTACCCGTACATCGTGGATACCATTATCTGCTAACATTTTTTCGGCAATTTCCTTACCACTCATTCCATTGGCTAAAAATACTTTCGAATAATGCGCAAATTTACTTTTTAATCTTCCACTAACCAGCATACTTGCTAAAGCAATTATACCAATCAAAACATAATAAGATCCCATTGTCTAATTTATTTTTATTAAATTTATTGTCGAAATTACAAAAAGTATACCATCTTACCGCATTTTTTGTATCTAAACTATCTTTTTTATGACATCTTGCACTAGTTTTAATAGACGACACAGTTCCTTATAATGTCTGTTTTTTTATCCTAATAATTGTAGGTTTATTGATTTTGTGATAAACCGTTTTGAAATAGGTACAACCTATATAACTCGAAAAACCGATGAGGTTCTTTATTAGTGCAACAAAGCGTTTGTTGAAAATTACCGACGAATGAAAACTATACGATAGCGACTGTAATTTAACAACAAATGTGTTGGGCATAATCTTCGTATAAGTACTTTGTGCTACTTTCTAACAATAAAATCCATCTGCTAAAGAATTAAAAAAATGGTAGTATTCCTAGGGCTTACGATTGTTTTGCAATTCGGCAAATTCTAAAAGAAGATAAGGTATTCGGTAGGGGGGGTGTTTGATTAGTTATTATCGTATACTTCAAACTTTCCATTTTTGTAAAAGAAAACTATCCGCTCTATTTCTCTCTTCTTTTCATTGGTTGGGTAAAGAGAAGTTGATGCTGTGATTTCTTCGCTATTTGTTTTATCAGGTGAAGATTCACTTGTCACAAAATTGTTATTCTGGTTCTCTTTCTTAGACTCGTGCAAGGAACTTTGCCTATGTTGATTTTTTTCAGAAAAATCATCTTGTGTCATATCCAGTTCAAAATTTATAGTATGCACATTTTCCTCGTCGGGTAGAGGTGTCGAATTTTCGATCATTTCACCATCTCCAAAAATCATCCAATCGGTAGAGATTTCTGGAAACTGATGCTTCACTTTCATCACAAAATCTAGGCTTGGGTTATTGCGACCAGAGAATATATGCGACAGACTCGATCGTTGTACTTCTATCTGATCGGCAAATTCTGAGGGTGTAAGTCCGTAATAATCTAAAATTTTATTCAATCGTTCAATCATATCAATGTTACAAATGTTATTAACTGTTTACAAATATAACAAAAGTAAATTAAATAACAAATACATTTATTTTAATAAACTGACATGAAAGATAAGGTTGAGATAGTAGTGTATAAAAATCTAATTTAAAGCACTTTATATTGAAAAATTACATTTTCCTTAATAAACAGATGTTAAAATGACAAAAAGACAAGAAATACAAGGAAAGTGTTAATTACAAATGTTAATTACAAATGTAAAGAGTTGTTCTTTTCAAATTTTAGTGCTTTATTTTCTTTAAATGAGGTTCGGATTGAAATTTTATTTTCAGTGCTTTAAAATGAAAATTTGAGCATATTTAAATTATGCATCTTTGATTATTTTTATCTTTGTTTTAAATCAATTAAAATGATAGATATAAAAAAAATTGAGGAAATTTACGCTCAATTTTATGTAGAAGGAATAGCAGAAAAATGGTTAAGATTGCCCGATTTAGAAAAGGCACTTTCGTTACTTTCTATCCCAAAAGAATGTATCGGCTACTCTTTCATGAAACAGCCTATTTATAAAATCAGTGTAGGAAACGGGTCCAAAAGAATATTAATCTGGTCGCAAATGCACGGGAATGAATCTACCGGAACACGTGCAATGTTAGATATTATAAAGTTTTTTTTATCCAAGAATGAATTCTCTGAACAATTATTATCACAAATTTCATTTGATTTTATACCCTTATTAAACCCCGACGGAGCTGATTTGTATAGTAGAAGAACAGCGGTTGGTATTGATATGAATCGTGATTTTTTATCGAAATCTTCGGTAGAACTTCAGATTTTATTAAAACAAGTTAATAAAGAAAAATACCATTATCTCTTCAATTTACATGATCAAAGAACAATTTTCAATGTAGGGAAAACCAAAGAAACGGCAACTTTATCTTTCTTGGCACCGTCGTATAACATAGAACAATCTGTGAATGAAACTCGCCAGAAGACTATGGCAATTATACAGTATATAAATGATAGTCTGCAGACCTTGATTCCTGGAAAAATCGGTAGATATACGGCCGAGTTTTATCCTCGATCTACTGGAGATAATTTCACCATGCAAGGTTATCCTTGTGTGCTTTTCGAGGCGGGACATTACCCAAATGATTGGCAAAGAGAGCAGACCAGAAAGTATCTTTTTTTAGCAATTCTCAAGGCGATGGAAGCAATAAGAAAAGAGGTGAAAGATTATACTCGATATGATAATATCCCAGAAAATAAACAGCTATTTTTGGATTTGATTGTAAGAAATGTTCTTGTAAAAAAAGATGATAATGAAGCGATGGTCGATTTAGGATTTCAGTACAAAGAGTTTGTGAATATAAAAGCAAATAGGTTGGATAATGTATTGGTTCTGACAGATGTTGGTGATTTGAATCATCTATTTGGTCATGAGGAAATCGATGCAAAAAAAGAAGTTTATACAAGTGCACAGGATCATTTTCCAGAAATTGAAAAGACAATAACATGCGAAATTGGAGATTTTCGATTAGTCAATGGCAAGAGAATCATATAAAAAATCCTACCTTTAACGTTTATAAAATACAAAAAGCAAAAAATATTAAAATGAAAAAAATTCCTTCCTATACGCTGTTAATTTTGTTGAGTTTTTTGTCTACAAACTGTATACAAGAACGTGTAATGAATCGTGTTGTGAAATACGATTATAATGGTCAAACAGAACATTTGTTGGTTGGAGAATTCGATAAAAATCAGTTAAATGGTCAATATTTCAAAGATTGGTACGAGCCAGAATATAACGATTATAAAGTTGATGAAGCGCTATCAAATCAACTCAAAAAATACAGTAAAAAATACACGATAGACGTTTTTATGGGGACTTGGTGTCCGGATAGTAAAAGAGAGGTTCCGGCGCTGATAAAAATACTAGAAACAATAAAATTTCCAGACGGACGGGTAAATTTCTATGGTTTGAATCGAGACAAGAAAAGCTTTTATGGTGAAGAGTTAAACAAGGATGTTCGGTATGTGCCAACGATAATCGTCTATGAAAAACGGAAAGAAATAGGTAGAATTGTAGAATCACCTGTTTCTGGAAGTTTAGAAGAGGATTTGTTGATGATTTTTAGTAAAACCCCTTTAGAGCCAAATTATAGTGAAAAATAGTAAATCAATAGCGCTCACTAGCTTAGCTTTTTTAGTTGGCGTTTTAGTAACTTTTCTGATGATGAAGCAATGCAGCACAGACAACACTGCAGAGCAGTCACATGTTATTGCCTACCAAATTCAGCGCATGAATAAAATGATTGTAGCCGAACAAAACTATTCGGATATTTATTCATATCAATCAAAAAAATCTTTCCCAGGTTTCGAAAGATTTTACAGTGCCGACAAAAAAATCACGATGCTGATCAATGCCAAAGCGCAAGCGACGTACGATTTGTCGAAAATGAATATAACTATAGATTCTATTCAGAAAAAAATAATTCTAAAAGATATTCCTGCAGTAGAGATCAAAATTTATCCAGATGTTCAGTTTCATGATTTGGATCAAAGCATGTTTAATAAATTTGAAAAAGATGAGTTGAATGGAATCAAAAAAAGAGGCATACAGCATGTTGAAAAAATCATAAATAAAACAGAGCTTAAAAAACAAGCACATGAACAATTGATTCAGAATTTGGGAGAAATTTATGCGATAGCAAAATTATATAATTGGGAGGTAGTGGATGAAACGCCTTATGCCAAAGAAACAAAGGCATTGTCGGATCGCGCTAAATAGCACTTTTAGCATAAGACAAAGAGAAAAAACTCGCTAAAGAGCGAGTTTTTTTATTTGGTTGCGAAACTAAGTTTTACAGTGATATTTGCTGTTTTAGAACGTGATGTAGTATTGAACACACCTCCGTAAGAAAAATCTTCGTTTGTGTTTTGCCCAGTAATCTGGAATATTCCTAAATCAGCATTTTTCAAATGCCCCAAAGATGCTTTGGCTTCAGATGCAATGTTTTCTGCTCTTTGTCGTCCATTTTCCGATGCTTTTTTGATCAGTTCTAGTTTTAAGTCTTCTAGCTTGCTATAATAATAACTTGGCTGGCTAGAATTAAGTTCGATTCCCTGACTGATGAGATCTGTAATTTTTCGAGATACTTTTTCGATTCTGTTGATATCTTTCGATTCTATAGATACATTTTGTGTCAACGTATAACCGCTAAACTCACTATAAGAAGTGCCATCTTCCCGGGTGAAATAATTAAAATCTTTGTTAATGTTAACAGCGTCAAAGGTGATTTCGCTTTCTTTTATTCCCTTGTTTTTTAAGTAATTAAGGACGGTTGATTTATCAGTGTTTAGGGATTCTGAAGCAGTTTTTAGATCAAAATCATTTCGTGAGAAACTTCCACTCCAAACCACAATATCAGATTCGAAATCTTGTTTGGCATTTCCTACTACATTTATCCGATTTTGCGATTTGTATTTGTATTTAAAAGCGTTGCTCAAGACAAACGCAGCGATTATTACGCCCAAAGCTGTAACAATAGAAATTGGAAAAAATGTGTTTTTCATAGTTTAAAATTTTTTATAATTGGTATGATTTAATTTTTTTAAGTAAGTTAATTATTTAGAATAAAAACCAATAGTGCACCTTTTTCATAGGAGATTTTTACCAGGTTTTCGATTGCTTTATTACGTATCCCGATACGTTTATGAATATCCAAATCTTCTAGAATCAAAGGGTATTTCAAGCCTTCTGTATGTACTTTTTCGGCAACCGGAAAAGGGTAGAGAGAAATTGTTCTATCTTTATAGCCTGATAATTCTAATTTTTTTTCTGCAAAAAAATAATATCCAAAATCATCAAACATCAAAATTGTCATCTGATCAAAAAAACGATAAGCGGCAGTGAGATTTCCTAGAAAATGATCTTGTTGTTTGCCGCTGGTTCCGTACACATGTACGGTAGAAACACCACGTTCGGAGAGGATAGCCAATGCTTTTTCGAAATCGGTAAAATCCTGATCAGGAGTCGAAATTAATTCATGCGTATAGGAGAGTTTCGGAGTTTCTATCGAATCGAAATCACCAGAAATAATATCTGCTTTAATACCCTTTTGGGTAAGATAATTAATCGCGCCATCTGTGCAATGAATCAGATCGTATTGTGCTAAATCGATAAAGAAATTTGGTGGTTGACCATTGATAAATAATGCTGCTTTCATTTTATTCGCCCGGAATCCATTTTACTTCTTCTATGTTTTCTTGTTTAGCCAAAATTCTTGCCAAAGTGAAAAGATAGTCAGAAAGTCGATTGAGATATTTTTGCAAATTAGGACTAATTTCCTCTATTTCT
Source organism: Weeksella virosa DSM 16922 (assembly GCF_000189415.1). Lineage (GTDB taxonomy): Bacteria > Bacteroidota > Bacteroidia > Flavobacteriales > Weeksellaceae > Weeksella > Weeksella virosa. Next base: position 1,949,166 of record NC_015144.1, read on the forward strand.
GCCAAAGCAACGGTGATTCTTTCGGCTCTCCTGCAAACTGTTCTTGCGAAGTGTGCTTGCGATGCGGCTAAGCTCCCGCCTGGTAAAATGAAATGTGTGAGTGGTGCAAGATTTTCTTCTATTTCATCTATCCAGTGCTCGAGTGTTTCGATGTCATTTTTTGTAACTCTCACTGCAAGACGAGGTTTACCGTTGGCCAAAAATAATTTCTCTACCGGAGTGGCCAATTCAGCTCCTAGATTAAATAAATCTTTTTGGATGTGTATAATCTGATCTATGTATTGCTGTTCGATCGTATAGCTTCTTATTAGACCTAAAACAGAGTTTAGTTCGTCTACAGTGCCATAAGATTCAATCTTTATATCGTTCTTTTTTACTTTTGTACCACCGTACAAACTCGTTGTTCCTTTATCGCCAGTTTTGGTATAAATTTTCATGTTGTTTTTATGATGAAATTACTATAAAATTATGTATTTTTTAACTTCATTTTTGGAATGATGAAATGAAAACCGATTGCAGTAAAACATAAAACACTTGCACTAACAAACCAAAGCGTCGTAAAACCGTAAGTTTCTGCAATAAAAGTACAGAGAATAGGTGAGATGATAAATGCCAGCGAAAAAGCAATGCCATTCAAGCCCATATAGGCTCCTTTGTTTGTAATGCCGGCTCGCATTGCCGTAAGGGTTGACATAAAAGGTAAGGCTAATATTTCGCCTACACTTAAGAAAAACATACTAAGGAAAATGAAAAATACAGCATGATCTATTCCTAATATAAAATAGGCGAATGCAGAAAGTAATGCTCCTATAACGTGCACTTGTTTGATGCTGAA